>CAMAXN010000006.1 GCA_945862245.1 Prosthecobacter debontii
CCGCTGTCGCGCAGATAGATTTTCGGAGCCTTCACCTGGCGCTTGGCGAGGTTCGCGTGCCAGGGCTGCAACTGCCGCACCATCAGCGCATCCGTCAGCAGATCCAGATAGCGGCGCACCGTGGACGGATTCACCCCCAGCGCCCGCGCTGGATCGGCCGCGTTCCACGTCTGGCCATGGAAATGCGCGAGCATCGTCCAGAACCGCAACAACGCCGTCGCCGGCACTCGAACGCCCCATTGCGGAATGTCCCGCTCCAGCAGCGTTTGGATGAAATCCCGCCGCCACGCCACACTGTCCGCCTCGGTGTCCGCCAGGAACGCGTCGGGAAACGCCCCCCGCCGCCACAGCACATCCGCCGCCGCCGCGCCCGTTTCCGAGAGATCGAAGCCGCCGATCTCGATCCGCTCCACCCGCCCCGCCAGGCTTTCCGAACTCTGCCGCAGCAAATCCCCCGAAGCGCTGCCAAGGATCAGGAACCGCGCCGGAGCATCCCGCCTGTCCGCCAACACCCGCAGCACCGGAAAAAGATCCGGGCGGCGCTGCACCTCATCGATCACCACCAGCCCCCGCAACGGCTCCAGCGCCGTCTTCGGTTCATCCAGCCGCGCCAAGCTCGGAGGATCCTCCAGATCGAAATAATTCGGCGAATCCTCCGCCAAAAACTCCCGCGCCAAGGTCGTCTTCCCCACCTGCCTCGGCCCGGAAAGCACCACCACGGCCTGCCGCTCCAAACCACGGGAAATCCGCTCCCGCCACCGCTCTCGGGTAATCATCCCTGCTTTTACTATGAAATTCCCGCACATCAAGCGGTATTTTCATGGTAATACGCCCGACCTTTTAAAAACTAGATCACCATGGGCATCGCCACCGCATCGGCCAGCGCCACCGGGGGCTTTGTAAAAAACTAAGCCAAAATCGTACCCATGCCCACGAAACACCACCTAGCCACCCGCCGCACCGACCACAACCCCAACCACCATCTCTGGAACAACCACGGAACCTGGTGGATCCGTTTCACGCTCCGCTCCACCGCAGGAGAATCCATACGCCCCGCCTATTCCCTAAAAACCCCCGACCTCGAAGCTGCCCGCCGCAAACGCGACCGCATCCTCGCCGACCTCCAAACCAAATCCGGTAACATCGCCGCGTGACCCATGGCGGCGATCAATGGGGCAGAAATCCAATCCTTGTGGAGCATCGGCCGAAATCAGATCGCCCGTTTCTCGCCGCGGTCATTCACGGAGACGAAGGTGACGTGCGTTTGGAAAACGGGAATATGGGGCGCGTTTTTCGCATCGGAGACGTGGACTTGGTAGGTCACGGAGGTCTTGCCTAACCGCGTCATTTCACAGGCGATGCGGAGGATCGTGCCATCGCTGACGCCGTGGCGGAACTCGACCTTGTCCATGGCGATGGTGACAAACTGGCAGTGCGGGAACTCCGCCGAGGCGGCGATCCATGCAGCCTCATCGACCCACGAGAGCAACCGACCACCGAACAGCGAGCCGTAATGGTTTAGGTCTCCGGGGAGGACGAGGTGGTGCGTTTCCAAAACTTTAAACTCGAAATTTTAAACCTTAAGGAAGAGGAAATTTTCGCTCACCACTTTTTGCGGCGGCCTTCTTTGAGGATGTTGGCATCGAAGGAGTACTGACCGGCTCCAGTAAGGAGAATGGCGACGACGGGAATGAGGTAGAGCAGAGGGCCTTCTTTCGGGCCGATGCCGTTAGGTATGAATAGCTGGGCCCCAGCGAGGATGTTGAAGGCAGCGACAATCATAGTGAAGCCGAGGATGAAAGCGGCGGGACGAGTGGCAAGGCCGAGGATGATCAGCGCAGCACAACCAACTTCCGCACCGATCGTGACACTCAAGCTAACGGGATTGGACATGTATTTCAGCGGGAAGAAATCGGGGACAGGAAAGCTTTCTTTATTTTTCGCGAAAGTCAGGATTTTCCCGATACCGTGGCCGAATAACATCATCAGGCCAGTGCAGATGCGCAGGAACAGGATGCCGAGGGAGGCGGTTGCATCGCGGGTGCCACAATGGAAGAGGAATTTTTTCATGAGCGAAATTATTTAGGTGAAATACTGATGCGCTTCAAGCGGTCATCACCAGCCGGGGAGGTGGCAATGACGCCGTTGTCCTCAGCAATCACGTTGTAAGCTAGGCGGCGGTAGTAGGCATTGAGCGGGCGTATGCGGTAAGGCTTACGCTGGGTTTTCACCAGCTCGATGAGTTCACGCACTTCTTTGTGAAACTCATCCTCCTGCATGGAGCGGAAATGCTCACAGTCTATCTTCACCCTCACCGCATCCGGCATCTGGCGCTTTAGGATGCGGTTGACGAGGTATTGGAAATCGTCGAGGCGGTCGCCGTTGTCACCGACGATCATTTCCTTTTCGGAGGAAAAGATCTGGAGAGTCGGCCCATCCTCGGTGTCTTGAATCTGGATCTCAGCGGCGAGACCGAGATGTCCGAGCATGGCGTCGAGGATTTTTACAGCAACTTCAGCGGCGGTCATATATGCTTACTTTAACCAAAAGTGCTGGGGGGGTCAACTTTACAGCGTTTTATGTTGAAGCACGGCCGCTTTCCCGAAAAAATTCGACTATGAGCAAGCTATCTTTCGGGGAATTTCTCTCGTTCACACCCTTCGATATCGTAAAAGTCCTGCTGACGGCGATCATTATTCTCTTCGTCAACAAAATCCAGCTTTTCAGCGACAAGCTCTCTGCCTTCCTCATCGCGCTGCCGCTGACTTCCCTATTAGCTATGATCTGGATGTGGCAAAGCGGCCAGCCTGCCTCAAAAATTGCCGGGCACGCCGAGGGCACCTTCTGGTTTGTGCTTCCCACCTTGCCAATGTTCCTGATCCTGCCCTGGATGCTCCGCCACGGCTGGGCTTTCTGGCCCGCCCTCGCCGCGAACTGTGCGCTTACCACAGGCTTTTTCTGGATTACGGTGATTATCCTGCGGAAATTCGGAATTGACCTGATGGCATAATATTAAAAACGCCGGAACAGTCGAGATTTGACTTGCAAAGCTCTCGAAACTCTGTTTACACAACCAGCCCGCCACATCTAAACCAATCCATTTTGAGCGAAGAAAGCCCGCCACCCGTCTCGGAAAATATCATCCAGTTCGGGCAAGCGAGACCCACTTCGCAACTTCCCGGCTCCACCATGAAAAGCGATCTTGTCGAACAGGCTGCAGAAATTGTCACCGACCCACTGGTTCTTATCAACCTCGTCTCTCAACGCGTCCGCCAGCTTAACAGCGGGCGCTCACCGCTGATCCCGACCCGCCCGAGCATGGGCGCGGCCGACATCGCGCTGACCGAGATCATCGAGGGCAAGATCCGGCTGATCGATAAACCGATGTCGATCTGATCAGCCCCAAAGGGCAGATGAGCCCGCCAGTATCCCGCCCATGAGCGCCGAGATCGCTACAAACCGCAAGGCCGGTCGGGATTTCCATATCCTCGACAAATATGAGGCAGGTCTTGAGCTAAAAGGAACTGAGGTCAAGTCGATCCGCGCCGGTAAAATCAATGTTTCCGACGCCTTCGCCCGCGTTGAAGGCCATCAGGTTTTTCTCTACGGCTGTGATATCCAGCCGTGGCAAACCGCTGGCGAGTGGTTCAACCACACCGCGAAACGCCCGCGCCGCCTCCTGCTCAACAAACGCGAAATACTCAAGCTGGCATCGGAAACCGCGATCAAGGGATGTACCCTGCCACTGCTGCGTATGTATTGGAAAAACCGCCGGGTAAAGGTTGAGATCGGCGTCGGCAAGGGCAAAACACACGCAGACCAGCGCCATGATCTCAAAGAAAAGGTTGAGCTGCGTGAAGCCCAGCGTGAAATGTCGCGCTTCAACCAGCGGTAGGCATCTCGGGGGTTGATTCCGCTCCCGCCACCACACAATATCTCATTTACGCCCGAACCGATTTCCACCATGCCCGATCCTCTCCCTATAGACTCCAACAAGGTAACCCAGCATCTGATTGAGCAGCTCCAGCGCCATCCGAAACGGGTAGTTTTCACCGAGGGCGAGGATGTCCGTGTGATCGCTGCCGCGGCGCGGATGGTCGCGCTGGAAGCAGTTGTGCCGATCCTGCTAGGCGATGTCGCTCGTATCCAAACTTTGGCAGCGCAACATAGCATACCGCTAAACTTCGTGCGCATAATTGATCCGAAGAAATCTTCCGACTTGCTGCTTTTCGTGAAGCTCTCGAAAAACATATCTCGCTACCGGGATAACGGTCAGGTGGACTCAGTAGAAACGATCTCTCGCCCGCATCACTTCGGCGCAATGATGGTGCAATACGGCCACGCCGACGCGATTGTGGGCGGTAACCAAGTAATCCCCGCCACCTACTTCCGCGCGCTGCTTCGCAACATTAAACCGCAGCCCGGAATCAACCGCATCTTCGGCGTGACGGCGCTCATGGCGCCCCATTTCCCGCTGCTCGGCAAAGACCGCGTGATTTTTCTCGCTGACACCGGGCTGAACTCCGATCCCGATGTAAACTTGCTCTCCACCATCGCGATCGAGACGGGTAAGCTGGCGCACCATTTCCTAGGGCGCACACCGGTCGTCGCGTTGTTGAGCCATTCCACGAAAGGTTCCTCTGGCACGGCGGAGGCGCTCAAAGTCGCCGCCGCCACCGCGTTAGCGAAAGACCGCATCACCCGAGAATTTCTGGATATCCACCTCGACGGTGAGCTGCAGGCTGATGTGGCGGTTGATCCCAAAGCCGCGGAAACGAAACTGCCCGACGCCGTGAACCGCGATATCGCCGATGTGTTGGTATTCCCGAACCTCGACGCCGCCCACATCTCCATGAAACTACTCCAGCATCTTGGCGGTGCGCAGAACTACGGCCAGATCATACTCGGGCTTGCCCGCCCCGCCGCGCAGGTGCCCCGCACCGCCAGTGTTGAAACCATCTTTGGCACCGCCGCCGCCGTCGCCGTGGAGGCAATTAAATACCACGAGCTTTTTCCGGACAGCGATTTTTGAAGCAGAGGTGATCTTTTTGTGGAGGTGATCACACGCGACTGACCACCTTTCCCGCCGCGAAGCGCGCCTTTGGCTCAGTGGCGTATTTGTCATCCGCGGAGCGATAGCCGAGGACACAGGCGACAGCGGTGGTATATCCGCTGCCGGGGAGTGCGAGGATGGAATCGTAGTCGGCGGGGGAAATACCTTCGAGCGGGCAGGTGTCGATGCCCATGACTGCGGCGGCGGTCATGAGTTGGCCGAGGGCAATGTAAACCTGGCGAGTATTCCATGCCTGCTTTTCCGCAGGGGACATGGCGCAGCAGAAAGAGGAAATGATTCCCGAGAAACCAGCCAGCGCTTCGAGCGGCTTGCCCTGCACTTCCGAAAGGCGCGCGACCCATGAGTCAATGTCGACCTGTTCGAGATCGGTGCGGACAGTGAAGACTACGAGGTGGGAGGCGTCGGTGACTTGGCCTTGGCCCCAGGAGGCGGCTTTTAGTTTTTCACGGGTCTCCATATTTTGCACCACGAGGAATTTCCAAGGCTGGAGGCCAAATGATGACGGAGTAAGGACGAGTGATTCCTCGATAACCTCCCATGTTTCTACGGCAATTTTCCGGACCGGATCGAAGGCCTTAGTGGCGTAGCGAAAACGGAGAGCGGCTAGGAGTTCGGATGGCTGCATGATCATGGTGCATGACTATTCTGCATCAAGCTTGAAAGGCAAGGCAGCGGACGGAAAATCTTTGAGAGATAGGCTGAATATCACGCTGAGTTCGTCTTCGAAGCGGTTATCGTGGCGGGTGATACCCATACCGGCGACCCAGTTTCCTAAATCTCGGTGAAGGCTGTATTGCTGGACTTCAATAATTCCATCATCCATCTCGAAGGTGTGGCGCGAACCGATACCCCAGTTTTCCGCTAGTCGGAGATAGGTGCCGAGGTCGATGCGATCGGAATTAATTAGGGTGGGGTGATTGCTCAGATGGCGATAGGCAAGAGAAGCTTCCATGTCCTGCCAAGGCATGTAGCGGAGACGCGTGCTATATTCATGGAAGCCTGCGCCGCCGCCGAAAACCGGGAACTGCGTCTCCAGATCGATGCCGAGCCATGGCAGCGGCTGCCAACGGATGTCGTTGTACAAATTAGACCACTCGAGGTTCCCCTCACTATCTTCGAGATATCTGTCCATGTAAGTATCCATGAAAAGCCATTCGTGGGACTGCTCGTCGCGGCGTGTAATGAGCTGATTTCGCACGCCTAAACGGAAGAGATTCCAGCTCTCGATCTCGTCGATGGCAGTGAAACTCGTGGTCTGCATTGGACGCGGACGCGTGGTGAAGGTGAGGCGGTCGATCTTTGGGTAATCACGGTCGAGCTCGTCCACGGCGACGACGGACCAGGCGGTGTAGGGCTGGATCACATGCAGCAGGCTGCGAATACCGGGGAGAGAATCGTTTCCGGATCCATAGTCCTTGGAAAATTTCACCGCAGCCTCCGCCCCGCTGTGGAGCATCAAGCGTGCGTCCGTTTCCGCAGGTCCTTGGACGGAGGTGTAATGTGTGTAGGCCGCGCCTATATGTGGCGAGAAGGAAAACCAATCGCCGTGTGTGAACGGCATGGAGAAGCTGTGATTGCTGTGAAAGCGGTTGAAGCCGGTGTCGAGCAACTGGGTGCGGAGCGCAGGGATGCGGGGATCTCCGGGTGATAGGTTGCGAATATTCTGGACGATAGCGCGCTCGTATCCATTGAGCTGCCTGAGCAGGCTTGACTCCTGTGGATCGCCGGCAGGAAGGGTAAGTAGGGGATTAATAATATTTCTGCGAATTACATCGCCCGCTTCGACGCCGCGCACGGAAAAGGAAGTCTGACCCTGATGTTGCAGCGGCGAGCCGAAAAGTGGACGCCGTACTTGGTCGAAAGCGATCTCCGGGCTCTGCGTGTCGGTACGGTAGAAATCGTTGACGCGGAAGCGCCCGAAGAGCGAGAGCAGCGATTCGTCGTCGCGGCGGTAGAGGCCAAGGGTGTTTTCGGGTGCGGGGTTGACGCGGTAGATGTCGGGAGCAAAATCCTCGAGGTAGTATTGGTCGGAAAGGAAGGTGAGGTTTGTATCGAACCGCCAGTCCGCATCGCTGGAAAAATCGAGCTCCTTGCGATACTTGAGCTGTATCTGGAAGCGGTTTTCATCCACATCAATGCGCGGGACGTCGGTGCGTGAATCCTGTGGGTCGAGATCGTAAAGATAGTAGAGGCTGAGTCCGGAAATTTCTTCCCTGTTCTCTTTGCGAGTGTCTATTAGGTCGAGCCCGACGGCCGCGCCACGTCTAGCGCGGAGATCTAAGCGCCAGCGGGAAAGCAGCCAAGCATCCTCATTTTCACCGGTGGCTGGATTGCGCTCGCCGCCGAGCATGATGCCGTAGGTGTTGAGGAGGAAAGGGCCCCAGTTCGTGCGTGTGCCGGGGATGAAATGATATCCAAGCTCGGAGTCGAGAGGCTGACTGAGGTAAGGCAACCAGAAAAACGGGGTGTCGCCGGCGTAGAGCTTCAAGTTGTTGAAAGTGATCTTTTCACCGGGATACACCGTTGTCCGGTCGGATCGCACCCAGTAGTTTGGATCCTCCACATCATGCGTGGTGATGCCCGCGTTCTCGCCTACGAAAATCGTCCTATCGCCGTAGGATTTGCCGATGAATTTCCCAGCTTCCAGCAAGATTGGATCCATTGAAATGCGCAGTCCAGATGCGTCGAGCTTTTGTGTCTCATAGAAGTAAACGGCGCGGTCGCCGCGCTGTAAAATGTTACCTTGGTAAACGGAGACATTACCCTCGAAGGAGACGGACTTCACTTTGAGATTTAGATTTGCGCGGTTCGCGAAAATCTCCAGCCCGTTGTCGCCCGTCACCTTCACTGGACCGCCGAAACGAATACCATCCTCAGGGTTACCTTCGATCTTGCCGCCTTGATTATCGATCTTGAGGTTTTCAGGGAGAGCGGAGCCGATGAGCACACCGCCGAGAGGGATTTCCGGTGCAGGCACCGGCTGAATCAAATCCACCGGCGACGGCACAGCTCCCTCTGGCAAGATCTGCCCGCCGCCCGGCTCCTGCGCATGAACCGAAAACGCAAACAAAGGTACGACGCACAGTGAGGCAGGAAAGCGGGCGAAAGGCATCGCCGCAAAGTCAACAGGATGCCGATGGGAGAAGTAAAGAAGCAAGACGTGGAGAGGAATACATCGATTCTCAGATCCAAGCGTGATTCATACCTTCAACCTCAGATTTCGGATGCTCCACAGCGTACCGGGCGCAAGCGCACGAACCTCTCCCGCGCTTTTCCCATTCCTTTGCGTCCCGCTGACGTGCCACTCCGTCCGGCTCCTTGTGTATTGGAGCAATCTCACAGCCCTCGGTATTCGGCAGCGAGGCGCTTCGCCGTGGCGATGGTGTTGCGGTGGAGCTTAGCGGTAAACTCGGGTTGGCGGTTGTAGCCGCCGCCGTAGAGGATCGCGACGGGGATGCGGTTCTTGATCATGGCACGCAGCAGAACCTCGTCGCGGCGCTGGATGTCCTTCAGTGATAAGTGCATTTGGCCGAAGCGGTCGTTGCGGTGGTTGTCCGCGCCAGAGATCCAGATGACGAGGTCTGGGGAAAAGCTGTCAAGTGAGTCTGCCAAAGTGCGGAAAAGCATTTGCAGATACATCTCGCCCTCAACGTAGCGGACGGTTTCCACATCGAGCGAGGAGGCGACTTTTTTTGTAGGGTAGTTACGCCCAACGTGAATGGAGTAGGTGAAAACGCGCGGATCATCGCCGAGCAGGGAAGCGGTGCCATTGCCTTGGTGGGCATCGGTATCGACTACCATGACCTTAATGCCAGGCCGTTTGTCTTGGAGATCTCGGATTGCGATGGCGATGTCGTTGAACACACAGTAGCCCTCACCGTGGCCGCGGAAGGCGTGGTGCGTACCGCCCGCGAGACAGACGCCCACGCCATCGGTGAGGGCAGCGTTACAGGCCAGCCTAGTGGCTTCGACTTCGGTAGCAGAACGGGCGAAAAGATTCGGCGATGCGGGCAGGCCGAGTAGAATCTGTTCCTTGCGGTCTAGCTGGTTCGACTGGACTTTCTCGATGTAAGCGCGGTCGTGGACGCGCAGTATATGGTGAAAATCCACAGCTTTCACTTCGGTGATCTCTTCCGGCCTCAGGATATTTTGCTGTAGCAGCATGTCCTTGGAGATACGGAATTTCCCCATCGGAAAAGGGTGTCCGCTAGGCAAATCAAGCTCAAGGGACTCAGAGTAAAAGCACCGCATGGAAAAACCCTAAATTTTAAACCCCAAACATCAAGGAAGAGTCTAGGCAGAGTGGATAAATGGATCGCTTTCAGGATCAGCGCGCCTCGCTGCGGTTTCGCAGGTCTTGCAGTGTCCGTGCCTCACCTTTGGTGATGGAATATGGCCCTGAAAACTCGACTTGGCGGCTGTCATCCCCGCCGATGCGGCAGGCGTAGGCCTTGCTGGATCGCGTATAGTAAAGGATTAGGTAGCGGTCACCGTTCTCATTTATTTCTGCGAGGAAATCAGGATCACTCGTTTGTGCGATAAAAACGCCTAGTCTAGAATATGCGGTGATGTGGGCGGCCAAGCGCTGGAACCCGAAGGTCGGCGGATCGCGCCTCACCAGCATGATTTGGTCGTTGGCGGATTTGGAGGTGCGCTGAAGATAGGAGGAGTTCGTCCCGGGTAAGCAGCCTCCGCAGAAGAGCAAGAGCAGGGTGAGAAGCTGCGTGACGTAGAAATTCATTCTCACATTAATCAGCGGGACATGCGGTCTTTCCGATCCTGGTCAATAATCGCCGCGATTTTTCGGATGCTGGGGCGGTTGCCTTCGGAATCCATAAAAATTGCGGTTTCAAGGGGGATGAGGAATTCGACGGCAGAGTTGATGCCGACGAGGTTACCGAAGGCATCGACAACCGGCCCTCCGCTATCGCCCGGTTTGAGTTGGATATCGATCTTGAAAGCACGGGTACGCGTGAATGCGCCTTCTGGAGCCAGTGGGGTGCGTAGTTTTCCGGGCGAAGTGCCTTGACCGGTGGCTACGCCACCGTGAATCACACCGTGTCCCAAGCGAAGCCATTGGTCGGGTGGCGTCCATTTGTAGTGATAAGGCGTCTCGAAGGGAATGTGGAGCAAGGCAAGGTCATCAGCAAAGGAGGAGCGCCAAACGATGCGAGCCTTGCCAGTAACAATGCGGCCGCCGCTGTCGTAAATGATGAAAATGTTCTTATTTTCCGAGCGGAAGAGAACATGATCTGCAGTCAAGAAATAACCGTCCGAGGTGATTGGTGTAGCAGAGCCGCCGTCCGCGTCGCTCGGAGCGCTGGATTTATCAAAACGCCGCCGCAACCAACTGCCAAGCTCCTCGCGAGAGGTGACCACCACCGCCGACAGCCGTTCCCTAACGATCTGCCTCGCGAACTGACCTGGAATCGCCATGCTGACCCCCGCAGAAGGAGGTGCCTGTGAACAGGCGGCGGCAAGCGCACAGAAGCTAAGGGCACCCGTCTTGAGGAAAATCTTAGACTTCCTCCATGATGGAAACATATCCGCGCGATTTCGTCTCATCCGATTTTAGAAATTTGCTAACAAACGGAGGACCGCCCTGCGAAAAGGCGCTGCTATCGGTATCGAAGCGAGCTCTTCGCGGGAAATCCACTCATCCCCTTCCCCAAGTTGATGGCCTGCCCCTGCGTGAATATACAAGAAAACTTTGTATCGGGTGATGGTGTAGGTGTCCGTGAAAATCCGTGGGGAATCAGCGCATTCCTGCTGCGAACGCAGCGGCAGTTTCCAGAGGCCGTTGCGGCGGCTACCCGTTTCGCGGTGCATCAGGACGCTGCCTTCCGCGTCGTGCAGCCAGATGGCGTATTCAGATAATTCCGTGACCGCCGCCCGCTTTTTCTTCACGGGCAGATTCTGCGGTTCCGTTGCCCTGCAGAATTTCGCCACCGGACAAACTTCACAGTGCGGCACGCCGGGGCGGCAGATGGTTTGCCCCAGTTCCATCATCGCGTAGTGATGACGACGGGGATTTCCCGTATCGCAGAGCGCGCCCGCCCAATCCGTGTGGAGCTTGCGGGTGGCGGAAATATCAATGGGCGCGGCATCGTCCATCAGCCGCGAGAGCAAGCGATGGACATTGCCATCCACAAGGGCAGAGGGCTTTCCAAAAGCGAAAGAGAGCAGCGCGGCGGCGGTATAGGGGCCGATGCCAGGCAGCGCGAGCAACGCGGCTTCATCATTAGGGAAAATACCCCCATGATCATTGAGTACTGCCACCGCTGTGGCCCGCAACATCCGCGCGCGGCGGTAATAACCCAGCCCCTCCCATGCTTTCAGTAAACGGCTGTCATCCGCTGCGGCCAGCGATTTCACATCGGGAAACGCCTCAAGGAACCGCGTGTAGTATCCCTTGCCTAACACATGCGCTACCCGTGTCTGCTGGAGCATCATCTCGGAAACGAGGATCGAGTAGGGATCGCGCGTCTGCCGCCACGGGTAATCCTTGCCCTCACCGGCAAACCAATCGCCGAGCGCTTCACGAAAATCATCCGGCGCTTCGAGCGGCGATCGTTCGAATCTCGGTTTCAGCAGGGCCATCAGCGTTTGCGGCGCAGGCGTTTGCCGGAAAGGCGGGTCTCTATCAGGTTCGGGCAGCGGCCTTTCAGCCGGAGCTGCTCGCAGCTTGCCTCGATCTTGACGGATCGCCGCAGCGCACGGAACCCTAGCCGCCGCGTCACACAATCCATCTGGATATCGACATTCTCATCCTCAAACTCCACGACCCGCCCACAATCGTTGCAGACAAGGTGGTTGTGCGAGGGCTTGTCGAGGAAGTTCGGATCGTAGGTCACTTGACTATCGCCGAGGTCAATCTGGCGCAGCAGGTCCGCCTCCACTAACAACCCCAGCGTACGGTAAACGGTGGCGCGTGAGGTTTCCCCCTGCACTTTCCTGACCCGGTCGAAAAGTTCATCCGCAGTGAAGTGTTCGTCGCGGGAGAAAACCTCAGCCACGATCTGCTCGCGCTGCACCGTGCGCCGTAGGCCTTTGCGCTGGATGAAATCATCGAGCTTCTCCTTTATGCCGCCATCCATTTGCGCTCAGGCTAGCGGGATCAATGAATTTGTAAAACCAATCCGTCCCGCCGTAGCGCTCATTCTGGCGTTGCATCGCACCGCCTCTGCCTCCAGACTTGCGGGGCGAGGTTTTTTCCAAAATTTACATGAATAAGCCGTGCAGTGATCCGTCCAATCCATTGCCAATCCCACAGGATGCGGCGGCGGAGGAATCTGATGAGGACTTACGCCTCGTTTCCTTGGCGCAACAGGGTGACATGAGCGCTTACGACGAGCTTGTCATCCGCCACCGGGGAAAAATCTACGCGATGATAAGAAACATGATCAAAAACGAAGCTGACGCCTGGGATCTCTCCCAAGACGTTTTCATCAAGGCTTGGCAGGCCCTACCCCGCTTCGAGGCGCGCTCCCGTTTCTCCACATGGCTCTACCGGATTTCCCACAACGTCGTTTACGACTGGGTGCGCAAACGTAAGGTCGACAGCGCGGGCGAACTCAACGACGAGATTTTCGACCGAGAAAAAATCGACTCCTCCGCCCGCACCGCGCCCGCCTTCGTGGAGCCCCCCGACGACGCCCTTTCTAACTCGGAACTTCGCGTGAAAATCGAAGCCGCACTAGCGAAGCTGAGCGAAGATCATCGCGAAGCCGTAATTCTCAAAGATGTCCAAGGGCTCTCCTACAAGGAAATCGCCGATGTGATGGAATGCTCGATCGGCACCGTAATGAGCCGCCTTTTCTATGCCCGCCAGAAACTCCAAACCCTCCTAAAAGATGAATACGAATCCAGATGAAACCCGGCTTGCCCTATGGCTTGACGACGAACTCACCGGTACCGATCTCACGGAAATGGATGCATGGGCTTCCACTCGGCCGGAGCAGATCGCTGCTCGTGAGGAGTTGCGCGCTTTTCGTAGAATGATGGCGACGAGCCTCCCTACCAGTGAGGAGCCTCCCTACCCCGAGTTTTTTCTTAGCCGCGTGAAGCAAGGCATCCGCGACCTCCAAGCCGCAGGTGCTGCCACGAAGCCCGTCGCTATGGTTTCCTTCTGGAAATCGTGGGTGATGCCCATCGCCGCTTGCGCCGGGATGGTGCTGGCTTTCGGCATCGGTAAGCGTAGTAATGAATCTACGGGACCGTTCACTGTGTTGCCTTCCGTTTCGCCGGTGGTTTACACGCCAGAGGAGGGCGTGAATGCCGAGTGGTTTGCCAGCTCCGGCGCGGGTGCGAATGTGATCGTCCTAGAAGGAGTCGCTGCGATCCCCGACTCCACCGACTTCTCTGAAACCGTTTACGTGCCCACTGCGCGGGAATCGGATCGCACTGCGACACGCGAAACGGAGGCCAGAGATTCCGCCCAGCAATGAGAACTTTCATCAAACTTGCCATCACCGTATGCGCACTATTTTTTAGTGGGAAGTCATTCGCTGTCGAGGATGCCGGTCGTGCGAAGGTGGGTAAGCTCGAGATCACGGTTTACTTCGCCACCAACGGTGATCCTGCCGCTGCAGGCGAGCGGGCGCAGGAAATTTCCATGAGAATCCGGGACCGACTTCGCCGCGAAGAAAAACTTAAATTTGATCATTACCGTGCGCTTGGAGCCGAGACTCAGACGATTTTCCGCAGCTATGAGAACTGGGCGCAGCCACTGAAGCCTTCCGACGAAATCCTAGTCCGCTTCGAAACCCGCACCCAACCCACCAAGGATTCCGTTTTCCTTGACTTAGAGCTATGGCTGGCGCGCAAGAAAATCCTAAAAACCGACGCCGCCCTGCAAGCCGGAAAGCCGCTCTACGTTCTCGGCCCAGAATGGCGCGGCGGGCGGCTCATCATAGAGGTAGGTCTTGCCTCCTGAGGGGTTCGGCATTCATATTGGCCGCATGAAAATTCTGCCCACCATTCTGTTCGTGCTGGCGATCCTGCCGGTCCAAGCTGAACTGAAATTCGAGACCCCCATCATAGACGCGCACGTGAGCCTCGATTCCAGCACATTTGTCCGTGACTATAAATTTACAAATTCCGGAACGAAAACGATTAAGATCACACAGGCGGATGCTGGATGTTCCTGTCTCGGCGTGGAGGTTGCAGGGGGAAAATTCATCTACGCTCCGGGTGAATCCGGAACTATAAGGACCACCTTCGAGATCGGAAATTTCCAAGGCACCGTCGAGAAGCCCATTTTGATCTGGCTTGAGGGTGATCGCGAGGAGGCGCCCTCCGCAAAAGTTACCCTTCGGTTTCATATCCCAGTCATCATCGCCCTCGAACCGAAGACCTTGAAGTGGGAAAAAGGAGGGCCAGCGGAGATGAAAGCCATCGATGTGAAGATGGCTTATGAGAAGCTTATCAGGATCACCTCGGTAACCACCAGCACTGAGAATTTCGCTACGAAAATAGTCACCGTCGAGGAGGGCAAGCACTACAAGGTGGAAGTGACACCGCTTAGCACGGAAGACGGCGGATTAGGCATTATCCGCATCGAGACCGACACGGATGTCGAGAAGCAACGGATCCAACAATGCTTTGGGGTAATTTCTGCTGCTCTCAAGCCACTGCCATGAATACCTTCACCCAGCTTGTAGCAATCGGCATGATCTCACTCATGGCGGCAGGCGGCTCATGGCTGCTTAGGGAACCTCTGTTGAATAAACTCACTTTTACCTGCGATCCGGCCAAGCTCCGCGACGACGAGATCTGCCTCGCCGATGTGAAAGGCAATGTGCTTTGGGTGGATGCCCGTTCACGCAGCGAATGGGAAAAAAATAGCTTCAAGGGGTCGATTCTCTGGAACATGGATCCCAAAGAAGATGCCAACCTGTTCGAGGCGGAGGCCATGCCACACATCCTCGCCGCCGAGATGGTGGTGATTTACTGCGGCAGCGAAAAATGCGGTACCAGCCGAGAGGTTGCGGGCAGGGTGCGCAGGATGGATCTTGGGCGGCCGGTGAAGGTGCTCCATGGCGGCTGGGATGCCATCAAAGATTCCAGTCCAGCGTCTTAATCTTTAGAACTGATATTACTTCCTAGCTGTCTTCGCGCGGTAGATTTCCTAGCATGAACTTCTGCTCGGTGGATGGGACAGCGCTGTATCAAATAGCTTATGCAAAAAAACTTACGAAGGATTCACTACCACTTTGAGTGTGCCTGAACCATGGGCCTCACAGCATGGTCTTGGTAATCATACTTTTATTATATCCTAGAAAATATCTTGGCTAGCACACACCTAATGAGATACTCTAAACCAAGTTACTTAATCCGACCCGATTAATAATTCCCCCCTCCCTCGTTTTTCGCGATAGTTTGCACTGATTGTGCTTTTGCTAAATCGAGGAACAAAAAATCTGCAAAACTACCATGGCTACTATCACCAAGCGCGAGCTCGTACTCAGCATCACCAATAAACTTGGCCTTAAAGGAGAGACTGTTCGTCAGCAGGATGTGCAACTCATCGTGCAATCAATCATCGAGGAAATCACGGACTCACTCGCGCAGGGCAACAATGTGATCCTGAGGAATTTCGGAGCTTTCGAGGTCAAGGAAAGGAAAGCCAAGGTTGGGCGCAACCCGAAGAATCCGTCTAAGAACGTCCCGATTCCCGCACGTGCCGTTGTAAAATTCAAGCCCGGTAAAGAGATGAAAGAAAAGGTCGCAGCGACACTTCAGGTGATTCGTGAACGAGAAAATGTGCCTGCCCAGTATTAGGTTTGTAAATGCCCAGCCGCGCATGGACATGCCCAGCCGCGCTACTTGCGTTTACTAGCGGTGATCTCTTTGGCTTGTGCTGCCCGCTCCTCGAGGCCGGAAGGCTATACCTTTTACATAGCCCGCTCTTTCACAGTGAGCGGCTAGACCTGCCGACCTATCTCCATCGAAAATACCTTTCACCGCCAGCCGCCACCTTGATGTCACCCCCTATGCCTCTAAAAAACTGGGCTTCTACGATAGGGGACTTGCCCGCACGCGCATCGACGTTACTTCCGTCAGCGATGGGGCACAAGCGCACGGTCAATAAAGGCTACCTTTTCCGGTGAACCCAAGGCTTGTCGGCAGGCGCAGAAACGCCAAGCTCTATACCGCCGACATTTATGAAGGAACTGATCGACGAACTGGAGCAATGGGGTGCGGATGTGATCTTCGGTCGCGCCCGTGGCTTCCGCGCTGCCATGATGCGATTTCTCATGACCGGGCTGTCGTGGATTTTCCGTGGCCTCGTTCAGCTCCGCATCGCCCTATACCGCACCGGCTGGAAACCGCAGAGCCATCTAGGCACTCAGGTCGTCTCCATCGGCAACCTCACCGTGGGAGGCACCGGGAAAACTCCCGTCGTCGAACTCCTCGCAAAATCCCTGCGCGACCGCGGCCGCAAGGTTGCCATCCTCTCCCGCGGCTATAAAAGCAAGAAGCTAGACCGCGCCCAGATTTGGACAGGCTCAAACGGCAAACGGATCCCAGACGAGTGCATGCCGCGTGTTGTTTCCACAGGTAGCGCCCTCCTGCTCGACTCGAAATTCGCCGGCGATGAGCCCTTCATGCTTGCACAGAACCTAGATGGCGTCGCCGTCATCGTGGACAAAGATCGCGTCAAGGGCGGCCGTTTCGCAGTTTCAGAGCTGCAGGTCGAGACCCTCCTACTCGATGACGGAATGCAATACCTTGAGCTCGCCCATTCCTTTGACATCACACTGATCGACTCCAGCTCTCCCTTCGGCACCGGCTCCCTGCTCCCGCGTGGCACCCTCCGCGAGCCCCCGCGCAATCTTCGGAGGGCATCGTATATACTCATCACCAAATGCGACGGCAGCCCTAACACCGAGCTCATCGCCCGCATCCGGAAATACAACCCCGTAGCCGACATCATCGAGTGCGCCCACATTCCCGTGCATATGGAGAACCTTTTCACTCGCGAGCGCGAGCCGCTGTCCTTCCTAGAGGGGAAATGGGTGGGCGCCATAAGCGCCATCGCCGTCCCGGAAAGCTTTGAGCGCTCGCTAGCAGCCCTTGGAGCCAAGGTGGAGATCAAGCGCCATTTCTCCGACCACCACCGCTTCCACCGTCGCGACGTCGATGACTTCATGCAGCGCTGCGTCGAGCGCGACATGGAGATCATCGTCACCACCGAAAAAGACGCCGTCCGCTTTCCCCACCCCACCGAAGTTAACGTCCCCATCTACTTTCTCCGCATCGAGGTGCAGATCCTCTCCGGAAAGGAGTCATGGGACGCCATGGTTGAGAGACTTTGCAACCCGCCCCTAATCCTCGACACCGCCCTAAAAAACGCGGGAGCTTACCGCGTCTGATTAGAAACTCCGTACAACGAAAAACTTGAATCTTGGCAGAATCGCCGGGCGGTCTAAACCATGGTTATGACAAACCTCGGAATCCTCGGCTCCGGTGCCGGATCGAACATGCAGGCGATCCTAGACGCGATTGCGGCGGGGGGCTTGGATGCGCGGATCAGAATCGTACTTTCCGACAACCCCGACGCCCTCATTCTCGAACGGGCGCGTAAACACGGCATCCCGGCGGAGGTAATCGATTGCGGGGGGCACCGGATGAAATTTCCCGAAGTGGCGCAGGAGACCACAGCGCGAAAACTAGCGGAGGCCGGGGTGGATCTTGTTTGCTTGGCGGGATTTATGCGGCTGATGAAGCGCCCGCTGCTCGACGCGTTTCCCTTCCGCATCCTTAATATTCACCCTTCCCTGCTCCCTGCGTTTCCCGGCCTGGAGGCATGGAAACAAGCGGTGGAGGCGGGCGCTTCCGAAAGCGGTGTGACGGTGCACCTCGTCGATGCGGGGATGGATACTGGGCCCATCTTGGGGCAGGAAAGGGTAGCTATTTTTCCCGATGACACGCCAGAGTCGCTCCACGCCCGCCTGCAGTTAGCCGAGCATAGGCTTTACCCCGCAATGATCGCCAAATACGCGACCCGACTCCGCCCATAAACGCGATCTTCATCACCCGCCCGGAAAAGAAAGACCAAATCCGCGGCACGCTGGATCCGCGGTTTGCACCGCCGAACGAGATCAGGATCGAGCCGGAGAAACCGGCGTGATCCCACTAACGATCTGGCACGAAAAGCACCTGCCACTCGCCGTCCTTGCGGTAGATAAGTGCGATAATTGCGCAAGGTTCGCTGCCATCATAAGAAAAAAATTTACCGCCTTCGAAACAGACGGACATGCCGTCCGTGGGGAGATCCGCCGTGGCGTCCGGCTGGATTTCCAAGGAGCCGTCCATGCCTGTGAGTTTCGCGGGTTCAGTGGAGAGGTTGAAGGCCCGCAGCGTCCAACTTCCCTCGATGGGCTTTCCGGGGATGAGGGTCCACCGGAATCCTTTTGTGCGGGGCGAGAGTACCGCGATGTTTATCTCGGCAGTGGCGGGGATTTTAAGCGATGGTATCTTGTCATCGCCCGTTGAGCTTATGAGGGCTGGCTTCTCGGGCAATACGAAATTGCCGGTAGTGCCACCATGCGGAAGTTCCACGTTCTGTTTCGTCCCTGCGCATGAGATTTGGAGACCGACGGGATCCGGCAAGCCGAGCTGGACGATGTTGAGATCGCCCGCAAGGGCTGAGACGGCAAGTGTGAGATAAAGAGGAATTTGCTTCATGGATTCTCTTTGATTTTATCTTTTTCCATCCAAGGTGGGACGGACTGCGTGCCGGCGCGGGTGAATGCGGTGACATATTCGCCGGTGGGGTTGGTTCCAACGAATAGGTAAAACGAGCCGGTCTCCGAGCTTCCGGTCGCGTGCCCGATGGTCTTGCCGTTGCGCAGGATGTCGAAAGGGGCCCCCGACCACTTGGGGATATCGATGGACTCAAAAGGTTTGGTCTCGATCCGATTGGGGCCGAGCTGGAAGTGGCTTTCCTCTGGGCAGGTGGAAATGAAAGTCAGCGCGAAACCTCTTCCGTCGAAGGCAGGGAAGCTACGGATGCGGATCTTCGGCGGATACGGGGTGCCGTCCTTTTTTTTGCGATTGTCGGGCTGGAGATAGATCGCGATTACATTCGCGACCCCATCGACCAGCTCAATCTGACCAGAAGTCTTGTCGATGATAATTTTTGTATCCTCGGGCTGGTCGAGCTCAATCGTGATCGGCTTGCCGCCCACGGGCACCATGAACCAGCCGGTTGCGGAGCCAGCAACGAGTCCGCCGGGCATGAGTTCCTTGCCCGCGATGGTTACATCGGCGGGGATCTTGCCGGGGATGAGGTTTACGATGTTGAGGAAGCCCAGACCATCGCCTTCCTGCGCGGAAAGCGGGAGGATGAGGCTGAACAAGGCGAGCAGCGTCCTAAAAAGAGTTTTCATAAAGCTTGGTGAGGGTAACTTTACCACCGGGTATGACGAGGCCGGTGGCATCGCGCTCCGGTTCGATGGTGTAATGATATTCGCGGCTGGCACGGCCAATGAGCTTACCCTGTTTGTCGAGAGCCTCTCCGGCGACGACGATGCGGAATGTCTTGGAACCGAAGGTGACAAGATCCATGACCTTGCGGAAGAACTCTTCGCGACCCGCGTCATCCCACTCGAGCAAGTCAACCGCCGGATCAACGACCACCGGGGCGTTTTCAAAAAGCTGGATGTTTCCGAAGAACGGCGTGTGGACGGAGTTCGCGGGATCGCGCGTGACGAGAGGTTGCTTGCGGAGGTTGTTGAGATCGGAAACGGCGCGGAGCGGGCTGGCGTTGCGATGGGCGAGCACCTGATCCGCGAAGATGTCTCCGAGTTCCTTGGTCTTTTTCGGCTTCACTCCCGGAGCCGCCGGATCGTCATCGAGGATGATACCAGCAACTAGGGAACGGAGCACCTCGCGCGGGGCGGTGTTGATATTGATGCGCGGGTAGTCCGGTTCAGTTGCGGGCAGGGAAAAGATATCGAGCAACTGCGCGGCCCGCAGGCCGTCCTTATCGAAGGGCACGAACTCCGGGCGGCCGATTGCCAGGGTGTAGCCGCCGCCGGAGCGTTTATCAGCGACTCCTCCGGCGGTCTCAACGCGCGTCCATTGTGCTGGATCGAAAATATGGCCCATCTCGCCGAGCGAAGCGTAGGTTCCGGAGTTTGAAATAAAGGCAGGCGCCAAGGTTGGCTGGTTAGGTGGGAAAAGCCTGCGCGGCACGGGTGGAGCTCCTGTTGATTTAAGGATGATTTGCGTGGTGGTGGGAATACGTGCGTCAGTGCCTGATTCGATACCTGCGGTGGAGTTCGAACCGCGGTCTGCCCAATTTTCCAGACGAACTTCGCGATATGTCGAGGTGGCGGCGATCTTGCGTTTCAGAGCCCGTCCACCCCAGTTGCTGTTCTCGCTGTAAGTGTTGGCGAAAACCTTGTTGTTGATATACCAGGACGCCCTAGGATCACCCGGTTGGCCGATGCTCCAGTCATGCGCCGGAGAGCCGTTGCCTTTCCATTTCACGTTGGATAATCCCGGCCTGAGGTTGCCGTCGGTGCGCTCGACGCCGCCGCGCGCCGTGTCGATTAGCTTGCCGTTCCATTTCAACAGGAAATTATTTTCTGTGACGGCGATGTTGATGTTTCTGACGGGGTTAACGAAGATCAGTTCGGAGGCGGGGAAGGCTCCCTGGGGAAATGTGTAGGTGCGCTCGCCTATGGAGAGGACTGAGTAGCCGTTCGGCGGAATGGTGACGGCTTTCACCGGAAAAGTGACTTCGGAGAACTGCCTGTTGCCGACCAACGGGATGGAGATCGTGTGCTTGTTCACGTTGGTGAACTCGATGTTTCCCGAGATGGTTTGCTGGCTGGGATTCCACAGTTCGATAAAGGTTTCCACCTTGATGGAGATGGAGGTGGCGCTACCGCTGATCCACTCGTAGCGGTCGAAGAGCTCGTTGACAAAGGGGTAGGAATCCACGCCGCGATATCCGCTGCCGGTGGTGGCGTCGCTGTCCGTATCGGCATAGTCGATGATGGATGCCGCGATGGTTTTGGAGTAGTCCTCCGACGCTAGGAATGCGCCCTTGCGGTTCTCGAAAAGCGGCAGCTGGAGCTTGATGTGGCTGGCGATCTTCGAGACGTCCTTGTCCTTGACCAAGGTATTAAGATCCGGTGCGAGTTTCCCGGCATCAACGTATCCGAAGCCATGCGGGATGACTTTTGCGGCGGGGATGGGCTGGGGGATTTTGTGGAAATGAATGTTTGGCTCGATGCGCTTGGTTTGGTCTGTGGTGAGCACGGAGCGCAGCGAAGCGTTGGTCCGCAGATTGGCGCGTGTGGCGACGAGCTTCGGAGGCATCACGGGGCTTGCGGCGAGAGGATCGAAGATGGTTGCATAGGCCATCTCCGCAACGGTTTTCCCTTCCGCACGGGCAAGTGTGCCTGCGTTTTTCCCATCTATTCTCCCGCTAATATCCTCAATCCAAAATGCATAGCGCATGTCATATCCGTTCGGGTTGGTGGAGGGGACATCGACCCATTTTGCGCGCGGGATGTTCTGATCGTGTTCGGTGGTGCGGCCAATCTGGGAGGCCCCAGCAACATATGCGGAAAGCTGGCTTATAAGCGGCCTGGTATCGATGCGAACGCTGCCGAGTGCGCTTTCGCTTTGGCTGCTAAACAGGGGGATGCCGCGCCATGCGCCGTTTTCGAAGATTGCCCCGTAAGTGAAAAACTGTTCGCGGAATCCAAGCGGCCTGTCGCTGGCGGCGAGGGTGGCCTTTACGGGATCCTCGATGCGGAAGACAAGTGTGTCATCGCGGCCAGCTATTTCCGAGAGCGAAGCGAGCGCCACGGCCAAGCCGGACTCGACGGCGAGATCGGCGCGGGTAGCGTCCGAGTAGGAGCGGGCGGTTTTGCGCTCTAGGGAAATAACGGAAAGCAGGCCGACGAGAAGCAGTGTGAGGCCGGCGACCGCGAGGATCGTCATCGGCAGGGCGAAGCCTTTTCTGTGGGAGCAGTGCGTCATTTCGCGATGGCAATGGTACAGGTAAAGGTGCGGATGAACTGTTTTTCATTCTCGCGTGGTGCGGAGGCGAGGCGATCCCACTCCGCACGCGTCTTGTAACGCTGGGCGGTGGAGTCGTCGATGAAACGAATAGTGACTTCAATCACGGAAGGATTTTGGGGCGAGGTGGCGGTCCAATCCGTCAGAAACGGTGGCGAGCCAGAGTAAAAGCGTGGCTTGGCAATGAAGCCGAGGACGTTCGCGACGATGGGTTCTTCGAGCGCGGGGTCGGCAGCGGGGAAGGCAGGCGTGCCGGGGGGTTCGAGAAAAGTTTGGGTGAGCGCCGGGTTGCGGGCGGCGCGGAAGAGCTTGGGGGATACGGTGCTGGTCGTGTCCTGCGAGAAGGCGACGCGGTAGGAGACGAGGTTCAGGTCGCCGGGCTTGGCGGCCTGCTGCTCGTCGGAGGAAATGGCCCGGACGAAGGCGATTTTATCCGAGGCCTCGACGACACCGCTGCTGGTCGATTTTTCATGTATCATCGGTGTGCCGGGGAGCCGGGTGGAAAGCTCGCGCCCGAAGAACTGGATGAAAGCGCGGGCCTGCGAGATCGTGTTCACCGCGCGTACGGTGCGCGTGTAGCTGTCGGTGGACTGGCCGACCAATGAAAACAGCGCGAGCATTATGATCGAGGTGATGGCCATGGCGATGAGCAGCTCGACCATGGTTAAGCCGCGCGGGTATGTACGGGAAATTTTCACAGGATGCCTTGGCGCGGACTGATGATCTGGTAGCGGAGGTCGCTGCGCTTGGCGGCGGGAGCCTTGGCGGGATGGAGGACGCGGATGGTGAGCAGGGAAAGGGTGTCGGGGCCGGCCGCGAGGTTGGGCGGGCGGTGCGCCTCGCCATGGACGGCGACGATGTAGCTGGCGTTGGGGATTTTGCTCGGGCCGGTGAGATCCGCGGCGGATCCTTTCACCAGGAAATTTCCCTCCGAATCATAGGCGAGGATTTCAGGTGCGGTCGCGGGCGCGAAAGCGGGAAAAGCCAGTGCCGCGCCGAACGAGGATGCGGGCGCAGGAACCGACCAAGCAGAGATGATTTCCCGCTGCACCTCGCGGGCAAGCCAGGACGAGCGGGTGTCGGCCTCGGCGCTGAGCCGGGAGCTGTTCGCGGAACCAGTCGCAGCAAGGATGAGGGGAACCACGAAGGCCACCACGCCCAGCGCGATGACCACTTCCGAGAGGGTCATACCGCGTTTCTGGGGCTTTCCGGTAAGTTTCATCAGGGCTGGATGGTTCGGGTTCGGCCGGTGAGGCGGTTGACTTGGAGTAGTTCGAAGACCGGCTTGCCGTTTGTTTTCTCGGTCAGCGAGAGCGAGTTGCCGCTCTTTTTGGCGCGGGCGATGACGATGTTCGTTTCCGAGGAGGGCAGGACGATCTGGCCGTTCGGTGCGAATACGATGAGATGGCAGGTGACGGCCTTGCCCTTGTAGTTTGTGAGCAGGGTTTCCGCCGCATCCACGATGGTGGGCTTGGGTGAGGAAACCAAGGAGGCGGGCAGGAAATGGAAATTGCCCGGCAGGGTTTCCCAGCGCTGGAGCTGCTTCTCGACTCCGCCCGCATCCTTGACGGGCTCGTAAACCGCGCTGTTTTTCACGACCTCGAACAGCGAGATCGCCCGCACGCCGAGGTCGCCGCCGGTGGCAAGGACGGGTATCGCGACGGCAGTGGGGGAGCCCGAGGCGATGGCGTGGGCGCGCGCGCGCTGGAACTGACCCTTGATGATTTCCCGCGAGGCCTGGCGCGCGCTGTTTGCAGGATCGGAAAAAACTGGGACGGCCACTGCGATCAGCAATGCCATGATCGCTATCACTGCCAATAGCTCGACGAGGCTGAAGCCCGATAAACCTCGGCGGTGCTTGTTCTTTCTGTTTGTGGCGTTTTGCATCAACCGGTTCGGCACAACAGTCCGCACGAATTAAGATGCAGCATTTCATGCGCCACGACTAAGTAAATACAGAAATGCCTGCTAGCCATGGGAGGATTGTGGAGATTTTGTCACATTCGGGGGTTTTCGGGCTCGGTGAGGAGTTCCATGAACCCGCAGAAAATCCGCGAATTACCGGGGGGAAGAGGTTTTAGGGCTTCCGAGCTGTCGAGATGTTCCCGGCACAGATTCTCAAACTCGGCGGGCGTTTTCATCCGGCGGATCTCGCGCTCGAAATCCGGATCAATACCCTCGCAGATGTAGATCAGCGTTTTTTTCATGCGTTGGATGTGGAGGATTGGGTCGAAATCTGGGTGCTCGCGGGCGAGTTCCTCCGAAAGCTCGCGGATGTAATCCAGCAGATCGCGGCGGATGGGTTCGGGCGGTTTTATTCCCGAAAACGCGGCAACGATGCGGTCGAAAATCCACGGATTCCGGATCGCGCCGCGCCCGACCATCAGGCCCGCCGCGCCGGTCTGGCGGTGGTAGGCTATAGCGGTTTCTACATCGACGACGTTGCCGTTCGCTATCACCGGGCAGGGCATCGTTGCCACCGCGAATTTCACGTAATCGGGTTTCACCGGGGTGGCATAGCGGTCCTCCACAGTCCGCCCGTGGATAGTGAGGCCGTCGATGGCGTGTTTGCGGAAAATTTCCAACAGATTGGGAAACTCGTCGGGAGAGTGGTATCCAAGGCGGGTCTTTACGGTGAAGCGGCCGGGAATTGCATCACGAAGAGCGCCGAGGATGGCATCGACTTTCCCCGGATCGCGCAGCAGGCCGCCGCCCGCATCTTTTCGGCAGACGACGGGTGCGGGGCAGCCGAGGTTCAGGTCGATGCCCGCGATGGGATACGTCGCTAGCTCGCGCGCCGTCCGCACCAGATCCGGGATTTCCTTTCCGATCATCTGCGCGAAGACCGGGCGGCCGGTTTCGTTTTCGGAAATGGAGCGTAGGATGTAGGCGTTCAGTCCGGAGTGGGGATGGACGCGGAAGTATTCCGTCACGAACCAATCGGGTGCGCCGCGCCGTGCCAGCACCCGCATGAAGGGCAGATCGGTCACGTCCTGCATAGGTGCGAGGACCAGGGCAGGGCGAAATGATGGCAGTAGGTCACGCATCGATGCGGATAGGAAATGGGTTGACAATCAAGCCCGCCTCCTAATGCTGGAAATGAACAACAACAAAGGGATTAAAGTGGATAGTGATTTGTTGCATACGGAAAAAATTCTGTCGGATCGGAAAACCTTTTTCCTCGACCTAAAGCAAAACTCGCGGGGTATGGTGGTCAAGATCACCGAGGATGTCGGCGGCAACCGGGATACAATCATGGTGCCCGCCGAGATCCTAGGTGATTTCATAGCTGCGCTTACTGACATCAAGATGACCGCCGACGAACAGGAGTAGGCGTGCCTTGACGAGGGTCGTTCATTCGCCCTACTTGCCTAATCTACTTTATTTCGGTGTTTATTCAATCGCTGCCAGGTTTAATGTCAGAGTTACTCTCGACGAGCGATGTCTACTGGAATGGTGAAGCTCATGGGTAAAAAGCAAACTGCACGCTTTATTCCAAATACAGTCCAAAATTCATGGTAAATTTCTTGGGCGCTTAACGCGCTACTATACTCGTGATCCAGATATATACGTTTATGCCTATTGTTTAGCTTTCCGCTTGATGGTGTTGAGTTAGTTTAAGAGTGTCTAAAACCGAATGAACCAAACCGCAGTCAACATCTCCCGCCTAATTTACCTGCTTGTCTGCCAAGCCGCGGGTGTGTCCATCGCCCTGAGCACGAAGAGCACGGCTATCGAGATTTCTGTCACACTCGGTCTGCTCATCGGCCTCGCCATCGGCCTTGCTTTCATCGGCATCGAGCGGCTGATGAAGGGTTTCACATTGCGCGGATTTTCCACCGCTACTTTCGGCTTGGGCGTCGGCCTGCTTTGCGCCTGGCTACTAACCCGTGTGCAGATCTCCAAACTGTTGGAGCTCGCCTTCCACAACAAGATCAGCAGTGCTGAGGATGGGGAAGCTCTAGCCTACTCCCTTAGGCTCACCCTTGATGTCACGCTTTTCGCCAGCCTCGGCTTCCTTGGCACCGTGCTCGCGCTCCGCAGCAACCGAGATGACTTCGCATTCATCATTCCCTATGTCCGTTTCCGTCAGGACGCGAGCTCCGGCCAGCCCATCGTGCTCGACGCCGAGACGGTCATGGATGGCCGCATCCTGCGCCTCCTTTCCTCCGGTTTTATCAGCGGGCGGCTTATCCTCGCACAATACGTTCTGGAGGAAATCCAGACTTTAGCCAACGAAGGCCCCGAAGGCTTGCGCCAGCGCGCCCAGCGCGGCTTGGAGAACCTTGAAAAAATGCAGTCCTCGCCGGATGTGCAAATTTCCATCCACGAAGAACGAATGGGCACCGAGGGACAAACCGTTCACGCACGCCTTATCGAAATGACAAAGTTTTACGGAGCGCGCCTGATGACGCTTGAGGACAAACTTGTGCATATCGCAAAACTTCAGGGCGTGTCTGTGCTTAGCCTTAACGAACTCGATATAGCCCTGAGCCCTCCTATCGCCGTCGGTGAACGTCTGCGCGTCCCGCTAGTAAGGCCAGGTAAGGAAAGTCACCAAGCGATCGGTTACCTGCCAGATGGAAGCATGATTGTGGTGAATCAGGCCGCCGGAGAGATTGGAAGCACGGTGGATCTAGTGGTAGTGACTACCCTCCAAACCGCCGGTGGCACGCTTATTTTCGGCGAGATCGCCCATTCCTAATAGCCAGTTAGATCAGGCAAGCGTATGTAATCCCTGCGATTCAATGCCCGCCCAGACTCCGTGGATGTAGCCCTATTTTAACAAAGCGTTTTCTCTAAGCGATTCGTAGCCTGCTTCGCCGCACCTATACGCATCTGTAGTGCCGGATTAGCAATGCTCGAGGGCCTGATCGATATCGGCGAGGATGTCATCGATATGCTCGATGCCGATCGAGATGCGCACTAACTCCGGACGGATGCCGCCGGCGATCTGTTGTTCTGCAGTGAGCTGGCTGTGAGTGGTGGAGGCGGGATGGATGGCGAGCGTCTTGGCATCGCCAAGATTGGCCAAATGGGAAATCAGTTTGAGTGAGTTGATGAACTTAGCCCCTTCGCTAGCGCCACCTTTTACGCCAAAGACAACGACCGCACCGCCGAGACCCTTGAGATAGGCTTTATTCTTTGCATATTCCGTGTCGTTTTCGAGACCCGGGAAGCGAACCCAATCGACTTTTGGATGAGACTGAAGGTGCTTGGCGACAGCAAGAGAGTTCTCGCAGTGACGCTGCATACGGAGTGGCAGGGTCTCGATGCCCTGCAGCAGAATCCAAGAGTTGTCAGGACCGATGCATGCCCCGAGATTACGGAGCGGCACGGTGCGCATGCGGAGTATGAAAGCGAGTGGCGCCAAGGCTGCTGGCAAGTCGTGGCCCCAGCGGAGGCCGTGGTACGAGCTGTCGGGCTCGTCGTAGAGGGGGTGCTTTCCTCCAGCCCATTTGAATTTACCTGAGTCGATAACGATCCCACCGAGGCCTGCACCATGGCCACCGAGCCATTTCGTAAGGGAGTGGATGACTATGTCCGCGCCATGATCGATTGGTCTTGTTAGAAAAGGAGTGGAGCAGGTGGCATCGACAACGAGCGGCAGTCCGTTGGCATGGGCGGCATCGGCGACTGCCTTGAGATCAGTGATTTCGAGGGCGGGGTTGGAAAGCGTTTCACAGAAATAAGCGCGGGTTTTGCCATCGGTCGCCTTGGCGAAGTTTGCGGGATCATTCGAGTCCACGAAGCGGACTTCGATGCCAAGGTCGGGAAGGATGCATGCGAACTGGGTGTAGGTGCCGCCGTAGAGGTTGCGTGCGGATACAATATTGTCGCCGGCCTTGGCGAGGTTGATGACAGTGTTGAAGATGGCAGCGGTGCCGGAAGAGTGACCGAGACCGCCCATTTCAGGAGCGCCTTCAAGAAGGGCGACCCGTTTCTCGAGGACGTCGGTGGTCGGGTTCTGGAGGCGAGAGTAGATGTTGCCGAGCTCTCTGAGGGCGAAAAGATTAGCGGCGTGTTCGGTGCTGTTGAATTGGAAAGCGGAGGTGCGGTAAACAGGAACGGCACAGGAATTGGTAGCGGAGTCCGGCTTGTAGCCGCCATGGACGCATAAAGTTTCGAGTTTCATTATGACCAATATTAGGAACCCCCCTATGCATTGTCATGTACTTTCTATGCTGGGTAACCCCGCTCTATCAATCGTAGAGCTGCAAAGCTCGGACCTTCATCCCTAGCACATCTTTTCTTAAAAGTTTATCGAACATCAATCTTCTACAACTATGTCCGCAGGGTTCCAAGTGATCTTTGGGAACTTCATGTCCAATCGTTTCATCGTATCAACCATAATCCTCGCGACGACGAGGTTACGATACCATTTTCGATTCGCGGGGACGACAAACCATGGAGCGCATTCCGTTGATGTTTTCGAAAGGACTTCTTCGTATGTGTGCATGAAATCCAGCCACAAACCGCGATCCTTCAGATCGTCAGGGTTAAATTTCCAATGTTTTTCTGGATTAAGAAGGCGGGAATCAAGCCGCCGCTTCTGCTCATCACGAGAGATGTGTAGATAGATTTTTACGATGGTTGTACCTTCCTCGGCGAGCATACGCTCGAAGTCCACCACGTGCCGGAAGCGTTGCTTCCAGATTTTTTCCGGAAAGAGGTTCTTCACCTTCACTGCGATAATATCTTCGTAGTGGCTGCGATTAAAAATGACCAACTGGCCGTTGCGAGGCACTTTGTCGTGGATGCGCCAGAGGAAATCCCGAGACAATTCCTCCTCGTTGGGTTTCTTGAAGGAACGGACCTGTATACCCTGCGGGTCAATGCGCGAGAAGACATTCTTGATGCAGCCATCCTTGCCGCCGGTATCCATCGCCTGCATCACCACAAGAATGCGGTGCTTGTTCTGCGCATAGAGCAAGGTCTGGAGAAACTTCAGCTCGTCTTGTAGCTTGTCGAAGGCCTTCGCGCTGTCATCCTTCCCGCCGTCTTCAAAAAGGTGCCGATCATCGGCGTCGATTTTACGCAAATCCACCTTTGATCCTGGCTTGACCAAATATTTCTCTAATGCACCGCTAACTGGCATGATTTTTTATCCGTGCTGGCAGCGACGATGACAAGCCTCGTCTCTTCGTGTTTTCGCCATTGTAAACCGCCCCCACTGCAGTTGTGATAGACGCATGCTCCGAGTGCGGAAAAAAAATACCCTCAACTCTACCGATCCGGTCTCCCTCCTAACCGCGCTGCACATCGGTGCTAGCTCCGTCTCCTTGATCATCGCCGAGCGTGACGCGGAAGGAAACCCGACGCCCATCGATTTCCTAGAGCAGCCCGCGCCATTGGCCCAAGATGTGTTCGGCGGAAGCTTTGTGTCGAACGCTACCACCGAGCGCATCGTCTCCATCATCCGCAGCTACCAACAAACCCTCACCGAGATCGGATTAGATCCCCACAAATTCAGCCGCGCCGTCGCGACCAACGTGCTCCACGAGGCCTCAAACCACGAAGCCGTCCTCAACCGCATACGCATCGCCTGCGGGCTGCCTGTATCGATGATCGACGATGGCGAAATGACCCGCCTCATATATCTCAAGACACGCCGCCGCCTCCAGCACCTGCCGGCCATGACGCTGCGCACGACCCTTGTTGTACATGTCGGTCCAGGCAACACCCGCGCTCTGCTTTTTCACGAAGGTCTCATCACCCGTTACACCAACTACCGCATGGGTACCCACCGCACCAGCGAGGCGGTCCAAGCATCCCACGCCGAGGGTTCGTCGTTGCTGCGCGTCATCCGTGAACACGCATTGGGAAACCTCGCCCAGCTCCGCTTCGATTTTTCCGATGTATCCATCGACGGCATCATCCTGATCGGCTACGAGATTCAATCCGTCTCCTCTTTCCTGACAAAAAATAACGAGGCGTGCTCGCTCAAGGATTTCCAAAAATTCACAACCGAAACCGCTATCCTAAGCGATCTCGGCACAGTAAAGCGCTTCCAGCTCGATTACCAAACCGCCGAGGCACTGATCCCTGCACTGGAAATCAACCTCGCCATTGCAGAGACACTCGGGATGAAGGAAGTCCACATCCCTAACTCCGAATACGAACAAGGCCTGCTGCACGATCTGCTCGTTTCCCACGAGATGAGTGGCTCCTTCGCCTCCGAGGTACTGCGCTCCGCCCGCATCCTCGCTGAGCGCTACCAATCCGACCCCGGCCACGGCGAGCATGTAGGGAAACTTTGTGCCCATTTCCTCACCAACCTACAAGATATACACCACCTCACCGAGCACGACGCGCTGCTCCTCCAAGTCGCGGCCATCCTCCATGAAGTAGGCACCTACGTAAGCCCCCGCGCCCACCATAAGCACTCGGAATACATTATCCTTAACTCGGAAATTTTCGGGCTCGATCGCCTCGACGTCACTATTGTTGCCCTTGTATCCCGCTACCACCGCCACTCTGGTCCGAAGCTCGACCACCCGTCTTACGCCGCCCTATCCACCGAAGACCGCATCCGCGTCTGCAAACTCGCCGCCATTCTCCGCGTTGCCGACGCCCTTGAACGTACGCACGCCCAGCGCATTTCTAAAATCGAGATTCTCCGTACCCACGACAAGCTTCGTATCCGCCTCCCAGGCCTCAAGGACGCCGCCATCGAGCGCCTCGCCATGGACTCAAAGGCCGATCTCTTTGAGCAGATTTTCGGCCTTGCCGTCATCATCGAGGAGGATAACTGAATCGATCCTATTCCTTGAAATTTAAAATTTAAAATTTGAAGTTTTATGACGCATTATAACAACCGCGAACTCTCCTGGCTCGAATTCAACCAACGCGTCCTCGCCCAGGCCTTCCGCGAAGACCTGCCGCTGCTTGAACGCGTGAAATTCCTCGCCATCTCCGCATCGAACCTCGACGAGTTTTTTCAAGTCCGCGTTGGCTCACTGATGTTGCTGCGCCGCAGCGGTAGGAAAACCCGCGACAACTCCGGCTTCACCCCGATACGCAACCTCGCCGCCATCCGCGAGCGCGTTTTGAAAATGAATGCGGATCAATACGGACTGCTCAACAACACCCTGCTCCCTGCCCTCGCGGAAAAAGGTATCGTCCTACTTTCCGCCGCTCAGCTCTCCGATTCCCAGCGCGCCCAGACCGCCATCGCTTTCGAGGACAACATCTCGCCGCTCCTCACGCCGCTCGCCGTGGATCCTGATTCCGCTCCGCCCATCGTCCCCGCCTTACAGATCGTCCTCGCCTGCACCCTTCACGATCCTGCCGATAAAACCTCGCGCCACGTCCTTATTCCCATCCCCGAGAACCTGCCACGCCGCATCGCCATCCCCACCGATGACGAAACGATCTCCTTCATCCTCATCGAGGATCTCATCGCCACCCACGCCGATCGCCTTTTCCCCGGTGAGAAGATCACCGCCACCACCGCCTTCCGCGTCACCCGCAACGGCGACATCGCCGTCCAGGAAGAGGACGCCACCGATCTCGCCGATGAAATGGAAGACGTCCTCACCGCCCGCCGTTTCGCCGACACTGTCCGCCTGGAAATCCGCGCCGACGCCCCGCGTGAGCTTTCCTCCCTCGTCCAAAAAGTCACCACCACCACCGCGCAGGAAATTTACCGTCACGCCGGCCCGCTCGGACTTTCCTCCTTCATGGAGCTAGCCTTCCTCCCGGACTACGACCACCTCCGAAATGAGGATTGGCCCGCTCAAAACTCCCCTTCCATCGCGCCGGGGGCCTCCATGTTCGAAACCATCGCCAGCGGTGACGTGCTGCTTTTTCACCCCTACGAATCCTTCGATCCCGTGATCCGCCTCATCGAGGAAGCCGCCGTCGATCCCGATGTCATCGCCATCAAGCAGATCCTATACCGCACCGCGCGCCAGTCCCGCATCATCGATGCCCTCATCCGCGCCGCGGAAAACGGCAAGCACGTCACCGCACTCGTCGAGCTTAAAGCCCGCTTCGACGAGGCGCGCAACCTCAACCGCGCCGACGAACTTCAGCGCGCTGGCGCCCAGATCGTCTATGGCGTGAAAAACCTCAAGACCCATGCCAAGATCTGTCTAATCCTACGCCGCGAGTCCGGCCGCATTCGCCGCTACGTCCACCTCGGAACAGGAAACTACAACGAGACCACCTCTCGCCTCTACACCGACCTCTCCTACCTCACCTGCAAGTCGGAATACGGCAACGACGCCTCCCTGCTTTTCAACGCCGTAACCGGCCGCTCGAAGCTCCTCCGCTTCCAGCGCCTTATCCCCGCCCCTTCCGCGATGAAGCCACGCCTTCTCGACCTAATTGCCGGCGAGACAGAGCGTGCCAAGCAGGGCCTTTCGGCAAAAATCATTGCTAAAACCAACTCCCTCCAGGATCCCGACATTATCGCTGCCCTATACTCCGCCTCCCAAGCCGGCGTCGAGATCAAGCTCAACATACGCGGCATCTGCTGTCTCATGCCCGGCGAGAAATTCTCGAAAAACATCGAGGTCATCTCAGTCATCGACCGCTACCTCGAACATGCCCGCCTCTTTTATTTCCACCAAGGTGGCGATCCCGAGATATTCATCGCCTCGGCTGATTGGATGACGAGAAACCTTGAAAAGCGCGTTGAGCTGATGATCCCTATCGAGGAAAAAAACATCAAACGCCGCCTCGTGAAAATCCTCGAAACCTATTTCAAGGATAACCGCAACGCCTGGCGCATCCTCCGCGATGGCAGCTCCACCCCTGTCGTCCCTGCCAAAGGCGAAAAGCCCTTCCGCGCTCAAGAACACTTCTTCCAGCAGTCGAAGAAAGCCGCTAAAGCCCGCGAGCACGAACGCTCCATGACTTTCGAACCCCACGTCCCGCAGGATTGAGCTCCCATGCTGGCGCCGATCTTTGGTCGCCAGCTATCGCAGCGGTCCGCGCTGATGACTTTTCCTAGGAAATCACGCCCCATCTATCCTTGTCCTCCGACTTTTCTAAAAAAACCGTTGCCACAGGCCGGCGCGGCGGGTAGCTTCCGCCCCCCAACTGTCTAATCCCGCTCTCCGATGTCTAAGCACAACTCTCTCAAATCAAGCGCCACCGTCGGCGGCAAACGTTCTGTTCTAAAGCGTTTCGAGCGCGTGAAGCTGCTCAAGGAACGCGGCGAATGGAAACAGGGAAAATCCCCGATCGGTCTGCCCAAGACTAAGCACGAAGCTTGATCCTTTGTTCCGCCATTCTCTCTCTTACCTCCGCGCCGCTTCACGGCGCGGTCTTTTTTGAACCGTCATGCCTGAGGGAGTCCGTCTCAACAAATACCTCGCCTCCTGCGGCATCGGCTCGCGGCGGGGTTGCGAGGAGTTGATCGAAAGCGGGCGCGTCGAAGTCAATGGTTCGCCCTGCCTCAAGCTGGCCACCCGTATCACCTCGTCGGATCACGTTCGCCTCGATGGCAAACGTGTCCTTCCTAAGGAAGAAATGGTCGTCATTTTTCACAAGCCGCGCGGCTATGTCTGCACCCGCAGCGACGAGCTCGGCCGCCAGACTATTTACAATCTTCTGCCGCCAGCGCTGTATGCCTTGCATCACGTCGGCCGACTCGACACTGATTCCGAGGGCATGCTCATCCTCACAAACGACGGTGATCTTTCACAGCGCCTCATGCACCCATCGAAATCGGTAGAAAAGGAATACCTCGTCACCGCGAACCAGTCCTTCGAAAACGCCCACCTTGACCAGTTTGTCTCAGGGGTGTTTACGGAGGAAGGCAAACTCAAGGCGAAAAGTATCGAGCGCATGTCCGCGCGCCGCATCAAGGTCATCCTTGATCACGGTGCGAAACGCCAAATCCGTGTGATGTTCGAGGCACTCGGTTACCAAGTCACCAAGCTCCTCCGCGTTCGTATCGGAAATCTCTGGCTCGGCGATCTCGAACCCGCCCAATACGCGATCCTCAACCGCAAGGAAATCGCCATGCTGCTCGACGAAAAGACGTAGACATATCCCACGCAACTTCAGCCCTGTTGGCGACAGAGAGAACGAAGCCGCAATTCTTGGGTGTTTTCCCATATCCAACATTGAAGAAACCGCCTAGGCGGTGATACTACCCGCTGTCCCTACCAGCCAATGCATAAGACCCTCCTCCTTTTTCTCCTGCTTTCTGCATCCCACTCCCATGCCTCGCCCACCGAGTCGGAGCGCATCAAGCGCGGCTATGAACTCGCTGCAGAGACATGGGGACTACAATGGCAAATCGCCACCGATCCCTCGGAGAAACAAAAGCTGCTGGAGAACCGGCCCGATCCCTCCGCCTCCGCCACGGAGCTATGGCGGCAAATCGCACCGTCGCTCAAGGAGGATTGGACAATCCCTTACTCCACCTTTTTCCTCGGCCTCGCCCGCAACCTCAGCATGGTCAACCTGGACGGTAACACCGGCACCGCATTCACCGAAGAGCGGAAACGCATCTTCGAGGCCTTTGTCAAGAACCACACCACTAAGCCGGGCATCGCGCCTTTCTGTATCGCCATCGCTGATAACGGCGATACCAAAAGCCTCCACCTTCTGGAAAAAATCATGGCTGAGAATCCCGACGAAGCGATCAAAGGCATCGCCGCGTTCGCTGCCGCGATGTTGCTTAAGACCCTAGGTGATGCTCCCGAGGTGATGAAGAAACGCCTCACCTACCTGCGCCAAGCCATCATAATGGCCGCCGACCAAACGGTGGGCGAAATCAATGTTGCGGACATCGTCACCAACGAACTTTACGTGATACGGTTCCTCAGCAAAGGCCGCAACGCGCCCGACCTAAGTGGGACGGATGTAGGCGGACGCATCATTCGGCTTTCCGAGATGCGCGGAAAAACTGTGATCCTGCTTTTCTGGGATGCGAAATCCGCGGAAACCGACAAGTTCATTGGCCTCACCAACGCGATGGCGATGAAATACTCCGACAAACCCGTTGTCATCATCGGAGTCACTCCGGAAGCGCTCAACCGCATCCGCGAACTACAAGCCAAGGAGGCGATTAAATGGAACAACATCATCGACTCGGAAGACAAGCTCGCAAAGGAATACCGCATCGCCGTCCGACCCGCAGCGTTCGTTGTCAGCCCCGAGGGGAAATTCGAATACATCGGACTGCCGGGATCCTTTGTGGAAATGACCGTCGACGCCCTGCTCGCAGGTGATGTCCCGCCACAATGACGCTCTAATGCTGGATAGTAAATCTATCCAGATATAAACAATCGGCCAGTATTCCTGCTAACAAAACGAACAACGACCATCTTCAAAATAGTATCTTGAAGGCATCTGCATACAAAGGGTCGGACTTCTAGAAAGATATAAAGTTCGAAAGTTGCAGTTTGCCAAAAAGGATACACTTCATGTTGCGTTTTTTTCTGATGCTCCCGACGGGTCTCTCGCTATGTATCAAGCCCCCGGCAACTCGATGAAGCCTTCCAGCTTTCGAATCCGAGTAGGGTGGCGCATTTTTCGCAAGGCCTTGGCCTCGATTTGGCGGATGCGCTCACGGGTGACTTGGAACTGACGGCCGACTTCCTCGAGGGTGCGGCTGTAGCCGTCCTTGAGGCCGAAGCGTTGTTCCAGCACCTCGCGCTCGCGCTCGGTAAGGGTGTCGAGCACGTCCTTAATTTTGTCCTTAAGCATCGAGAAACCAGCCTCCTCCATCGGGTTGTCGGCGGCCTTGTCCTCGATGAAGTCACCAAAAGAAGTGTCGTCCGAATCACCGACAGGGGCTTGCAAAGAGATCGGCTGTTGTGCCATCTTGAGAACGGCGCGGACACGCTCGACGGGAAGATGGATTTCCTCGGCGATTTCCTCCGGGGATGGCTCGCGACCGTATTCCTGAACGAGTTGCTTTTGCACGCGCATCAGCTTGTTAATCGTCTCGATCATGTGAACCGGAATGCGTATCGTGCGCGCTTGGTCGGCGATGGAGCGAGTAATTGCTTGGCGGATCCACCAAGTTGCGTACGTGGAAAATTTATAGCCGCGGCGGTATTCGAATTTTTCGACCGCTTTCATAAGACCCATGTTGCCTTCTTGGATAAGGTCGAGGAATGAGAGTCCACGATTGGTATATTTTTTAGCGATAGATATGACGAGGCGAAGGTTGGCCTCCACCATCTCAGTCTTGGCCTTGAGCGCCTCCTTCATCCAGCGGCGTAGCTGCATGTAAACTGGCTCGAAAGTTCTATTGTTTAGCCATGTGCGCTGCTGGATTTCGCGCATCTTGGTTAAAAATTCCTTGTCCTCCGGATGTGTCTGGAGGCGGCGGGAGTACTTACGGTATTTATCCATATAGTCCTCCACTTGCTCGCAGAAATCCTCGACTATTTTCTGTTTGTAGTAAAAACGGACGTAGATGCGGTGCATCGTGCCAATGTTCTTCTCGAAAGTCTCCTCGAGTTTCTTTTTGCCACGGGGAGCCTTGGCGGAGAGTTGGCGAAAAATGTTGTCATTCTCCACGTGGAGCGCTTTGAGTTGATCGCAAAGCTTAGTAAGTCCTTTTTCGTAGCGGTCGCGAGACTCGATTTTTTTATCTAGAATAACACGGTCAAAGCGCTCGGTTTTTTTCTTAAGCTTATCGGCGAGTTCAAGGTAGAGGTCGGTGATAAAGCCGTATTGGTGGAGGTATTTTGAAACCTCGATCTCCGCATCCTCAATGCGTTTTGAGATTTCCACCTCCTGCTCGCGGGTGAGCAAAGGCACTTGACCCATCTGCTTGAGATACATTCGGACAGGGTCGTCGAGGATATCGAGCTTTTGGTCGGTCTTTACGTCCTCCTCATCGCCGTCTCCTTCGTCTTTCTTCTTGTCCTTGAAACGGTCAACCTCTGAAGCGTCGATGATGTCGAACTCCATGTTGCGAAGTCGATCCATGATGGCCTCTACATCATCGGGATCAACGAGGTCATTCGGTAGGATCTCGTTGATGTCGTCGTAAGTGATGTATTCTTGCTCCTTAGCGAGCTTGATGAGCTCACGTATCTTTTCTTGGATCTCTGGGGTGTCGATGCGGCGCTTCTCGGCTTTCTTGCCCTTGCTTGGCGCTATGGCTTCGGCTGGGGGCTTATCGCTTGCTTTCGGGGCTTTCGCAGCTGCCGCGGGCTTGGCTGTAGCGGGTGCTGGCTTGACGGCAGGTTTTTTAGAAGGTGCTAGCTTATTGGTAGGGGCCTTCTTCGTGGGAACTGGCTTGGCCGCAGGTTTTTTGGAAGGTGCTGGCTTGTTAGCAGGGGCCTTCCTTGCCGGTGCTGACTTAGCAGCAGCCTTCTTCGCGGGAGCTGCTTTGGTAGCTGGTTTTTTCACCGGTACTGGCTTCGCAGGAGCCTTCTTTGCCGGTGCTGCCTTGGCAGCAGAAGGCTTCTTTACTAAAGCTGGCTTGGCGTTAGCCTGGCTCGTTTTTTTGGCGGCGGGTTTCTTAGTGATCGATTTGGAAGACATGAAGAGCAAAGGGGACTTAGGAACGGGTCATCAGGCTACAATTCACCCATTAGCTGGGCACACGTGGAAAAACACGGGCGGGCGGAATGAAGAGGGCATGAAGCGATGCGTCAAGACGATAGTTTAAAAAAATACTTGGCCTCAAGGATTAACGGTCGCGCCTTCGTTAGTAGTTTCCTTTGAGAATTTAATTAATAAATGTTTGTTAATTTTGCGATAGGGTATTTTTTGTCAGAATTCGATTCCAAGAAATGAGTGCGAATAGCAGCTACCTTCAGCTTTCAAGCAAATTAAGTGACTATGAAAAGCGCCACACCTGACACCAAATACACAAATGTAAATTTTTAAAAAAAATCAGCGGATTAAAAGCGCGCAAACCCAGCCATGATGCAATCCCCCAAACGGCGCATAGCATTTCCCATCACCGAGTCACACCGCGCTGCGATTCCTCTACGAAATGGATCAGATGCTCAACGTAGGGGTTCGATGCGGCGGCAGTGGCTTTCAGGGAGCTAACGCCGTTAGCGAGACTTATATCCTTTTTGAGGAACAGGCGTTTGTAAGCGGATTTCAGGTCGCGGATGTCATCTTCTAAGAAGCCGCGACGCTGGAGGCCGATGAGGTTGAGGCCGCGGGTGGAGGCGGGGTTGCCATCGACAATCATGAACGGCGGCACGTCCTGAACGATCTTCGTGAGACCGCCAATAATGGAATGTTTGCCAATTCGGCAGAACTGATGGGCCGCGGCGAGGCCGGAGACGATCGCAAAATCGCCCACAGTACAGTGCCCGGCAAGGCTGCCGTTGTTGGAGAGAATGATATGGTTGCCGAGCTGGCAGTCGTGGGCGACGTGGGAGTAGCAGAGGAAAAGGTTGTGTGAGCCAATGCGGGTGGGCAGCTCTTTGTGGGTACCGCGGTGGACCGTGCAGTTCTCCCGGAAGACATTGTGGTCGCCCACCTCTAGTGAGGTAGGCTCACCGATGTATTTGAGATCCTGGGTTTTGCCGCCGACAAGGGCGAAGGGAAAAAACTCGTTGGCTTTCCCGAAACTGGAGATGCCTTCAATCACCACATGGGAGTGGAGCACACAGTCATCGCCGAGTGTGACGTTTGCACCAATGACGCAGTAGGGGCCAACGCGGATGTTCCTGCCGAGCTCGGCCTTCGGCGAAATGATGGCGGTGGAGTGGATCACTCGCCTAGTTTCAATCGTTATCGACGGCCGTGACGAGCGAATTTTCCCGTCAGTATTTGTCGAGAAATTTGGCTGCGTCATGTTGAGTGAGGATTGCAACGCGGCTTCGGCGACTATGGCAGAAGCCATCTCCGCTTAGCTAAACGCAGCTAAATAGGCGCCATTACCTAATGCGCTTCTACCCTTTGTGCCGAGTTCATCTGATGGTATCAGAGGATGTTCCCAAGATTTACCTCATTCCGTGGAACGGTGACAGAGTAGTCGTGATCTGAATGCTATAAACCAGCCAAGCTTTGCCCGGCATGTCTAAATGCACTCCAACTATAGCACCTTTGTAACCACCACACCTGATGATGATAACGTAATATGGCATTGATGGCGTGTTCGTGCAGCGCTTCGCCACCGAGGTCACTTCCCCTAGTGGCGGTCGAGCCGACAACCAAGAATCCCGCTCCGTCAACCGCGTGCTCGAGCATTGCCGCGCCGGTGCCGAACAGCATGGCAGGACCTACGCGGTGATGTATGACCTCACAAGCATGTCCTCCGCACGCATCGCGGCCGTGAAAGATGACTGGCGTTTCCTAGTGAAGGAAATGGGCATTCTCAAGGACGCCGCCTATCAGAAACATTCCGGCCGCCCCGTGGTCGCACTCTGGGGTGTGGGGTTCAACAGGCGCGACTATGGTCCGGACCAGATCGCACCTTTGTTAGAATTCCTCAAGAATGATACCGAATGCGGTGGCATGACAGTCATGCTCGGCACGCCCACCTACTGGCGCGCCGGTGATCGTGATGCGGGACCGTTTTCGGAATGGAAAAAGATCTATCTTGCCGCTGATATTATCTCTCCATGGACGGTCGGGCGTTTCGGCGCAACCGATGCCGCGCAGCGATACGCCGCTGAGATCGCCAAGCCCGACCACGAGTGGTGTGTGGCCAATAAGAAGGACCACATGCCAGTGGTTTTCCCTGGTTTCTCATGGTCGAATCTGAAAAAGGCCACTAATGAGAATCCCAATGCCATCATTGATCGGAAAGGTGGCCGCTTTCTCTGGTCCCAATATGACGCGCTCGTCCGGACTGCCGGCGCGACGATGGTCTACCAGGCGATGTTTGATGAGCTTGACGAAGGCACACACATTTTCAAATCCACTAACAATCCGCCTGTCGGACCCAGCCGGTTCCTGACTTTTGGCGAACTACCCACGAATCACTACCTGTGGCTGGTTGGCGAGGCTACACGACGCGTGGGGGGAGAATTACCTTTCAAGCCCGAGCTGCCAATCCGTAAGTTCATGGGATCCAATTCTGAGCAATAAGCCTCTAATCAAGCCGCTCACATTTGAATCTGAACATGGACAAGCGCCAAGCACGGTTGATTTTGACCCCACTCAGACCTATTACTACCGTAACTTGAACCACTTGCACCTGTCGTACCCTCTTCAATGAGGTTTTTGTATAATTACCACGATTAGGATGGTAAATTATACTTAGGATAACAAATTATCGTAGGCAAATGTCGGAACCAAAACAGATAAGGGAGCAATTACGTATCACTTGCCCATCCTGCAATCAGCGTTTTTCCGTGGGCGCAGACCTGATGGACCGGATGGTCGAGTGCGGAGCTTGTGAAACGCGCTTCCGCATCAATGACGAGGTCGTTGTCAGAAGTAAAAGAATCTACCCGGGAGAACGGACATCTAACACTTTAAACCGTTTCCAACGAGTTCCCATTGTCTCTACCACTCCGCAAGGCATGCGAGAGATAAGTTATGATAAAGACATTAATGCCGATAACTTGTTGTCCAAATACCCACGCCTCTGGGCCGCGATCCTAGGAGGCGGGGCAATAGCCACTATCGCCCTGATGCTCCTTTTCTCCGGCGGCGAAAACAACACACTAAGTGGCGTGTCATTCGAAAATAAACTGATATTAACAGGCTTTACTTCGATTGTTGGAACGGTGCTCCTAGTTTATGCTATTCCCAATGCCCGCGCAAAAGCGGTATTCTTCGCAATACTTGCTGCGGCCGGTCTGTTGACCATCCCGTTTTTCATAAACAGTCCCGCCGTTACTTCTACTAAACCAAGTAATACGCCGGATTATATGGATCCAACTAATTCGTTGCTTTTCTCTGAGTTAGAGGAGGATCCTCTCACCGAATTGAAAAACCGTTTCTTGACCAATCCGCTGGAAAACGAGCAGAAACGCTTGGAGGCCCTAGGAGGCGATAAAAAAGCGTACGGAATTTACCTCACAAACCTCATCCAGAGTAATTTCAATACCGTTAGGGATTACCTGATCAGTAATACGATGGCAGGTTCCTCATCCCACGCCTACCCACGCGAAAATGGCAACTACCTGATAGTGCTGACAGATGTTTCCATGGACATTACGGAAGTGACGAAAATAGCCGACTCACTCGGATCCACCAAGGAAGTCCACTCAGACATAGGAGTCATCGTGGTCAGCATCAATAACGAACAGTTCTAAGACAGCTCCACCGAGAAGCTAGACAACTAGAAAGACCCAGCTTTCTGCATATTGAACCAGTCCATCAATGAGCGCTGGCTCTACCTATCGCTAACCCCTCTACCTAGGTCTTTCTCCCTTGCACCTGAGGAGGCAAACCGCTTTCTTGCTTCTGTCCTTGCTAACTCCAATCCTTTTCAGATCATGACAGAATACGCACGCGGCCTTCAAGGGGTCATCGCCAACGAATCCTCACTAAGCAACGTCATTGGTGATATCGGTGAGCTCAGTTACGTCGGACACCACATCGACGATCTCGTAGAACACTGCTGTTACGAGGAAATCATCTACCTGCTCCATCACAACCGCCTGCCGAATAAGGTAGAGCTTACCGCCTTCGAAAAGCAGCTCCGCGCCGAACGTGAACTGCCTGCACCTGTCATCGATTTCCTAAAAATCGCGCCCAAGGACGCGTCTCCAATGGATGTCCTACGAACCGCAATATCCATGCTTGGTATGTATGACCACCGCGCGAAAATCGGCGAGCCAGACATCGCCGCAAACGCCGCCATCGCGCTCTCTCTCTGCGCGAAATCCGCGACTATCGTCGCTGCCTACCACCGCTTCCGCAACGATCTCGAACTACCCCCGATACGCGAGGATCTCACCGAAGCTCAGCATTTTCTCTACCTCATCACCGGCGAAGTGCCCACCGACACCGCCTCACGCGTATTGGACGTCGCCCTCATCCTGCACGCAGATCACGGCATGAACGCTTCGACGTTCTCTGCCCGTGTCACCATCGCCACGTTATCGGATATGTATTCCGCTATCACCGCCGCCATCGGTACCTTAAAGGGGCCCCTTCACGGCGGCGCGAACGAGGGCGTGATCCACATGCTAAAGGACATCGGAGAGCTAGAAAATGTGGATGCATGGGTGGAAGAAAAACTTGTGCAGAAAGAAAAAATCATGGGTATCGGCCACCGCGTTTACAAGGTGCTCGATCCCCGCGCCCCGCACCTCCGCAGGCTTGCCATCAAGCTCACTGAGGAACTCGGCGAACCAAAATGGATCAAGATGTCTGAGCGGATCGCTGATATCATGCGAGAGCGTAAAGGGCTCGAAGCGAATGTCGATTTCTACTCCGCCACGGTTTACTATTCTCTCGGAATCCCCACTGATCTTTTCACTCCCATCTTCGCTATCTCACGCACCTCTGGCTGGACCGCGCATATTCTTGAGCAGCTTCGCGATAACCGCCTTTACCGCCCACTCACCCTCTACACCGGACCTAAAACCCTCAGCCCGGTCGCACAGATCGAATCACGCTAAGTACATCTCCAGTGAAAAACCCAATAATTCTTCTCGCCGCATTAGCTCTCTCCTCTTGCGCTCCACCACAGCCTATCGTCATCGCCGAGAAGACAATCAAACAGCCACCCAGCGCACCGGAAGCACCTGCTCTCGCGGATGATGAGCTTCGCCTACCTGATATGACTATACTCCCCGACGATGACGATCTTCGCTCAATGGCCCCATTAAAAAAAGACAGCAATGCCACAATCATCTCTAGACCGCCCACCGAATAGCGGGTCTTGTGTCGAAAAATGAAAACTTTCCGCACTTCCAAGAGCATCACTTCCCCTAAATTTATGGCCTTTGGTCTCTGCTGTAAGAATTTTACCCTATCCTTGTTCTCCTAGGATCATAGAAACCGTTGGCTGCGCAGCGAAGACCCTAGTTGCGACCGCACACACTTCGTCCGGGGTGAGTTTTTCGTAGATCTGCGGGAGCAGTCGGTAGGTGTCGGCAGAGCGACCGAAAAGGAGGTCAAGCGCGGCGTGGCGAGCGTTAGAGGACAAGGATTGCTGCTGTATCGCTGCTCCGCTGAGGACAGTGGATCGAACGCGCTCGAAGGTGTCTGCTGGGATGCCTTCGACAGCGATTTTGGCTATCTCCTTCAGTAGCTCGGTGCGGGCGAGGTCAAGTTGCTCGGGCGAAGTGGCGAGGTAGAATGTGAAGAGGCCGCAATCATGGCCGAGGAACTGTGTGGCACCGACTCGGTAGGCGAGGCCGAGTTTCTCGCGAATGTGCCCAAAAAGCGGGCCGGCCATGTCAGAAGCGTGCTCTTGGAGAAATGCGAGCGCGTGGCGGTCAGGTCCGCTAACGTGGGTACCTTGGTAGCCAATGGCGAGAACAGCCTGTTTCTTAGGAAGATTGAGCACAGCACTTGCTCCTATACTCATAGTAGATGAGGGCGGTATCCATATATCCCCATCGGGAAGTTTTGCAAAAAAGTTTTCAAGTAGACCGATAAGATGATCAGGATCGAAATCTCCGGATACAGAGAGGGTCATGTTAGAAGCGTTGAAATGACGGGTGTGGTGGGCGGAGAGATCAGCACGTGTTAGCTTTTCTAAAGAATTCAAGGCACCTAGTGAATCGAGACCGTAGCCACTTCCGCTGAAATGGGTGGCACGGAGCTGCGTGAAGCAGCGATACAGTGGATCGGCGAGTGATTCTTCAAGCGACGCAATCTGCGAAGCTTTTTCCCTTGCAATGGCATCCGTGGGGAAGATCGGGTGCATGATCACATCTGCGAATACATCCAAGATCGGAAGAGTGTCTGCGGAAAGACCGGAGGCTTGCACAAGCAGTGCGTTGTTGCCTGCCGAGGCGGAAATAGACGCACCGAGTGATTCGAGGGCATAGGCAATTTCCTCGGCGTTACGAGTGACCGTGCCCTTTGGTAAAGTGGCAGCGAAGAGCTGATTAAGGCCGTTATTCTCCAGCGTTTCCGATGGCATGCCCGCACGTGCAGCGGCCTGGAAATGGATAAGCGGCACGCGGCGATCCGGCAAAAGCGCAAGGCAGAGACCGTTGGAAAGCATGTGGGTGGTGATCGCGTGGGAGATAGCGGCAACCTTGGGGCGCACAGTGGCGGTGACGTGATTTTTAGGATATACAGAGGTGTAGGTGAGCCTGTTTTCGGAAAGCCTTGAAGCAACGCGACGGATGTCTTCGGCGGAGACGGCGTTGATCGCGGCAAGATGGCTGCGGGTAAAATCGAGATCGCGCGCCTCGTGCCAGTTAGATGCCAGATCGGAAGCTCGACCCGAGGCGCTGGTCAGCGTGCAGAACTGACTGGTGGCAGTTTGTCGCTTCGCCTTGGCGAGCTCCTCATTAAGGTCGCTAGCAGCGATGTCCTGAATCTCCGTGAGAATAGCAGTCTTGAGCTCGTCGCATTTCTCGGGGGCGGATTCGGCAGAAACGGCGATCAACCCTTCTGATCCCGGACCGATCCATGTCCACGCAGAAATCTCGATGGCGAGTTCTCTTTGGTCGCGAAGGCGGCGATGGAGGCGAGAGGACTTGCCGCGGCCGAGAATGTCAGCAAGTAGATTGTAGGCGGGTGCATCGGGATGATCTATAGCTGGGGCTTTCCACGATAGGCACAAGCGGCTCGTCGGCACGTCGAAGGTGTCAAAGCTCTCGCGCGGCCCGAGCTGCGGTGGATCTAACTGGATGTGAGGCTCGGGGCCAGGGACGATTTTGCAGTCCACCGTCAGCTCCGCGACGAGTTCGCGGGCTTTTGCAGGATCGAAATCACCGGAAATCACCAAGTGCGTCCGGTCGGGTGTATATCTGGCGTGGTGATACGAGGTGAGATCGGTGTATTGGATTTGATCAAATAGATGGCGATGGCCGATAACCGGATGACGGCGAGCGTCTACCATAAACGCAGTAGAAAGTAGGAGGCGAATCGAGGTGTTATCAGGATCGTCTAGACCCATATCGATCTCGCGGCGTATCACGTCCTTTTCTGAATCAAACTCCGACTCCGGGATAATGGGAAAAAACACTAGACCGGTGATACATTTTAGAAATATTTCCATGGAGCGCGAGGGTCCATCGATGTAGTAGACCGTACGCTCAAAGGTGGTGTAGGCATTCCAGTGGCCGCCAGCCGCTTGGACGGTCTGAGCGAGTTCCTCGGAAGAAAAATCACGAGTGCCTTTGAAAACCATATGCTCGAGAAAATGCGAGAGCCCGGAGCCGAGTTTTTCACCCTCATGGATGCTGCCAGTAGCAACCCATGCCTGCACACTGATTACCGGCGTGGCGGGATCAGGATCGAGTATCAAAGTAAGTCCATTTGGGAGCGTGTGGCGGGTGGCGTGGGTTAAAGGATATTCCATGAGATTAATTTCCAGCTTGGCTAAAGAATAAATGCGGCATAAATCTTAGCGATGCAACGGTGGATATTTGCTGGGCTGGGAGCTGTGGGCCTCGTGGTGATGTTCTTCGGAGCTCTCTACGCAAAACGCGAATACCATCTCCGCCAGCCCGACAAAAAATGGGTGCCCATTGCGCTACGTGCCGATATATCCTTGGAAGATCATAATAAAATTGCGGAGGAGATCGATGAAAAACTCCGCGCTGATGAGATACTACGGTCAGTCGTGGCGGATGTAGGGCTTCAGGAAAAATTCAATCAACCCAGCGAGGACGCCGCCGTGAAGGAACTAAACCGCCGCCTTTTCTGCGAGATCGGCACCACTGACACGCCGAAAGGTTCCGTACCCTCGATTAATGTCGGCATTTCCGGGATCAGGCACGAAACAAAACTACTCGGCGATACTTCAACGCATATCGCCCGCATCGTATTAAAAATGCTCGGGATAGATCCGGATACGGGCAAGCCTATCAACCCCGACAACACACCTCCATCTAACGAATTTTAGCAGAAGCTTTCTTCAACTGATTGCAATCCATGTTTTCGCAGGGTTAGATCTGCTGATGGGCGACAGCTTGAAAAAATTCCGCTGCTTCTCAGTCTATCGCGCCGCGCATGGCGCGTCCTAACTCCAGAATCGCGCGCGCATCTCCGTAGTGACACGATGTGCATGACAAACCTACGCTGAGGAAAAACTCACCGGTGAGGACTCAACAATCCCCCAAGGCCGAGAAGGATCGTCTTAAGAATCCGCCAAACGACGAAGATCACCGCTGTGCTTATCCCTACGATGACCATAACAGCTATGACGACGAAGCCGATTATAAGCCAGAGCGGCCACCAACGGGCGTCAAGGCGTTTCACGCGGCCATGCCAGACCGACCAATCAATCTTACCACGCGTTTCCCGTTTGGCGCCCATAGGACGCGGCATTACGGCTATACCGTCGATCTCGACAACTTCTGCCTCAATAGTTTTTTCTTCGCCGATAGCCACGGTTAAACATGATACAATTTTCAGGAAATATAAAGCCCGAAACCCGGTACAAGAAAGTAGTCCTATTGATTAGTGCCAGTTTATTCGAAAAAATCACCTCGGCAAAGCGACACGCGGCATGGGCACCACCCCGCCGCCAAGCACCACCCCGCCGATAAAGCCACCGAGGTGAGCGCCGTAAGCCACACCCATATTCCCGCCAATATACCCTCCGAAATCCATCAACAATCCCATCACGCACAAGGTCGCGAGATGAGCGGGCGGGATGGGTCTTGCAATGGGCCAGACGTGCGGGTTTGGCAGGCGCCAGCGTATCACCATACCAAGGTAAAGCCCCTCGAAACCCATCACTGCACCCGAAGCCCCGAGCATAGGTATGGTCTCCTGTGGGTTCAAGCCGACGTGACAAACGCTGCCGCAAAGGGTGGTGAAAATGAAAACAAGGAGCATCCAGCGATGTCCGAGTAGATCTGCTGCAACTGCGCCGAAGATCCATAAATACAGCATATTTCCGAGTAGATGTCCGATATTCCCGTGGAGCAAAGCAGCGCTGAAAAGCGTGAAAAGCGGCGCCGTCTCGGAAAAGCCACCCGCGCGTAGGCAATGGAAAGCATCAACCACAGCGGAAGGCACCACCATGAAGCGATACTCGAAGGTTACCCCGAGTATCATCTGCATCAGATAAACAACTGCAATGAAAGCAATGAGCGCCAGCAACGGCCATTGCTGACGAAATGCGGAAGTCAGATGGAGAATACGGTGCACATCACACAGCTTGCGCTCAGGCACAGCAACCCTCAAGCGAACTCTGAACCCATCATTCGGAAATTAGATCACTTTTTAAGGAGCTTGACCATCGCCTCGCCCAGTCCAAGGCCGACATTCATGTAGGTCTTACCGTTATTACCATAGTGGCCGTTGGATGCGCCGCCCATGCTGAGTGGGTGTGTATAAACAGTGACTACATTGCCCTTGAACTCAGGATATTTGCCAGTCTCGCCGTCCACAGCCATTTGGGCGTCAAAGATCAAGCCGTCATTGCCAGCCTTATTATCTTTTGCGGTCTGGCCAAGCGTGCCGAGCACGAACGGTGCATTCGGTGCGTCGAAATCCTTGCGCAACGACTTGATCAGGTTCACGAGGTTCTGTTGGTAACGGCTGGCGTGCGCCGCGTCATAACGATCCTTGTCGCCCTGCCACCAGATAAAACCGGCAATCTCATATTTGGTGGCTCCGGGTTAGTGCTCGCCGATATAGGCGAGGACTTTTTTCGCGTTCGCGGTGTCGTCGTCGTATTGCTTGTAACCGGCGTAAATCCAGGTCGTTTCCTTCTTGGTCTTTTTCTCCATGGCAATGAACTCATAGATCTCGCTCCCCGGAGGTAGTAGGTCCCAGCCGAGTCCACGGTTGCCAATAGAGCTTTTCAAGATCATTATGGATGCATCTACGGCGTTTCCAAGGTGATGGCCGATCCCTATCTCGATTCCGATTTTGTTGCCGCTGATGGTGAGCCAATCGTTGCGGTAAACGCCTTTACCTACCATCACCGAAACGTTGCGAACATCCTGGCGGTCCGTCCATTTGCCTTCGGCATCAGTGAGGAAACCGTAGAGGTTCTCCTGCTTGACAGCTCTTTCCAACGTGCCGTCCTTCTCACCCATCACAACGCCCATTTCGAGGGTATTAGACTGACCCATGATGATGAAAACCTTGGTATGTTTCATCGTGGCAAAGCCTACTTGTGCGGTCCGTGTGAAATTTCATCAGATCATATCGCGGGTAATGACATAGCTGGCGGCGCAGCGCGGACATTGGACGGTAATAGCGTCGGCGTCATAGAAAAGCTCATCGGGCTTATCACGCCATGAGCCGAGCACGGGTAGTATTTTTTCAAGCGTGCAGCCGCAGTGGAAACGGAAAAAGCGGGTCTCCAAGAGGCTTGTTTCTTCAGTCGTATCGATGGCGGCAACCTGCTCCGCTTCGAGTCCGTCGAGCCATTCTAGATCGGCGTCCGGCTGCGCCGCGATAAGCGCAAAATTCTCATCTTCCAGCCGGAAAGTGCGGGCGGGGCGCTGCTCAGACTGACCGTAGAACTGCGATACCCAAGCGACCGGATCGCGACCCTCCACCTCCATCGTGGATAGGCGAGGCTCGATCGAGTGAGGCGTGTTGGTCTGCGAATAAAAAAAATTACGGTCTGGCTCACGTATGTCCTCAGTGAAGATGCGTCCGGTGATATAGCGCTCGTTGGATGATCCGGTAACGAAGAGATTGATTCGCGGCGCGCGGAGGTTCGCGGTCCAAGCGATTGTCTCGTTCCAGGGTCGGGCGGAGAGATGGAGCGTTATCATGGCCAGCGCATCTTTAAGCATTGCATCCAGCTCCGCGGGATAGCGGATGCCATTTTCCATCAGATGCAGATAATGATCTATGTAGATGCCCGTGAACTGCCCGCGCAACAACAGGCAGTTGCGGCGGCGGATGAAGATGGATTGGATTTTTGTGAAGTCTTCAACCGGCTGCATCAGGGTGCGTAAGGGAAATAAGTTTAGGGGATAGGGCGTTTCTTGAGAATCGCTTAGCAGAAAGAATCGTCTTTAGAGTCGTGCTTGCCAACGAAGGATCCGAGAAACTGCGTAAACTCCAGATGTATTGGGGAAACGCCACGAGGTAAGTCTAACCGATGCGGCGGGCCGCGGAAAGGGATAATTCGGTTTACGATAATGACAGCAGATCGAACTATGCTGCTTCCGCCTAATTCATATTTCCCGCCCCGATAAAAAATAGGATCACCGCATGTAATTAAAGAAGAATCGTCCGATACATAATTCATGAAATATTTTGACAAGTTCTTCTCAGCCATTGCGCTGACCGTTTGCCTGCTATTCTGTTTCCTAAGCACTTCCGCATCCGCGCTGAAGCCGGAAGAAAGAAAGCGCGCTTCCAGCCTTTTCGAAGCGTTTCGAGAGGCCATGAAAAAGGGTGAACGGGAAGCTGCCAGTGAGGTCATCGAGGTCATGATTAAAGAATTGCCGGGTACCGCAGCAGCGCTGGCGCATAAGGAAATCTTCACAGAAACGAAAGCGCTAGCGCTCGACTACTCCCGCGATGCGAAAGCTCTACTCTCTTGCTATGACTCCACTAAAGCCGTTCGCGATCCAGAGGTGATACAAGACCGCAAGCTCATCGCGGAAATCTACGCGAGTACGAACGAGGCAGTAAAAAAGAAGCGGCTCGCTGAGGAAGGCTGGCCTGCCATAAGGCGGCTGCATACAAAACTGCAGGCAGACCCCGGAAAAGCGCTCGATTCCGATGCAGTGCTGCTCCAACTCCGTGATGGCATTTCGTTCCGACTGGATCTCTGCGATGATCTCGCGAAGCACGCTGGACTACCGAGCGAAAAAGGCTTGCAAGATCTACTCGACGTTTCTGTTAAAGAGAGCGAAGGACTTATGTCCATCGCCACGCCAATGGATCGGCGTGTTCTCATCGCCAACCAGAAGACAGCGGAAAGCAGTAATATCCCAAAAAGCGATTTGATCGGGGTCGAGGACGCAAACCGCCTACGCATGCTCGCTGGGCTGCCTGCGCTGCTGCTCGATCCTCGGCTCTGCAAGGGAGCGCTCATCCACTCAAAGGACATGGTCGAGCACAAATTCTTCGCGCATGAGTCTCCAGTCGAAGGACGCCGCTCTTTCACCGACCGAGCTAGGGAGGTGGGTACCACCGCCAGCGCGGAAAATATCGCCATGGGCCATCAGGATCCCATAGATGCAAACAAGGCTTGGTTCCACTCAGCTGGCCATTTCCGCAACTTTTTTCACAGCAACTACACACGCATTGGCTATGGCTCTCACGGCAAATATTACACTCAGTTATTCGGCAATTAAGATACGATCAAATCTATGAACGAAGCATCCGCGATCAATACCCGCATCAGCGCCCTCATTTCAGGCGAAACGGATGCCGTCGCGATCATGGCTACCCTAGCCTGCGAGCTTCAACATCACTTCCCGTACTTTCACTGGACGGGGTTTTATCGTGTGGTCGAAGTAGGCTTGCTGAAAATCGGTCCCTATCAGGGCGGGCATGGCTGCCTCACCATTCCATTTGAGCGGGGCATATGCGGTCGCTGTGTGAGGGAGAAAAAAACTATAGTCATACCCGATGTGGAATTGGAGGCAGACCACATTGCGTGCTCCAGCAGCACCCGTTCGGAAATAGTTGTGCCGGTTTTCGATTCAACGGGAGACCTCCGCGCCGTGCTAGATGTAGATTCTGATTTCCCTGCCGCATTCAATGAAACACATGTCCTTTTCCTCGAGGAAGTTTGCGAAATATTCCGTGATCCTGCAATAATTTGGTGAAGCTTAGCGCAGCTCAAAGGGCTTCAAGCCCTCAAGCTTTCAGATCAACATGTAGGTCAAATCCCTAGAGCGGCGATTTTTAAAAATCGAGATATATTTCTGTACGGCGGTTGGTGCGACGGCCGTCAGGATTGTCCTCGCCGGTTTGGGTGACGTTGGGGCGGCGAGGTTGAGAGGCGCCCTCTGCTATGGTGCTGATCTGTTCGGTTGGTACTCCGCTAGCAGTGAGGAAATCGTGGACTGTATCGGCACGTTTTGAGGAGAGACGATCGTTGTAAACCGCAGTGCCAAGAGCGTCGGTATGGCCGCTGATTGTGATTTTCTTGTTAGGGTCGCTCTTTAGTATAGCGGCGACAATCTCAAGCTGGCGACGATTGCGATTATTGATGAAGTCCTCGTCAAAGCCAAAGTAGAGTGCGAGGGTTTCTCCGCCAGTGGGATTTTTCACGAAGGGGGAATAATAGACATCGCCGCCAGCGACACGGTTGGCGTAATCGGCCAAGAGACCATCGAGATTGATCTCGGTGACGAGCCAGTTCGAAGCTGTTGAAAGTTGGCGAAGGTTGAGAGTAAACTCAGCGTTATGCTGATGATCTGCGGTGACGACGTGAGCTAGGTATCCGACGGTATCAGCGCGTTTAAACATGACTCGCAGAGGTTTTGCTGATCTCATGTGGAAATCGCCTTCTTCGAATAAAATGCAAAGGGCAGCGATTTTTGTATCGGAAACGCTGACAGTATCGACGAAATCCCTAGCGAACTCGAAGTCTTGCTTAAGGACAGCCTGAAGGAAAGCGTCGGCAATGCCGAGGGAATCAGCTAAGATGGCCTTGGGTATGAGATCACCGGTACCTGGTGGCAAGATGAGTTTATCGATCCTCCATTTGCCGCCTTCACTAAGCAGTTCGAAAAGAATGCGGTCACGGCCAAATTCTCGATCCTCAAGCTCAAGTGCCCAGCGGGCCGCTCGGTTCAGTTCTATTTCGCCAATCTCGACTATCCCTCCGGGTTTGCGAATTCGAAAAGTATCTTCCGCTATAAGTGCTGTGAGTTTGGCAAGATTTTCTGTGTCGAGAGCCCGTTTTCCGATAAGCTTAGAAACAGATTCTATATCCCCGTTTTCCAGCACCTTAGCTATTTGGACAAGTAGATCAGTAGGATTTATTACGGAAAGGCCTGATCCTAAATCCTTGAGGAATTCATCGGGGGTTTCCGGAGGCATGGTTTCGTTAAGCTTCTTTATGGGGGCTGGTTCTACAAAGGCTTCTGAGGCGGGCTTCTTATGTAGCTCGGCTAGAGTTGGCTTGGGAGTGTCGTAGCGTATAAACAGGAGGGCTACCGCGCTTACAGCTAGAACCGCAGCTAGGCCTAGAAAAAAATAAGGGACGGCGTTAGGGCGCATAGCTTTTAAGTTAAAATTTTAGGGGGCGGGTAGACTGATGCGAATGGATGAACCGCTTCGAACTACATTGAAGCTAATGGGTTTAATTGCAGCGGACGCTAAGAGATGCTGGTAAAATTCTCTGGAGCTAGAGATATGCATGTTGTTTAGGCTCACAATCAGATCACCGGGTTGCATTATACCGGCGGCTCGACTACTAGCAAAGATGCGTGTAACAAGCACTCCGCTGTTGTCGAACGCGCGTTCTTCATCTGTGAGATTTCTAACCTCTATTCCAATATTTCGAAGCATCTCTATATTGTCTTTGGTCTCTTGATTCATTGTAATTTCCGAATAGACAGGTGGAGAAATTGCTTCCGTGATTGATGCCTCAAGATTTAAAAATTGACCTTTTCTCCAGACAGCAATTTTTACTTTTTTGCCAATTTTGGATCGCTGTACAAGTGTAATGAGATGTTCCGTATCCCTGACGAATTCATCGTCGTACGCGACGACAACATCGCCTGATTTGAGTCCCGCTAGATCAGCAGGAGCGCCATAGGTAGTGTCTAGAACAGCACAACCGCCGTTTTTTATGTAGTTGAGCTCGAGGCGCACTGCCGAGTCTAGATCTCGCATTTGTACGCCGAGATAACCGCGAATTGGGCGTCCTCGCTTTATAATTTGTTCGAGCGCGTCGTTAACTTCATTGGAGGGAATGGAAAAACCAACACCTTGGAATCCAGGGTTTTTCAAGTCTCGACTATAAATAGCAACATTAATTCCAATGATTTCTCCTTTGATATTTACGAGTGGCCCACCGGAATTACCGGGATTGATAGCAGCGTCAGTTTGAAAAAGATCCCGCTGGTTATCGGAGAGCGAGCGTTCTTTGGCAGAGATGATTCCTTGAGTGACGGTTTCTCCTAAGCCGAAAGAGTTTCCCACTGCGAAGACAAGCTGTCCTACCTCAACTTGGGACGAATCACCGATCTTGAGGGGAATAAAAGATTCGTTTGAGTCGATTTTAATAACCGCGATGTCTAACAGCTTGTCTTCACCAATCATGGTTGCTCCATAGGTTTTTCCGCCATGTAAGGTGATGCGGATTTTTTTTTGTCCAGCTACGACGTGGTAATTCGTTATTATATGGCCCTCTTTACTAACTATCACCCCAGAACCCTGTCCTTGTGTGGCGTAACTGCGAATGTCTGTTTGTCCGAAGAAACCCATCAGTTTCTCTGTGCGTATTCCTGCGGTGTCTATACTAACAACTGATGGCACTACCGCCTTAGTGAGGCGCGCGTATTCTTGGTTGAGGCGGGAAATCATCTCCACATCACTTAGCTTCAATGCAGACTTGTTAATAGGAGTGAAAGCTTCTGGGTAGTTCGCCGCTCTGTTCTTCAGGAAAGCAGGGATCAAGGTATTGAAACTACCGTCATTTCGCCAAACTCGCAGCGTCGCCACGAGAAAGAAAAAAACGACAAAGATGATAAGTAATAAAAAGAAGCGTTTATAAGTGGACAGCATGAGTAAACGAACCATGTAGAAAATAAAATATTTGGCAGTAATTCCAAGTGTCAAAAATATGTTTGTTGTTCCTGTATGAAGGATATTCTGTTTTTTGACTCTATAAGATCTTAATCATAATCGTGTTAATAAGTCGCCAATATACTAGTTCCACGCTTTGGTTAGAAGCGTTCCACGTGACGGATAACTTCATGGTAGTGACGGGTAGCTGGGTCTAAACTAAGGTTACTAAGGTTATCCCAAATGAATACCTATAATAAATCACTGGTTTTTGGGGCTTTATTCACAGCTTGTTATTGGAGAGTGTAGCGCTGTTGAAACGCGCGGTCATTACAGGAGGTACAGGTGGTCTGGGAAAGGCGATAGCCCTTGAGTTTACAGAAAATGGTTGGGAAGTCATGGCGCTTGGGCGGAGTGATCTAAATCTGGCTCATGATAAGTCAGTGACACAATTTTTCGAGCGTAACCCTTGTGATCTTTTGGTCTGTTGTGCCGGCATCATCGAAGATGTTCCTTTATCGCGCATGGTGGAAGGGCAGTGGGATGAGGTTATCGATGTTAATTTCAAGGCAGCGGCTCGCTGTGCCGCTGCAGTAATACCAGGCATGCTTGCGAATGGACGTGGACATGTAGTTTTTATCTCGAGCTACGCGGCGCTGCACCCTGCCGTGGGGCAAGCTGCTTATGGTACAGCGAAGGCTGCGCTGTTCGGACTGGTGCAAGAGTTGGCTGAAAGGCATAGCTGCACCGGCTTGAGGTTCAATGTGGTTTTGCCGGGCTTTTTGGAGACGCCAATGACCGAAGCAATTTCTAAAAAGAGAAAAGAGGCAATCCGCGAATCGCACTGTATTGGCGAGTTCAATACGAAGGAGGCGGCTGCGGGATTCATAAGGTTTCTCGATGAAAAGTTGCGGTTCACATCGGGACAGGTGTTTTCGCTAGATAGCCGTTTATGTGGATGATTTGGTAGATAAATCAACGATATCCTTGACACAACGACCTTGTTTGTGGTTTTTTTCCCAGCCGCAGCTAACACGGTAATGCACTCGTAGCTCAGCTGGATAGAGCGCCTGACTACGAATCAGGAGGTCAGGGGTTCGAATCCCTTCGAGTGTACCACGTTTTTACAAGCTCTCTGGCAACTACAGTTCCAGAGAGACTTTGCAGATTTTTCAGAAATCCCAGCGGTGTGACGAGGGTATCCACCTATAGCCTTTTCGGCCGTTGGTTGTCACGATGCCAAGGCCAGGCCATGGCAGGTGGAAGCCGTAAGCGAGTTCCTTCGTGGCTGCGATTTCCGCGAAAACCTTTTTGCGCGTTGCAACGGCGACCTGCGGGTGGTGGTCGAAATCGATGAACCAATTTGGGTCTTCGAACATTAGCACGTGGTTGTGCGCGAGGTCGGAGATGTGTAGTAGGGATTCGCCCCCAGACTTGATGCGGTAGATTGCGTGGCCGTCGGTGTGGCCCGGTGCCGCGAGTATGGTGATTGCGCCGCCGAGTATCTGGTCGCCGTCCTTGTGGATGACGAGGTTTGGCTGAAGCGTTTCGAAGCAACCGCGGACATACGTGATCATGCTCTGTATATCATCATTACGGTGAGACTTCGTGAAATCGGGTTGCTTGGCGCGCCAGAAATCGAGTTCCTCGCGCAAAACGTGAACCGACGCGTTGGGGAAGAGAATTTTGCTGCCGCTGGTGAGTCCACCGATGTGGTCCATATGTGCGTGGCTTAGCAGGGCGTGTGTCACGTCGCCGAAGCTAATGTCGACGGAGTCCATAGCGTCTGCGAGCCAACCCCAGTCCGTATTAGCGTGCGGGCCGAAGCCGGCGTCTATTATGATGATTTCCTTGCCATACCGGAGCAGTAGGATGTTGATGTATAGAGTCATATCGTCGGGACGCTCGCCGAGAGCTACCAAAGCTTTTGACATCTCGGCCTGTTGGGCAGGGGGCCACATCTTTTTCGTAACACCCTGTTTGAAGGTTCCGTATCCGTCGCTGATCGACCAAGCCTCGAAGTCGCCGATTCTGAATTGGTAGATGTAAGGATTCAGTATTGTTTTCTTCTCGATCGGGTTGCCAGCGGCGTCGGTAGCGGTTTGAGCCGCGCTGAGCGCGGTGGGCATGCCTAGAGCAGCGAAGGCTGTGCCGAGACTGCTGAAAAATTGTCTGCGGGAGTTTACGGGATCATTATTTTCCATAAGGTTCATACGTGAGGTTTATGGGTAAGGTTTCGTCGTACAACTCAAATAGGTATCAGGCAAAGTGATGGGTTTTGCCGGATCGCGGAGCAGGTTGTCGTGAGGATCGGACTCAGACTTTTCTCGACGGCTCGCAGTTTCCAAGAATAATAGTGTTCGATGCGCTTGGCAAAAGTTTCCGGGATTTTAACGGCTGGGTTTCCGCTGTGGCTGCTATTGGGCTGCGCGTGGGCATGGGGGAGGCCGGATGATTGGGCGTGGTTCAGGCCGTATATTTCCATCGCGCTCGGGGTGGTGATGCTCGGCATGGGGCTGACTCTGCGTTTTTCCGATTTCGCGGCGGTTCTTAAAGATCCGAAGCGGATTGCGCTGGGGGTGTTCGCGCAATTCCTGATCATGCCGTTGCTCGGTTGGTCGCTGGCGAAGGCGTTCCAGCTGGAGGCGGGTCTCGCGCTCGGCCTGATCCTCGTCGCCTGCTGTCCTGGCGGCACGGTATCGAATGTGATTTGCCACCTCGCCCGCGCAAATGTACCGCTCAGTGTGCTGATGACGATGACATCTACCATGACTGCAGTATTTGCGACCCCGTGGCTAACGCGCTGGCTGGCGGGGGCGTGGATGCCGGTGGATGCGTTCGCACTTTTCAAATCCATGGTCATCGTGGTGCTGCTGCCGCTGCTGCTTGGTATCGCGGTGAACACACTGCTGGGAAAAATGAGGGATGCGCGGAAGGCGCGTGAATGGATCGATGCGCTTGGGCCACTGGTTAGCGCGTTGGTGGTAGTGGCGATCGTTGGCTGCATCGTGGCGGGGGAAAAGGACAAGATTGCGATGGCGGCGGGGCCGCTTTTCATGTCCGTGTTCCTGCTGCACGGCTGCGGTTTTTTCCTCGGTTACTTTTTCGCAAAACTCGCCGGCTGCGGCGAGAGCCTGCGCCGCACGATTTCCATCGAGGTGGGCATGCAGAACAGCGGCCTCGGCGCGGCGCTCGCGTCGAAACATTTCCCGCAGATCGCGATGGCCCCTGTCCCTGCGGCGATTTCCGCCGTATTCCATAGTATCATTGGAAGTTGTCTCGCGGCTTGGTGGCGGAAAAGAGGAGAAGATTCCTGATCGGGTTCAGGAGTGATACTCTTGGATGCTTTGTACGGTGAGCTCGCGCTCCTTGAGTGAGCGTATGGCCTTCACGCTGGCTTCGGCTGCGGAGAGGTTTGTAGCATGGGAGATTTTTTGTGCGATGGCGGTGGAGCGGATCAGGATCTCGTCGGCGCGGGACTCGTGGGTGGCGGGGGTGTTGATGAGGAAATGGATCTCGTTGTTCTTCATCATGTCGATGATATTGGGGCGCGCCTGCTCGAGCACTTTGTATACGCGGTCGGCGGGGATGCAGGCCTTGGCGAGCTTGGCGAGAGTGCCGCCGGTGGAGACGATACGGAAGCCGAGTTCGTACAGATCGCGTGCGACGGCGACGGCGCGGTCCTTGTCGCGGTCGGAGACGGAGAGGAAAACGGTGCCTTGCGTGGGCAGTGGGTTGAAGGCAGCCATCTGTGATTTTGCGTAGGCCATGCCCCAGTCCATGTCGATACCCATGACCTCGCCTGTGGATTTCATTTCAGGGCCAAGCACGATGTCGATGCCGGGGAAGCGATTCCATGGGAAGACGGCTTCCTTTACGGAAAAATGTAGAGGGATGATGGTTTCGGTGTAGCCGAGCTCCTTGAGCTTGTGACCGAGCATGACCTTGGCGGCGAGCTTGGCGAGGGATACGCCGGTGGCTTTGCAAACGAAGGGCACTGTGCGAGACGCGCGCGGGTTGACCTCTATAACGTAGAGTTGCTCGTCCTTCACAGCGAATTGGATGTTCATCAGGCCGATGACTTTAAGTTCGTGTGCGAGTTCTTTTGCGGCGCGTATGATCTCTGCTTTGATTTCTTCCGAAAGGGAGAAAGCAGGGATGACGCAGGCGGAGTCACCAGAGTGGATGCCAGCCTGCTCGATGTGTTGCATGATGGCGCCGACCACCGAAGTTTCGCCGTCGGAGATGCAATCTACATCGACTTCGGCGGCGTTGTCGAGGAAACGATCTACGAGCACGGGGCGCTCCGGCGAGGCAGTGACGGCCTCGCTCATGTAGCGGGAAAGTTCAGCATCGCAATACACGATCATCATCGCACGGCCGCCGAGCACGAACGACGGGCGGACGAGGACAGGGTAGCCGATGCGGTTGGCTACGGATAGAGCCTCTGCCTCGTTGGTGGCAGTGCCAGCCTCAGCTTGCTTAAGTTTAAGTTTATCTAACAGGGCAGAGAAAAATTTTCGGTCTTCGGCCTGCTCGATGGATTTCGGCGAGGTGCCGATGATGGGGACGCCGTGGCGTTCGAGGTCAGCGGCGAGGTTTAGTGGTGTCTGCCCGCCAAACTGGACAATAACGCCGTGAGGTTTTTCTTGGTCGCAGATGTTTAGCACGTCTTCTAGGGTGAGCGGCTCGAAGAATAGTTTGTCGGAAGTGTCGTAGTCGGTGGAGACGGTTTCTGGGTTTGAGTTCACCATGATAGCCTCGTAGCCGAGTTCTTTCACTGCGAAAGCGGCATGCACACAGCAGTAATCGAACTCGATGCCCTGCCCAATGCGGTTCGGCCCGCCACCCAAGATGATGATCTTTTTTTTGTCGGTTTCGCGGGCTTCATTCTCGTCGCCGTAGGTGGAGTAGAAATAAGGCGTGTAGGCTTCGAACTCCGCGGCGCAGGTATCGACAAGGCGGTAGGTGGGGATGATGCCTTTCTCCTTTCGCTCGGCACGGACAGCGTCTTCGTTCGTGCCCTTTGCCTTTGCTATCTGGCGGTCGGAGAAACCGAGTTTCTTGGCTCGCTTCAGATCGAGCGAGGCTAGCTGAATGCCTTCCTCCGCGATTTCTTGGAGGTGGCGCAGGAACCAAGGATCGATGTTGGAAAGACCGTTTATTTCCTCGAGCGTGAAGCCGTTTGTAAAGGCGGTCTGTAGCCAGGAAATGCGCTCCGCGTTGGGGATCTGGAGCTTTCGGGTGATTTCGTCCCGGGTAGGGTTGACGGGTTCCTTGCTATCGAAGCCGAAGCCCCAGCGGCCGGTTTCCAGCGAGCGCAAGCACTTCTGCATAGATTCCTTGAAAGTGCGACCAATGGACATCGCCTCGCCTACGGATTTCATGGAAGTTGTAAGCACGGCGTTTGCCGTAGGAAATTTCTCGAAGGTGAAGCGCGGGATTTTCGTAACCACGTAATCTATAGTAGGCTCAAAAGAGGCGGGGGTTACGCGGGTGATATCGTTGGGAAGTTCATCTAGGGTGTAGCCTACGGCGAGTTTTGCGGCGATCTTGGCGATGGGGTAACCGGTGGCCTTTGAGGCCAGCGCAGAGGAGCGGGAGACACGCGGGTTCATCTCGATGACGATCATGCGCCCGGTTTTCGGATCGGTGGCGAACTGGATGTTGGAGCCGCCCGTTTCCACTCCGATCTCGCGAATCACGGCGAAGGAGGCGTCGCGCATGATCTGGTATTCGCGATCGGTCAGAGTTTGGATGGGCGCAACGGTGATGGAGTCTCCTGTATGGACGCCCATAGGATCGAGATTTTCGATCGAGCAGATGACCACGCAGTTGTCGGCGCAGTCGCGCATGACCTCCATCTCGAATTCCTTCCAGCCGAGCAGGGACTCGTCGATGAGGACTTCGGACACAGGCGAGAGATCAAGGCCGCGATGGACGATTTCCTTGAACTCCTCTTTGTTGTAGGCGATGCCCCCGCCTTGACCGCCGAGTGTGAAAGCGGGTCGCACGATGAGTGGGAACGTGCCGATTACTGCGGCCACTTTTTTAGCCTCCTCCATGGTGCGGGCGATGCCGGAGCGCGGCATGTCGAGGCCAATTTTTTCCATAGCTTCCTTGAAAAGATGGCGGTCTTCTCCCTTGTCGATGGCTCCGGCGTTCGCCCCGATCATGCGGACACCGTGCTTCTCAAGTGTGCCGGATTTGAAAAGTGACATGGAGGTGTTCAGCGCTGTCTGGCCGCCGAGCGTGGGAAGTAAGGCGTCGGGTTTCTCACGGATGATGATTTTCTCGACGATTTCGGGGGTGATAGGCTCGATGTAGGTCCGGTGCGCGAACTCCGGATCAGTCATGATTGTGGCGGGATTCGAATTGACTAGGATGACCTCGTATCCCTCCTCTTTTAGGGCTTTGCAGGCCTGGACTCCGGAGTAGTCAAATTCACAACCTTGACCAATGACGATGGGGCCGGATCCGATGACGAGAATCTTCTTGAGTGAGGTGTCTTTAGGCATGAGCGCGCGTGAGTTGCTTAAACTTTCAGGGATCTGGCAGGGGATGGCCGTTTTGTAAAGGCCAGGCGCAGCGAAAACGCTGAATAAGTAGTCAGAAATCCGGCCACTTGCGTTATCTCATTTCACATCGGCGAGCTTGCGGTTTAAATTGATTGATTTTCGCAATATTAGCATTACATGTATGATGCTTTGCTTTTTTTTGCTCAACTTTACGCATTTGGGATCTGAGCTGTTGCGGCTGATGTATTTGCCTACTTCCGTATAAATCTGGCGCATCTGAGTATCGATCAAAACCAGCTCGGCGCGCAGTGTAGAGATTTTTCGGTTGATATTCCCGACTTGCTGATAGTCATCGGAGCCGGATTCGCGCCGCTTTTTCTTGCGCAGCGTAATCTCGGCATCGATCTTATCGATTTTTATATCTTCTGCAGCGATTTTTTCAGCCACTTCTTGGCGCTGTGATTTCAGCGCATCGAATTCGGATTTCAGCTGGAGAAGCTTGCTTGTCATGTTTTCGAAATCCTCGGGATTGTTGGCACTCTCTTTACTAAGAATCTCCTGCTTAGATTTTATGCTTTCGTAGGCGCGACGTATGTCACTGGCTTTATTGACGATTTCATCGCGATGTTTTGCGAGTTCTTCCAGTAAGTTAAGGGCGCTCTGCCGCTCCTCGAGTAAATTCTGGAACAGCTCATTGGAAGTATCCGAAATGCCTGCTTTTTCTTGATGAACTTCGGTAAGCTTTTGTTGGCATTCATCTAGCTCGGAAACGATGCGGGTGCGTTCATTGTTGAGCTTGCGCAGGTTCCAGTATTCGAGGGAAAGTCCCTCAATATTCTCAATATCCTCCCACAACTTCTTGCCGATGTAGGCTTCCGCCTCTTTCAACAGAAATGTCTCCTCGGCCATCGCAGACATGTGTTTGTTTTTCCGGCGGTAGCCAAAGGCTTGAGCGAGGGTGTAAAAGAAATATCTAGTTGAGGTCATGTTTTTAAATTATTTCTTAAGAAGCTCTTGGAGATTGTCTATCACGCTTATGTCCTCCAGCGTAGTGATACTTCCCGCGATGATGCCAGTAGTTACTAATTCCTTTAATAACCGCCGTATTATTTTTCCTGAACGTGTTTTTGGCAAGGCGGGAGTGAAATGGATATCATCGGGCTTTGCGATAGCACCGATCACATGGCCAACGTGATTGCGTAATTCATTCCTCAGATCGGCGGAGCTTTCGTAGTCGAGTTTAAGGGTGACGAAAGCGGCAATGGCTTGGCCTTTTAGTTCGTGTGGGCGGCCAACGACCGCGGCTTCTGCGACGGCGGGGTGTGCGACAAGGGCACTTTCTATTTCGGCGGTGCCGAGGCGGTGGCCGGAGACGTTGAGCACGTCATCAAGGCGACCGATGATCCAGAAATTGCCTTTATTGTCGCGCCTGGCGCCATCGCCGGCCGTGTAAATGCCGGGGTAGTCGGAGAAATAGGTTTTCTTAAAGCGTGCCTTATCGCCGTAGATCGTGCGGGTCATGGAAGGCCACGGCTTGCGTATCACGAGGCGGCCATCGACGTTAGGTGGACATTCTTTGCCGGTGTCGTCTAGGATGGCGGCGTCGATGCCGAAGAAGGGGCGGGTGGCGGTGCCGGGGATGCACGGTGTGGCGCCGGGGAGTGGGGAAATGAGAATTGCGCCAGTTTCAGTCTGCCACCAGGTATCGACGACGGGGCAGCGGCCGCCACCGATTTTCTGGTGATACCAAGACCATGCCTCGGGATTGATTGGCTCACCGACGGAGCCGAGCAGGCGGAGGGATGAGAGGTCGTGTTTTTTTGGGAAATGGTCGCCGGCTTTGATAAAGGCGCGAATCGCTGTGGGAGCGGTGTAGAAAATGGTGACGCGGTGTTCCTCGATCATCTTCCAAAAGCGCCCGAAGTCCGGCTCGTTCGGTGCGCCTTCGTACATGACTTGGGTGACACCGTTGGCGAGCGGGCCATAAACGATGTAGGAGTGGCCTGTGATCCAGCCGACATCGGCGGTGCACCAATAGACATCTTCATCGCGCATATCAAAGATGTACTTGCAGGTAGAGTAGGTGCCGGTGAGGTATCCGCCAGAGGTGTGGAGAATGCCTTTCGGTTTTCCGGTGGAGCCGGAGGTGTAGAGTATGAAAAGTGGATGCTCGGAATCGAAGCCCTTCGGCTCATGCTTCGCGGAAGCGGTTTCCATTTCCTCATGCCACCAGTGATCGCGGCCTTCCTTCATGGAAACTTCATTATCCGTGCGGCGGACTACGAAGATGTTACGGATTTTGTTGTATTTTTTCAAAGCCTCGTCCACTGCGGGCTTTAGAGATAATACCTTTCCCCGCCTCCAGCCACCATCGGCGGTGATGACGGCGATGGCTCCTGAGTCTTCGAGCCGGTCGAGGATGGCTTCGGAAGCAAAGCCGCCGAAGACTACATTGTGCACTGCACCAATACGCGCGCAGGCGAGCATGGCGATGGCAGCCTCAGGGATCATCGGCATATAGATTAGGACGCGATCCTTCGATTTCACGCCGCGCGCGAGCATGACGTTGGCAAATTTGCACACCTCACGGTGGAGCTGGGAGTAGGTTATGGTTCGTTTGTCGCCGGGCTCGCCCTCCCAGATGATCGCCGCTTTGTTCGCTCGCGGTCCGAAAGCGTGGCGGTCCACGCAGTTCTCCGCGACATTGAGTTTCCCGCCAAGGAACCACTCTACGTCGGGAGCCTTCCATTTTAGTACTTTGGAAAAGGGCTTTTGCCAGATCAGTTCCTTCGCCTGCGACGCCCAGAATTTCTCAGGCTTCTCGATGGATTGTTTGTAAAGCTTCTCATACTCCGCCATCGATCCGATGCGGGCTTTCTTGGAAAACTCTTTCGAGGGTTTGCGGACGGCCGCAAGTTCGGCAGCGTGGTTGGTGGTAGCTTTTTTTGAGCTCATTAGTTGAAACTCGTAGGAAGTTAGTGAGCCGCCGCGAAGTGAGCAATGGCGAAAAATAGTGTCATTGGCTTCGGCCTAGATGAGTAGATGTGGCTTATAAATTTATAGGGGTAACGCTGCCACGCTAGGGCTGAGCGGGAAAGGTGGGTCACAAGCTTGTTACACAATGCGCCGTCTTTGTAATCGCTAGGTACATGAAATAGATACGGGTCGCGCTCGCAGCGAACACACGCGTGTTGATTGTCAGGCAATACCGACTGATCGGCTGCTAAAAAACCTTTTTAGAACGGCTTGCGGATGCCGAGGTAGGTAGCGGCGGTGGCGGCGATAAGGCAGAGGACGAAGACCATCCACGGAGTCAGTATTTTACGCTTTGAGAGAACGGGAGCCACGCCGATAAAGAGCCAGAGTCCAAGTTTTGCCATCTACCATTGTTGATCCATCGGCGGCTTTTTAAGCATGGCGAAGCCGATCAACAATATTAGGACAAGCGAAATACCGTGCAGCATGGAGGCCGATTGTTTTTTTGATCCAGCCAGTAGAGTTGCACCGAGCGATGAAAAGAGGGCGAAGACACCGGCGATGTGGAGGGTTTGCAGAAGAAGCTGATCCATGGTGGGGGAGCTTTGCAGAGCGGACAAAATGAATCAAGAAAACTTGGAAAGTTGCACCTTCAGAGATTTGTAGAATATTCCATCCGTGAAACGGAAACTTGCATGGTTTGGAGCCACCTTCTCGGGATTGTATCTGCTAACGATCGGACTCTTGCCGTTCCCAGCAATAGATCCGCTGCCGTTTATCGATGAGGTCATCGCTTTGGCCATTTTTCTAAAATACACCTCATACTTGGGCTACGACCTTCGAGAAAGGTTGCGCTTAACTGGGAAAAAAGGCAAATCTAGTTCGGTTTCAAACGAGGTGGGAAAGAAAGGCGTCACGATCCTTGTATGAAGCAAAACAAATCTCAACCAGCCATCATTATTATGTCTAAAGAAATCGACCTCGACAATCAGCCTGCGGGAAAAGCGTTGCCCTGGTTGCTTACTATCACTGGGTTGTTAACCATCGGTGGTATGATCTCGATGCCCTTTCTGGCCGGTGAGCCAGACGGAGATAAAATGCCTGATATCGTGCGATTCCTTGGTCGCTTCCATCCAGTAATCCTACACTTGCCGATCGGAATTTTCTCGCTGATCCTGCTGCAAGAGTTGCTAGGCATGTTTTTGCGTGCAAAAACGCGTCGTGGCATCTTGCCGATTTTTGTAGGTGTAGCCAGCGCTGTGTCCGCGGTGATAGCCGGTTTTCTGCTTTACCATGGTGGCGGATATGAGGACAGCGAACTGGCGGAGGATCATCTTTGGGGTGGCTTGGGATTTGCCTGCGCTGCCGTGGTTACTATGATTGTGAGGGCTTGGAGCCTCGCGCCGGCAGCCTCTCAAGCTTTCTACCGTATTTTGCTTTTTGGCAGCGTCAGCGTGATGGCTTACGCCAGCCATGGCGGAGCCTCAATGACCCACGGCTCTGACTACCTCACGAAATACGCGCCCGATCCAATCCGCAAGGTGCTAGGACTTGAGCCGAAACTGAAAAAAGAGGAAATCATCGACAAGCCCCTTGAGGAACAGGTTGTTTATGCGGATATCGTCCAGCCAATTCTGAACAAGCGTTGCGTTGAGTGTCACAAGGAAGGCAAATCCAAGGGCAAATTACGGATGGACACCTACGAGATGCTGGTGAAAGGCGGCAGCGAAGGCTCGGCCATCGATCCTGGTAATGCTGAGGACAGCAACATTGTCTACCGCCCAGAACTACCTGAAGACGACGAAGAACATATGCCGCCCGATGGCAAGAAGGGTATCGAGGAGCATGAACTCGCCATAGTTAAATGGTGGATCACCGAAGGCGCCGACCCCGACAAGACCGTTGCGGAATCGAACCTTAGCGAAGAAATACGCGCCGCCATCGGCAAGCTGGATCTAGCTATAGGAAAAGGTAAAGTGGCCGTGAAAGAAGCTTCCTCCGACCAGCCTTCCGATGATCTCCGCGCGACGGTCGCCAAGCTTGGAACGGATTTCCCCGGCGGGCTGACCTTTGAATCACAATCCTCCTCAAGCCTCACCTTCACCGGCGTTTCCATGCGGAAAAACCTTACAGACGAGCTTTTCACGAAGCTCGCCCCGGTGCTTGCAAAAATGGTCGCGATGGATCTTTCCGCTACTTCGGTCACGGACGCTTCCATTGCGAAGCTCGCCGCCGCTACCGATCTCCGTATGGTGCGCCTGTCCGAAACGGGCATTACCGATGCCTCAATGGACACGCTTGCGAAGCTAAAAAAATTGGAATCTGTAAACCTCTACGGCACCAAGGTAACCGATGTAGGTGTGAAAAAACTTACTGCCTTAACGAATTTAAAGCGCCTTTACCTATGGCAGACCGCAGTCACGCCGGAGGCTATCGCTGAGATCAAAAAGGCTCTGCCTGCCGTGGAGATTATTACGGGCGTTTAGTAGGCAACCGGCAAGAAAGGCATAAAAAATCCCCCCAGATCGACCCAGCGGGATTTTTTTCTAATTTGCAATCAATCATGATTAACCCGCGAATTTTTCAGCGACGACATCCCAGTTCACCACATTCCAAAAAGCGGTGATATAATCGGGGCGCTTGTTCTGGTAGTGGAGATAATAGGCGTGCTCCCAGACATCGAGTCCAAGGATCGGGGTGCTGCCGCAACCGCCGAAGGCCTCGCCCATGAGCGGGTTGTCCTGGTTCGCGCTGGAGCAAACGGCGAGTGTGCCGTCGGCTTTTTTGCAGAGCCACGCCCAGCCAGAGCCGAAGCGAGTCAGGCCGGCTTTCGCGAAGGCTTCCTTAAAGGCATCGAAGGAACCGAACGCTGCGTCGATGGCAGCCGCGAGATCACCTGAGGGAGCTTTCGCGCCACCGGGGGCGATGACTTTCCAGAAAAAACTGTGGTTCACGTGACCGCCAGCGTTGTTGCGCACCGCGCCGCGGATTTCTTCCGGGACGGACGCGAGGTCGGTAATCAGATCCATCGCGGACTTCGCTTCGAGATCAGCCTTGCCCGCGATTGCGTTGTTTACGTTCGTAATATAGGCTTGGTGGTGCCTGCCATGGTGAATTTCCATGGTCAGCGCATCGATGTGGGGTTCTAGGGCGTTGAACGCGTATCCGAGGTCGGGGAGTGTGTATGGCATAGTTTTGAAATGCTTGATTGTTTGAATTAGCGCTGCGGGTCAGTATATTGCTAGCAGCGCAACCCACAACAACGCTAGCAACTCCGTTCCCGCAAGTAGAAAGAACCCGACCATGCCACTCGAACCCTACCTCCCTCTTACCGCCACCGCTGTTGTAGCACTCTTCGTCGGCTGGCTTTTCACGCACCTTGTTGCCGCATCCGCGAAATCCGCCCTTTCTGAGCGCCTCAAAGCCGAGGAGCGCCGCAACGCGGAAACGGAAGCCCGTCTTGCCCATATCGCAGCCGAGAACCACAACAACGAAACCGCCGCCCAGAGCTACCGCAACCAGCTTGCGGAAACGAATTCCCGCCTCGACGCCGAGCGCAAGGCTGCCCAGGAAAAGCAAGCCCTCCTTGAGCGCGCCGAGATCAAGCTCTCCGACACTTTCAAAGCCCTCTCCGCCGACGCGCTCAAGGGCGCTTCTGAGCAATTTCTCTACCTCGCAAAATCCACCCTCACCTCGCAGACTGAGGAGGCGAAGGGCGAGATCGAGAAACGCAAGATAGCGATCGAGACTCTGGTGAAGCCCGTCGCCGATTCACTCGGAAAATTCGAGTTGCGCATCGGCGAGATCGAGAAGCTGCGCGAAGGCGCGTATTCTGAGCTCAAAGAACAGGTGCGTGCCCTTGGCGAAGGCCAGCTAGGTTTGCAGAAGGAAACTGCCTCGCTTGTGAAAGCCCTCCGCCAACCCACTGGCCGCGGCCAATGGGGCGAGATGCAGCTCCGCCGCGTCGTCGAGCTCGCTGGGATGCAGGTGCACTGCGATTTCACACTACAAACCAGCTCTACCACCGACGAGGGTAAGCGCCTGCGCCCAGATCTCATCGTGAAACTTCCCGGTGGCAAAACTATCGTCGTCGATTCCAAGACGCCAATGGATGCCTATCTCAACGCCTTGGAGACAGGCGACGAGGCGGAACGTGAGCGTTTTCTCCACCAGCACGCGGCGCAGGTTCGCACTCACATCCAGCAGCTTTCTTCGAAAAAATATACCGAGCAATTTGAGCATACCCCCGAATTTACCGTCTTGTTCTTGCCCAGCGAATCCTTTTTCTCTGCCGCCCTCCAGTCCGATCCCAGCTTGATTGAGCGCGGCGTGGATCACGGCGTTATACTTGCCACGCCTACCACCCTCATTGCTTTGCTGAAAGCCGTCGCCTACGGCTGGCGGCAAGAGGCACTTGCCTTGAATGCCAAAGAAATCTCCGCCCTCGGCCGGACCATGCACGAGCGCCTTGGTAAGCTTGCAGAGCATTTTTCAAAACTCGGCAACTCGCTCAACTCTGCTGTTGATCACTACAACAAGGCGATCGGCTCCTACGAGACCCGCGTCATGTCCACAGCCCGGAAATTCGAAGAATTGAAGGCTACCCCTGAAGGTATAACCCTCCCCGACATTGAGACTATAGAAAAGACTACCCGTCCCCTACTAGCCAACCCTGACATCGACATAGAGGTCGAGGAAGACTTCGCCTTCGTCCCCGAAAAAGAAACCGCCTCAAAAAGCGCGGCGACTGATCTTCGGGGCGCGTTTGAAGATTTTTAAAAGGGCTTTACCACGATCTACCAGGGTGAATCCTTTGCGGGATTTACCCTGGTAGATCGCCGTTATCCCCGTCGGGGATGGGGAATATGGCAGAGACAGATGGCACGGACGCTATCGGTTTAAGGATTCGGGTCGAGATCACGGGAGACAGGTGGTGAAGATTCACCGATAGACATCCCAGCTGAAGCGTGTATTTATTTAAATAATGGATAAGTCGCAAATATCCCGCCGCGGTTTCCTAAGGGGGTTCGGAGCCGCTCTATCACTACCTGCCCTGGAATCCTTCCGTCCGCTGATGGCGGCCTCGGCGGCGACACGGGCGGTCGCCACTACGGCGAGCGGTGCGCCGCTCCGCATGGCATACCTTTATATCCCCAACGGAGTAAACGTCTCACATTGGCGCCCGGATGGGACCACCCCATCCTACAAAATGGGTTCCTCCTTCGCTGCGATGGAGAAACACCGCGAGGATTTCCAGATCTTTACCGGCTTTGAGCAAAAGAACGCCACGCCAGGCAGCGACGGCGCGGGCGACCACGCGCGGGGCACCGCCGCTTTCCTCACCAGTGCCCGCCCGCGCAAAACCTCCGGCTCCGATATCCAGCTTGGCATCTCTGCCGATCAGGTGGCCGCGAACGCCGTGGCTGCCCACACCCGCCTGCCCTCGCTAGAGCTTTCCACCGATGGCGTCCGCAAATCCGGACAATGCGATTCCGGTTACTCCTGCGCCTACCAGTTCAATCTATCTTGGCGCTCTGAAAACCAGCCGATGACCCCGGAATCCAATCCTCGAGCGGTCTTCGAGCGCCTGTTCGGTTCGGGATCCTCTGGCGAACGCACTAAATCCCTCGGCCAGCGTCTTGCATCTAAAAAGTCGATTCTCGATTTCATCGCGAGCGATGCGAAAGCCCTACAGCGCCACCTTGGGCGCACCGACCGCCAGAAGCTTGATGAATATCTTACCGGTGTCCGCGAGATCGAGAAGCAGATCGAGAAAAGCGAGGCAATAGGCATCCTACCCGATCCCGGCGTACCCGCACCGGAAGGTGAACCCGTTTCTTTTCAAGATCACCTGCGCCTCATGTTTGATATGATGGTGCTTGCTTTCAAAACTGATAGTACTCGCGTCTCAAGTTTTCTCATGTCGCATGATGGCTCAAACCGTTCTTTCTCAGAAATCGGGGTGAATGAAGGCCATCACAGCATCTCCCACCACCAGGGCAAAACGGATAACTTGGAAAAACTCGCCAAAATCGATACGTTCTACCTCGAGCAGCTCTCTTACTTTCTTGAGAGACTCAAGAGCACCGAAGATGTGGATGGCAAATGCCTTCTCCACAATTCCATGATCGTTTACGGCGGCTGTATTTCTGATGGCGACCGTCATAATCATGATGACTTGCCCATCCTCGTCGCCGGCCACGGCGGTGGAGCCTTCAAACCTGGCCGTCACGTCGACCTCGGTGAAAATGTGCCGCTTGCGAATCTTTATCTGCGTATGTTGGAAGAGTTTGGCGTAAACGAGAAGCACTTTGGAGACTCTACCAGTTCTCTACGAAAAGTGTAAAACGCGCGACATTTGTAAAAAATTCACGACTTGTGAATGGTCTAAAGATCGTTTATGAGAATTGTGCGCAACGGGAAATCCTTTCCCCGTACTGCCGCCATCCTATAAAATAACGTTATGTTTCGCATCCCTTACGACCGCGTAAACTGGATCACATCCAGTTTTCTCATTGGCACCGCTCTCATCGCCCTCATCGGGGCACCCATCTATCTCTTCCATTACGGCATCGATTGGTTCCAGTTCGGAATGTTTTTCTTTTACCTATGCGCCACTATGATGAGCATCACCGTCGGTTACCACAGGCTCTTCTCCCACCTGTCTTTCAAGGCGAAGGCTCCGGTGAAATTTTTCGTACTTCTCTTCGGTGCCTGCGCCTTTGAAAATTCCTGTCTTAACTGGTCCTCTGATCATCGCCGTCACCACAAGCACGTCGATCACGATGAGGATCCCTACGACATTTCCAAAGGCTTTTTCTGGGCCCACATCGGCTGGCTCCTTTTCAAACTGGACCCCGAGACGCCCGTCGATAACGTCGCGGATCTCCGCAAGGACAAGCTCGTCATGTGGCAGCACAAATACACTCATTGGATAGGACTTGTTGTAGGCCTTATCATCCCCTCCGCTCTCGGCTACGGATACAACTCACTCATGGGACTCGATCCAATTCAAGGCGCTCTTGGTGGTTTTCTGATCGCCGGTGTCACTCGCATCGTCATCGCTCAGCATTGCACCTTCTTCATCAACTCGCTCTGCCACACCGTCGGCAAGCAGCCGTATTCTACCAAGCACTCTGCCCGCGACAGCGCAATCATGGCCTTTCTAACCTTCGGCGAGGGCTATCACAATTACCATCACGAGTTCCAGCACGACTACCGCAACGGCGTGAAGCCGTGGCAGTGGGATCCTACGAAATGGACAATATGGACACTCTCAAAAATTGGGCTCGTTGAGGGATTACGCCGCGTGCCAGACAGCAAAATTCTTCTCGCCGAAATGGGTGAGGCCAAGCGCAATACTCAAGAACGTATACAAGCCATCCAAGCGACCCCAGGATATTGCCAGCGTACCGCCGAGATGCTCACCCAACTTTACGATAAATTAGCTGCGAATTATCACGAGCTTGAAAAAGTCGTCGCGGATCGTGTCCAACTCTCCCGCGATGCCCTCCAGATGTGGCAAAACGAGACTCGTGCCCTCATGCGCGAGATGTCTAAACTCGCGAGACTCGCTACCGCCTAAACCGCGACGGCAAAACTTTTTGAAAAGGGGGCTGCGAAGCCCCCTTTTTTGTTATCCGGAAAACCCCTCAAGGAGGGGCTGTATTCTGTTGCCCGGCAACCCTAGACTTCTGGCTGAGTCTTCCCTACTCCATTCTTATCTGGCAGCAGAATGCAGCCACTCCTTGTCCTCCGATAAAAAAGAATCTAGCCTTCCAGCAGCTGCCATTCGGAAAAGGTGGCCGCCTGGCCGATCCGTGCGCCGCTTTTGTCGGATACATTCCACACGGTCGCATTGTGGATCATGAAACGCCGACCATCCGCCGCGATCCGCACACCTGAGTAGTCGTCGATATAGCCGCGCTCTGCTACACGACGGAGCAGCTCCTCGCGCTCCGCGCGCTCGGGAGCCTCTGCCGTTTTCCGCGAGGACATCCCAACCAGTTTACCCCAATCCATCGAAAAAAGTTTCTGCGCCGCAAGATTTCCATAGGTCAGCAGCGGATCATCTGCCCCATCATGCGAGAGTAGGACAAACGGCGCGTCATACGCCCGCTTTGCGGCATCCTCGGCAGATGCGATCAGATGCTTTCCGGTAAGAGTGTGATAGCTCCGTAGTAAATCCGCCACATGCGCGGCGAGGTAGTCATTGCCCGCATTCGGTTCAGAAGACATCCCGTTCATTTCATGTTCGAGATCGTCTGGAAGATCGCGGTGATCATCAGGTACGCGAACGAACCTATCAGCAGCGCCATCATAATCAAAACCGACGGCATAATAAGTGCCATGACACGCTTGAGATCGTTGTCCAGCTCCTTGTCATAGCGCTCCGCCGCACGCCGTAAAGACTGGTCTATTTTCCCAGTCTGCTCGCCCACGGCGATAATGTCGATGAGCAGGGGCGGGAAACTTTCGGAGCGTATCATCGCTTTGGAAAACGCTCGGCCATCGCCTACCTGCGCAATGACCCCGTTAAGGCGGCTGCGGAGCGAGATGTTCTGTGTAGCGTCGCGGGAAAGTTCCAGCGCACGCAACAGCGGGAGCCCGTTGCTAACGAGATTTGCCATTGTTTCCAAGAATTGCACATAGAAGCGTGAGGAAATCACCGCGCCGATAAGGGGCATATTGAGTTTTATCTCGTCCCACTTCGGTTTGTTTGCCTCGTTGTCTTTCCACGCCTTGAAAAATAGGAAAGCACCGACTAGCGAGAGAATGATCACGATCCACCACGCTTTGATGAAATCTGCGAACACCATCATCAGGTTGATGGCCCATGGGATCTTTCCGCCGGGCGTGCTTTTTATAAGCTCCGTCAACTGGGGGATGAGAGTTGTAACGAAAACGACAGCAACCGCCAACCCGACCAAGATCAGGAAGGCTGGATAAATTAACGCGAGGATCAGGCGACTCTGCAGCTCGGCGAGTGTTTTAAGATAATGCGCCTGCCGTTTCAGGATGGTGTCCAGAGCTCCCGATGCCTCGCCTGCTGCAGCCAGCGAGCAATAAAGTGGACCGAAGCTAGGACTAACCTTTTTCAGGGCTGCCGAGAAATTCACTCCGTCCCGTACGATGTGGCGTATGCGCTGCGATACTTCTTTCAGGCTTCCAAGCTCCTGCCGATTTTCCATCGACTTGAGTGCCGGTTCAAGCTGCAGACCTGCGCCCAACATGTCGGATAGCTCCTCGGTGAATAGTATCACCTCGGCCCGCTTGAGCTTCAGTTCTCCGCTGGTGGAAATTTTCTCTTTCCCCGCGACCTTCTCTTTCTGGCGCAACGGAGCGGCCTCCTTTTTATTAGCCGGTGCTGTCTTGGCGGATTCCTTAACGTTCACTGGCCGCAGTCCACGCTTGTCCAAAGTGCGCAACGCCTCGGGACGATCCGTCGCATCGACCTCGCCCGTTGCAACTGAGCCGTTCGTGGAAAGCGCTTTGTAGGAGAAGACGGGCATGTGTCAGGTTCGGGGGTTGTATCGCAGCTTCTTTTCCAAATCCCGCCTTTTCATCCGATCATCACTTTCTCGCGGATCGCTTCACTGGGCAGCCCTCTCAAAATATCCTCCATCCTGTCTTCAAGCGGCAGCTCGATGGCTTCCTTGAGGCTCGCCTTGGCTTCTTCAACCGTTTCCCCCTGTCCGTTCGCGCCCGGAACTTCCGGGCAGATGGCCCAGTAGCCCCCTTCTTCGGCGGTCTCGATGATGGCTGTAAATTCTGCTTTCATAATTCAAATCATACTTTGGAAGAAATACTTCAACAACGGCTAATCAGCTCCGCCGATGTCCGACGAAGTAACAGAGATGACCTCCTCGATGGTGGTTTCTCCCTGCATGACCTTGTGCCAGCCGTAGGTGCGCATGGGGACGTAGCCGTCCTTGAGAGCTTGGGTTTTCATCTCCGCCAGCGGGCGGGAATGGGCGACGAGTTCTTGCATGGCCTGCGTGAGGAGAACGACCTCGTAGATCGCGAGGCGGCCGGAAAAGCCGGTCATCCGGCAGCGGTCGCAGCCCTTCGGCGAGTAGATCTGGCCGGGTATGTCGCGCGGGATTTCAAGGTCGATGATGTCCTGGGTGGAAATTTCACGCTGCACCTTGCAATGCGGGCAGAGGCGGCGAACAAGGCGCTGGGCGAGGAAGGCGCGGACGGCGGCGGAGACAAGGAATGGCTCCACGCCCATGTCGACGAGTCGCGAGATGCCGCCCATCGCGTCGTTGGTGTGGAGGGTGCTAAATACTAGATGTCCCGTAAGTGAGGCGCGGATCGCAATCTCGGCGGTCTCAAGGTCGCGGATTTCCCCGATCATCACGATGTTGGGGTCAGCGCGGAGGATGGAGCGCAGTGCGGTCGCGAAAGTCAGGCCGATCTCCGATTTGACGGCGATCTGCATGACTCCGACGAGCTTGTTCTCCACCGGATCCTCGACGGTGACGATACGCTTCTCCGGGCTGTTCACCTCGCTTAAGAATGAATAAAGACTCGTCGATTTTCCCGAACCTGTGGGGCCGGTGATGAGCACAATGCCGTTGGGAAGGTGAAGCAGCGCCTCGATTTTTTTCCGCACGAAAGGCTCCATCGCAAGCTTCGCGAGGTTGAATTTCTCTTGGTTGAGGAGGCGCAAGGAAACACTCTCGCCTTCTACGGTAGGCACAGTAGCAACGCGGACATCGATGGTCTGGCCTTCGAACTGGAGGTTGATCCGTCCGTCCTGCGGAACGCGGCGCTCCGCGATGTCGAGTCGCGCCATAATTTTTAAACGGGCTATCACCGAGCTTTGCAGAGCCTTGATATTCTCCGGCACGGCGATCTCCAGTAGCCGCCCATCGATGCGGTAGCGGATACGGAGATTGTTAGCGAGCGGCTCTACATGGATATCCGTTGCACGTTGGTCTAGCGCCTCGCGAATGATCTGGTTCACGAATTTTACCACGCTCGCTTCTTCATCCTCGTCGTCGTCGATGATGTTCGCCTCGTCCTCGGAATCAGAAAGTTGGTCGTAGTCGAGATCGCGGCCTTCGAGGATCTGCTCGAAAGTATCGGCACCCACACCGTAGAGCCGGCGCAAAGCCTCGTGTATGCGTTTCCGTGAAGCCATGCACCACTCGAAAGGAATCGAAAGCTCCTGCGCCGCCGCTTGGTGGGCGATGAGGTTAAAGGGATCGAAGGTGGCCAGCAGGAGCTTTCGCTCCGCGCCCTCGCCCTCAATGGCCACAGGCAAAAGCCGATGCCGCAGCGCGATCCGCGGCCCACAGGCTTCGCGGAGGGGCAGGGTGTTCTCATCCGTCGGAATGTTCGCGAGCCATGGGAGTTCGAGGTCGTGAGCGAGTTCACGGAGATAGTTTTCCTCATCCACCACCGCAGCATCCAGAAGATCGTCGATAGGGGAGCGCTGGAGTTGGGCGGCCTCCTTGAGAAGCTCGCCAACCGCTGGCAGGTTTTCACATCCGCTTCTGCGGGCAGGTTCGAGTAAAAGTTGGGACATCCGTTCAGGCGTAGTCTCTTCTAAATGCCCGCCGCTGGCAACCTTGTCGGTGAAAGGAACCGCGATTTGGAAATCGCGACCCGCCCGACGAACCCACATTCAAGCTGCCACGATCTAATCCACCGAAACGCTCGACATTTGACAAGTTATCTGACAAATTACTGCTATGAAAACGAACGTAAGCACCCTGCTCAGGGAATTTCCCAAGATACGCAGGGCGGCGTTTGCGGGCGAGGAAGTGGTGGTGGTCACTAGGGACGGAAATCTTCGGATCACCGCAGAGCCGCCGTCCGGGGTGTCTATCCTCGGTTCGTGCGGTGGCAAAATCCGCTTTCACGATGACCTGCTGGATGAACCGACACTGCCGGAAAACGAGTGGAATCCCTCACTGTGAAAGCATGCCTCGACACCCATGCGGTTCTATGGAGCTTGGCCGATGATCCGAGGCTTGGCGCAAAGACCCGTGAGATCATCGCCCGGTCGAACCGCTCCGAGTTGGTCATTTCCGACATCGTTTTCCTCGAAGTCGCTTACCTCCATGACAAAAGGAGGATTGAAAGTGAGGACGGTCTCGACGCTCTTTTGGCGAAGATTTCGGATTCGTTCCTTGTGGTTCCTATCACCGGGGAAATTGCGAGCATTGCCGTTTCCCTTGACCTTGCCCATGGCGATCCCTTCGACCGCGTGATTTCGGCCACCGCGATCACGCACGGAATCCCGTTGCTCACACGGGATCGGAAAATCACGGCATGCGACGCAGTGCTAACGCTGTGGTAAGGTTTTTTCGCCACGCGAAAGTGGTTTGCCATTTCCCGCATCGCATGTAATCTCCGCCCCTTTCCGTCCGAAGAAATGACCAACACCGAGAGATTCAACGAGCACGTCCTGGGCACTTACGGGCGCTTTCCGCTAACCCTTGTCGAGGGGCAGGGGACACGCGTGCGCGATGACGCGGGGCGTGAATACTTGGATTTCTGCATGGGCATCGCCGTGTGCTCACTGGGGCATTGCCATCCGCGCATGGTCGCCGCAATCCGTGAACAAGCGGGCAAGCTGATCCATGTATCAAATCTGTATTACACTGATAACCAAGGACTTCTGGCGGAGGAAATGAACCTGCATCACATTGGATTGCCGGGGAAAGTCTTCTTTTCAAACTCCGGTGCCGAAGCAAATGACGGACTGATCAAATCCGCCCGCCGCTACGGCCACCTGAAAACGCAGGCGAGTGGCAAGCCGCGTTTCGAGGTTATCACATTCCAACAATCTTTTCACGGACGCACTCTCGGCAGCATGGCCGCGACAGGTCAGGCAAAAATCCAGCAGGGTTTTGATCCGATTCTGCCGGGCTTCCGTTACCTGCCCTACAACGACATCGCCGCCCTCGAAAACGCCGTCCACGACGAAACCGTCGGGTTTCTTCTCGAACCCGTGCAAGGCGAGGGCGGGGTGCATGTTGCATCGGCGGAGTTTCTCCGCGCCCTTGATGCACTGCGGAAAAAGCACGATTTGCTGCTTATGTTCGATGAAGTCCAAGCTGGCTTCGGCCGTTGCGGTGAAGCGATGGCATGGCGCGCCATCGCACCTGAAATCGAGCCAGACGGAATTTCCTGGGCAAAAGGCATGGGCGGCGGGGTGCCGATCGGATCTTTTTGGCTCAGCGACAAGGCAGTAGATGACAAGGGCACGAAACTTTCCTCGCTAATGGGGCCGGGCTCGCATGGCTCCACATACGGCGGGAATCCGCTGGTCTGCGCCGCTGCACTGGAGACACTGAAAGAGATTCGAGAGAAGGATCTCGCAGCCAATGCAATTCACCAAGGGAATCGCATCCGCGAAGCCGTTGCTAATTGGAAGCTCCCGGTGATTACGGAAGTCCGTGGCCTAGGTCTGCTACTCGGCATCGGCCTGAAGGCGGATCGGATACCGGTTGCGGAGGGAGAGACCGCTGCCATGAAAATTGTTAAGTCATTGATCACCAAAGGCTTGATCACCGTGCCCGCAGGGCCAGAAACCGTCAGATTATTGCCTCCGCTTAACGTCACCAACGCAGAAATCGACGAGGCGCTCGCCATCCTGAAGGACACGCTGTCCGAATACTGAACTTACGAAGATGAAACATTTGCTATCCATCGAGGAACTGTCTGCGGACGAAATTACCCATCTGATCGATGATGCCGTGAGGCTAAAGGCGTGCCGTGGCCGCGACACCGATCAGCCGCTTGCTGGGCAGACATGGGCGATGATTTTCACGAAATCCTCCACCCGCACGCGGGTTTCTTTCGAGGTCGGCGTCCGTGAACTCGGCGGCTTTCCTATGTTTCTCTCTTCGAATGACATCCAACTCGGCAGGGGAGAACCCATCAAGGATACCGCCCGTGTGCTTGGCCGGATGGTGCACGGCGTGATCATCCGCACTTTTGCGCAGCAGGATGTGGTCGATTTCGCGAAATACTCGAAACTTCCGGTGATCAACGCTCTGACCGACGATGAGCATCCCTGCCAGATTTTAGCCGATCTCCTGACTATCCGCGAGAAGCAGGGCGGCTGGGAAGGGCGTAAATTTGCCTTCGTCGGAGATGGTTTCTCAAACATGACCCGCTCTTGGATGTGGGCGGCGAAACGGCTGGGTTTCGAACTCAAGGTCGCTTCTCCAAAAGGCTACCAGCCGCCCGCCGATTTCCTGAAACATCTGGACTGCGATCTAGTGAGCATTTGCGAAGATCCCCGCGAGGCAATCGAGGGTGCGGATGTGATCAACACCGACGTCTGGCTGTCGATGGGTCAGGAGGGGCAGAATGAGAAAGAAGCCGAGTTCAAGGGCTTCGAGCTGAATTCCGCGCTGGTTTCCGGCGCGGCGAGAGGTCACATCGTTTTGCACTGCCTGCCCGCCTATCGCGGTAAAGAAATCAGCGAGGAGCTGCTCGAAAAGCACGCGGATACCATTTTCCAACAGGCGGAAAACCGTCTCCACGCCCAGAAAGCGGTTCTGGTCGCGTTGGCGCGTGCGTGATAGAAATCATTCATGAAAACGGATGACGAACTGATCGCAGCGGCATGGGATGCCAGGGAAATGGCCTATGCGCCCTACTCGAACTTTCACGTGGGGGCGGCTTTACTGGCAGGCGACGGAAGGATTTTTTCCGGCTGCAATGTCGAAAATATTTCCTACGGGCTGACGAATTGTGCCGAACGGGTGGCGATTGGCGCGGCGATTGCGGCAGGGGCGCGTAGCTTCGAAAAGGTTGTCGTGGTGGCGGATACGGCACAGCCCATCTCGCCCTGTGGAGCTTGCAGGCAGGTGCTGGCGGAGTTTGGCGTGAAATCCGTGATCCTCGCTAACCGGACGCAAAAGGTGACATTTTCCCTAGAGGAACTACTGCCAAGGGCGAGCACGGGCATCTTGGATAGGCCGTAACGTTCCACGTGGAACTTTACCGGTATCCTAGTCAGTGATTGCGCCCGCTAAAAGCCGTGATAGTCTCGCGCCCCGCGAATGTTCCGCTATCCTACAGAATACGACGTAATTGTAATCGGCGCCGGCCATGCCGGGGTCGAGGCTGCACTGGCTGCCGCGCGACTTGGGGCGCGAGTTGCTGTGCTGACCCAGAATCTCGACACGATCGGCCAGATGTCCTGCAATCCAGCCATAGGCGGCCTTGCCAAAGGTCACATGGTTCGGGAAATCGATGCCCTCGGCGGCGCGATGGGAATCAATACCGACGCCACAGGCATCCAGTGGCGGATGCTCAATGCTTCGAAAGGCCCATCCGTTCGTGCACCTCGCGCCCAGTGCGACAAAAAGGCCTACCAGTTCCGTATGAAAATGGAGATGGAGCGGGCGGAAGGGGTAGAGCTCCACCAAGGCAACGTCGCTGAGCTAGTGGTTAACGGTGAGGACAGAATCACTGGCATCCGCACCTCTTTAGGGATGGAGATCACCGGAAAATCTGTAATCCTCAGCGCTGGAACTTTCATGCGCGGGCTGATGCATGTCGGCCTGAAAAATGAGAAGGGCGGCAGGATGGGGGATGCGATCTCTACTGTTTCCGACTCCTTAAAGCAGCTCGGCTTCCAAGTGGAGCGCTTCAAGACTGGCACGCCATGCCGCCTGAACGGGCGATCTCTAGATTTTTCGAAGTGCGAACGGCAGGACGGCGATACACCCGTGCCGAATTTCAGTTTCATGGCGGATCGGATCGAAAAGGGCAAGGACGACATTTTCACCCTGAACTCTTGGGGTGATCCAGTGTTCCGCGTGGAACAAATTCCGTGCTGGATTACCTACACAAACCCTGCCACCCACGAAATCATCGCTGGAAATCTCGATCAATCGCCGATGTATTGTGGGATTATCGAGGGGGTCGGCCCGCGCTATTGCCCGTCTATCGAGGACAAGGTCGTCCGTTTTGCAGAAAAAGAGCGCCACCAAGTTTTTCTCGAACCCGAGGGTCGCCACACACTGGAATACTACGTGAACGGAGTTTCCACCTCCTTACCCTACGAAGTCCAGCTTGCCTTCCTCCGCACCATTCCCGGTCTCGAGAAATGCGAGATCCTACGCCCCGGCTATGCGGTGGAATATGATTACTGTCCGCCGACCCAGCTCCATCCAACATTGGAAACAAAACGGGTCGAGGGTCTGTATTTCGCCGGCCAGATCAATGGAACCTCGGGCTACGAGGAGGCAGCAGGGCAGGGGCTCATCGCCGGAACGAACGCCGCGCTCAAGGTGCAGGGCAAGCCGCCCTTTATCCTCGGGCGCGATGAAGCCTACCTTGGCGTCATGGTTGATGACCTCGTCACGCGCGGCTGCACAGAACCTTACCGGATGTTTACTAGTCGCGCCGAATACCGGCTTTTGCTCCGCCAGGACAATGCCGACCTCCGCCTCACACCTCGCGCAGCGGAAATCGGACTCGCGACGGGCGAACGCGTCGAGCGCACAGCGGCCAAGATCGCCGAATTAGCACGCGCCGACCGCTGGGTGCGTGAAACCGCTTACCAAGGTGTGAGACTGGATCATTGGTTCCGGCGCGGCGACCAAGGCTGGGAAGCGCTGTCCGCCGAGATCCGAAAGGAATTCTCCGATGAGATTTGGCCGCTGATCGAGACGGATTTCAAATACGAAGGCCATCTCGGTAGGCAGCGGACACAGATCGATCGCATGTCTCGCCAGGAAGGCCGTCACATCCCTGCGGACATCGATTTCAATACGATCCCTGCCCTCAAGAAGGAGGCGAAGGTGCGTTTCTCTGAGATCAGACCCCAGACGATAGGGCAGGCGGGGCGAATCCCGGGCATCACCCCGGCGGATGTTGCGTTGCTGACCATCTGGCTCGAAAAGCGCAACCGCTCTAGTAGCAGCGTAGTTTAACTACTATAAGTCTAGTAATTAGACCCCGCCTCGATGTTTCTTATTGCGACGAACTTTATCCTCGTGGCGGGGTAAAACGATCATGGCAATGGGGTAATGGGACAAAGCGCTGGCTGATGCCGAGCAAGTCGTCCAAAGACAGCTTGAAACCGTTGGCGGCATAAGCTTGCGCACCAATGAACTCGATGAGTCCGAGGAACTGTGCGATAGTAATCTTTAACTCCGGACATAAGCTGGCGAATCGCGATAGGCTGCCAAGTGGTCCCGGGTGGAATCGAACCACCACCTACGGCTTCGGAGGCCATCGTCCTATCCATTGGACCACGGGACCCGCATAATGGCGGAGGGGGGCAGTATTAAGTTAGGCGGCATGCTTTGGCAAGGATAACCCAGCCATTGGGATTCTTCGCGCTTGCCCCTTGGTACGCAATCCGCTACCCCGCACCCGTCATGCCTATCGCAACACCCGCCCAATACGCCGCCATGCTCGATGCCGCCCAGAAAGGCGGATACGCCTACCCGGCCATCAACGTCACCTCCCTCACCACGATCAACGGGGCTCTCAAAGCCTTTTCAGAGTCGAAATCCGACGGCATCATCCAGGTTTCGACCGGCGGCGGCGAGTTCGCTTCTGGCACCGCTGTGAAGGACGCGGCCTTCGGAGCCATCGTCCTCGCCGAGGCCTGCCACCTGCTCGCCGAGAAACACAATGTCCTCATCGCACTCCACACCGACCATTGCCATCCGGAAAAGGTCGAGGGTTTCCTAAAGCCCCTCCTGCAAGCTTCCCGCGAGCGCATCGCCGCCGGCAAAGGCCCGCTTTTCCAATCCCACATGTTCGATGGCTCGGTCGTTGAGCTGAAGGAAAACCTCCGCATCTCCAAAGACCTCCTGAAAGAATGCGCTGAGCTCGGTATCATCCTTGAGGTCGAGGCCGGCTGCGTCGGCGGCGAGGAGGACGGCCACGATACCTCTGGCCTGCCTATCGAAAAACTCTACACCACCCCCGAGGACATGCTTGAGGTCTATGAGGCGCTCAGCGGCATCGGCCGTTTCATGTTCGCGGCTACTTTCGGAAACGTCCACGGTGCTTACAAGCCCGGCGCGGTGAAGCTCAAACCCTCCATCCTCAAGGACGGCCAGAAAGCCGTGACCGACAAGCACGGCCCATCTGCGGAAATGGATCTCGTTTTCCACGGCGGCTCCGGCACCTCCAGCGAGGATCTCCAGGAAACCCTCGATTACGGCGTCGTGAAAATGAATATCGATACCGATACTCAATACGCTTTCACCCGCCCCATCGTCGCGCACATCTGCGCGAACATCGAGGGCGTGCTTAAGATCGACGGCGAGGTTGGCAACAAGAAGCACTACGACCCGCGTTCCTATCTCAAGAAAGGCGAACAAGGTCTCTGCGACCGCATGAAGCAGGCTTGCGACGAGCTCCGCTCCACTGGCCAGACGATTATCGGCAAGGCCTGATCACCGGCTCATCCCGTTTCGTGCCGCCCTGTTCCAGTCATGGAACAGGGCGGTTTTATTTTTCCAAGGAAAGAGTATCGCCGCGCGTTTCCTCACAAACCCGCACGCAGCTTCTTTCCCATTTTTCCTAAATCTTTCTTGCAGTATGTGCCTTAATTTCAAACTGTGTCACATCACACAAACTTCCAAACAAAGTCCATGATCCAAAAACTTGCAACCCGTCACCGCTTCACCGCGTCCACCATCATCACCGCGATCCTGTTGGCGGCTCCCCAACTTTACGCACAGGCTGCTCCCGCCAAGAAATCTCTCCTCGACGTATGGGTGATCGACGGTGGCCCAACGATGCTTTTCATCGGCGCAGCCGTTTTAGCGTTCATCGCGCTTGCCGTTTATAACTTCATGAACCTCACCAAGGCGAAATACTGCCCTACCGATCTCCAGATGGCGCTCATGGATCACATGACAAACTGCCGCGTCCGCTCCGCTATCGAACTCGCCTCCTCCCATCCTTCTTACCTTGGTCGCCTGGTCGCCTATTCCTTCCCAAACATCGACGCGACCCGGCCGGACACCCTTGGGCGCGACCAGATCGAGGACGCGATGGCTGATTTCACCAACAACGAGTCCCGCAAGACTATGACGTGGATCAACTACATCTCCGTCATCGCCCAGGCATCCCCAATGCTCGGACTGTTGGGAACGGTTATCGGTATGGTGAGCGCTTTCGGAACCCTCCAGAAATCCGGCGCCGCCGATCCTTCCGCACTTGCCGGTGACATCTCCGTCGCCCTTCTCACGACCCTTTGGGGTCTGATCAACGCCATTCCCTGCATCATCGTCTTCTACATGCTGAAGAATAAATACAACGATCTCGTGGCAGATTCGATCCACATCGCCGAGGAGCTGATCAACACCGCCATCGCTACCGTCAACGCGGATACCCTTTACGCGAAGATTCCTGAAGGCATCGACGTCTGATCCCCTCCAACACCTAATAGGAAAACCTCATGGCATCTTCAAAACTCAGAGGCGCGAGCGCGGGTCACGACGAGGAGGCGAAGCTCGACATGTCGCCGATGATCGATATGGTCTTCCTGCTTCTAATCTTCTTCATCGTAAACGCCACCGCTATCATCGTGAAGACCGATCCGCAGGTGCTTCCTCCGGTGGCAAAAAATTCGAAGGCTCAGGAAGATGGGCGCGGTCGCATCGTAGTGAACGTCCGTGAGGACGGGACCTTCACCGCTGAGGATTTCAACGTCATCCTCGCGGATGACAAGGACATCGTCGATCTTGTGAAGAAGGAGAAAGAGAAGATCATCCCCCTTGGCATCGTGCCTAAGCTCCACTTGCGCGGCGACCAAGATGCAGTCTTCAAATATTCGCGCACGGCGATCCGCGCTGCGGCGGAGGCTGGCGTTGATCAGGTTGTCTTTGCGGTTTACCAGACCCACAAAGGGGTTCGAAATAAATAATTACAACCAACCCATTAAATCCTTATGGCTCGCCACAAGAAATTTCAAGTCTCGATGGATGCTACGCCCGAGCTGGACATATCATCACTCATCGACGTCTGCTTCCTGCTCCTTATTTATTTCCTGGTAACTTCCACTATAATTCCCCGCGAGACGGATCTGGGCATGTCCCTTCCGGCCGCGAACCCGAGCAACGAACAGCCAAAGATCGAGCCGATGTTCATCAGCGTGGATGCCGCCGGTGTGATCTACACTGGAGTCGGCGTAGGACAACAAATACTCGATCAGAATGCTGACGATCGCAATGTGCCCCTGCTCGACAAACTACTCAATATGTACGCCGTGAATGCGCGCAGCGCGGGCAGCAATCCGCTGGTGCAGGTTTACGTCGATCCCGGCACTACCCAGCAGCGCGTGATCGATGTCCTTAATTCGCTCGCCGGAGCTAGAATCTCTTCGATCACATTCACCGATCTGGTTGATTAATCGGAATTCTCGAGGAAATCACTAAAATTCCCGCGCCGTTGGACGTTCCCTCTTGCAGGACATCACTGACGGCGCATTATTTTTTCACCTCTATCCCCTTCAGACAAATAACCTGAAATTTAATGAGCACCTGACTCTCGAATGACCATGAAAAAACTCCTTCTCGCGCTCGTATTCGCTGCCAGCGCCATCACGGCTTCCTCGCAGGAAACCCTTCCTGAACTCGTCGACAAAGCGCTTCTCGCTATGAAGGCGGAGAAGTGGGAAGAAGCACTTGCCTTGAACACCAAAGCCGCAGACTTCGGCAAAAATCCGAAGATGGCGATCTCGCGATACGGGTTGCAGTTCGGAACGATCATTTACCGCAAGGGAATGTGCGAGCTGAAGCTCAAAAAATACGAAGACGCAATTAAGTCCTTTGAGTCCTGTTACAAGGACTACCCGAACAACAAGGTGGCTGGCGGGGGTAACATTTTCCAGAAGATGGCCCTGCTAAAATGGGGCGACGCAGCCCTTGGCCTTGAGGACAATGAGTCGGCGATCACGCAGTGGAAAAAATTCCTCCAGGAGCGCGACAAGGCGAATGATAAATATGCCCAGGGCTCATTCCATGTGAACATGGCGATCGCGCACTATCGCCTCGGGAAACTTACCGAAGGTAGCGAGCATCTCGAAACTGCCATTGGCAACAAGGACACCTTCCCTACGCCGGATGAAGCCATCGTAGCTGGATTCCAGGCTTTGGTCGAGGCTGCCATCTCAAAGCCCGACGAGCAGGCGCTGCTCGATTTTATCGCTAAGAATCGCGGTGGCGTGATTGTGGCTCCCTACGCGATGCAGCGTTACTCGAACGTCTTCATGAAGATCGCTGCTGATGCCCTTGAAGCTGATATGACGAACGCGGCACTTAATCTTTACCAGTTTGTTCCTTCTACAGAGGTAGCCATTGACGATCTCCGCGCTCGCATTCGCGACATGGGCCATCTCCCCCGCCTTTCCTCCGGCACGCTCCGCATCGACAAGGAAAACCTCGAGACACAACTCGCTACCTTAGAGGCCGAAATGCGCGGCAGTAAGTCGATGGAAATGTACAAGCTCGCTGTCATCGCCTTCATTCACGAGACGAATGGCAACGTCCACGGCTCTCATGCGGCGTACCTGCAGCTTGAGAAGTATTATCCCAAGGCGGAGAAGCGTGAGGACAACCTGTTTCATCTTGTTCGCACCTCTTCGATCATCGGCATCATCGCGAATACCCAGAAATACGGCGAGATATTCCTCGCGACTTTCCCAGAGTCGAAATACAAGCCGGATGTCCAGAAACTGATGCTCTCCTCCCTGTTCTTCGACGGGAAATACGAAATCTGTATTGAGCTAGCGGGCAACATCATCGAGAACAAGAAAGCCGCCGAAGGCACGCCCGAGCATGACCTCGCCCTATTCGTCCTAGGCGGCTCCTATTTCTACACCGGCCAATATGACAAGGCAGCTCCGCTCCTCGAACAGCACGTTGCGAAATATCCTGAGAGCGTCTTTGCGATGTCCGCCTCCTATTTCCAAGCATCCAATGTTTCCCGCCTGCAGTTTTGGTCAAAGGCAGCTAAGTTGCTCGACGCCTTTCTCGACAAATACAAGGCCGACCCAAACCAATCCTACACCCCACTCGCCCTCTATGACCGGGCCAACTGCCACTATGCCGAAGAGGAGAATGAGCCCGCGCTTGAGAAGACGGCACGTATCATTAAGGAGTTCCCAGATTCCCCGGTGCTCGACCAAGCCTACAACCTCCAAGGCAATGTCTTGCAGGTTCTAGAAAAGCGCGACGAAGCGGAAACCGCCTATCTCAAGGCGATCGAGATCGGTGAAATCCGCCAGAACGACGGCGTGGTCGGCGAGGCGCTCTATTACCTCACCGCCATGCTCGGCGAGCACAAGAAAGGCGAGGAATATGAACCACGCCTTAAAGATGCCATTCCACACGCCGACAAGTTCTGGAAAGAATACGCCGATGGCTCACCCTACCGCCCGCAGGTCGCAGTCGCCCAGATGTATGCCATGGAGTCGGTCGACCGCAGCGAGGAGGCCTTAGCCCGCCTCCAAGAAGTCATTTCCGACATGGCCAAGAACCCCGAGTCTATCGGCCTTGAGGAGGCCATCAATTCTTACACCGAGTTCTACCTAGAGAAACACAGCGCCGAGGAGCTCAAGGAGCACTATTACAATTTCCCCGGAATTCGCACCAACGACAAGGCTGCTCGCGCCATCCTGCGCATCGCCGTCATCGCCGTGTTCGAAACGATAACCAAGGACAAGGAAAACCCCGACAAGCAGCGCGCCGCCGAGGCCATGATCGAAGTGCTCTTCCAGCAACTCAAGGCGGACTTCAAACTCAAGGAGCTTTCCAACTACATCCTCGTGAAGCTTGGCGACTACCTGCGCACAAACACCTCCGCGCCACGTGAGGCGCTCCCTTACTACGACGAGGCTCTCTCCCGCCCTAATCAGTCTTATATGTTCCAAGCGCTCGGTGGCCGTGCCGACGTTTACGGCCAGTCCTCCCAAGACGCCGACCTCGAAAAGGGCATTCAGGATTTCGAGCGTATCTTGGCCGACTCCCAGGAGAAACCGGAACGCGATTTCGCTCTCTACCGCATCATCCAGATCTTGATGAAGAAAGGCGATTATGCCAAATGCGCGGATCGTGCCAACGAGTATCTCAATCGTGAAGAAGGCAAATCGCTCGGTTTAGGCGAATACTCACCCCAGGTAGGGCTTTTGCTCGCCGAGTCGTTTGATAAGCGGAACCTCATAGATGACGCTATCGCCATGTATGTGAAGGTGTTCTCCGCCCACATGGGATTCATCAAGATCTCCGCTCCCGCGGTCCACAGGTGGATGGAGCTTTCCTACAAGCGCAACAAGGCCTCCACGGGGCCGAATGTCACCTCCGACCGCCAAGGGGCTTATGAGCAGAGCTACCAGTATCTTGAACTTACCAGACGCCCCGAGGTCAGGAACAAGATGTCCCCCGATGAAGTCAATCTCTGGGAACGTGTTCAGAAACTCAACGACCAATACGAGGCCGATCCAAACGTGAAATCCATGGAAGAAGTCCTCAAGGCAAAGGCGGAGACGGAGGGTCGCTAACCAATTACGAAATCCAATCCAAGCCATATCATGAAATATCTCATTCTCTCGCTACTCCTAGTTACCGCGCTTTCGCCACCCGCCCATTCGCAAGCATTCGAAGCCGAAGCCATCATCTCGAAGCCCGAAGACGGCGGTACCTTTCGCGCCTGGATTATCGCCGCCAGCAAGACCCAAATCCGCTACAAGACGACCAAGGTCTCCATGGATTTTATCGATGCAAAAACATCGGATTTCGCCACGATTTTCCTTGTCGAACCGCCCGATTACTCCGCCGCCATAGATTTATACGAAGGTAGGAAATACAAGGAAGCACAGGAGGCTTTCGCCGCAGTTAAAGAGCGTTGCAAGCCGATGGCTGCAATGCCGGACAATTTCCATACCCTCGCCACCTTCCATGAGATGGAGTGCTTCCGCCACCTCGGCGATTATGAGGGTCTCGCCACGGTGCTGAAAACCTTCCTCAAGGAGCCTCTTAGCCGTGAGAGCCAGCTCCGCCAGCTTGATCTCTACATCATGTGGGATGCTGTCCGCGTACTCGCTTGGGACCGCGTGTTGATCATCGCTTCGGAGAGGGATGAAGAAGTGCTTCCCGGATATCAGCGCGCGCAGGTCGCTTACTGCAAGGCTCTCGCACTCGATAATCTCAAGCGCGGTCGCGAGGCGGTGATAGAATACAGTATTTCCATGACCGCGGATTCAGGCAGCTCCGAAATCTTGGCCCAACAGTCCGGCCTCAAGGCGCTTGGTATTTACCATAAGGATCCGGAAGTCCAAGTAGCCATCCGGAACTGGGGCACGGATGACGAGAATAAGAACTCGCCGGGATATACTCGCCTCACGGAAGCTGCCGCAATGTCCGTATTCTACGAGAAGTTTCTTTCCCTTGGTAAGCCGCTTCCCACAGAGCTCAAGGATTTTACGAAATACGTCGCACCATAGTGAGCTTTTGTGAGGATCCGCAGATCATTGCCATGAAAAAATCTAGCGTATTGCTTGCTGCCGGGTACTTGCGTTTGCAATCTCGGATTGGATCTGTAAATATTCCGCATCTTTAATGCAACGACTGCCACTAATTCTCTCTGCGTGCCTGTTGCTCGTTTGCTGCGATAAGGAAACCCAGGTAGAGAAGGCTACCCGTGAGGGCATCCTCCTCATCGGAAACACAGCCGATCCGAAAAGCTTTGATCCGCAGGTGGTAACCGGCGTCCTAGAAAGCAATATCAACCGCGCTCTATTCGAGGGCTTGGTCAACTCCCACCCAAGCGAAGATCTCACCGCCATACCCGGCGCTGCGGAGGAGTTCACGCCGGATGAGACCTACACCGTCTGGACAGCCAAGCTTAGGACGAATGCGAAATGGTCGGATGGCGCGCCGCTCACAGCAGAAGATTTTGCCTTTGCTTACGAGCGCATCCTCACCCCAGATCTCGGCGCGAAGTATGCGGAGATGCTGTATTTTCTGAAGGGTGCGGAAGATTTTAACAAAGGCAAAAGTAAGGATTTCACCAGCGTCGGCATCAAGATCATTGATCCCCACCAGTTCACGATCACCTTGCGCGGCCCCACCCCTTATTTCCGAGAAGTCCTGAAGCATCCGACGTGGAATCCGGTACCAAAACACATGGTATTGAAATTTGGGAAAATTGGCCAGATCGCCAATTCATGGTCCAAGCCGCATCGCCTTGTTAGCAATGGCCCTTACCGCATGAAGTCCTACCGGCGCAACGACCACATTGAGGTCGAAAGAAACCCGCATTACTGGAATGCGAAAAACGTCAAACTCAACGGCGTCCGCTTCCTGCCTATCTCGAATTCCTACACCGAGTCCCGCATGTTCCGCGATGGCCAGCTTCACGTCACCTATACCGCCGCGCCGGATGTGGTGGACTACATGAAAAAACACGATCCCGTCTCATTAAGGCAGGAGCCATATTTAGGCACCGACTTCTACCGTTTCAACAACACCCGCAAGCCCTTCAAGGATGTGCGTGTCCGCCGCGCCCTGAGCATGGCGATCGACCGCGATGCACTTTGTAAAAGCGTTTATCGCGGCTACGAGCCAGCCTATGCCATCACTCCGCCCACTGACGAATACACTCCGCCGCGCGGCGTTTTCTTCGACCCCGAGCAGGCGCGGAAACTCCTCGCCGAAGCGGGCTATCCCGGTGGAAAGGGTTTCCCCCGCATGAAGCTCCTCACTTCTAACCGCGAGGCGACACAACCCGTCGCCGTCCAGGCGATGTGGAGTAAGGAAATCGGCGTTGAGGTCGAGATCGAGTTCAAGGAATGGACAGCCTATCTCCTCGCCACCCAGACGCTCGATTATGACATCGCCTTTGGCGGCTGGATCGGCGATTTTATCGATCCTCTTACTTTCCTAGAGATGTGGTCACCTGGCAATGGCAACAACAACACCGGCTGGGACAATCAGGATTTCGTCGACAAGCTCAACCAGTCTTTTCAATCCACCGATCCCGCAGCCCGATACGATCTTCTGAAAGAGGCCGAGTCCATCATGCTCTCCGAGGCGCCCATCGCACCCATCGCATACCGCGGCAAAAATTACCTACTTCATCCTTCCGTGAAGGGTTGGTATCCACTCCTTCTCGACGGCCATCCCTACGATTCCATCGAGCTCGTTCCGCAACCACCGAAACGCGAATAAGGCCATGCTACGTCTGATCACCTCTCGCATTTTCCAAGGCCTGCTCACACTATTCGTGCTTGTCACCTTGACCTTTTTCCTCGTTCGAATGATGCCGGGCAGTCCTTATACCGAGGAAAAGGCGATCCCTGCCCACATTCTCGAGCGCATGAAAGCCTACACTGGTCTCGATAAGCCACTGCCCTTTCAATACGCCCGCTACATGAAGAATCTTGTTTTTCAGCAGGACTTCGGTGAGCTCATCCGCAAGGACGGGGTGAAAGTATCCGAGGTCATTTCCGATGCCTTCCCCGTTTCTCTTGCCCTCGGCCTCGCCTCGATGGGTATCGCGCTCCTGGTCGGCATCCCCGCTGGAGTGATCGCGGCTGTGAGAAAAAACACGCCTGCTGACTTCTCCTGCCTTGCCTTCGCCATGGTTGGTATTTGCCTGCCCAGCTTCGTGATAGGTCCACTACTTGCCGTCAGCGCCGGGCTTTATTTTAATTCGCTCAACGTAGCTGGCTGGTCTTCTCCTACGGACTGGATCATGCCCGCCGTCACGCTCGGCATGATCAACGCCGCCTACCTCGCAAGGCTCTCACGCGGCGGCATGCTCGACGTGCTCAACCAGGATTACATCCGTACCGCCAAGGCAAAAGGCGTACCTGGGGCTCGTATCATCATCCGCCACGCACTGCGCGGCGGCCTGATCCCTGCTATTGCTTTCATCGGCCCAGCCTTCGCGGGCATGATATCTGGCTCCTTCGTGATTGAGACAATCTTCCAGATTCCCGGTATGGGCCAGCACTTCGTCAACGCCGCCAACGACCGTGAGTTTTTCCTTATTCAGGGCCTCGTCCTCTTTTACGGCTTTCTCATCGTCGCCGCCAACCTCCTCGCCGACCTCGCCCAGGTTGCCATCAACCCGAGGATGAGGTAAGCGAGACACGACTTCCCCTTGCACAGCGAATTTCAACCAAGCAAAAATATGATAACATCTCTTCTCGGCACTTCATTCATCGGCAACTCACGCTCCAGCGGAACAGAAACCTGCGGCAACGGCATCCAACCCGGCACCGGCGCAGTCCTTGAGCCGGCCTACATGGCCGCCACTCCTGACGAGGTGGAAAATGCCTTGTCGCTCGCCGCCGCCGCATTTCCTGTTTACTCGCAGCTCCCGGGGAAAACCCGTGCCGTATTCCTGCGCGCCATCGCGGATGGGATCGAGGCTGTGGTGGAGGATATTGTCGAGCGTGGCCAGCTTGAAACCGCCTTGCCGGAACCGCGCTTGCGTGGAGAGACCGGTCGCACTGTCGGCCAGCTCCGCATGTTCGCGAAACAGATCGAGGAAGGCTCGTGGGTCGATGCCCGCATCGACCGCGCCCAGCCGGACCGCAAGCCTTTACCGAAAGCTGATCACCGAGCAATGCTCTGCCCACTCGGCCCCGTGGCCGTTTTCTGCGCCAGCAATTTCCCGCTCGCCTACTCCGTGGCCGGTGGTGACACCGCCTCCGCTCTGGCTGCCGGTTGTCCGGTCGTTGTGGTCGCCCATTCATCGCATCCCGGTGTGGCAGAAATCGTAGCCAACGCCGTGATCGCCGCCGCGCAAGCAAACGGCATGCCCGAGGGCGTGTTCTCCGTGCTCTACGGCGGCGGGCGCAAGGTCGGCCAAGCGGTGGTGAAACATCCCGTGATTCAAGCGGTCGGCTTCACTGGCTCCCGCGCGGGCGGCACTGCTCTGATGGCCACCGCGAACGCTCGTCCGCAGCCCATTCCTGTTTACGCGGAAATGAGTTCTGTGAACCCAGTCGTGATTCTTCCCAGTGCGCTCGCGCGTGGAGAAGAAGCACTCGCCGAGGCGTTTTTCGGATCGCTCACGCTCGGCGTCGGCCAGTTCTGCACGAACCCCGGCCTCGTTTTCCTTCCGGTAAACACTGGGGAAGTTTTCCTCGCGAAACTCAAGTCCCTCATCGAGGCCGGTTCTCCCGGCATGATGCTCAACGCCGGTATCTGCAAAGCCTTTGCCGATGCCACCTCCAGCTTTGCCACCGCACCGGGCGTGGCGACCCTTGCCCGCTCCACCACCGAAGCCGGCTCTGGTCAGGGCGCGCCGATGGCCTTCATCGTTTCCGTTGCGGATTTCCTGAAATCCGAAGTGCTGCAAGGCGAGATGTTCGGTCCCGCGACCTTGATCGTTCGCGGATCTTTACAAGAAATTGAGGCCGCCATCCCGCACCTCGAAGGCCAGCTCACCGCCAGTATCCACTCCACCGTAGAGGAACTCGCCGCGCATCCCGGCCTCGTCCCCGCGCTGCAGAATCGATCAGGTCGCCTCATTTTCAACGGCTTCCCCACTGGCGTGGAGGTCTGCGATAGCATCGTCCACGGCGGGCCGTTCCCCGCCACCTCCGATGGACGTAGTACTTCCGTCGGCACCATGGCAATCTTCCGCTTCTGCCGCCCTGTCACATGGCAGAACTTCCCCGAAGCCGCACTTCCTGCTGAACTACAAGACGCGAATCCACTCGGAATCAAGCGCATGGAGAGCTGATTACGGTAGGCTCATTTTGCCAAGAGGATGGGTCGAAAAACTTTCATCACTGAAAATCAGTGACTCGTGAGATAATTCTCCAAAACACTCCCCAAAGGATCGGAGTCTAAGACATTGCTCTTGGTGGAGCCCGCTAAATTTGTTTCTCTGGTTTTAAAGAAACTTAAAATTATTTTGGGGTAATTTCGACCATGCCCCCGTAGATGTCCCACACCGCCTGCTACAGCTGGCCGCAGAACAGCAATTTCCGTAACTCCCCATGGGCCTTATCTACCGCAAATCTATCAATCTAGGACCGTTCAGGGTGAACCTGAGCGGCTCTGGCATCGGCTATTCCGTGGGTGGGCGAGGATTTCGGGTCGGCAAGAGCGCGCGCGGCCGGAACTACACGGCTTTCAGTATCCCCGGCACCGGCGTGGGCTACCGCAGCAGCAGCAA
>CAMAXN010000007.1 GCA_945862245.1 Prosthecobacter debontii
TACGGCGGCGAGCTCGCCACCGAGCCTTCCGAGATCATCACCGGACTCATCCATAACAAAAAATCCTCGCAGGCCACCGAGAAGTTCAAAAACTTCGTCAAGCTCATGGACTGGTGCTCACAGGCCACCCGCATGGGTGTCCGCACCAATGCCGACTCCCCTGACCAGGTGAAAACAGCCATCGCATTCGGCGCGGAAGGTATCGGGCTAACCCGCACCGAGCACATGTTCTTCGAAGGCGAGCGCATCGACGCAATGCGTGAGATGATCCTCGCGAGTAACGAAAAGGCCCGCAAAGCAGCCCTCAAGAAACTCCTCCCGCATCAACGCAAGGACTTCTTCGGCATCTTCAAGGCACTCGAAGGCAAGCCGGCCACGATCCGTCTTCTCGATCCACCACTCCACGAGTTCCTTCCTCACTCCGCGGAACAGCAGAAAGATCTCGCGAAGAAAATGGGCGTCTCCTACGAGGAACTCCATCAGCGCGTCGAGGAACTCAAGGAATCCAACCCGATGCTCGGCCACCGCGGTTGCCGTCTCGCGATTTCCTACCCGGAAATCGCCGAAATGCAGGCGCAGGCGATCTTCGAGGCAGCCGCCCAGTGCGTTGCCAAAGGCATCCCCGTGAAGCCTGAAGTCATGGTTCCACTCGTCGGCTATGCCCGTGAGTTGGAGCTTCAAGTGGAAATCATCCACCGCGTCGCAGCGGAAGTAAAAGAGAAGAAAAACGTGAAGTTTGACTACCTCGTCGGCACCATGATCGAAGTCCCACGCGGTGCCCTCACCGCAGACGAGATCGCGAAGCATGCGGAGTTCTTCTCCTTCGGCACGAACGACCTCACCCAGACTGCTCTCGGCGTCAGCCGTGACGACATGGGCTCGTTCCTGAACAGCTACCAGGAAAACGATATCTATCCGAAGAACCCCTTCGCCTCGCTCGATACCACCGGAGTCGGCCAGCTCATGGAGATCGCCGTCGCGAAAGGCCGCAGCATCAAGCCCGGCATCAAGCTCGGCATCTGCGGCGAGCACGGTGGTGATCCGGATTCCGTGACCTTCTGCCACAAGCTCGGTCTCGCCTACGTTTCCTGCTCGCCTTACCGCGTGCCCGTCGCCCGCCTCGCCGCCGCCCAGGCCGCGATCCTCGATGGCTCCTCGCCAAAAACCGCTGCGAAGAAAGCCGCGAAGAAAAAAGCGAAAAAGTCTAAGAAGGGCTGAACCAATTCGGGCGCTCAGACGCCTTAGATAAATATCATAAGCCGCCCACCGCCACCGCGCGAGGGGCGGTTATTTATTATCTACCGCAAGGAACCGGGCAATCGTTTCATAGTCGAAGTGTATCGACTCCGCGCGTCGTTGTCGGTGCCCTGCGAGGTGACGCGTCTATCATCCATCATTCACCCAGGATCGAGACAATACGGATGGCAAGGTCATGTTTGGAGGCTTTGGGGAAAAGCTCGGTGCGATCTGGGAATACCAAGACTGCTTCGTTCTCGTATACATCGAAGCCGATATCGGAGCGGGAAACGTCGTTCGCTACAATGAGGTCACAGCCTTTCGCTGCGAGCTTTAGGCGGGCGTTGGCTTCGATGTTTTCGGTCTCGGCCGCGAAACCAATCAAAAATCCCGTAAACCCCATTTCACCACGTGCCAAACCGAGGATGTCCTTGGTCTTCACCAGCTCAAGGGTGAGGCTCTCACCGCTCTTTTTGATCTTCTGCAAAGCAGGACTGGCAGGTGTGTAATCAACCACTGCAGCAGTGAAGATCGCAGCATCCATGCGCGGAAGGTAAGCAGCGACGGCACTGTACATCTCCGCCGCTGTTTCCACAGAGATAAAATCGACTCCTGCCGGGACATTGATGGATGTAGGGCCAGAAATCAAAAGTACGCTGTGCCCCGCATGGATAGCCGCATCTGCAACAGCATATCCCATTTTTCCAGAAGAACGGTTTGTTAGGTACCGGACGGGATCAATAGGTTCGCGAGTCGGACCGGCCGTTACGAGAATCTTCACTTTACGATGATTATGGCTTATCAGATGGCTTATCAGATGGCTTATCGGCCTTGATCTTCGCAAGTTCCTTTTTCGCTACCTCAAGCTGCTCCGCAGTAAATTCTTTTTCTATCTGCTTAATTAGAAGTTCACCGTTTTCCTTTTCGCCGCGTTCAACGGCGAGTGTGGCTAGCGCCCAAGCGAGTTCCAGATTGACCTTCGTGGCGGCACCGCTGGCATGAAATCGAGCAAGCGCCAGAGTTGCATTGGCGTTTCCCTGTTGCGCGGCAAGAGTATAAAGCTGGCCAGCTTTATCGTAGCTTTTCTCTACACCTGCTCCACGCTCGAAAAGCGTTGCCAAGTTGTTCTGTGCCGCGGCGAAACCACCCTGGGCGGCACGTGTCAGCCATGACGCCGCAGCGGGCATATCAGCCACACCGAGTTTACCTGAAAGATAGAACAGTCCGAGTTCGTTCTGGGCTTGCAACAGCCCTCCATTCGACGCGGCGAGAAGATGACCATAACCCTTACCAAGGTCAGGACTCTCATCACTAAGAAGCATCGATGCCAGCATGAGATGGGCTTGCGGGTTTTCCGCCTTAGCTGCCTTTTCCAGCATCTCGACCCCGCGTTGCTTGTTCTTTTCTGTAGCTTTACCCTCAAGGTGCATAACTGCGGCGCGCAACATGCAATCGGACTGTCCCGCCTCTGCCCCGAGAGTATATGAGGAAATAGCCAATTCCAAATCTTTCTTCACGCCCTCATAATAGTCGCCGAGTGCCAGATAAGCGGTAAACTCCTTATTCTCGATTGCTTTGTAGAGCCATTCTATGCCTCTCTTCTCGTCGCGCTCCACTACATCGTTGTTGAGCAGCCGTGAGCCCACCGCGACCATGGAAATGGCATTGCCTTTTTGAGCAGCCTTAACGAAGTAATCATAAGCTAGCTTCGGATTTACAAAAGACGGCTGGCCGAACTGCCCATCGTAGAAGCGGGCTAAAAGGAAAATCGAAGTTATGTCGCCTGCGTCGGCCGCCTTCTTCCACCAAGAAATTGCCGTTTCTGGGGCAGGTTCGCCAGTGAGCACACCAGTCAGGAAAGCTTCGCCAAGGATCCGTCCCGCTACTGTGGGGTCGATGACCGCTTGTTTCTCAAGGATCATACGGCCTTCCTCAACGCTATCCTTCAGACCAGATGACATTAAGATGGAAGCGAGACGGTAAATCGAATCGGAATGATCCAAATCTACTCCCTTGCGGTAGTATTCCATTGCTTTGGCTACGGAAGCTTCGGTACCTTGACCTGTCTCGTGCGCGAAGCCCATGATGTAAAGCGCGAGCGGATCGCGCTTATCAGCGAGGGGCTTGGCTAGTTCTACCGCCTTCTTATGCTCGCCGGCAGAGAAAGCTGCTAATGCCTTACCCGCAGGCGTGCTAGCGTCAGAGTCATCGACTTTCTTTATAGCAGGCCCGGAATCAAGCAACACGGAACTATCATCCTTGGTATCCAGTGATACAGCGGCCAGAGCTGAAATAACTGAGAGAAGGAAAAGGAAGGATACGATTATCAAGTACATGCTAAGGTTTCTTAACCAAGCAATACCGCAAGACAAGCCTTAAGGTTAACCTCAAACACAATCTAAGAGCAGCGCCCGTACTCCGGCGACATGAGCCGCCACCCTTTTTGACAAAGTCGCCTTGCTGGGAGTCTCAAAGGTGAACGAGAGCGGACAACCGCGTTTCGCCAGCCATATCGCCTCAGGCCACGAATCAGGCTGGTCCGCCTCAGCACGATGGAATATCCAACCGGGGCTTCGCAGGGCATGACCGTCAATTTCCGGACCAATCTCGGCCGGAAATTGAGCGGCTACCGCGCCCAGCAAATTGGAAGCGCGATGTGCATCATCCTCTCCAAGATTAATTTCATAAAAATAGAATCCGTGCGTTTCCCAATCCTCGTGAAGAGACACAAACAGACTCGGCACTGGCCTACTTAATAACCAATGGGTGTGGGCCGCCGTTTCAGGGCATCTTAAAAGAATGTAGTCGCGGTTGAGATCAACGCCATGGCGATTCTCCCGAGTATTCATAGCAAGTCCGCCGGGATTCAATGCCGGGCAGATGATGCAATGGCGATTCGCTGGAAATGCTCGCTCTTTCATTAACCTCAGTGCGGCCAGTGGACCTGCAGGTTCATCGCCATGTATTCCGGCTGAAAGATAAATGAGAGGTTTCTCTCCTCCCCTTTCCCAGGCAATCATAGGACCGTCCTCCGTTTCATGCAAAATTTCCGGTATGAATCCCTGCCTCGTTGCGGCACGGGAAAACTCCGGAAGAAATGCCGGCCAGTCGAAATGATCGTCCATTGCTACGAGACTGTCTGAGAGTTCTAAAATTCTCGAGACATTAGCAAATCAAGAATGTCTTGAAGTCCAGATGTACAGAACTCACGCAGATGAAGGAGTCATACGATAACTAAAACTGCCATGTCAATATCTCTGAGCGCGCACTTCATTCACGATTGGTTGAACCGATGGTAAAACGCATAGCCAAATACATACAATTTTTTCAGCGTTTGATCCGTATCGATACGGATTTGCCGTGCGCGTCAAGCCCCTCCAGTCGCGCGAACTCCTCAACCACACCCACCGCCTTCACGACGGCTGCTTTGTCCATTTTAACAATACTTGTGCGGCGTTGAAACTGATCCGCGCGGAGTCCGGAATACGAACGCCCTGCCCCGCCCGTAGGAAGAGTGTGACTAGGCCCCGCGAGGAAGTCTCCTACCGCTACAGGCGAATCCGCACCGAGATAGATCGCGCCTGCAGTGCGAATTTGCGCGAGAATTTTCTCCTCGTCTTCCACAACTAGCGAAAGGTGTTCAGGCGCAAAATCATTCGTGATGCGGATGCCCTCCGCGAGCGATTTCACATGCAGTAGGAAGGTGCCCGTCTTTAGCACTTCCTTAATGATTTTCGCTCGGCTCAGCTCCGCAACCTGCTTCGCGATCTCGGCTTTCACTTTTCCTAATTGCGCTTTTGAGGGTGTCAGGAACCCGACCACACTGTCGCCGCCGTGCTCGGCCTGAGCGAGAAGATCCGCCGCGATATAGGCGGCTTTCGCGCTCGCGTCGGCAAGGATCAGGATCTCGCTCGGTCCGGGTAGAAGATCGATGGACACCGCGCCGACTAGCTGCCTTTTCGCCTCGACTACGAAGCGATTCCCTGGGCCGAAAATTCGATCTACCGGGCGTATCGTTTTCGTTCCAAGCGCCATCGCTGCAATCGCCTGCGCGCCACCGATCTTCACCGCTTCGGTCACACCTGCCTGTTGCAATGCGTAAAGCAACGCGGGGTTCACCTTGCCGTCCGCGCCGCACGGGGTCGCCGCGAAAATTTCCGGGACACCGGCCGCCTGCGCAAAGCCCGCTGTCATCAGTGCGGTAGAAACAAGCGGAGCCTTACCACCGGGCACATAAACACCGACGCGGTCGAAAGGCGTAAAACGCTCGCCGACGGTCGCGCCTTCCGCGTTTTTCCCGAACCAATCCTTGCGCATGCTTTTCCGCGCGAAGGAATGGATATTGCGCAGGCTGCGGCGAATCGCGTTGCGAGTGGCAGTGGAGACGGTAGCTTCTGCCTCAGCGAATTCTTTTTCACTCACGAAAAGTTCCTTCTTGGTGAGCTTCGCGCCGTCAAAACGGTGCGTCAGCTCGACCAGAGCATCATCGCCCTCGAGTGCAACCGCCGATATAATATCACCGACTAAGTCGCGCACTGAGTTCTCGGGAACCGCCCTGCGCCGCAACCGTTTCGTGAACGCCTCGTACCCCACATCCCTGTAACTAAGAATTTTCATACCTTCGAACTGACACGAAAGATGTACATACTCGCGCAATCCGCCAATACCAATGTACCTTGTACACCGAGTTCTTCTTTGCCCTACCCAAATATCGGTGTAATTTATTCCATTAAACCTTCGTTTTCATAAAATAATGTCCTGGAAACGTTTTATCGGAGCAGCTTTGGCCAGCGGGGTTTTCTCATCGGCAAGCAATGCCGATGAGATCCGATTCAACCGCGACGTCCGCCCCATTTTCACGAAACACTGCACCGCCTGCCATGGCGGCGTGAAAGAAGCCGGCGGCATCTCCTTCGTTTTCCGCGACCGCCTGCTTGTGGATGGCGAATCCGGAAATATCCCCGTGGTCCCCGGCAAACCCGAGAAATCGGAAATGATCCGCCGCGTGAAAAGCAAGGATCCCGATGAGATCATGCCGCAGCCGAAACACGGCCCGCCTCTTTCCTCGGCAGAGATAGCCATCCTTGAGAAATGGATCGCCGAAGGTGCGGAATGGGAGGAACACTGGGCCTTCATGCCACCTCTGGAGACTCAGGTGGCCGGACTGAAAAACGAATCCTGGCCTTCCTCCACGCTCGACCGCCACGTCCTCTCCAAAATCGAGGGTTCCGGCCTCACGCCCACCCCGGAAGCCGCTCCGAGAGAATGGCTGCGCCGGGTCTCTTTCGATCTCACCGGCCTACCACCCACGCTCGAAGAACTCGCTGAGGTGGAGTCTGCCTGGAAAACCGACCCCGCCGCCGCCCGCGCGAGAGCCGTGGACAAGCTCCTCGCCTCACCCGCATACGGCGAACGCTGGGCTGCGGTCTGGCTCGATCTCGCACGTTACGCCGACACCTTCGGTTTCGAGAAAGACCCCCACCGCGATATCTGGCCGTGGCGAGATTGGATCATCCGCGCGCTCAACGCCGACATGCCCTACGACCAATTCTCCGTCGAGCAACTGGCCGGCGACTTGCTCCCCGGCGCCACACCCGACCAGATCCTCGCAACCGCCTTCCACCGCAACACCCAGACCAATTCCGAAGGCGGCACCGACGACGAGGAATTCCGCGTCGCCGCCGTCATTGACCGCGTTTCCACTGTCTGGACAACATGGCAGGCTACCACTTTCGGCTGCGTCCAATGCCATGACCATCCCTACGACCCCATCGCCCATGACGAGTTCTATGAATTCGTCGATTTCTTCAACCAATCCGAGGATAGCGACCTCACCAACGAGTTCCCCAAGCTGAGACTCGCCGGCGACGAGTTTGTTGCACTCGAACGCGACACCCGCGCCCTGCGCGAACAGCTCAATGCCGACGGCCGGGCTATTTCCGATGCCGCTTGGAAACCGCTCGGCAACCTTGTCCTCACCCCACAATTCGGAACCCTGACCATCGATAGCACCGGCCTCATCGTCAGCGAGGGAACCCTACGCAGGGGGGTTACCCACAAGGTCAATGCCAGCGCCGAACCCTTCGATGCGCTGAGAATCTCCATCCATCCCGTCAGCGACGACCCGAAAAACTGGCCGGAAATGGGCGTGATGGTCACCGATTTCAAAATGGAGAAAATTTCCCCCGACGGCTCCCGACAGCCCATCCCCATCGCCGAGATTTTCGCGGACTATCTGGCCGGCCCCTCGGATCCCATGAGCGCATTCGCCGGCCAACCAGACGGGAAAAAATTCGAAGGTTTCTCCGGCCCCGGCGGCAAGGGCGGCGGCGGCGTGGGCTTCGGAGAGTATCCGCGCCTCACCGGCCCGCGCCAGTTTGTGCTTCTACCCGCGCATCGCGTCGAACTCAGCCCCGAAGACCGCATCGAGATCTCCCTCTCCCAAGGCGCGAACGCCAACGAAAGCCAAGGCACCTATCTCCACAAGTTCCGCGTCGAAACAGCCTCAGATACTCGCTATCCGTTGCTCCTCAGAGATCCCGCTCGCGCCGCGAAATGGCAAAGCGTCATCGCCAACATTGAACGGATGGCAACCATGCAGAGCACCGAAGTCCCGGTGATGCGCGACCGCGCTCCGAACGCGCGACGCGACACCCGCGTGTTCGCCCGCGGTAACCGTCTAACTAAGGAACACAGCGTTAAAGCCGATGTTCCCGAGCTCCTGAAAAAAGGCTATCTAGGCAGAGAAGCCGCGAACCGCCTCGACATGGCGCGCTGGCTCGTCAGCGGAGAGAATCCTCTCACCGCCCGCGTGATGGTCAACCGTCTGTGGGGTGAGATGTTCGGAATCGGCATAGTCGAATCCGCCGAGGACTTCGGCACTTCAGGCATACCGCCATCCAACCTCCCACTCCTCGACCACCTCGCCCTCCGTTTCCAGAATGATCACAAATGGTCTATTAAAGCTGTCCTCCGTGAGATCGCCCTCTCCTCGACGTATCGCCAAGCCTCTGCCGCATCGCCGGAAATCGTTTCCAAAGACCCCAAGAACCAGCTACTAGCCCGCGGCCCACGCAACCGCCTCACCGCGGAAATGGTTCGCGACCAAGCTCTTGCCGTCGGCGGGCTGCTATCCAGAAAAATGTTTGGCCCCTCCGTATTCCCTCAGCAACCGGATGGCATCTGGAACTCGGTTTACAGCGGCGCAGTATGGATAGAATCCCCGGGTGAGGACAAGTTCCGCCGCGCTGTATATACCTACATGAAGCGCACCAGCGGCTTCCCCGGCCAACTGACTTTCGATGCGCCCAGCCGCGATCTCTGCTCCGCCCGCCGCCTCATATCCAACACACCGCTCCAAGCGCTCGTCACCATGAACGACCCCGCACACATCGAGGCCGCCGTGGCGCTTGCCGCCCGCATGACCGCCCATTCCGGGGAAATCCACGCACAGATCACCCACGCCTTCCTCACCTGCACCCAGCGCATCCCCGATGAGTTGACCATCTCCGATCTCGAAAGCCTTTTCCAAGACCTCTCGCGCGAAACCTACGTTAAGGACGCTAAGCTCGGCCCGAACCCTGCACTCACTCTCACCGCCAACACGATCCTCAACCTCGACGCCTCGCTGACCAAATGAAAGACCTCGAACAGCGCCTCCGCATCGGTGAGCTATCGCATCTCACACGCCGCCATTTTCTCTCAAAATGCACTACCGGGATGGGAGCGATGTGGCTATCCTCTCTCGGCGATAATGCCTTTGGCGCGGGTGCCAAGCTAGTGAAAGATGCCGCCCGCCCCTTCGCACCGGACGCCCCTCATCTCCCGGGAAAAGCCAAGCGCGTGATCTACCTCCACATGGCGGGCGCACCCTCGCAGCATGAGCTTTTCGACTACAAGCCGGAACTCAAGAAACTCGACGGCCAAGATTGCCCCAAGGAATTCCTCGAAGGCAAGCAGTTCGCCTTCATCCAGGGAGTACCGAAAATGCTCGGCCCACAATTTAAGTTCAAACAGCATGGCCAAAGCGGAGCCTGGATTTCCGACCGCCTTCCCCATCTGGCTACGGTCGCCGACGAGCTGTGTTTCATCAAATCCATGCACACCGACCAGTTTAACCACGGTCCAGCGCAGCTCCTCGTCCACACTGGGACATCCATCCCTGGCGGCCCCTCCATCGGCTCATGGGCCACCTACGGCTTAGGCACAGATAACCAGAACCTCCCAGGTTTCATCGTCCTCACCTCCGGCGGCAAAAATCCGGACGCTGGCAAATCTGTCTGGGGTTCCGGATACCTCCCTTCCGTTTACCAAGGCGTCCAATGCCGTTCTCAGGGTGAGCCCGTTCTTTACCTCAAAAATCCCGATGGTGTCTCGCGCGACATGCGCCGCCGCTCCCTAGACACCCTCGATCGCATTAACCGCCGCATCGCGGAGGAAACCGGAGACCCCGAGACCGTCACCAGAATCGCCCAATACGAAATGGCCTTCCGGATGCAGATGAGTGCCACCGATGCCTTCGATCTCAAACAAGAGGACGGTGCCACACATGCCATGTATGGCACCGAACCGGGCAAGGAATCTTTCGCGAATAACTGCCTCCTCGCCCGCCGCCTAGCCGAGCGAGGCGTCCGCTACATCCAGCTCTTTGACTGGGGCTGGGACTCGCATGGCGCGGGTGCAAACGAAGCACTTAACGCAGGTTTTATTGATCGTTGCAAAGCCATCGACAAACCCATAACCGCACTTATCAACGACCTCAAACGCCGCGGTATGCTGGAGGACACCCTCATCGTCTGGGGAGGAGAATTCGGTCGCACCCCTATGCGAGAAAACCGCGGCGGAGTCGAAATGGCACTCATCGGCCGCGACCACAACCCCGGAGCCTTCACCGTCTGGATGGCCGGTGGCGGCGTGAAAGCGGGAACCTCCTACGGCGAGACCGACCCCATCGGTTACGAGGCGATCAAGGACAAGGTTTCTGTCCACGACCTCCACGCTACCATGCTCCACCTCCTCGGATTTGACCATGAAAAGCTCACCTATCCATTCCAAGGCGTGAACCAGCGCCTTTCCAACATCACGAAGACCGGTACAAAAGTCGTTAAAGGTGCGGTCGCCTAAACTCAGGAAATAGTTTTCCGCCATGTCTAGAGAATCCGCTGAAGAGGCGGTTTGTGGAGAACTGCCCGGCATCTCAAAGCTTGCTCAGCGTCTCGGCGGTTACCGCTAAGATAGCCGCTGCACCGCGAATCCTATCCAAACCGCGCCCCACAATCCTACCGATGACTTCCCGCAGCGCCTTGCGGTGTCACGGACGGTGTGGAGGCACTCGGTAAATAGAGCAAAAGAGAATTAACCCATGACTCAAGAATTTATCGGGGACTGCGATTCCATTGCATTAGGACGTTCGCTACAACAATCAGCGATCCTCCAACCAACAGTGAAATCGTCATCGACTCGTTCTTGTAGTTGCCACCCATAACTCCGGCTAGGATACCCGGTAGGAACATCGCGAATCCCGCCGTGAAAATCGGCTCGGTGGTGTAGATCAATCCGGCCTCCGTCGCTGGCACCTGCGGCTGATACGAATTCATCAAACCATAGGCTCCCACCGAACAGAACAGCGCAAGCGCCAGCACTATACCAAAAGAAGACCACGAAGCACCAGCCAGAATCAATTGCGAAGGCGCCGAAGCCAGCGCGAAGCTAACCAGTAGGAAAATCAACGCGATGAAAGCGCTCATCGTGAATGTCACTGCAAGCCCGCGGTTTCCAGAATACCTTGGGTTCTCCAGAGTGAGTATTTGGAAAGTGAAAATGAAAGCTGCCGCCAGCGTCGCGACCTCGCCTTTTCCCATCTGTAAATCACCCGGCCTAACCCCAGAAAGTATCACCCCTCCGATCAGTACCATCAACGAGGCAAGTGTCGTTTTCCACCCCGGTAAACAACGTGTTTTTATGCAGGCAACAAGCGGCAGGAACACACAGTAAGCCTGAGTTAGAAACGCCGAGGTCGATGCCTTCGTGTGACCCAAGCCCCACGCCTGCAACGCCATACCTAATCCGCCCCAGACCGCAAGCCACGCGCCTTGCGTCAGTTCTTTCCGAGTAAGTTGAGCACGCACCACGAAAGGCAAAATTATCAACGCCGCCAACCCGAACCGCGCCACCTGCAGCCACACCGCTAGGAATACACCGGACGCCTCAGGTAGCCGCGCCATTTGCTCACCATCCAGCGCCTTGATCAGCGGAAAACTCAAACCCCAAAGGGCGCAGGCGAGGATCAACATTAGCGCTGACACGCTATGGAAGTTGCGCCTTTGATGACAAAACAGAAAGCGCAAAGAATCCAGACTTTCACTTCCCCCTAGCGTCTCCTTCCGCTTCGATTGCCTTGTGCCCGCCTTCGATGAACCTGCCCTCCGCAAAGCCTCCTCCTGGCAGGACTTCAAGGAAGCGCAGTCGCTCCTCAAAATGGGTGCTGTCACCGCCTCTGAACTTACCAAAACTGGCTGGACCGGCAGCGTCCAGATTGGAAAACGTACATACCGCGCCACTGTTACAATGAGGACAGACACTTGGTTCGACGCAAAATGCTCATGCCCCGCCAACCATCGCGATGGCATATTCTGCCCACACGCCATTGCCGCCGGCCTCCACCTCATCTCCCCGCCAGAACTAGCACCAATCCCTGAAAAAATAAACATACCTTCCGTTGCTTGGAAGATACGCCTTCTCGGCACGTGGCAGAAATCCCTAGAAAAAGGCCACGCCTCCATCACTCTGGATACAGTTGAAGAGTATGCCAGCCCCGCTGACGAACAAATCACCGCCTGGCTCATTGCCGAAAAGGCCACCTCGGGCAAATCAATTCAGCTCGCCCTCAACCACAACACCCTCCCCGCCTTTCTCGAAACCCTCGCCGGACATTCCCGCGTCACCGCTGATGGCTCACCCCTCACGATCGATATCGATAGCCAGATCCGTCTTTCCGGATGCTATCTGGAAAACGGTTACGTAAATCTCGATCCACCCATCACACCCTTCATCCATATCGGTTCGTGCTTCTGGCAGATCACCCCCTATTCACTCATGAAAATCGGCACTGTCCCCGCCGAACTCGTCACCGCCTTCCAAAACCTAGCCAAACGAAAATCCGCTCAGATCCCCCTCGAAACCTTCCTATTACACCTCGAATCCCTCCAAACACACCTCGATTTTTCCGCCTCAGATTGGTTTGAATCCCTCCAATTCATTCCCGCAACACCCGAAATCGGACTTCACATCGATGGTCAGACCACAAAACTCAATCTCTGCCTCAGCATATCATACGGCCCCGTAAAGCTTCCCCGCCTTGATGGCTACACCGTTATCACCCGTAACCTAGGCGCCGAAGCTAGCGCCCTCAATCTCCTCGCAGCACAACTCGGCAGGAATCCGAATCCAAAACACGAACTTACCGACCCAGAGGCAATCCAGACCTTTCTAAGCCACAGCCTCAAGTCGCTCCCAGGGTACTGGAAAGTTACCCTCTCACAATCCGCCCAAGCACTTAATTCTTCGTTTGTTTATATATCACCAAAAATTAAAACGTTCGATTCAGACAATTGTTCGATTCAGTTCAATCTGCTCTTTGAAACAAACACCGGTGAACTTATATCCACAGCCGAAGTCCGCCGCTTACTACGCTCAAAAAATACGAATTTTCCCCAATACAGTGGGAAAAAACTCCTATTCTCTAAAGACATTGAGGATCTCATCGATCCCCTCTTTGAAGAACTGGATCTCCGCCAAGAAAATGGTCGTTACATCGCTAAAAATGCCTCTGCCGATATAATTAAAGAAATCAGTAATAAAATACTTAATCCGTTAATTATCAATCATTATATTACTCATTTACAAACTGCAGAAATCCCTAAGCCAGATTCCCTGCAAGCTGATCTACGCCCATACCAATACGACGGATTTACATGGCTAAGCGACCGTTTGAGCCGCTACGGTGGAGCCCTACTGTCCGATGACATGGGTCTCGGTAAAACCCTCCAAACCATCGCCTGCATGGAGCGTTTGTTCGCAAGTTATTCACAAGAATATCCAGCGCTTGTTATAGTTACCTCTTCCCTGCTCGGAAACTGGCAATCCGAGTTGGCGCGCTTTGCTCCGGCCCGGAAGATAATTATTCTCCACGGCCCTAAACGTGATAGCCTGCGCGATAGCATAGAGCCCGGCTACGTCATCCTCACTACCTACGCCACCCTTGCCCGCGATCTGGCCTGGCACTTAAAACAGGAATACCTAGTCGCCGTCATCGACGAGGCATCGCTGATCCGAAATCCGGACACGGATCATTCCAAGGCAGTGGCAAAATTGAACGCCCGCCACCGCATTGCCCTCACTGGTACCCCTGTGGAAAACTCCGCCCGCGACCTTTGGTCCATCTTCCGCTTCATCCAGCCCGGCTGGCTGGGCTCTCGTAAAGACTTCACCGAGCGCTACGAACAACCGCTGCAATCGCCCGATACCGCCGCCCGTGCCGGACAGCTGCTGCGGCTCAAGACCTCACCCTTCACCCTCCGCCGCACGAAGCAACAGGTCGCTCCAGAACTGCCATCAAAAATCCTTATCGACGAGTTCTGCACCCTCTCCAACGACCAAACTACCCTCTACCGCGAGATTCAGCGCGAGGGGCAAAGGCGCATCGAGGAGATCCGCGATTCCGGCCAGAGAGCCGCCGCCCGGATGCAGGCGCTCACCACCCTGCTCCGCCTTCGCCAGGCTTGCTGCGATCTCGCTCTCTTCGATTCGGAAAAACTCAAAAACCTTCCCATTCCCCGACGCTCCGCGAAACTGGAGCGCCTACTGGAAATCACCGAGCAATCGATCGCCTCTGGTAGCCGTATGTTGGTTTTCTCTCAATTCCGCACCCAACTCATCGGGATCGAGAACGAACTCCAAGCCCTCGGCATTCAATCCCTCCGCCTCGACGGCCAGACCCGCAACCGCGCTGAGCTGGTAGATTGCTTCCAATCCCCCGTTGGCCCACCTGTTTTCCTTATCTCCTTGAAAGCCGGCGGTTACGGACTCAACCTCACCGCTGCAGATGTCGTCGTCCACTTCGACCCTTGGTGGAACCCCGCCGCCGAAGCCCAGGCCACCGACCGCGCTCACCGCATCGGTCAATCCAAACCCGTCACAGTCTTCCGCTTGCTCACCCGCAACACGGTAGAGGAAAAGGTCGTCGAACTCCAATCCTCTAAAAAAGCTCTCGCAGAGTCCATTAACGATTCCCTAGATGAATCTTACAACACAACCCACGCCCCAGCATGGACGACATCGGAACTGGAGCGGTTGCTGCGCTAGAAGACGCTTTATTCATTGATTCATCGACTCCGTAACTCTCTAGTTATCTAAAAATGAAGCCACCACCTATTATTATAGACTTTAAGGAATTCATCCTTAAGGGCAATGCTATCAGCCTCGCAGTCGGCGTCATCATCGGAACGTCGTTCGGAAAGTTAGTCACCGCTTTCTCGGATGGAATCATCAACCCTCTTCTTAACCTGATTGGGGGAAACCCAGACATTGCTCTGAAACTATGGGTATTCGACGTCGGCATGGTCATCAACGCACTGATCTCGCTGGTCATCACCGGAGCAATTCTTTTTTTTATCTTCGTAAAGCCGATGAATCGCCTGCAGAAAAAAGATGTCGACGCACCGACCCGTTCCGCCGAGGAAACCCTCCTCACTGAGATACGCGATCTACTTGCAAAACGCTAAATTTACCCATTTTCATAAGCTAAACCAGACGTCGAGAGCATATCCATTCACACTTTTATTTCTTCCCGTTGACCAATGCTCCGGCAACCCTAGTCTAGTATTCACTTTTTCAAACTCCATTTATGAAACTCCTCAGCATCCTTCGCCGCAAAGCCCGCGCCACCTACCAGGAACTCGCGGATATGACCGATACCACCGAAGCGGACGTCGCCGGAAAAATCTCCGCGTGGGAAAAAGACCGCACCATCCTCGGCTACCATGCGGTGACAAATCCCGAAATTATTGGCGATACCTCAGTCTCCGCCTTCATCGAGGTTCGTGTTACCCCCGAGCGCGGTGGTGGCTTCGACCGACTCGCCGTGCGTATCGCCCGCTTCGACCATGTCGTCTCCTGCTACCTCGCCAGCGGCGGATACGATCTCATGGTCGTCGTCGAGGGCGCAGATTTGCGCGAGGTCGCCCGCTTTGTTTCCGAGAAACTCTCCTCTCTAGAAGGAGTCATCTCCACCGCCACCCACTTTCGCCTCAAGACCTACAAGGAAAACGGTTTTCTTTTCGAGTGCGAACCGGAGAGCGACCGACTTGTTGTATCACCGTAAGGCAGCCTATCCTTGCGCTTCTACCTGATTTATCACTACATAAAACAAGCCTTTACATAACGATTTATCTCGTCACGTTATTTGCCGTTATGAGACTGTCGGCCTCTTCCTTCTTCCGCGCCCTCGCCGATGAGACACGCTGGCGCATTGTCCGCCTTGTGATGAATCGAGCTTTATGTGTCTGCGAGCTAGCCGACATCCTAGGAATGCCCCAATCCTCCGTTTCCAGCCACGTGCAGATCATTCGCAAGGCCGGGCTACTAGAGAGCGAGCGCTGCGGGAAATGGACGTATTTCCGCATCCATCGCAAGCACCTCCCCCTTCTCACTCACTTTATCGAAACACTCCCCAGCGACCCCAACCACAAGACCGATCTAAAAAATGCCAAAGCCCGCCTCAAGGATCGCGAAAGCAGCTGCTGCCCGGGCCCGATCAAACTCGCCACACCATGAAACTCTCCGAACTGAAATCCCTCCTCGCCGAAAATGCCGACCGCCATTTCCGCATCCGCCTGCCGGAGGGCGATGCAATTCCCCTTTCCTTCCACGTCACCGAGATCGGCCACGTCCGAAAGACCTTCCTCGATTGCGGCGGGACGCGGCGCGAAACCGCGACCTGCCAGCTCCAGATCTGGGTGGGCGAAGATTACGACCACCGCATTGAAACTGGGAAAATGGCAGGTATCCTCGATAAAAGCGAAGCCGTTCTGCCCGATGACAGCTTGCCGGTGGAGATCGAATACGAGGATCGTGTGATTTCCCAATACACGATCATAGGCCACGAGATCACCGGCGACGCCGTCATCCTCGCCCTCGCCCACAAACACACCGAATGCCTCGCTCCGGAACTTTGCGGACTGCCCTCCATCAACCGCCTCCCCGCCCTCGGCGGGAAATCATCCTGCTGCGCGCCGGGTCAAACCTGCTGAAATAATGAAGCATCGTTTCTTCGCAGAATTCCTCGGCACTTTCATCATGATTTTTGCAGGGACGGGAGCAATGATTGTGAATGAGATTTCAGGAGGAATCGTGACCCATGTTGGCGTCGCGCTGACCTTCGGACTCGTTGTCGCAGCGATGATCTATACTTTCGGGGATGTGAGCGGCGCGCATCTCAATCCAGCGGTTTCGATCAGCTTCGCCGTCGCTGGACGATTTCCATTCGCAGATCTTCCGGCATATATCGCCGCCCAACTTCTCGGTGCACTGGCGGCCAGCGGCACACTCAAATTGCTTTTCCCTACCTCACAATCGCTGGGTATGACTCTCCCATCGGGATCCAATTCTCAGAGCTTTTTGCTGGAGGTCATTCTAACTGCCATCTTAATGCTGACAATTCTCAACGTCTCCCACGGAGCGAGGGAAAAAGGAATTACCGCAGCGATTGCCATCGGTTCCGTTGTGGGACTCGAAGCGATGTTCGCTGGCCCGATCTGCGGTGCCTCCATGAATCCTGCTCGCTCGTTGGGGCCTGCATTGGTGAGTGGAAACTTCCAACACATCTGGCTCTACGTATTTTCCACGATCCTCGGCGCACTCATTGCTATCCCACTCTTCAAAATCACTCGCAAATCAGAAACGAATTCATGAAACCTCCCGCCATCCTAATCCTATGCACCGGCAACTCCTGCCGCTCCCATCTCGCCGAAGCCATCCTGCGAAAAGCCCTCGGCGAAAACTTCCGGGTCGAAAGCGCTGGTTCGAATCCCGCCGGATACGTCCATCCGCTAGCCATCCGCGCGCTCGAGGAAATCGGCATCGAAACCACCGGCCACCACTCGAAACACATGAACATCTTTCTCGATGACCAAGTAGAAACCGTCATCACCGTCTGCGGCAACGCCGACCAAGCCTGCCCGATGTTCCCCGGCCAGATGAACCGCCACCACTGGCCCTTCGATGATCCAGCTCATGCCACCGGCACCGAGGAAGAGCAGTTCGCCGTCTTCCAGCGGGTGAGGGATGAGATTCTGAAAGTCTTCGGAGCTTACGCGGCGGGGAGGCTGGATGGTCGGAAGGGATGAATGACCTTGGACTGCTACAGCCTGCTGTAGCTTTCGGCCATGCAGCCTTGCTGCGAGCCGGACGGCATTGGCATGTAGTTCGCCCAATCCACGCCGCTGACAGCAGGCTGTCTCGCGGAAAGCGGCAGCAGGCTGCCGCAGTCCATGGAGGCTACGCCTCGATTTTCGCCATCATCGTCGCCTTGATTTCTTCCAGCTTCCCACGATCCGGTGCTGCGCCCCGTGCCTGATCGGGCTTGCCGCCGCCTTTGCCGCCAGCGAGGGCAGCTAGGTCGCGGAGGAGGTCGCCAGCTTTGAGGCCAGAGGCCAAGGCATCCGCGCCACAGTGGACGGCGAGGTGGAGTTTCTCTCCGTCATCGACGATGAGCAGCGCCGGGCCGGGGAAATTCTTTTTCTTGAGACCGTTCTGGAGTTCTTGCAGCAGAGAGGCGTCGGACTCGAAGGAAACGACGATCGGTTTTCCCAATGCAATAAGCTCGGCGAGAGATTCGTCGGCGAGCGCGGCGGCCTGGGCGGATTGGATTTTCTTGATCCGTTTCTCGGCCTCGATGGCGGCTTCCTTGGTTTCCTCCAGCGTGCGCATACCGTGGGCGAAAGTGGCGTTGAGTTCGGCGATGTCCGCGCGTTCAACGAGCATCGCGCCCATGATGTGGGGGAATTCATTGACGCTGAGCGGCTCTCCACCGAGTTCGGAAAGCTTCACGTTGGCGGCTTTTAGTTTCTCAGTGGCGGCCTTGAGATCCACATCCCAGCGCTCGACGTTCTCGCGAATGAGATTCCATGCAGCATCACCGCAAGCCGCCTCGATGCGGCGCACGCCGGATGCGATCGCTCCCTCCGACTTGATCTTGAAAAGTCCGATCTCTGAGGTGTTGCGGACGTGGGTGCCGCCGCAAAGCTCCATGGAAGGGCCTTCAAGCTGGTTCGCCTGCCCGCCGATCTGGACGACGCGGACGGTGTCGCCATATTTGTCGCCGAAGAACTGCATGATGTCGGTGCGGTGCTTGATGTCGGCGTGTTTCACTTCTGTCCATGAAACGGTGAGACCCTGCTTGATCGCTCCATTCACCATCTCCTCCATCTCGGCCACCTGTTCGGACGTTACGGCAGCGCTGTTGAAGTCGAAGCGCAGTCGATTCTCATCCACCGCGGAACCCTGCTGCGCGGCGTCCTTGGAAACAACCTCGTGCAGCGCCCAGTGGAGAAGATGCGTGGCGGTGTGGTGGGCTTCGATGGGGCGGCGGCGTTGTGTGTCGAGACGCAGGACAACTTTGTCTCCGATTGAGATTTGAGATTTAAAATTTGAAATTTGAGATATCACCAGGGCGCGGGCTTTGCCGATTTGTTGGACGCCGGTGACGGGGATGTCGTTGAGCGTTCCTGTGTCTCCTGCTTGGCCGCCCATCTCGGCGTAGAAAACGGTCTTGTCGGTAATTACGAAGAGTGCGTCTTCCTGCGGATGGATTTCCAGGATCATGGCTTCGCATTCGTCGTTATCAAAACCTAGGAATTCGGTGACGGCTTCCGTGAAAATATCGAGGGCACGGACGATGTTAGATTTTTGGGCGGCGCGTGAGCGTTCTTGTTGCTGCTCCATGAGTTTCTCGAAGCGGGGCATATCTACTTCCAATCCCAACTCGGATGCGAGGAGTTCTGTGAGGTCAATGGGGAAGCCGAAGGTGTCGTAAAGTTCAAAGGCGATCTCGCCAGAGATCGGGGAGCACACGCGCCCCCGCGTGTCGCAGGAGACGCCCTCGTCTCCTGCCGGCTCCGAACCAAGGACAAACTCCTGACACCATGTCCACGCGTAGTCCGGAGAGTTTTCCACAAGTTTCTCCGCCACTGTGTTGCCGAGAATATATTTATATTTCTCAACCAGATCGGATTCACTACGGATTAAACGATCAAACCACTCCTTTTCCCAAAGATGCTTAATATTCTCATTGTTTAGATCAATCCGACGATGCTTGAGGATTTTATGGGATGAGACGGATTTAATCGGCTGGAGAATTTCCGTGAGGCTAAAAAACACGGGATTGGAATCCGCATCGTAGGATTTCACCTGAGGCTCGATGAGTAGATGAACGTGATCCGGCATGACGCAGGCGGCGTAGAGATGAATCTGGCCGAGCTTGCGGGCGTGGAGGATTGAATCGAGAACGATGCTGCGCTCGGCATCGCTGAGGATGTCGCGATCTAGCGTGGTAAATGTGACCATGTATTTGCCCCATGGGCGCTCAAAATGGGGGAGGCTGCGGCGTGAATAGGTGGGTTCGGAGGCTTTTTGTGAATTAGGGCCGGCATGAGGCGAGGGCGCCTCATGCGACACGCGAGGGCGCGTGTGCTCCCCGACCGCTTCTTCGAAGCGTTTCAATCCCCGATCCAGCGTCTGGTTAAAACTTGATTCTTCGTTCGCCAGCGTTTGTTCGATCACATCCTGCCGATTCTTCAGCTCCGGGAAAACTCCACCCATTTCCGCGACCAGCGTTTCTACCAGCGCGCCGAAAAACGGCTTTTCTCCAGAGAAACCAAGCTGCCTTCCGTATCGAACAGCCCGACGCAAGATCCGGCGCAGCACGTAGTTCCTGCCGTTATTCCCCGGCATAATCCCATCCGCGATGGAGAAAGATAGAGTCCGCAGGTGATCCGCGATTACGCGGAAAGCGATGGCGGTTTTCATTTCCTCCGAGAAGGCGGAGCGGTCGGCACCTAGCTCGGGGTAGATGTCGGTGTAGGTTTTTTCGCTGAGTTCCTCCAGTTTACTGAAGAGCGGCGTGAAAACATCGGTGGCGTAGTTCGAGGGCTTTTTCGAGAAATCGGAGAAGCCCTTAGTGCCCTGAATAATCGAGCAGGCGCGTTCGAAGCCCATGCCGGTATCGACGTGTTTGGCGGGCAACTCGCGGAAGCTGCCATCAGCCTCGGCGTTATATTGGATGAAGACGAGGTTCCAGATCTCGATGCAGAGGTCGGAGTCGTTATTGACGAGGTTGCGGCCGGTGACGGGATTCCCCTCGGGGGTGAGATCGACGTGGAGCTCGGAGCATGGACCACAGGGGCCAGTTTCTCCCATCATCCAGAAATTGTCTTTCACGTTGCCATGGACAATCTGAATTTCCGGATCACAACCCGCCGCGCGGAAAAGCTCCGCCCAGATGTCGTAGGCTTCTTGGTCGAAATTTCCGGGATCGCCCTCCTTGGGCGCATAGACCGAGGCGTAGAGTCGGTGCGCGGGCAGCCCCCAGCGCCCGACGACGAGCTCCCACGCCCACGAGATTGCCTCTTTCTTGAAATAGTTCCCGAACGACCAGTTCCCCAGCATCTCGAACATGGTGTGGTGGTAGGTGTCGTAGCCGACATCCTCCAGGTCGTTGTGCTTGCCGCCCGCGCGGATGCATTTCTGGGTGTCTGCCGCGCGCGGCGGATCGTAAGGGGCTTTCTCGACTCCGAGGAAATACGGCACGAAGGGGTTCATCCCCGCGTTCGTAAAAAGCAGGCCCGGTGACTGCGGCAGCAGCGAGGCGGAGGGGACGATGGTGTGCTCTTTTTCACGGAAGAAATCGAGGAAGCTCTGGCGAATCTCGGAAGCAGTCATGGGCGGGGCGGGAAATTGGACAAAGCAAAGGAAACTTTAAACACTAAATTTTAAACTCCAAGGAAGAGTTTACTGCAAAGGCTGGGCATAAGCTGCGGCGGATTCATATTCTATTACGAAATTGCTGGGTTCGCCGCAGCGATCCCACCCCTTCTTTCTCTTGCCGCTGCTCAGCTGTTGTGTTTTCCTCCACGTCCCCAGCAGCGGGACATAATCATATGGCGAACAAGGATGTTACGGACCCAGTGCGGATGGAGAAAATCGTCTCCCTGTGCAAACGCAGAGGCTTTATTTTTCAGGCGGGTGAGCTTTACGGAGGCCTCAACGGCTGCTGGGACTACGGCCCGCTTGGCACAGAACTTAAGCGTAATCTCAAGGACTTCTGGTGGCGCAAAACCGTCCAGGAACGCGACGATGTGCTCGGCATGGACGGTGCAATTTTGACCATGGAGCAAGTCCTGAAGTCCTCCGGTCACATCGGCGGATTCAGCGATCCGATGGTCGATTGCAAGACCTGCAAAGGTCGCTTCCGTGCCGACAATCTAGAGACCTACGAATGCAAGGAGAAACCTAGCGTTTGCCCAGGTGCCTCGCCAAAATGCCAACTCACCGAGCCGCGCGAATTCAACCTCATGCTCCAGACGAACTTTGGAGCCACCGGAGATCAGGTCGCCTACCTCCGCCCCGAGACCGCGCAATCGATTTTCTGCCAATACAAGAATATCCTCGATTCGAACCGCGTGAAGCTGCCTTTCGGTATTGCCCAGATAGGAAAGTCTTTTCGCAACGAGATCAACCCGCGCAACTACACCTTTCGCTCCCGCGAGTTTGAGCAAATGGAAATCGAGTATTTCTGTCACCCGGAAGACGGCATGCGACTCACCGACGAGTGGCTGGAAACACGCCTCTGCTTCTATGAAGAAATAGGTATTCCACGTACCAAGCTTCACATTCTTGATGTCCCGGATGCTGACCGCGCATTCTACTCGAAGAAAACCTACGACATAGAATACGAGTTCCCCTTCGGTATACAGGAATTGGAGGGCGTCGCCTACCGCACGGATTACGACCTCGGCGTCCACGCCAAGGGCTCCGGCCGTCCATTGGAATACTTCGACGAGGAAACCAAGGAACGTTTCCTCCCGCACGTCGTCGAGCCGTCCGCCGGCTGCGACCGCACCGTGCTCGCGCTGATCTGCGAGGCTTTCGATGAAGAGGAACTCGGCACCGACGGCAAGAGCGACATGCGCACCGTCATGCGTTTCATGCCCTCAATGGCACCCATCAAGGCCGCCATTTTTCCCCTGCTGAAAAAAAACGAAGAGCAAGTCCGCATCGCCCATGAGATACAAAGAAACCTTCAGCAGTGGATGAACGTCTATTACGACGATAGCGGTGCAGTTGGGCGCCGCTATCGCCGCCAGGACGAGGTCGGTACACCTTTCTGCATCACAATTGATTTCGAGACACTTGGCGAGGAAGACCCAGCTCTCAAGGGCACAGTCACGGTTCGCCACCGCGATTCAATGGAGCAAATACGCCTACCCGCAAATGAGCTTCTGCCGTGGCTTTTAGGTCGTATTCGGTAAATTGAAGTTGCAAGATACCCCTTCCAAGTGCATCCAACGGGCAGTTAACTTCCTGACAACATGGCCGATAAAGAAGATAAGAACGAAGAGAACGTAGGCGGTAAATTCTACGTGGACAGCCAATGTATAGATTGCGATCTCTGCCGCGAGACTGCGCCAAGTAACTTCACGCGTGAGGACGACGAGGGATACTCATTCGTATTCAAGCAACCGGAGAACGACGAGGAACACGCCCAATGCCTTGAAGCGATGGAGGGCTGCCCAGTCGAAGCCATCGGCGATGATGGAGACAAGTAACAGCCATGGCCGCGCCACGGAAAACTAAACCGAATCGGCGCGAGGTCATCCACGAGGAATTAGTCTCCGATTGGCTGGGCTGCGAAAAACCACTAAATTTTCACAAGAACATCTCAACGGCGGGTGATTGGATCGATGAGATTCTCCGTAAACAGTTTTTTGCCGACAGCCTCGACGAGGAAGAGGTGAAGGCTGCATGGAAAGAAATTGCCGGGGAATTCATCGGAGCAAATACCGAACCAGTTTCAGCGAAAGAGGGAAACCTCATCTTGCGTGTCACACAACCCGCCATGCGCTTCCACCTCGAACAAATGAAGCCGGAGCTACTTCAAAGAATCCGTGAACGCTTCGGTGAGGACAAAATTAAATCTGTTAGGTTTTCGTTGGGATAAATTTCTAGGTGTCTTGCCGCCAACCCACAGAGTTGGCATTCAGACGCGGTTGATTATACAATATAGGGTTTATATTTTCACAATATATGTTCAAAAATCTGATATTCGATTGGTCCGGAACTTTAGTTGACGACATGGGACCAGTGATCGAGGCAACCAACGCCGTCTTGGGAAAATACGGAATCGCACCCTATAATCGTGAGGGTTTCCGGCGTAACTTTCGGCTGCCTTATCGTGAGTTCTACGCGGAGCTCCTACCCAACGTATCCTTGGAGGAACTGGAGACACATTTCCGACCTGCCTTCGATGAATCGACTAGTCCTGTGACAATTCTGCCCCACGCCCGTGAAAAATTAGAATGGGCGAGATCGCATGGCCTGCGCATGTTTATACTCACCTCCATGGATGCCACCGCGTTCTCGAGGCAGCTAGACGAGTTCGGCATGCGGCACTATTTCGAGAAAACCTATGCCGGTGTTCTCGACAAACGCGACCTCATTCACCGCATTATTGAGACTCACTCGCTGGATAAGGAAGAGACTGCGTTGATTGGCGATATGACGCATGATATCGAGACCGCAAAGCATGGAGGGATCGTTTCCATCGCTGTGCTCACCGGCTACCACCATGCGGAGTTACTCGCGACGGTCAGGCCAGATATCACCGTACCAGATCTCGGGGTGCTAATCAAAATGTTCGAAAAGCGAAAAGCTGAGCGTCCCATCGCAACCGTCGGTGCTTTAATTCACGACGGGCAAGGCAAAGTGCTAATGATCCGCACCCACAAGTGGAGTAACCTATGGGGCATTCCCGGAGGCAAAATTGAGCGTGGCGAGAGCTGTGAAAATGCCCTGATACGCGAGATCTGCGAGGAAACTGGTTTGGAGATTTCCGACATCCGCTTCGCAATGGTTCAGGAATCCATCTTCTCAACTTCATTCATCCGGCCTGAGCATTTCATCCTACTCAACTACATAGCCAAGGCCGAATCATACGAAGTCACCCTGAACGAGGAAGCCGAGGAATTCCAGTGGGTAACTATAGAAGAAGCATTTTCCTTGGAATTGAACACGGCAACGATCCAACTTCTCAATCGCGTAATCAAAGACAAGCTATTGCTATGAATACAGGAGATGAAATCGAGATCCGTCGCCTCGCCGTGAAAACGCACATCGGTGTTCCGGATGAAGAGCGCGCAACTCAACAGACACTTTGGCTTACCATTCGGATGCAACCTTCGCAGGGCTTCTTCGGGCTTCGCGACGATGTTAGAAATACGGTGGATTACTACGATGTATCCAAGAAATTAATGGTAGTGGCCATGGAAAAGCCGAGACAACTCATCGAAACCCTCGCCACTGAAATTGCGGAATTTTTACTGACGGAATATCCCCTCCTCTCTGTGGATGTAGAAGTGGAGAAGCGAATACTCACAAACGCCGATTCAGTTTCTGTGAGGGTCCAGCGCGGCAGAAAATAAGCGGAGGAGGTTCCTGCTTGTTTGATATGGTGAACTCTATGCCGGAATAAGATCTCTCACCGCGTCCCTCTCCTCGAGCAACTCGTTAATCGTGGCATCAATCTTGCACTGGGAAAATTCGCTGACTGGCACACGCTGCACCACTTCCCATGAGCCATCCGCCTTCGTCCGGATGGGCATTGAGGCCATGATACCTTTCGCGATTCCGTAGGAGCCGTCCGAGCAGATTGCGACAGAGTACCAATCGCCATCAGGAGTTGGGGTGATAAGGCTTTTAACAGTATCCATCGCGGCATTCGCTGCAGACGCAGCGGAGGAGGCACCACGTGCAGTGATGATCGCCGCGCCGCGTTGCTGAACCGTTTTGATGAACTCGCCCTCCAACCACGCTGTATCAGCGATAAAATCAGTGACGGGCTTACCCTTGATCCTTGCATTGGTGAAATCGGGATACTGTGTAGCTGAGTGGTTGCCCCAGATACAGAGGTTCGTCACGTCAGAACAATGTACACCGGCCTTCGCCGCAAGCTGGCTCTTGGCGCGATTCTCATCTAGACGGGTCATTGCAAAAAAACGGTCGTTAGGAATACCTTCTGCGTTGTTCATCGCGATCAAGGCATTGGTATTGCATGGATTTCCGACAACCAACACGCGAATATCCTTGGCCGCTGAGCGGGCTATGGCTTGCCCTTGTCCCGTAAAAATCTTTCCGTTGATACCGAGCAGATCCGCACGCTCCATACCCGCCTTACGTGGCACCGAACCGATCAACAGCGCCCAGTTCGCACCCTTGAAACCTTCGTCTAGATCTGTCGTCGCGATCACCTCATGCAGCAGCGGGAACGCGCAGTCATCCAGTTCCATCACTACGCCTTTTAGAGCAGGAAGACCCGGCTCAATCTCGATCAAGCGGAGTTTTACGGGTTGGTCCTCGCCGAAGACGAAGCCAGAAGCGATGCGGAAAAGTATGGCGTAGCCGATCTGGCCGGCCGCTCCCGTGATAGATACGGTAATAGCTGTTTTCATGATATTGATATGATGTACATGTTAATTTATAAACACTTTCTCTGGCGAGTGTAAATTGATTTCGCTGGCGAGTGTAAATTGAATTCAGCCCCTTCTGATCTTTGAGCCACTGAAGAAAATCGTAATGCGATAAACTAGCTTTAGTCGGGTGCTAATTGCGCCAGTCTTAAGATCAAATTTCTCAGGTATCTCAAGACGGTGTATGTCCACCATAGCCTGAAAACCTCGCTCCGAGAAGATGTCGATGAGTATGGCGACTGCTAAATTGTCGTGAAAAAGCGTGTCCTCAGAATTGATCGTTGCCCGCCCAGTGACTGCGTAACGCTTAATGACCGGCATCATTTTTTCTTGGATGAAACCAACCACAGTTCGAAGCAGATCGGGATGCTGAACTTGATATCCGTCGAGACGATTCACAAGTTCCTGCCGCGCCTGAAGTATGATCTCATCCGCGAGCGGCATGTGCCGCAAGGTGTCGTAGGTTCGGGGATCGAGTTCCAGCGAGCTCTGATAATCTAGCTCTCGTATGATATTCTGCCGTACTTCCTCGATGGGGGCTTGGGCATTGATGAAGTGATAGTGGAAAATCTGCTTCAGAGAAACGAGTGCATCGTAGGTTTTCTCCTTAAATGTGCGATAGCGGTTGCGGGCAAGCTCGAGATCGAAGTCCGTCGCCCTCTCCTCCTCTAATTCCCCAACTCCGGTTTGCCGCACATCGGCGTTATGAACCAGCGTTTCCCTGCCCCGCTTGAGCTGGCGGGCGATGCTCTCCGCTTCATCCACAAAAAGCACCATGATGTGAAAAACCGGCTGGCGGTAATGATGCGCCTCCGGACTATCGGAAAAACGCCTGCGCAACATGACCATGCGATCGTAGAGCATTTTTAGGCACTCCACCTGCACGTTGGTGCGTGGAAAACCGTCCAACACCGCACTGTCGCGGAACTCGGGCTTCAGTAATTTATCGAAGAGTAACCTTAACACCTCTTCATCACCAACCATACCTCCATCGGCCTTGATTTTTTTGGCCTCAGGAGAATCAAGAAGCTGGCTCATGACGATGGGCTCCGCTGTGATTCCACGGACTTTACGGATATAATCTGTATTGGTACCTTTACCCGAACCGGGTGCCCCACCGAGTAAGATCAATTCCTTGGGAAAACGCAGGTTCTCGATGCCGAGCGAATCCTCCAACTCCTGCCAGATGCGGTTGAAAATGAGATGCGCATCCTTGATCTCAAGGTCGACGCGTGGTGCATGGGAAGATTTCTGGCTCACAGATAAGGAAAGCAAAGGGCAGCTGTCCAGATACGTCCAGACAAGTCGAAAATTTTAAAATGCCAGATAATAAGATAAAAAAATGTCTAACCACGGTTGAAAAAGATGAACAATGTTTCGGCCTTGGAAAAGTATCTGGTTTTTCTACCATTTGGCTATGCCCGATCCAAGCATCCAATTCTACAACGCTGCCGTGGATGCTATTCAGGCTGGTCGCCTCGAAGAAGCACTCGCATCGGCAGAAAGCTCCCTTATTTAAAACTCTAAGGATGCCGAAACATGGCAGCTTTATGTGATCATCCTAAACGCGCTGGGTCGCGCTGAGGACGCGCAGAAAGCGCTGTGTAATCTCCGTGAACTCGCACTCGACAAGGCGGATGATTTCCTTATCCAAGCTGCGAAAGCCGCTTCCGACGGAGACCTTTCAGCTGCGGTGGCAAACTATGAATCGGCTCTGGAAACAGGTAGCGATAGGCCGGAGATTTATGCCGGATACGCCCTCACCTTGATGCAGTTTGAACGGTCAGACGATGCCCTTGCCGCTGCAAGGATAGCGGTTTCCCTCGCCCCGGATGACGCCCGCGCGAATTACGCGCTCGGGCACATCCTCCGCATCCTTAATGAAGATGATGAGGCGCTCTCTGCTCTGACAAAAGCCGTTATCGCTGAACCCGACCTGATGCTCGCAATGTACGAGCAGGGAATGCTGTTGTCCGAAAGAAATCGCCACGAAGAGGCCTTAGTAAATTTCACAAGGTTTCTCAAAGCCAACCCAGGTGATCCCAGCGCGGTCCAAGCCATCGAGAGTATCCATCAAAAAATGCGTATCAAGACCCGTTGAAGATTTAGGGGACGTCCGTGCGGAACGGCGAAGCAGGTAGACCATCTTTATTAAAAAGATTTACGTCCGGTACGTTTTCCCAACCATATCGGACAGCTTGCGGATCGGTCACGCCCTCGGCGGACACAACGACCTTGTCTCCCTTAATTTCCGCCTTCGCTAGAACGAACTTTCCGTCAGTTCCTGCGATAGTGAAGCCTTTTAGGTCGCCGTCCTTCGCCACTAAGCCGCCGCCGAGATGGCTGAAGCTGATCCATGCCTTGTCGCCTTTAGCTTTCATTTCTTGGTAGAGCGGCCCAGAATACTCAAGCTTCTCACCGTACGCCAAGGCACGAGCAGCCAGCGACAGGCGGTGGCCGACGGGTTCCTTCTGCTTGGGATGGATGTCTCTCGCATCGCCGTAATCAGTAATCACCGCCATCCCGGTGTTCTTAGATTTCGCTAGTGTGAGGAACTGCGCCTCGCGGATCTCCGGCGGCTGGCCTTGAAACGGTGCAATCTGGACGTAAAGAAAAGTAAAATCACCCAGTTTCCATTTCGCGCGCCAGTCGGCGATCATGGCGGGGAAGAGAGTTTGATATTGCTTGGAATTGCCGGCGTTCGATTCGCCCTGATACCAGATCACGCCTTTCATACCGTAAGGCACGATGGGTGCAATCATAGCGTTGTAAAGCGCGCTCGGAAAATGCGGCCCGGGTCCATTTTCCGGTGGTTTCTCAAAGGCTGCTTTCAATTGCTCGGCGTAGTCTTTCAGCTCAGGCTGTCCTTCGAACCCCTCAGCGCTCGTCCATGCCTGTGCCGGTGTGCCGCCCCATGAAGTGCTGATTATGCCAACCGGTACGCCTAGCTTTGAGTGAAGATCGCGAGCGAAATAGTAAGCCACCGCCGAGAAATTTCCCACCGTCTCTGGCGAGCATTCCTGCCAACTTCCCTCGATTTGATCCAAGGCCTGCAGCGAGGTCACCTTCTTAGCCGTGATCATTCGGATCTGCGGGAACTTCGCCTTGGGTTTCTCCACTTCGGGCTGGAAGGATTGGTTGAGTGTCCACTCCATGTTTGATTGCCCAGAAGCCACCCAAACCTCGCCGACCATTAGGTTGTTCACCGTGACCTCGTTGTCGCCGGAGATTTTCATCGTGAACGGGCCGCCCGCTTTGAGGGGTTTTAGCTCCACCTTCCACTTACCGCCCTGCGCGATAGCACTGACCGTTTGCCCAGCGATCTTAACAATTACCTTCTCGCCTTCGTTGGCAGTGCCCCAAACCTGCACATTCTGCTCGCGCTGGAGCACGGCTCCGTCAGAAAAAAGGACGTTGGGTTTCACCTCAGCGTGAAGGTGACCGCAGATCAAGGTGGCTCCAAAGAGCACATATTGGGTTGTTATTAATTTCATGATGTTTCCTTTACGTGGAGATAGTATTTTTTTTTACAGAGAAAGACCGTATATAATTTCAAATCTCAGCAAAGCGTAATTTCCGTGTTAAACTTATGGACAACATGAAATCGATATATCTCTCCGACATCGAAGCCATGGAAAAGTTCGCTCGCGCCCGCTTTGTGAATTCCCTTCCGGGGCCGAAGCCGATCTGCCTTGTCGGCAGTATCGATGCGGAGGGGCGCGTGAACCTCGCGCCGTTTTCGAGCGTCACACACCTCGGCTCGAACCCGGCGCTTATAGGCATTGTCTCGCGACCGGACCTCGTTGAGAGGCATACGCTTTCAAACATTCTCGCCACCCAATCTTACACCATCAACCACATTCACAGCGGCATCTTAGATGCAGCGCATCATTGCTCCGCCCGTTACCCTCGTGACATCTCCGAGTTCGCCGCCGCCGGACTTACGCCGCACTATGAGGGAAATGTGGCCGCGCCCTTTGTAGCGGAGTCTCGTATGCGTTTCGCATTGGAATTGGAGGAAACGGTTCCCATCGCATCGAACGGAACGATCCTGATCGTTGGGAAATTAATTCTCGCGCAATTGCCGGAGAATCATTTCGGAGCCGACGGAGCCATTGATCTCACCGCGCTGGGTTCACTCGCATCCACTGCGCTTGATACCTATTTTGAACTCAGTCCTCCCATGCGGCTGCCTTACGCAAAGCCGCGCCTCTGAAAATTAATTGATATTTTTTTAAGGTGAACCTGAAGGGTTTGATCTTGTACGATTCCTAGTCGTGACAACGCCACGAAAAAAAGACACCTCATTATTAAGTCTGGTTTTTGCGTCTTTCCCTCAGTAACTGCGCCGAGCCCACCGGCTCTAACAATCAAGCCATTGCCACAAACACATCAAAGGCCAATGATCGCTTCGCTGTAAGGTCGCCGGAAACTATTCCCTGCGGCTTTTCATTTTGGTTGGATGGAATGTCAGTATAGTCTCAAATAACAGTATGCGTTACCTACTCGCCCTGCTCAGTACTGCCACGTTTCTCCATGCGGAAAAGCCAAAGTCTGTATCAACCTTGATCCCTGAGGTTACTGCAGTAGCTCCGGGCAAGCCTTTCACCCTCGCACTCAAGCTGGAGCATCCGGAAAACTGGCACAGCTACTACTTGAACTCCGGTGGAGTCGAGCTATCACCTTCCATCGAGTGGAAGCTGCCGCCTGGTGCCACGGCTGGCGATATCCAATGGCCAGTTCCCGATGTGAAAGAAGGATTCAACGGAAAAAGTTTCATTTACAATGGATCGACCGTCTTTCTCATTGAGATCACAGTACCCAGCTCGCTATCTGCGGGCGATACCTTGACCCTCAGCACCCACGCGAAGTGGCAGATCTGCGAGGATTCATGCATCGATGAGGAAGCCAAATTCACAATCAATCTTCCTGTGGCTATGACGGCAGTGATTGATCCTAATCATATAGACCTTTTCAAGGCGGCACGAAACCGTATTCCGCCCACCCATCCCTCACCCGATGCGATCAGTGCCGGATCGATAAGAGATCGTCCTCAGGAGATTCAAATCCAAATCCCAAAAATGGAAAATCCGCCAACGGATTTTATTCCAAACCAGCCCTATCTGGAAGCTCTTTCCAATGGCGGAAAAGCGGAGATCAACGATAAAGGCATTCTACTCACCCTGAAGCGCAAGCTGATCGACCAGCTATTTGATACCGCAATACCCCAAGGAAACACAGTTTCGGGAATGATCGTCGGAACTCAATCCTTCACGATTCCTGAAACGAGAATTTCCTCCCCACGCGCTCAGGCGGTATCGTTTTTGCAATTTCTCCCTATTCTCGGCGGAATGTTCATTGGCGGTCTGATCCTCAATCTTATGCCCTGCGTTTTCCCGGTAATCGGCTTGAAGATCATGGGCTTTGTGCAGCAAGCTGGTGAAAACCGACGCTCAATCGCACTCCATGGCATGACGTTTACACTCGGTGTCATCGCCTCCTTTGCAGCGCTCAGCGGAATCCTTTTCGCACTCCGCGCCACTGCCCTAAGAAATGGCTCGGAGCTAAAAGGCTGGGGCTACCAACTCCAAGAGCCTTGGGTGGTCGTAATCCTGCTGCTGCTAATCTTCATCCTTGGGCTTAACATGTTCGGGCTCTTCGAAATCGGAACCTCGGCCACCTCGGTCGGCGGTAAACTGCAAAGCAAAACTGGTCACTCGGGTTCCTTTTTTTCAGGCGTGCTCGCCACCGTCGTTGCCACGCCCTGCTCCGCGCCGTTTCTAGGAGTCGCGATCGGAGCTGCGATGGCGCTGCCAGCCCAACAATTTTTTCCCGCCTTCGGAGCCATGGCGATGGGTCTTGCAACGCCCTACCTCGTGCTCTCCTTGTTCCCGCATCTGGTGGGAAGACTCCCCCGCCCCGGCGCGTGGATGGAGTCGTTTAAGCAAGCCATGTCCTTCCTTCTTTTCGCCACCACAGGATACCTGCTTTGGGTCTATTCCGGCCTCATCGGACAGGAAAACCTGCTCGCCCCCCTGTTAGGGCTCAGCCTCATCGCGACAGCTGCTTGGATCTACGGCCGCTGGAACCTTCCCCATAAGTCAGGAAAAGTTCGTGCCGCCGCCCTCGCTGCCACCATTCTTTTCGCGATTTCTGGGACCGTTATGGCACTGCCCAAGAAAGCAGAAAATCTCTGGGTGCCTTGGTCCGAGGAAACCGTCGAGGAACTCCTTTCCGATAATATCCCCGTGTATATTGACTTCACCGCACAGTGGTGTCTCACCTGCCAGGTTAACAAAAAAATTGCCTACACCGATGAGGTGATCGCCTTGGCTAAGGAAAAAGGCATCGTATTCATGAAAGCTGACAAAACCCGTCCGAACCCCGCCGTGGAGAAAAAGCTCCAAGAACTCGACCGCTCCGCCATCCCAGTCAATGTCTTAATGAGCCCTGGCGAGGAACCCATTATTACACCGGAAACCCTCACGCCGAGTTATCTAAAGGAACTTTTCGGAAAGTTGCCCGACCTCGCTCCAGACAAGGATGAATAAAATCGCAATCGCATCTACTCCCCACCCTTCAGCTTCTCGAAGAAACCGCAGATCAGGCTAATGCGCTCGCCGGGGGAGATGGTTTCCAGAAGTCTCTGGCGCAGATCCGGTTCGTGAACGAATTGCTGGGCGACGAGATCAGCCATGAGTCCGGGTTCTTCGGCCTGATCGAGAAGGGTGGCAACCCCCGCACGCACTTCCTCTGGCAGGTGGGCAACGCCGTCCTCGACGGTGCCGCGCAAGGTTACCATGGCTGCCTCCCCTTTCCTACCATCCATTTGTTTAGAAGGCACTGGCTCAATGAGGGCGCAGGGAAAGGGACTGTCATCCAGCCACTCGTTGAAGCGGACGCGTATGACCCCGTGTAGGAGAAGCTCGGAAGTGCCATCCTCCCGCTCGCGTGAAGCGCGAATCAATCCAGCGGTCCCAACAGGAGAAATCGTCTCTTTCTCCCCATCGTCACAAACGCGACCAACGGCGAAAATACAGTCCCCAGCGAGCGCCTCGGCAAGCATCAGGCGGTAGCGTTCTTCGAAAATAAAAAGCGGCAAACCACCTTGTGGAAAAAGGGTGCAATCGGGAAGGAGCATCACTCCGCACTTCTGGGGAAGGTTTAGACCTTTCATCGTTTTTAATCTCGCACCACATTCTGTAACACGCAACCGCGAAGCTCACACTTCCGGTCATAACTCCGATCCCCGCACCCTTGCCAAAAGTGCCAACGAGGGATAACCTGCAAATTGATGCGATTTCTGCCCATCGCCCTCCTGACCATACTGTCGTGCGCCTGCCGCCCGGCGATCCCCTTGGATACTGACCGCAAAATCAACCTGCGTCTGCCCGCCGTTTCCGTACCGCAGCCCACCGCACACACACCTTTCCAATCACTGCCTGCCCGCCCACCTTTGTTTTTTGTGAAAATGATCGGCGCAATCACCTTCAAGGGTGTGGCTTTCGATGCACGCAGCCACCGCCTTGCCGTGATCGACCAGTCACTTGGCCCCGGCTCGGCGTTTGGTTACGCTCGCGATGTATCCGATAAGCATGCCGCGCTGGCCGTGATGAACGCAGGATTCTTCACTCCAGAGGGTAACCCTCTTGGCTTGGTCGTATCGAACGGTCAACGCTCTGGCGCATGGAACTCCGCCTCCTCGCTCGGTTCCGGCATCTTCTGGGAAAACACTTCCGGCCAACTTTCCATCAAACGCCGTTCCTCCCATTCCGCATTCTCCGGTGCACGCGAACTCGTTCAAGCCGGCCCACTCCTAGTGGAAAACAACGGTCCCGTCAGTGGCCTCGATGCAGAAAAATCCGCGGTCCGTTCCATTCTCCTGACCGATGGCGGTACGCTCTGGTGGATCGGCATAACATCATCCTGCTCCCTCGCTAGACTCGCTGAAACGCTAGCCTTACAGTCACCCACCCCATGGACGATACGTCACGCGCTCAACCTCGACGGTGGGCGCTCCACCGATCTTTTTGTTTCAGCGAACATCGTGGGTGGACCTTTTGAGCGGCGCTCGGTCTTCAACCGCCCCGTCCGCAATTTCCTGATCCTGAGTGCGAGATGAGTGTGAGATGGTTGGTGTCAAATTCGTCATGAAACGTGTTTTGGAAGAAATATTACAAATCTATTTGTGATTCATCAATATCTCTCGTTTATGATAAAATACTTACTATCTGGATGCTCATATCCATGCTGTTTGTATCCTGCGGATCCGTGAACGCAGTAAAAAGCGGCACTGCTAATGCCACCGAAGGCATTAGTAAATTTTCTCTCGCTGATCTCCGCCCTGCTAAGATTGATTTAGTCGAGGTTCGCGAAAAAGACCTCAAGGAAATGCCCCTCGGTAAAGACCGCGCCCTCGCATACGAGTGCAAGAAATACTTCTGGTCGTTCATCCCTCTAAATTTCAAGGAACCTGATCTACCTAGGATCGAGGAAGGCAAATTCGACGGCAGCCTTCTGCCACCCAAACCTCTCTGAGTTCCGGCTAACCTCGGAAGACTTTTCCCTCACCCACTTTAGTAGTACTCGCCTACATTCTAAGTCTATTTTGCTCTAAATGCTTGGCTTTAAAAACCGATCAGCGTCAGCAACTCCTGATCGCTGAAACGATCCAGATAATTGGCAGCGGCGACAATCATCTCTTCTTCGGCGACAGCCTCGATCTCAACCCAATGGTCGGTATCATCGCTTACATCTGTAATGGACGGTGCGGTAATGCCTCGATTATCGGTTGGGTTTAGGGATACGAAAGCGGCGAGCACAGTACAGGCAACGGCAGCAACCCACGGCGAAAAACCGAGCAATTTCGGCCACCAAGGATCAGACTCGGGAAGTAGCCTCACGGCGCGTAGAACATCGTCAGCGAAACGGCCGTCTGCCTTGCGAAGCTCTGCCTTTCCAAGCAGTTCCCAAGTAGTATCCTTATTGTCCCAGTCATCCTGTTCGCTCATCTTCATTATTCTACATTTATTGAAACACCCGTTCTATCAGAAAGTTTCGCAGAAATCTGCTTAACTGCCCCAATCCATCGGTAAGCGATGGATTCGCAGACGCAAACACCCTCTTACTTATAATTTGAAATTTCAAACCCCGCGCCGGTCACCCCAGAGCCTGAGATGCAAGCGATCGGAGAAACGGAACCCCAGATCCCGGCAACGGCCAGCCAGCCAGTCGGCTTTTCTATCCAATACCTCCACCGTCCGCCCCTCGGGCATCAGGATCACCCGGCTTCCCCGAATCCCCGTTCCATTCATCAATTCGCTGATCTCTGAGATGTCACGCTCATCTCTCACCACGAATTTGAACCAAGCTTTACTCGTCACAGCTAGCCCGCAGAGAACAGTCGGCTTCAACCGTAAATCCTCGCCCATCCCGCTGTTCGCGAGCTTTGGGGAAACGTTGATTTGTCCGATCGCACTGATAAATTCCGCACCTGGTAGGATCGTGCCATTCGTCTCGATTTCAAAGAACCATTCCTCCAAATCCTCTCGTAAAGCGGCCATGAGTTGCACCAGATCTGCCTCCTGCAAAAGCGGCTCCCCCCCCGTAAGCACCACCCTTCGGCAACCGAAGCCCCTCACGATGCCCGCGACCTCGCTGGGAGTCATCGAGATAATTACATCCTCCTTACTGTGCTTTGCATAGCCAGGGTCGCTATCCTTTTCATGCTTCCACGACGTGCCCTTAAAATTCCAAGTGTGATCCGTATCGCACCAGACGCAATGCAGATTGCAAAGTGACAGCCTTACAAACACTGCAGGCGCTCCCATACTCACACCCTCACCTTGGAGTGTGTGAAAAATCTCCGCTCCGTCCCCCAGCCGCGCCAACTTCATACGGAGTATTATGTTCTCTCTTCGCTGGGGTTGAAAGTTTAGAGTTTAATGTTTCTCGGCGATCCTGGCATCATACACGTATGGGTTTGCACGCGCTCGGAGACACAGCCTGGCTTTTTTACGCAGGAGGATCCTCTTCTGAAAAAAAACTAGAACTCGTTCTCCACCTGCGCCAATTACTCGAGCGACACATGATCCGCGAGATCATCGATATCGTTTCCTCCTTCGACACCATTGCCGTGTATTTCGATCCCGCAGACGGACAGAAGGTACTCGACCACCTGACTTCCCTACACATCGAAAACTTTGTTGATAAGCGACCCTTACCAAAGCGCACCATAATCATCCCCGTGGTATACGGCGGCGCTGACCTCGAGGCACTGGCAAAAGCCAAAAAACTGAGCGTGGCCGAGATTATCAAGCTCCACGGCAAAGCTGAATTCACCGTGGCCACAATCGGATTTTCGCCAGGCTTCCCTTACCTCCAAGGACTACCCGAGCAACTTTATCAGCCGCGCCACTCCAGCCCGAAACAGGTGGCGGCCGGATCAGTCGCAATTGCCGGCAACCAAGCCGGCATCTACCCCTTCGCTTCCCAAGGCGGATGGCATGTGATAGGCCGCTCGGATACGAAACTTTTTAATCCCGATCGCGAGCATCCGGCTCTCCTCCAACCCGGTGACAAGGTGCGCTTTGTGGAAACGGAAAGCATCGGGAGGTCCGAACACGAAACCCGAATGCCCGAGACTCTCACTGATGACATTCTTGTCATCGAGCCGGGGGCTCTGAGTTCCATCCAAGATCACGGCAGATGGGGCCGGCAACACCTCGGTATCTCGCCCGGCGGAGCCGCCGACCTTGTGCTTGCCTCCATCGCCAATCGCCTTGTCGGCAATCTGGATAAAGCCGCCGTAATCGAATGTACGATGGCCGGCGCGGTGCTACAATTCAACGTAGATGCTCGAGTATGCTGGGTCGGCTGGGCAGACGCATCCTCAGGAAAACCATATGAGATCAAGGCCGGCGAACGGATTGACCTCCGCAAACGCATGTGCCATCTCCGCGGCTATATCGCCGTGGCGGGTGGTGTTGATGTGCCGCAGGTGCTCGGCAGCCGCGCCACCGACCTGCGAGCGATTCTCGGAGGTCATCAAGGCCGCACACTGCAAGCGGGAGATGTCTTGCCCATCGGCAACGAAAAAACCGCTCCCGTTTCCAAAAAATGGCATGTCACCTGGCCTCACCCCGAAGGCTGCATGATCGAACTGCGCTATCTCCGAGGCATGCAGGCAGATTGGTTCAGCCAAAAATCTTTACGCTTATTTACGGAAAACTTCTATACTGTTAGCGCGTCCTGCGATCGAACCGGCACGCCCCTCAAGGGTGCCAAGCTCGAACTCAAGGAACCCCGCGAAATGATTTCGCAACCAGTCGTCTTCGGATCCGTGCAAGTCCCCCCGGACGGCCAGCCCATCGTCCTGATGAGCGAGCGCCAAACCATTGGCGGCTACCCTCAGATCGGCCACGTGATATCCGCTGACATTCCCAAACTTGCCCGCGCCTGGCCCGGAACCAAGGTGCATTTCCGCGAAGTCGATCTCAACGAAGCCCGCGATGCATGGAACGAACTCCAGTGCGACCTTGGCATTCTCAACACCGGCCTGATGATGAAACTCACCTGATGGAAACCATCGACCTCAACGCAGATCTTGGCGAAGGCGGCGCGCAAGACACGGCACTGATGGCGTTTGCTAGTTCAGTAAACATCGCCTGCGGCGGATATGCCGGTGATGATGAAAGCATCCAGCGTGCAGTGGAACTAGCCTTGCAGACACAGACCGCCATCGGCGCACATCCCGGCTACGAAGACCCACAAAATTTCGGTAGAAAGCCGATGAGTCTTGCCAATAGTGAAATCCGTAGTCTCATGCTGCGACAACTCGAAAGGTTCTTACAAATCCATCCGCAGCTTCACCACGTAAAGCCGCACGGGGCTCTCTACAACCAGTCAAATCAGAACCAGGCTATGGCGGAAGCCCTCGTCGCCGCAATCGCTGAGTTACAACCTCATACTCTTCTCTACTGCCCTCCCCTAGGCGCACTCGCCACGGCAGCTACTCAGTGCAATCTCTCTATTTGTGGAGAAGGTTACATAGATCGCCGCTATGGTAATGATGGTAGCCTTTGTCCGCGCACAGATGAGCGGGCGTTGATCGAGGATGTCAATGAAGCGGTAGCACAGGCTTTAAAAATCGCTATCGAACGGTCTGTCACAACCCTCAACGGCGTCACCATCCCTTTGAAAGCCAAAACCCTTTGTGTCCACGGCGATGGTTACGATGCCGCAATACTGATGAAACTTACCCACTCCTCTCTTAAAGAGGCAGGCATTAAGATCATGGCTCCTTGATCTTCTAACACTTTTTCATCGTTTGGAGGTGATTTGTAATTAAATTATCAATCTGACATACCTACGCCTGTTACCCAGCACGCTCCATCAATAAAGCGGAATTGGATGTTTATACCGCAAAGCAATGCGCCGTAGATCTTGCCATCGCCCTTCGGCGAGGTGGCGGGGCGGGGATCAAGCGAGAGAGACTCGGTGATGACTCGCTGTGAGCGCTCCGGCAGTTTTTCAAAATCCTCCTTTACAGCCTCTGCGACGATGACCTCCAGCATTGTGATCGGCTCGTAAGCATAGCCAGAAATCGCATCCGGAAAAGCTTCCGCGTAGGGAAGGTAGGGCTTTATATCATACACAGGTGTGCCATCGACGAGATCGACGCCGGAAAAGTGCAGGACGGGTGGCTCCATGCCGTCCTCTGTGTCCGATGCAATGCGATCCAGTTTCACTAGCGAAAGCCCGAGCCCGTTTGGACGGAAGGTCGATCGACTGGAGAAAACCCCCACCCTTTCGTTGCCACCAAGCCGTGGTGGCCTGACCGTGGGATGCCAGTTGCCTTGCTCTGTCTTGTGAAAACCGAAGATCAACCAAACATAGGAAAATCCATCCAGCCCGCGCACCGCCTCTGGAGAACGGTATTTAGGTAGGAGTTCCAGCGTTCCCCATGCGGAAGGACAGAGCCCGGGCTGACGAGGGACAGCGAATTTCTCCCCGAAACATGTTTGTAGAAACCCTATCGGCTCGATCTCCATGGCGTTGCTTTGAAACGAAAAATTACCCTCGATCCGAACGGAGTGGAGGGATCTCTGTTGAAAGTCACTTAGTCTTGAAATGGATGCTGCTACGCTTGACGGCGCCTTCCTTGCGGGTGGACCACGTCATCGAGTCGAAATCGCTGCAGGCTTCGATAAGTTTCCGCATCTGCTCCTTGCCCGAGTTAAAATCCTGAAGTGCGCTTTCCTCAGGGAAGATTGCGGCGGAGTTCTTTTCAACGATGTCAAGCATATCACCGGCGTATTCGGTCATGGCGTTGAAGTTGATCCGCAATACAGCGCCCTCGCCCGCTTTCCCGCCGGCCTTAGCCTTGGCTATGAGATCGGTTGCCTGTGTCTTAGAGGTGGAGGCGGCGAACCAATCGTCGCTGACGGTGACGGAAGGCAGGAAGTCGTCCTGAAAGAATGGGAAGGAAAAGAACCAGGTAGTCATGTCGTCCTTTTCTGAGCTGATCGGCTTCTGCATAAGCATCTTTTCACCGGACATTTCGCTGATCTTGGCGAGCAGCGAGGTGGTGTGCGTGTTCATCTTTTTCCAAGATTCCTTGATCTTGGCGCGATCCTTGACGGGAACGAGCAGGGTCATGCGGGGAGCTTTCCCTTCCGCCACCAGTTTCTCGGGAATGCCGGAGATCGCGGGCATATTACCCTTCAGATCCATCACAAAGGCCATTTCCTGTTCGAGCCCATCGGACATACTCGTGCTCATCGCCTCGTAAAGGCCTATCATGTCCTCGCTGAACTGTGTGTCGAACATCTTTGTGTATTGCCTCATCTCCTCCATCTCGGGAGCCTCAATCTCCAACTCGGCGAACTTCATCGTGGCGGCATATATTGTCTCGACAATTGCTTCAAGGTATTCGCCCATTTTTTCGTCGTATGCGGCGTTGCTGGGAATGTTGAGAAAAATCATATTATCCGCGCTGTCGCCGAGGTGGGAGAGGGTCGTTTTCGCATCCCAATCCATCGCGCCGTTGTCGTATCCACCGAAGCTCTCGATCATCAGTCCCTCCTCGGTGTAAGCGACCATGCCAATATCCTTTGATCCGCCAAGAGCGAAGAGATCCTTCTCGCGGTCGGCGATAATCTGGAGCATTCCTTCAAGATCGCGCGTCTCGCCCAGGCCGCCGCCGCTGGCGATTCCATCCCTCATGCCGAGCGCGTAAGCAGAGATACCAGTCGCAGCCTTGATCACTGGACCCCACATTTCCTGCTCACCGTAAATTAGTGTGAGAAGTTTCTTGTCAGCGTAAGCGTCCGCAAAATTCAGCGATTCGGTGCCGACCAGCGACTCTTTCGCATCGGTGACGAGCTTGAGGGACTCCTCAGAACCGCCGATCATCATCACCACGTATTCGCCCATAGTACCGGTGACCACGATCAGGTTTTTCTTACCCAAAGCAGTAAACACCTTGTCCATATTTTCTGCGCCGATCTGTTCGTCCATGGATTCCCTTTCGGCTTCCATTATCTCAACCATTTTTTCACCCAAGAGCTTGTATCCAACAAATTTCGATCCGCCCGACTCGAATTCAACGGGCACGGCCATATCGCCGGCCATATCAAAAATGCCCATGCTACCATTGACGAGTTGGGCAGCTTGCTCAAGTTCCCCTTCCTTCGCTCTGAAGGAAATGTATATGGGCGGCATCTCGGCTTTCTCTAACAGAGCGATACCGGATTCGGAATCCTCGAGGATGTTTTTAATCAATCCCGTCTCCATTGCCTCAGACAATATCGAAGAAAAATCGTCCATGTTGCCGGATTTGGCGTAACCCTGCACAGCCTTGCCAAAGGCCATCGCCTGTAAGTAGCTCATGCGGCGGTTCGTGGTGAGGAGTTGTCCGATTTGCTCGCCGGTCGTTTTGCCCATGGCGATGGTGATTTCGCTTCCAAAAAGCGTCCATGCATTCGTAGCTTCGCCCATTTCTTCATCCAGCAGCGCATCCTCGTCCGCCAGGTCATCCTCGCCCTGCTCGGCCTCCAACTGTTCGAAGTCCTCCTCGTCGAAACCCTCCAATTCCATCTCTTCATCGGGCTCGGGAAAGCCGCCCATCAACGCAGCTTTGCTCATTTCCTCAAAGAACCCGTAAAGACTGAGCGCTTTGAGTTGCTCGGCCGCCTGCTGGGTATTGTAGACGGACATGACTAGTTCGGTGTCCGCCGGAAGATGCTTCACAAAGCCGAGCTTAGCCGCACGCTCCTCGATGCTGAGACTGGGAGCCGGCTTGGGCACTACTCCTTGATTGCTCTTTTCAACCGCAGTCTTGGCAACGCTTTCCCCGCTTTTAGGAGCCTTGGTTGCCTGTGGTTTCTCTTTGCAGGAAACAACTCCGAGAACGAGCGCTAATCCTAAAGGCCAAATACTGAATATTCTCTTCATGCCGCGAGTAAATGCTAAATATCCCCAGAAACAAAATAAGATTGTTGAAAAATATGATATATACATCATGCGCAGAATGTTGCGGTTTGACGTTTGTAAATCACGATCTATGCAGTGAGGCATGGATCTTTCCGATTTCCGAAAAGAATACTCCGCCCGCGGTCTACGCCGAGAGGATATGACAAACGACCCGACGGAGGTCTTCGAAAAATGGTTTCAACAGGCAACGGAATTTCACGTACACGAACCGAACGCGATGACGCTGGCCACAGTTTCGCCCGAAGGCCTGCCCTCGCAGCGCACCGTCCTGCTGAAAGCCTTCGACCACACAGGCTTCACATTTTTCACGAACTACCAATCGCACAAGGCAACCCACATCGCCGCCAACTCCGCTGTTTGCCTGCTTTTCCCGTGGGTGACGCTGGAGCGGCAAGTAATTATCAAAGGTCATGCTGAAAAAATCTCTGCTGCGGAATCGCTCAGCTACTTCAAGACCCGCCCTCGCGATTCGCAGATCGGGGCATGGGTCTCCAACCAATCCGAAGTGATCACCTCGCGCGAAATTCTTCTTATGAAACTCGAGGAAATCAAAAACCGCTTCAAGGATGGCGAGATCCCGCTGCCCTCTTTCTGGGGTGGATTACGGGTCGTTCCGTCAAGCATCGAGTTCTGGCAAGGCGGCCCCGCCCGCATCCACGACCGCTTTCTCTACACCCGCCAACCCGACGGCTCATGGGTCATCGACCGCCTCGCCCCATGATATGAAATTTCTCCCTTTCACGACCCTGGCACTTTGCATGTTCCTCGCCGCCTGCGCGGATAAACCAGACGCATTGCCCGTAGAAAAGGAAGAGGATGAGTCCAAGCCAATGCTAGTGGGGCGTATCGCTTCGATCCCTGCGAATCGAGAATTCGTTCTGATACAATTCTACGGAACATGGACAGTAGAGAACGGCTCCATCCTAATCACCCAAGGTCCCGATGGCCGTGCCGCAAACCTTATCGCAACTGGCGAGAGGCTAGGGCAATACGCGGCGGCAGACCTTCGAACGGGCGTACTTGAGATCGGCGACGGGGTTTACACCATTACCAAATCCACCGCCCAGAATAATGAATTAACCGGTTCTACCGAAGCGAAAAAAATTAAAGGCCCCGACGTGGGAAAGTCCGATTGACGGCCGGAAGCTCAGTGCGTGCGGTCTAGAAGCGGCATCGGCACGGTGATCACTTGCATGCCTGCCGCCAGCGCGGCCATCACACCCGGAGGCGCATCCTCGATCACAAGACATCTTTCCGGCGCGACACCGAGTAGTTCTGCGGCTTTGAGGAAAATATCGGGGCTGGGCTTACCGTTGGAAACATCTTCTGCGGTCACGACCTCATCGAACCAATCGGAGCAATTCAGAAGTTTAAGAGTTTTTTCGACAACATAGCGGGACCCCCCAGAGGCTACCGCCAAAGGCATTTTTCCGCATAGGCTTTTCGCGAAATCCGCCACCTCGTCGATGAGCTCAACGAGATGGAGTTTGCGGAGGAATGCATCGCGTTTCGCTAGGGCGATCGCTTCGGGATCGAGCTTCAGTCCGTATTCGCTGTTGATGTCCACCACAATGTCCCGAGTGGGCCTGCCGCCCATCGCAAAGAAAACGTCCTCCTTGAAAATTCCGCCTGCGCCGTAGGATCCCAGAGCCTCGCACCAAGCGTCGAAGTGCGCGGGCATGGAGTCCACCAATGTCCCGTCGCAGTCGAAAATGACAGCATCAAAACCTTCTTTCGGAAAATCAATCGCACCTACACTTGCCATGGCGGAGCAGCTGGTATCGGCATCCCATCAGCAATGCAAGAGCCTAGAGAAGGAAATTGCAAAAAACAATGACCGTAGCGAGTCAGTGTTTCAGCAGATTTCCCGCCGTTTGGAGGGTATCTATGTCCTCCAGGGTTTTGTCGCGGCGGATCGCCTTGATTCGGGGGAAACGCAGCGCGAGGCCAGAGTCGTGGCGGGGCGAACGGCGGATTGAGTCGAAGGCGATTTCCAACACTATGTTCGGCTCCACGCGGTGCTTGCGCCTTTCCTTTTCGAGAGTGTGCTTGCGGAAATGATCGGTGAGTTCCTCGATTTCCGCATCCGTGAGACCAGAATAGGCTTTACCCAAAACTCTCAGCTCGCCACTCACCTCGTCGCGCACCGAGAAGGTGTAATCGGACAGCAATTCCGCCCGTCGACCGTGCCCTTGCTCCGCGTAGGTCACCACGCAATCGAGAGTCGGCATCACGCCCTTGAGCTTGACCCACGACTTGCCACGCTTGCCTGGTGAATAAAAACTCTCGAGATCTTTGGCAATGAGCCCTTCGTGGCCTTGTTGCAGGGCAAACTTGAAATGCGCCTCCACCTCACCGGCATCGTCCGCACGCAAGACCTTGATGCATTCAAAAATACCTTTCAAAGGAATTCTCTCCAACCGCTCGCGCCGTTTCCGCAAAGAAAAATCCAGCAAGCTCTCGCCATCGACCCATAGCAGATCAAACGCAATAAATCTAAGAGGCACGGAAGCAGCGCCATCCGATGAATCCATAAAAAAGTCGCCCTCCACCTTCCGCCGACCAAGGCGCTTCTGAAGATCGGCAAAACCCAGTTTCCTTCCCTCCGCGTAAGCGATCACCTCGCCGTCCAAGACGAAATCCCCCGCTATGGCTGCCGCCGCCGAGATCAGCTCCGGGAATTCCTTGTCGAGCGGACGGAGATCCCGTGAAAATAGACCGACTTCCCTGCCCACTTTATGGAGCTGCGCCCGGATCCCATCGTATTTCGGCTCCAGCCAGAACGGCGGTGATAACGGTAGATCTGCGAACCTCGGCCTGTTGTCCGACTCGTCACGTTCTAGCGGCACGGCCAGCATGCAGCGGATCGGCACAAACGGCGTAAAGGCTGCTTCGGAGAGCCTACCTTGCTTCGCCAAAACTGCTGTACGCCCAAGGTTTCCAGTGAGCATATTTGCCTGCCTAAATTCTGAATCATCCACTTGAAACAATTTACCAACCGCCTCTTCCACCAATCCTTCCTTCAGTCCAATACGGAGATCACCTGTCAGTAGCCTGACTACCGATTCTGCCTCACAAGGATGTAATTCAAACAACTGCTTCGATAAAATTTCTACTTTGTGGAGTGATTCATTTGTATTTAGTAAATTTACAAAAAATATATATAAATTACTTAATTTTAATGGCTTAGGTGAAAGATTGATTTCCTGCAAAAGAATTCTAGCTGTCCTTACGATATCATTCTGAGAGGCAGAAATTTCCTGGTAACGCTCTAGCCTGACTCCAGGTATTGATATGAGCGCTCGTTTGATAGTGGCAGTGCCAACATTCAGGCATCGCCTCCCCGCCCGCCTCGGCAGAGCCTCGCCGGTAAGCCATCGGGTGGAAGTCTCGAGATCGTCCCCGTCGAGCCCCCTCAGATAGCCTACCAAATAATCGATCTTGGCGATACGGCTGCTCGTTTCGCCGATTAGCCGACAAACATCTGAGAAATCGGCAAGTTGGCAAGTGGGACGGCTGTGGCGAGGCGTCGTGGCGCCAAGCGTAGAGGAGTGCGATTTTCCGAGCGAGAGCTCTAGCTGATCTCCACCCATCGCACACCAGGCATCGATCCCCTTCGCGCGCAGCTCAGCGGCAAATTCCTTGGCAAAACCGTGCACCGTGAGAACACGTTTAGGCCTTACTCTTGTTACACACTCATGTAGCCCGGCATGATCCGCGTGGTCAGACATGGGTATTACCTCATCGACGCGATAGCGGTAGAGCGAACCGGGCTGTAACGCCCAGCCGGTGAGCATAGCCGTACGTTTGTTTTTGAGGCCGCGCAGCAGCCTAGCGGAAACAGCATTGGGAGGTGCTACCACCACATGGCCTTCCATAGCGAAACCTTCAAACACGCGGGGTTCCGGCAACCATATCCCAGCTGCCCGACAGACCTCCGTCATTTCCGCCACCTTGGGATGGGATAGCGCGGGAATGCCATTCTCCGCCAATAATGCTATAGCCTCCTGCGCCTTTCCCAAAGAGTATCCGAAAAGAACCGGCGTCTCCCCATCAGCTAAAGCATCATTCACGAATCGCAACACCGCAGCATCCACTTCCATGGCGCTTGGGAAAACGAGTTGCGGCAATCCGAAAGTCGTCTCCATAATGAGCGTGTCAGCCTGGATGAAATTTACCGGTTCGGTGGTACGCCCTCGCCGCGCCTTGAAATCACCAGTGTAAAGAAGAGTGGCTCCGTCCTTTTTACGCGTTATATGCAGCATCGCTGAACCCGCGATATGACCTGCCGGGAGAATTCGCAGTCGGAAGCCTAGACGATCGATCATCTGCCCGAAGTCCGCCCCCTCGAGACGCGACTCTGCCATATTGAAACGCGAACGCAGAAGCTTCGCCGTCAGCGTGGAGCAAAGTGCTTGGCCGTGCCTCGCAAAATGATCAGCATGAGCGTGTGACACGAAAGCAGATTCCTTAGCATCCCAAGGATCTAGCCAGAAATCCAATTCTGGGATGTGGATTCCACGATTAAATGCTACTTCGATCACAAGCTCATTTTAACAGCGTGTATAGGTTCCGCAATTCCTTACACTGAACGGTTTTCTAACAGTAAGCCTTACGTGTTTCAAAATACCCAAGCACCTTAACGTAGCATTTCCTAACTTCGTTTTTCAAGGATCTTTGGGCGACTTTGGCTTAAGGTACTCGATAATCCAGCCGGCGACTGCCACTGCGATCACTTCGGCGGCAGTCAGGTTCTTGGCGAACTACTACAGGCTTAGATTCTCGCAGATCGGGCGGAGAAATTCAATATCTCCGCGCGAATATCCATAGAGCATCGGAGAATCGGTTAAGGAAAAGCCGTATATTGAGCGACACCTCACCGCCGCTTTTGTGGAGTAGGAGCAGATGTCGCTCCGCGCGGCGGCAAACCGTGCGAGCGTAGTCGAGATGCGCCCGCGCCAACGACCCCTCTGCACCAGGCACCGCCCAATGCGTGAAGCGCACACCTTTCGCTTCTGCCTCTTTGGCGGTTTCCGTTAGCCAATCAAGATCTGCCTCGGTCAGCGCCGCAAAACCTTTTTCGTGGTATCTTCCGATATCCTCAGGCAAACAAGCAAGCTCCCCCATCAAACCGAAAAGAAGATTTTGCATACGGTCGATCATCACTCCGTGTCGCCCTTCGGCATCGGCCGCACGCGCGAGACCCAGCGCCGCGTTCAATTCATCAATCGCCCCCAGTGCCGCGATACGCGTTGATGTTTTCGAGATCCGCTTACCGAACATCAAGTCGGTCTCCCCATCGTCACCGCGTTTTGTGATAATGCTCATCCAATGACACTAGACTTTTCTCAGTGAATTCAAAAGGGGAATATTGAAACATGGGAGTGGATGAGCCCTTAATGCGCAAACCCTGTAACTATCCATGCTAATTATGGCTTATCCGAATTCTCCAAAAGCCGGCATATTCCTTCCCCCCATTAGGTAATCTTGCCACTTGGCATCCAACCCGCTTCTATCACATCTTCATGTTAAAGAAATGCACAATTTTCCAAGCCTTACAGGCATGGGTAGATGAGGCAGTTGCCCTTTTTCAGCCGGACAATGTTGAATGGAGCGACGGCTCCCAAGAGGAATGGAATCGCCTCACGCAACTTCTCTGCGACAACGGCACCTTGACCCGTCTTAACCCTGAGAAACGTCCCAATTCTTTTCTCGCGCGCTCAACCCCTACCGATGTTGCCCGCGTAGAAGAGCAGACTTTTATTTGCACGAAACGCCCCGATGAGGCGGGGCCAACAAACAATTGGGCTGATCCCAAGGAAATGCGTAGTCTGCTGATGAATAAGTTCGCCGGCTCGATGAAAGGCCGTACGATGTATATCATTCCTTTCTGCATGGGTCCGCTGGATTCCCCGCTGGCAAAGATCGGCGTGCAAATAACCGACAGCGCTTACGTGGTAGTCAACATGCGTATCATGGCGCACATGGGTGCATCCATCCTCAAACGCCTTGAGGATGAGGTCTCCGAAGCCGTTCCAAAAGCTCGCGAAGGCCATGGCCGATTTATAAAATGCATACACACAGTCGGAGCTCCTCTCGCCTCTGGCCAAGCCGATGTCCCGTGGCCGTGCAATGACGACAAATACATCTGCCACTTTGTAGACACGCGCGAGATCATGTCTTTTGGCTCTGGCTACGGCGGCAACGCCCTACTGGGCAAAAAGTGCCTAGCCTTGCGCATCGCATCGAATATTGCACGCGAGCACTGCTGGATGGCGGAGCATATGCTCATACTTGGGATACACGCTCCGAACGGATCGAAAACTTACGTCACCGCCGCCTTCCCCTCAGCCTGCGGGAAAACCAACCTCGCCATGCTTGAGCCACCGAAGCCCTACGCGGATGCCGGTTGGAAAACATCCATCGTCGGCGATGACATCGCTTGGATCTGGCCGCATGAGGATGGAAAACTCCACGCCATCAACCCGGAAACCGGTTTCTTCGGAGTCGCCCCCGGCACGAACTGGGAAAGCAACCGCATCGCCATGGAATCCATGTCGGCCAATTCCATTTTTACCAACGTCGCTCTCACCGATGACGGCGATGTCTGGTGGGAAGGACTCACGAAGGAACCGCCCGCCCACCTGATCGACTGGACCGGCAAAGATTGGACTCCCGACTGCGGCCGCCCCTCCTCGCACGCGAACTCCCGTTTCACCGCCCCCGCCCACCAGTGCCCGACCATCGACACCGAGTGGCAGAATCCTGACGGCGTACCGATCGACGGCATCATCTTCGGCGGACGCCGTGCGACAACCATGCCGCTCGTTTATCAGGCGTTCAACTGGAGCCACGGCGTCTATGTAGGCGCGACAATGGGCTCGGAAATGACCGCCGCCGCCGCCGGGACGATCGGCAAGGTGCGCCGCGACCCGATGGCCATGCTGCCTTTTTGCGGCTACAACATGGGAGCGTATTTCGGGCATTGGCTGGAGATGCAACGATACCTCACGAACCTGCCGCGTTTTTTCCATGTGAATTGGTTCCGCAAGACTCCCGAAGGGAAATTCATTTGGCCCGGCTTCAGCGAAAATATGCGCGTACTAGAATGGATCGTGAACCGCTGCAAGGGGGCTGCCGCGGGGCATGAGACCCGCATCGGCTGGACTCCGGACTTCGCCGATTTCAATACCAACGGACTCAACGACTTCACGGAGGCGGATTTCGAGGCGGTCATGAAATTCGACCGTGCCGAATGGCGTGCCGAACTTGTCTCGCAGGGCGAACTCTTCATCGACCTCTACGACCATCTACCCAAGGAACTCATCTTCCAACGTGAACTCCTCGCGGCAAGGTTGGTATAAAAACTTCCGTCGATCCAATCAGGAAGTGACAGTGGGATTTACGCAAATCCACATCTGCACTTGTCCGGTGTAGTGATCAGATACAATGTTCATTAATTATGCGTGAAACGACTTTCCGATGGGTGATGCGCGGCGAGCCCTTTTTACCGAACGGGCGCGCGGTGGATGAGGATTTCCCTGAGATCCTCCTCCACCTCGTGCGCCAGCGGTGCATCCCGGAGGGCGAGGCGCTGGAGGCCTTCCTGCGCCCGCAGCTCAAGGATCTGAGCGATCCTTTCCTGATGCCCGACATGCGCGCCGCCGTCACACGCATCCTTCAGGCGGCGGATCGGAAGGAGAGTGTCTGCATCTTCGGCGACTACGATGTGGACGGGATTTCCTCGATCACGCTGATGACGAAAATCCTCCGCGCCTACGGGCTGAAGCCTCGGGCGTTCGTGCCGCGCCGGGGTGCCGAAGGCTACGGACTTAGCTTCGCGGCGATCGGGCGTTGCCTCGCGGAAGGACCTAAACCCGACCTGCTGATCTCAGTGGATTGCGGAACAGTGTCGACCGCTGAGGTCGCGCACCTACGGGAAAACGGGATCGATGTGATTATCGCGGATCATCACGAGCCGAACCCTGTGAGTAGGCCGGATTGCACCGCGATCGTGAACCCGAAATGCGGCCAAGATTTTACCTACCTCTGCGCAGCCGGTGTGGTGTGGAAAATTGGCCACGCCCTCATGAAGGAGAGACCCGTTGATCTCGATCTCAAGGGACTGCTCGATCTCGTGGCGGTGGCTACCATTTCCGACATCGTGCCGCTGGTGGAGGAAAACCGCCTACTCGTGCACCACGGGCTCAAAGCACTACCCGGAACACTTAACCCGGGTCTGCGCGCTCTGCAAAAAATCACAGGAGTGAACGGCAACCCGACGGCGGGCGATATCAGCTTCCGGATTGGGCCGCGCATCAACGCCGCTGGGCGGATGGATTTTTCCGAGGACGCACTCGCCTTGCTGAATGCCGATTGCGACCGAACCGCCGGTGAACTCGCTCAGAAACTCGACGCCTACAACCGCAGGCGGCAGGATATCGAGATGCTCATCCGTAAGGAGGCGGCGGCCGAGCTTTCCGCCGGATTCGACTTGGAAAAAGATCCGGTGATCGTGCTAGGTTCGCGGGATTGGCATCACGGCGTGGTCGGCATCGTTGCCTCGCGTTTGATGCGGCAATACTACAAGCCTACCTTCGTGATCGCGATCGATGAAAACGGCATCGGCAAGGGCTCGGGTCGCTCGATCCCCGGGATATCTCTCGTCGAGGCGATCCGCGCCTGCTCCGGCGACATACTCGCGGGCGGCGGTCACGCGATGGCGGCCGGCCTTTCGATCAGGGAGGAGAACATGGCGGCTTTCAGGAATAACTTTGCGGCTTACGTTTTAGAAAACAGCAGCAAGGAAGAACGCCTCCCGAGGCTGGTGTATGACGCGGAGATCAGCTTCGCGCAGCTTTCTCTCGGTTTCCTTGCCAGCTACGAACTCCTCCAACCCTTCGGAAACGGCAACCCACAACCGGTGTTCGTAGCCCGCAACGTGGATCTTAGCCGCCCGCCCCTCCAAATGAAGAACAAGCACTTGCGCCTCATGCTTCGCCAGGGTCATCACGAGCAGGACGCCGTCTTCTTCGGCGGCGGCGAGCACGAACTCCCAAAATCGCCATGGGACATCGCGTTCACCATCGACCGTAACACCTTCAAGGGCAAAACCACTCTCCAGATCATTATCCAGGAAATCCGCGCAGCGGACGATGCCTTCCACTTGGAAGCATCGATCTAGCCCAAGGTTGCGGAATAACCCGCTCACTAACGGTTATTGCCCAGATAAGGAGGCCTGTCAAAGGCTTCTGTTAGACGAGGATCCTGCTTTGCGGCGAGCTCTCCCATCAACTGGCCGCGTAGTTTACTGAGAGTTTCCGTATGAGCAGGGTCCGCAGCAACGTTGCGGATCTGGTGCGGGTCATCGGCTAGGATGTAGAGTTCCTCCTCCGGACGTTTTTCCCATGCCTCCTTGAGCACGGTTTTGATGCCTTCCTTGAAACGGTTTTGAATTAACCAAGTTTTGGTGGGTGAAGCATCGATGTCCGCAAAAGCGGCGTGGGTATTTTGAAACTTCTTTTCATCGGGCATATCGTCGCCATTCGCCGCCTTGGGATCGCTCATCGGCCGGCGGTCAGGCTTGAAATTTTTAACATAAAGGAAGTCCGCAGTGCGCGGACTGGATAAGGCATTAAATCCTCGCGCACGACCTCGTAGTCGGGAAGGAAAGGCGGAAGTTTACCTTTTAGTGAATCCGGATCGAGTCCCCACAGTGCCTTGCCCGATCCATTCACCCAGGTGCGGTGGGTATTGGTCGAGTTGAAAGAATATAAGAACGACTGCCCATCTTCGCGGTCGGCGAGGAATCCTTGGAAATTTGTCCTGACATCCTTCAGCACCGCATCGCGCGCTTCGGAATCTCTGGTAGGCACCTCGGAAAAGCTGTTAATGCGTTGGCCTGCGGGCGAATAGGAGGACGATGTTGAACTTTTTCGGTGGCTGTGACCCAAGGGCAACAGATCAGCGCGGTTAGATTCGATCGTTCTCCACAACGTTTGTATCCTCACATAGTCATGACCGAAGTAATTGTATATCTTTCGTCCTGTCAACAAGCAGCGTGTCACCTGTTAGAATCTGCACGATAGGCATGTAGCCTAGGTAAACGGCGGCAAGAGCGCGAATGACATTGACCAAGATCGAATTGCGACCAAACCACCAACCTTCCTAATTATGTTTGAAACATCTCCGTCCCTAATCCCGTTTCCATCTATATGACTAAGTTCAAGCTACTGCTTCCACTTTCCCTGCTCCTAACGAATCCTAACCTACGCGCCCAAGACGGCCAGCAACTTTACGGACTCTACTGCGCCGCTTGCCACGCATCCGACGGAAAAGGAGCAACAGGTGGTGCGTTCCCGCCCCTCGCAGGCAGCGAATGGGTGCACGGTGATCCCAAACGATCCGTCGCCATTATCCTCAAAGGTCTCCAAGGCCCCATCGAGGTAGGCGGCAAAGCCTACAACCTCGCAATGCCCCCCCAAGGCGATGCCCTCGGCGATGACCAAATCGTGGCGATCCTTAATTTTGTTCACAAATCTTGGGGCAACAAAGGCGAGGCCGTAAAGCGTGACCTCGTCAGAATCGCCCGGACCGAGTTCGCGTCCCGCACCACACTATGGACTGCGCCCGAACTGTTGAAACTTTTCCCTCTAGAAAAACAGCCCACTGCACTAGCGAACCTCACTTCAAGCGTTTACAAAGGTCAGTGGATCTACATGCCGCATTTTGAAAAGATCCAGTCCGAGAATGTCGAAGAAGAACATAGCGGCATTCTCAACACAGCGCTGGCAGCGCTAAAGGAAGACTTTGGGATCGTCTGGCAAGGGGATTTTATCGCTCCCGCTAATGGTGAATACGACTTCATGCTCGATGCCGACGATGGTGCAAAACTTATACTCAACGGCAAAAACGTAGCCGAGGTGAAGGGAATCGGCCCGTTGGGTGACAAGAATCGCTCCTCGCAGGGGAAAGCCGCTCTCAAGGCGGGAGCCAACCCGGTTCGCATTGAATATTTTCAAGGCAAGGGGGATCAGGGAATTTCTCTGGGTTGGAAACCGGCTGGTGCAAAGCAGTGGCAATGGCTTTCCTCAAACCCCCCGAAATCCGCACCCGGTAGCCCTTCGCTTATTCTCACACCGATGGATGGCAAGACCGCAATCTACCGTAATTTCATCGAAGGCAGCTCGCCGCGCGGCATCAGCTTTGGCTTTCCCGTCGGAGTGAACTTGGTCTATTCCGCAGATAACCTCGCACCGGAACTTTTATGGGCGGGCACCTTCATCGACGCCGGCCGCCACTGGACAGACAGGGGCCAGGGCTTTCAGCCGCCCCTCGCGGAAGAGGTGGTCAAACTCACCAACCAACGATTCCTACCGCCAACTGCGCGCTTCAAAGGTTACAGCCTTGATGCGAAAGGCAATCCCACCTTCCACATCGAGCTCGACAGACAGCTCCTAAGCGATGGCTTTGCCCCAGGCACGACTGGTACGCTTGTCCGGACTATAAAACTTTCCGGCGGAACATCCGTCCTGGAAATACCCCTCGGAGACAATCCCCTAGTCACTCCGAAAAAATCGATAAGCCTCGCTCCTGGAAAATCCGTTACCGTAATCTACAAACTCTTCTAACATGATTGAGTGGAGGTAACAAATCATTAACTGCCGCAAATTTCAATCTTCCTTATCACCCATATCCAATTTTCCTATGCGCCCTATCCTTTTCCTAGCCACCCTTTGCACCGCCACACTAGCACAGCAAAAACAATCCGACTTTTACACCATCGAGTCCATTCCCCTGCCTCCGGGTGAGGTAATGGAGATCGGCTCCATCGCCCTGATGCCGGCCAATAAGGTCGCTGTCACCACCCGTCGCGGCGATCTCTGGATCTGCGAGGGCGCATACGAGGATGATCTCTCGAAGGTGAAATGGATACGCTTCTCTCACGGTCTCCATGAACCACTCGGAATGTATTGGAAGGACGGCTCGCTGTATCTCACCCAGCGTCCGGAACTCACCCGAATACAAGACGCCGATGGCGATGACCGCGCCGATGTCTTCGAAACCATCAGTTCCGACTGGGGCATCAGCGGCGACTACCACGAATACGCTTTCGGAACCCCCCCCGATAGAAACGGCGACGTCTGGGTAACGCTCTGTCTTACCGGCTCGTTCGACGCCAACGCACCTTGGCGCGGTTGGACTGTACGCATTACACCGGACGGAAAAATGATCCCTACATGCTCTGGTATACGCTCTCCCGGCGGCATCGGCTTTAACGCAGAGGGTGATGCTTTTTACACAGACAACCAAGGTACATGGAACGGGTCCTCATCACTGAAGTGGCTAAAGCCCGGTTCCTTCCAAGGTAACCCCACCGGCAACAAATACCATACGCTCGCCAACCTTCCAGCCCCTCCCGAGCCTCAGGACGGTTCGCGCGTCCTCGCGGAGCACCTGAAACATCCCAACTACATCCCGCCCGCCATCGTCCTTCCACATGGCAGGGTCGGACAATCCCCCACCGCCATCGAACCCGACCGCGGCAGCGGAAAGTTCGGTCCGTGGGCCGGTCAGGTTTACATCGGAGAGCAAACCCACTCCCAGGTGCAGCGTGCCTTCCTCGAAAAGGTCAACGGCATTTACCAAGGCGCAGTCTTCCATTTCCTCGAGGGCTTCCAGTGCGGAATTATCCCCTCCAAGCTCGATGACCGCGGCGTGATGTTCGTCGGCGGCTCGAACCGCGGCTGGGCCTCGCGTGGCAACCAGCCCTTCAACTTCGAACGTGTGAAATGGACTGGCAAAACCCCTTTCGAGATCCTCACCATGAGTGCCCGGCCCGACGGTTTCAATCTCACTTTCACCGAGCCAGTTGATCCCGCCGCCGCCATCAACCCTGCCTCCTACGCGATGCAGGCATGGACTTACATCCTGCAAAAAGGCTACGGCTCACCCGAGGTCGATCAGTCCACACCCGTCGTGAAATCCGCCACGGTCGCCCCCGACGGCATGTCCGTCCGCCTAGTCATCGAAGGTCTCGTACGCGGACACGTCCATCACCTAATGGCTGCCGGCCTGAAATCCGCCTCCGGCCTAACCCTCTGGCATCCCGAGGCGTTCTACACCCTGAACGAGATTCCGAAATGATGTAGTGCATCCCACGGGATAGGGTCTTCAGCCCGCCCCGGTGCCCATGTCCATCCTTCCGCCCCCGAACCGCCGGGACATGTCTAGGTACTGCGTTCCGATTATTTTGGCCTTTAGCCTCAAAATCCCCTATTTTGCCCTTTCCGCATTGACGCAAGTTCGCTGTATTCGCCCTGCCGCAACGGAACCATCGCCACCTACCCTCTTTCCCCATGCTCCTTCTTCTCGTAGTCCTGCCTATTCTCGCATTCATCGCGATCCTTCTCGGTACCCCCGCTCGCCTCACGGCCATCGCGACCTCTACCCTGAATCTCATCCTCGGCCTCGGCTCGGTGTTCTGTTGGAAAGAAGAGGTGTGGAATTTCTCCCTGCCCGTGCTGACAAAACCTGCGCTCAATCTCAGCTTCGGATACCTCGATGGCATGAGCTTGGTGATGGTCATGCTTTCGGTCATTGTTACCCTCGCCGCTGTGCTCTCCGGAAAAGCGCCGGATGGCCGCGACAAACTCTACTACGGATCCTCTCTGTTGATCGCAGCGGGAGCCATCGGTGCCTTCGCTTCAACTGACCTATTCTTTTTTTACGCCTTCCATGAACTGGCGCTGATCCCCACTTTTCTGATGATTGGCATCCTCGGTCGCGGTGACCGTCGCGTGATTGCTTGGAAGATCACAATCTATCTCGGCCTCGGATCGCTAGTGCTGCTGGCAGGTCTAGTGTGGCTCGCCTCGCTAGCTGGCACCTTCGATATGCGGGAAATCAAAAACATCGCCGGCACTATCGATCCCGCTGCGCAAAAAGGCATCGCCGCGCTGTTGCTGGTCGGCTTCGGCACGCTCGTCTCTTTGTTCCCCTTCCACTCATGGGCCGCGCCAGCTTACGCCAGCGCACCAGCCCCAACCGCGATGCTACATGCCGGGGTGCTGAAAAAATTCGGCCTCTACGGTTTGCTCCGCGTCGCCGTGCCTCTCGTGCCGGAAGGCCTGCAAGCATGGCTCACGCCGCTACTTGTCCTACTGTTAGGAAATATACTCTGGGTCGGCTTCGTCACCCTTTCCCAGAAACGCCTCGACACCCTACTCGGAAGTTCCTCGGTGATGCACATGGGCTATATCTTCCTAGCCATCGCCGCGCTGATCGCCGTGCCTGATAACACCCTCGCTTTGCCTGCCGCTGTTGTTCTGATGTTTGCTCATGGCGTTTCCATCGCGCTGCTCTTCTGTCTCGCGGATCGTATCGAGCGCAGCACCGGCTCGCTGGATCTTTCCGACATGGGTGGTCTCGCGAAATCTGCGCCAAGCATGGCGTTCCTATTCGGCATCGCCGCAATGGCCTCCATCGGCTTGCCAGGCCTTGCAAACTTCTCTGGCGAGGTGCTCGTCTTCCTCTCCGCCTTCCAAAACTACGTCCCTACCAACGGTCTCGGCCCGGTACAAATCGCATGCATTCTTGCGATCTGGGGCGTGGTGATCTCCGCCGTCTACATGCTCCGCGCCTACCGGAAAATCTTTCAAGGACCCGCCGTGAAATCCACTGAGAATACCATCGATCTCACCCTAGCCGACCACATTCCAGCCGTCCTGCTCATCACTGCCCTCCTTGCAGTCGGCCTCTATCCCAACCTCATACTTCAACTTCTCCGTCAGTAGAGTCTTTCTTGAGAGTTGAAATTTGAATTTTAATTTTATGCCCGCTTATTACCTGGAAGCCCTCACTGTTACGCTCGGCCTCGTCATCCTTTTAGCCGAAGCCTTAGTCCCCTCGAAGCAAAAAGCTTGGATCGGCTTTGCCGGTGCTATCGGTCTCACAGTAATCCTAGTACTAACATTTTTTGCCATTGGCCCGAATGCGAAACCCGACGCCGTCTGGGCGGGATGGAAGCTCTGGAACTTCTACCAGTTCGATTACCTCGCGCGCTTCTACAAGATATTCGCCCTGCTCGCCACGATCCTAGTGCTATTGATGGCCATCGATTACCGCAAAATCCTCTCCCGCTACACAGCGGAACCTGACTCGGAAAACGGCACCGGCGAGTTCTACTGCCTGCCCGTCTTCGCCTGCGCCGGAATGATGTGGATGGCCTCCGCGAAGGATCTCGCGGGTGCCTTCGTCGCCCTAGAATTGGTTACAATCACCTTTTACATCCTCGTCGCCTACATGCGCCGCAATGTCGGTTCCCTCGAAGCGGGTGCAAAATTCCTGATCCTCGGCGCGCTGAGCACCGGTTTCCTCGTCTACGGCATCGCCTGGGTCTACGGCTCTACCGGCACAATGCGCCTTGATGAAATCCAATCCTCAATCTCCAACCTTCAATCTCCAATCCCCCTTCTCTTCGGTATCGCCCTCGTTCTCGTCGCACTCGGCTTCAAAGTCGGCGCGTTCCCGATGCAGATGTGGATTCCTGATGTCTATCAGGGCTCACCCACCCCAACAACAGCCTTTCTCTCCGTCGGTTCGAAAGCGGCAGGTTTTATCCTGCTGATTCGCTTCCTCACTCCTTTTCTTGCTGAAAATTCCCCCGTCCGCGGCCAAGTGCTGACCATCCTGCTCATCCTCGCCGGAGCGACCATGCTTTACGGAAATCTGGCTGCTATACCACAGACAAACCTCAAGCGCCTGCTCGCCTACTCCTCTATCGCGCACGCCGGATTCCTCATCCTCGCACTCGCCGCATGGGCGCCGAGCTCAGCTACATCCATCTCCTCCGTAGAGGCCGTTTCCTTCTACCTCGCCACGTACCTGCTTATGACGATGGGCGTATTCTTTGTCCTCGCGCAGATCCGCATCCACCGCGATGGCGAGGCGATCACGGATTTAAACGGCCTCGGGAAAAGTAATCCACTTCTGGCGCTGGCGATGACCGTGCTGCTCGCCGCGCTCGCAGGTGTCCCACTCACCGCCGGTTTTATTGGGAAATTCTTCGTCTTCCAGCTTGCCGTCGGAGCGCACCTGTGGGTGGGACTCACCATCGCCGTGATCGCCGCCACTGCCGGTTTCTACTACTACTTCAAAACAATACGCGCCATGTGGTGGGTTGAGGCCAACGACACCTCTGCCATCGCCCTCCCCACGATCTCGAAAATCTCTATTGCCACCCTCACCGCACTCACACTTCTTTTCGGCGTCTATCCTGCCCCCATCCTCGCGCTGCTGAAGTGAGGGACGCGGCAAGAAATATTTCATTTCTAATAATCCCAAGCTATATCTCGGTTGGTGAAAGGGAATATCGTTTGGAAAGTGAAATACAGCTTCGCCCTGTGTATCGCAGCGTTCATTGCTGCGATCCCGCTTCACGCCGCGCCGTTCCGTCTACTGGCCATCGGTGACTCGCTCACGGAAGAATACCGTTTCGAGACACCCTTCTCCGCACCAGACAGCAATCCGTCTGTCGCCAACGCCAAGAACTGGGTCGAGTTACTCCACGCTCACCGCCCGCTTGACTTCACGATGGGCAGCTACGCTACCTCGATCCTCAACTACCTCGATTACCGAAACGCCGGCTACGAATACAACTACGGTGTCCCCAGCTTCAAGGCTGAGCGCTGGGATCAGCTATTGCTATCCAATTCATTCAACCCACTCGACATCAACACAAAGTCGGAGCTCAGGAGCGATCTTTCCTCCGTGAACGCCGTCCTCATTTTCCTCGGCGGAAACGACCTTAGCCTCAGCAATACCGACGCCCAGCACGATGTGATCCGGCAGTCGATAGTGCGCATACGCTCCTTTGTACGCGCGAACGCCCCAGAGGGCTTACCCATCATCATTGCGACAGTGCCGGACATCGGTGCAACCCCGGATGAGAAACTTTCCGATCCCATCATGGCCGCAGCCGCCCGGCAAAGGGTGGCCACACTCAACGCAAACATCATCGCATTGGATGCCCTTCCGGACACCCACATCGCGCGTATCGACACCCTTACCGACCGGCTCTACGACCAGCAACCGTTTCACATCAACGGCACGCTTTTTACTTACCAACCCAACTCGCAGAATCCGCCGCTGCATCTCTTTTGCAAGGACGGATTCCACCCTGGCAGCGCCACACATGCACTAATCGCCAACGAGATACTGAAAGCTATCAACGGCTTCGCCGCAAATCCCATCGCGCTTTTAACGAACCGGGAAATCCTCGCTGATATCCTCGGACAAAACCCGGAACAGCCGCTCATCGACTACCTCGGCGGCGTAAGCGACGATGGCGATAATCTGCCTGGTCTTATCGAATACCTGCTGGGCACTGACCCAGCCAAACCTGACTCCGGTCTCACCTTCTCCGCCAACGGCACCGCCTCCTACACCCCCTCCGCCGCCGCCCTGCGCTTCGCCGATCTTTCCGTACTTCAATCCACAACCCTCAAAAACGACTGGATCCCTGTCCCTTTGCAAAACATTCAACTCCTCCCCAATGGCACCGTGAATCTCATTCCCTCCGCCCCGAAACTCTTCTATAAATTCGCCGCGACCCCAAAGCCATAGTGATGCACGAAGAACTCCACACTCTCCTCCAACAGCGCCTCGCCGTAATCGCCGATCACCCTTTCCGCGACCGTGACCCCGCCGCCCACCTCGCCGCATTGCAGGAAGTTTCAGAAGTCATTCAAGCCTACGTAGCCTCCCACCACCACGAGTTCGATGCCAAACTCCGCCACTACCTGTCCCAATCCTCATACCAGAAAGCCCTCGAGCACCTGCAGCAAATGATATTAAGCGCCCAGACCTCTTCCTTGGGATTTAAAGTTTAGAGTTTAAAGTTTTGCTCAATCACCTCCGCCTCCAGAACTTCCGCTGCTTCAGCTCCCTTGAGCTCGACGCACCGGAGCAGGGCGTTATTCTCATCGGCGACAACGCCCGCGGCAAAACCTCAATCCTAGAGGCCATTTGCGTTCTTGTCCGTCTACAGTCGCCACGTTGCAACGGTTTTCACACCCTCACGAAGCTCTCAACTCCGGGCTTTGGCATCGCCGGCGATCCCTGGGGACAAGAGCGGAAAATCAAGAACACCAACGGCGGCTTGTACTTCTTTGCGGATAGCGAACCGCGCGCGTCCCGCACCGCTTACCTGACGGATGGCGGCCTCATTGTCTGGATCGGCAATGAGGATCTGGCGCTCGTACGCGGCTCCGGTGAGGCTCGGCGGCAGTTCCTTGATTTCCTCGGCACCCAGCTTGATCCCGCCTACCGCAGCGCTTTCACCCGCTATAAGCGCGCCCTCCGTGCCAAAAATCTACTACTCAAAGAACCACGCCTCCGTTTGCCCGAACTCATCGCCTACGAGGACATCCTCATTGAGCACGGCACCTTCCTCACACAAAGCCGCGCCCGCCTCGTCGCCGATCTTTCGCCCCTTGTCGCGGCTACCCAGAGGGACATCTCCGGGAAAGACGAAGCCATCACCCTAACTTACCTACCCGCCTCCGGACCCTGCATGAAGGACTCAATCCTCCAAGCTCGCCAGCGCGAAACCGCCACCCGCCAGTCCGTAGTCGGTCCCCACCGCGACGACGTCTCTATCCGCCTCCACGGCATGACTGCATCGGACTACGCTAGCGAGGGGCAACAGCGCACCATCGCCCTCGCGCTAAAGCTTGCCCAAGGCGATCTCCTGCAAGCCCGCCGTGGTAATACCCCCATCTACCTGCTCGACGACATCTTCGGCGAGCTCGACCCATCCCGCCGCAATGCTCTCCTCCGCCACCTCCCCCCCCTCGCTCAAAAATTCATCACCACCACTCACCTTGGCTGGCGTGACTCCTCCAAGGAAACCAACCTGCTACCGGTCCTACGTGTAGTGGCGAACGCCGTGGAAAAAGTTCCCTGAATATTGATCTCAGCCCTGCGGCGCGATCCATGTGTTGAAAATATGAAAATGTTGTATTCATGCTGAGCTCTGATCTGAACTAAGCAGGTAGAGCGATCATCAGCAACTTGGCCGATGCATCAGGTTAAGCCAACCCACAAGGCGTTCGGGGGACGGCTCATGAACCACCGCTTCATGAATAACACGCACGCTTCATACCAATTCGAATTAATCTTAAGCTGTCTAATGTGCTGATATGGTGAAATCACGCTTTCCTTTTCTAACCTAAATTATATATTGTAAGTATGAAATCACAAAAAATTGCAATGCTCTGCATCGCATTTTCTCTGTATTTTTTTGCAGATGCGAAGGCCGAAAGAAAATCGCTCCTAGATTCAGAACCGGGCGTCATTTACCTAGCGCAAACCCTCAAGGTGCCTATCAAACTTATGGTAATCAAGGAAGCTAGCGTCTTCTCGGACAAGGAAGGCAAAATCCGTCTAGGATATCTGAAAGCAGATCAGACGGTGGAACTAGAGGGAATGACCGAAAAAGCCTATCGGGTGCGCGGGCAAAGCCGTACAAATAATGGAATCGTCGGCTGGGTGGGACCTCACGCCTTCAGCCACCCACAGGAGGATTTCGTAGCCAAACTTAAACAGCTCTACGAACGCCAGATCATGGTTAACAAGATCATCGAGGAGCAAGGAATCGCTATCGGCATGACCCTAGATGAGGTGAACAAATCACGCGGTAAGCCCACAAAAACCTCAGTTCGTCGCACTATTAAGGGCGAGGCAGGAAGCTGGGAATACATCGATTACGATGAAGTGAAACACTACATCACAAGAGTTGATCCAGTCTCCGGACAAGCATTCCGGCAACTTTCCCACGTCACTCGAGAGGAAACGGGAAAAACGCTAGTGGAGTTCAAGGACGGGTTGGTTACCGCGTTGCAGGAAGATGAAGACAACGGCCCGGGCAACATCCGGATTATCATCCCACCGCTGGTGTTTGGTTGGTGAAACACTTAGCGTGCGCTGTATTTATAAATATCCTCGGATTGCTTGAGGGTGAGATCTTGAATATCACCCTCAAGCGGCACCCTCATCAGGATGCGACCCGCCAGATCCCTGAGTGGATAGATCTCGGAGAGCTTGGCTGCTTTAGCGAAAGTTTCCTTGGGAAAGCTGACCTCAAACTCTCCTTCATAACGCATACTGCGCAAAAAATCCTGAGCTCCAAGCACCTCATCTTTCCTGTTCTTTAGAGTGACTGCCAGCTTATCAAAAAGGATTTCGTCACCCGTGTTGACGGATCCTTGCCGATTTGCTTCATCAACCTGCCTGCCACCACTTTCCAAGTCCATCCCCAGTCTTTCATCCAATTCGTAATCATTGAGTATAATATCATGATAATCCAAACTAGCAGAGGCTGGCGACTCCGTAGACTCTTCGTTGGTCGCCGGGCGCGCAGTCATACTGCCTTGCATACTCACTAGGTTGTCCGCCTTAAGTTTCGCACCTGTGATTTCGAGCCTACCCGCAAGGATTTTCATGTGGAAGCCGCCTTCGCGGAAGTCTAAGCGTTTGTAGTTATTGTATGGATCAACCATACTGATCGCGCGAAGTAAATGAATGCGATCACGAACCGTAATGTAGTCCTCTCCCTCAAGTACCAAATTCCCTTCGAAGCTAATCCCATCGCTCTCGGCGCTCGAGTTGGTCAAACCAGACACATCCAACTCACCAGAGATTCGCCCATCCACGAAATTGCGGAGAGCAATAGGGACAAGGGAGGAAATATTAATATTACGCAACATCAGCTTACCGCTGACTTCTGGCTCCATGCCCGCCTTTACCTTCACCCCCAGTAGCGTTACAGTACCAGTGTTTGTTTTGAAATTGGCCTTCTCAATGACTAGGCCTTTCCTTCCGAATTGGACAACGATTTCCTCAATGTTCAGTCGACTAAAGAAGTTCTGGGAAAAGGTACCTCCCCTGAACCTCAGCTTCCAACCCTCAGGTAGTCTTTTTGCTGTCATTTGGCTGCCAATAATTGCGCCGCGTGTGCCTTCCGTGAAGCCCCACATCATAGACATATCTTTCACGACGATCTGTTCCAACTTCAGTTTACCGGTATCCTGAAAATACACGTTAGCCATGGATTCAGCTGCCTCATGCGACTCCGCACCAGCGTGCAAGCTCATGCTCACTTTTGAAATTGTGACAGTACCGGGATCCCACTCTTTCTGGAAATCGCAAAAAAGGCCGCGTTTGCAAATCATATTGCGAATATCCAACTCTGAGAAAAAACTCCCTGCCTTGCCTGTCATGGCGAGACGACTGATCATGAGTTGCCCGCGATGGCTAGTGAGACCAGTCATTAGATACTCATCTGCATTGAGCCTCTGAATGAATGAGGTTCTCAAATCTGCAATGAACGATTCCGAATTGGGTTGTTTCGTCAGGAAGATGATAAATCCGACCGCGAGAAGGACCAGAAACACAAAAATGCGCGCCGCTATCCTCAGTAAATGGAATGTAAATGTCCCATTAGCGCTTTCGCCGGAAACAGTATACCTCAACTGGAACCAAAATCCCTGCTTGGAAATCCATTCGTTCAGGCGCTGGTGGAAGTTTTCGAATTGATCCGGCTCTGTTTGTGTATTCATGCTACGCCCACATGAAGCCTCATCGGCTCCTAGCTTGCTAGTAGAAACTTCGCCAACCACGACATCTTGGAAACCACCGAATATAAAGTCCACCTCGAGATCTTCGAGGGCCCGCTCGACCTACTCCTTTATCTCATCAAGAAGGACGAAATCGATATTCACTCGATTTCCATAGAGCGGATTACCAAGCAATACCTAAATTACATCAACACCTTCAAGCTCCTCAACATCGACCTCGCCTCCGAGTTCATCGTGATGGCCGCGAACCTGATGTATCTCAAATCTCGCACGCTACTGCCGCGTACCGAGCAGCCGCCGGAAGTTGACACTGAGGAGGACGATCCACGCTGGGAGCTGATCCGCCAGCTCATCGAGTATAAAAAATTCAAGGACGCCGCAGGTTTTCTCTCACTCCGGGAGTTGGAGCAGCAGGGCCGCTTCGCCCACCAGCCAGATCCCGGCAGCAAACCACCCGAGGAACCCGTCACCTTAGCAGAGGTGTCGATTTTCGACCTTATCCGCGCTTTTCAAAATGTCCTCAAGCGCTTCGAGGAGTCCCACGACTTCGGCGATATTGTTGATGACCGCTACACTGTCTCCGATAAGATCGAGTTCCTCCTCTCCCATTTCACACCCGGTCAAGCACTCACCTTCGATGTCCTTTTCCAATCCGCATCAACCAAGGCCGAGGTGATAGTAACCTTCCTCGCCGTGCTCGAACTTATGAAACTCAACCAGTTTGTCGTCCGCCAGGATCACCTTCTCGGCACCATCACTGTAGAGCGCCGCACGGCGATGGATATGGGCCATGAAGAAAGCGAAGACTACAATTGATGCCATTTCAGATCTTTCGCCACTGCTTTCAACTACCCGCCGCTATAAAAGCCATAGCCTCGGCATTTTTCGCCCTTGCCATTCCAGCCTGCCAAGTCACAGAACAAGTCATGCCCGAAACACCCGCAGACTTAGCCGCCGCCCCCGCTGATGCCGAAACCACGGCTTCCGGCCTTGCCTCGAAAGTCCTTGCGAAAGGCACAGGGGAAACTAAGCCCAAAGCGACCGACCTCGTTACAGTGCACTATTCCGGCTGGACCACGAACGGCAAGCTCTTCGATTCCTCCGTGGCGCGCGGCGAACCTACCTCCTTTCCTCTCAACGGAGTCATTGCTGGCTGGACGGAAGGCCTCCAGCTTATGGTGGTCGGCGAGAAACGCCGCTTCTGGATCCCCGCAAAAATGGCCTACGGTGAAAACCCGCCTGCCGGTTATCCCGCCGGAACTCTCGTATTCGACGTGGAACTCATCAGGATTGGCCGATGAAAACATTCCCTAAAAAAGCAATATATGGCATGGCCCGGTTCCTCATGTTCCCTTGCCTGCTAGCCATTTGCACATTGCTTTGCGCCTGCCCAGTGCCACCGAATAAACCGATCCCCCCGCTCGATCCATCGAAAGTCGCCGAAAAAGACCAGGCCGCGGTGACTCCCACCCTGCCAACAAAGCCGGGGCAAGTATTCCGCATGCCCTTCGGCGACCTTTATCAACTCGTCCAGGGCAACGCTGCCCTCATCTTTGATGTCCGCCCCACTATTTTCCATAAAATGGGGAACATCCCCGGCTCTATCAGCTGGCCCGAGGGCGCCTTTGAGCGGGATCTCGCCCGGCATGAGCCTCGCATCCGCGTCGCGAACTCACAAAACACGCCCATCGTGATTTATTGCACGGATCTTGCTTGCCCAGATGCTGTATCCGTTGCCACAAAGCTTGCAGTGCTAGGCCATAGCGTATCCGTCTTGCAGGGTGGATATGATGCATGGAAAACCGCAGCACCCTGAAATCTCCGCAACCATCAAATATGCTCACCATGAAATCCTTCACCAATGTCACCGCCGATTCCCTCGCAAACATCTATTTCGATGGCCGCGTTGTCTCCCATTCCATTCACTTCGCCGACGGCACCAAGAAAACACTCGGTGTGATCTTCCCAGGTACCTACCGCTTCACGACTGGTGCGTCGGAAATAATGGAAATCATCGATGGCTCCTGCGAAGTCAACATCGATGGCTCGACAGCCACGAAATTTGTACCCACCAACGAATCCTTTGAAGTACCAGGCGACAGTGCTTTCAACGTCACTGTGAACTCGGGAATCTGCCAATACATCTGCTCTTTCCTGCCCGCGTGACCGGGCTATTCTTTGCGATGACCTGTATCCGTATCCTGCCAGTCATCGTCCCCGCATTACTCGCGGCATCGTGCAATTTCGTCACGCTGCCGCCCGCCCCGGAGCCATCACCCATCCTCGTCCAGCGCAACACGGTCGCAACCTACACCCCACATCGAACGCCGGAAGTGCAGGTTTGGCTCCTTGCTGACAGACTCCACACCGGTATGGTTTTCCCTTACGGCTGGCTCAAGGATTCCGGATTCATTTTCCCTGAACATTTTCCTGAATGTAAATTCGTCACCTTCTCGTGGGGCGACCGCCAAGCCTACGTGAACAGGCGTTGGCTCACCGCCGCCGAGATCGTGAACGCGATCTTCCTGCCGTCCGCGTCTGTTATGGAATGCATACCGATCCGTTGGAACGTAGCCGAGGTCTCGCCGAATCAGCAGATCTGGATGAAATCCATCCCCCGCGAACGCGGTCCCTATGTCGCTGCGTTCCTCAACCATTGCACCATTCCGGATGAACAGGGCAAGCCCACCATCGTCGGTGCCTCAAGCTGGGGCGGCGGCAAACTTCTCGCCTCGCCGCAATCGTACTATTTCCCGCGCATCTGCAATGTCTGGACCGGCCAGATGCTGGAAGCCTGCGGTGCCAACATTACTCCCCTAATGTCGATCCACCGAGACACCCTCGGCTGGGAAGCAGAGCGCAACGGCTTCGCCGAAATCTGGGACGGCTCGGGGAACCAAAATTTTTCAAAGCGGAACTAAACCGCGAAGGTTCAGGCAATGAAATGGTCATGACCAAAGTCTGTGAAACCGCAATGGTCACTTGCCTAGCATCCGCTTCACGGTAGGGACGATATCTGCCAGTTCATCCACGACAACGAACTGCCTTTCGTAACACCATTCGCCGAGAAGTTTGATAAGCGGGGTCCAGAATCTCGTGCCGTTCGAATCTTTACGGTTGAACAAGATGACCGGTTTTTCAGCCATGCTCTTGTTCCCCTGATGTTTGAAAATCATCAGCGCGAGCATTTCCTGTACGGTGCCTGCGCCGCCGGGGAATATCACGAAAGCGTCGGAGCGCTCGATCATGATTTCCATGCGGGTGTAGATATCAGGCCTGAGCCAGAAACTGGAGAGCCCGGCCGGCAAACCTTCCAGCTCGATGATATGAGGCACGTTCGATCCGCCCGTCCAACCGCCCGCCTCTACCGAGCCGCGCACGACCTCGCCCATGATCCCGGATTTCCCGGCTCCCGAGACGCAACCAAAGCGGTTCTCCGCCAAAAGCTTCCCCAGCGTGTAGCCATCCTCGAGGTAATCGTGCTTCTCGATCGTCGCCGAGCAAAACACGCAGACATTGCCGATATTGCCGGAGGGCTCGGGTGTTTCGTAAGATACCCCTGCTCTGTCGCCGAGCCGTTTCCGGCCGGCATCTGGCAGGCCTTTGCTTCGCGCTTTCTCAAGAGTATCAAAAACGTCTTCCACGCGCTCCGCCTCAAGCAGGTATTCGCTGGCCTTCTGTTTCACGGTGCCTAGGGCATTCAGATGATCAAGCAAGGCGTAGAGCGCCGTCCAGGAGCCGTCGGAGTTCAGCAACACGGTGGGCTTGCCGCTCAGGTTCTTGTCGAGCGTCTGGTACCCGACGAAAATGGAGATCGCCTTGAACAGATCTTCGAGGGTCGCACTAGGAGTGAACACGAAGGCATCCGCCTCGATGATTTTCCGCTCGATGTTGGATAGCGTGATCTGCTGATCGCCGTTCGAGTTGTAGATATCCCAGCCCTTGCTAAAAAGTTCGTAAAACAACCGCGCGCGTATCTCCCGATTCGGATCCTTCGTGTCTTTAACAGTTCCCGCCAATCGTACCTTCGCCACTATTCTGTTGCTTTTAAATTATCCGGATTGCGACCGTTCGTCTCGACTCGGTGCTGCCAAAGTGATAGTCTGCATACATGGATCAATTTCTGCAAGCTGCGATTAATGAAGCCTTAGAGGGTCTTCATGAGGGTGGCATCCCGATCGGCAGCGTCATCGTGCGGAACGGTGAAATCATTGGACGTGGCCACAACCGGCGCGTGCAGAAAGGCAGTGCGATCCTGCACGGGGAAATGGACGCCCTTGAAAACCTGGGACGCCAAACGGCGGATGTTTACCGGGAATGCACGCTCTACACCACCCTCTCGCCCTGCCCCATGTGCACCGGCGCGATCCTGCTCTACGGCATACCCCGCGTCGTGATCGGCGAGAATAGGACATTCCTCGGTGCCGAGGATCATCTCCGCGCAAACGGCGTGGAACTCACCGTCCTGGACGATCCCACCTGTGTCCGGATGATGGAGAATTTCATCCGGGAAAAACCTAGTCTTTGGAACGAAGACATCGGCGAGCGCGAGCAATTTTAGAAAAAGGGAGTCGGGCTTATAATCAGCTATTTTTGTAGTCTAAAACTGCCTGCACTACCGTACCGAATTAACGCACTTCTCAACTAATTACGCGGGGTATTGCCTTACTGCCCAAACTTTTTTTCCAGCACATCTTTCCGGTGCTTAAAGATCCTCTCCAGCTTTGGCCTCACAAATAGCCCATGCCCAATCTCGCCGAATGGCCAAAGCGGCATTGCGTAATGCACGAGGTCTTTCATCAGCACGCCGCCCTCGGTTTCCTCGAAGCTGTGGAGATGATGCCAGAACTTATATGGACCTAGGCGTTGCTCATCGACAAACGACTCCCCATCCTTCACCACCTTGATTTCCGTTACCCACGGCACCCACACGCCGGGGAAAATCATCACGCGGTATTCGATGATCTGTCCCTCATACATTTTGTCACCTGGCTGGTAAAGTATCTTGAAACCGAGGTCGTCCGGAGTGATCTCGTCGAGATTCCGTGGGCTAGAAAAGAAATCCCACGCCTCGGTGAGGGTGATGGGCAATAGCTGCGTCTGTTCGAGGGTGTGGATCATGTTTTGTTAGTCAGAGTAGATCTCTAGCACAGGCAATCGCCTATGCAAACCTACCCAATATCCACATTACCCCTGTTTCCTCCAACTAACTCTCATTCTCCTCTTGATCATCTAACGGGAGTTTGTTGATTTTTCTGAGCTCGTCTTTGGCAAAATCATTCGCCTGCATCATTCCCTTCGCGACCACTAACGACACAAACAGCCCGATCATGAAAACCGTAAATACTATTGCCATCTTTTACTTGCCTCCATTCGTTTTGATACCTGCCGATAGGATTACGACTCTAACCCCCACCCATAGGCTAAGAATACTAGGCACCCAGATCCCCACAAAAATTCCGTAATCGTGACTGACTAGGAACCAAAGCGTGACGCTTGTAATAAAACTAATAAATGCACCTAACAGGAATGGATAATCTATTTTGTGAAACATGATGTTGATTCAGATCGGAATTAAATTTTCTTTTAAACTAAAGCCAAAGATGCTGCGAAATACCGCAGTTTCAAGGGGATTTTTTTAATCAACCGCATTCACGAATAGCAACTCATGATGGGAAACTCTGGAGTTCGGTAGCGGTGGTGCAGACCTTGAATTCGTAATTGGAGCCTTCGAGCGTGGTGTTGGCCGTTTCACGGACCTGCAGGACCCGATCCACCCAGGCGAGGTAGCCATCCGAGCCATTGCAGCGGAACTGGTAAACAAGATCCATTTCAGTGACGGTGGCTCCGAGGGATTTCGCCCATTCGCGGATCTGAGATTGCTCCCCGATGTCTTTCCAATGAATGCGTTGGTCCTCATCGAGGAAAAAGACTGTGAAGGTGGAGGCATCAATCAGCTCCTTAATCTGATTCTCGCCGAGATTGCTGAAAATACCGAATTTCTTGTTGAGGCGATTGGCTTTATCTACGATTAGCCCGCCGAAGCTGTTGGCGGGTATATCGGTGAAGGCTCCGGAGCCAACGAAGAGATTGGAGATGCGAGATTTTTGTAGGGTGCGAGTGAGCTTCGCCTCGTAGACGGCGCGCGGTGCGCTGTTCTTGGTGACATATTATGTCGCGAGATCGCGATTGGTTAGCTCGACGAGGAGATTAATGGTAACCACGGTTTTTCCCGTGCCCTGGCCACCGTTGACGATGAGGACGTACTTGTTTTCCGAGTTGGTGGCGGTGGCAAGAGCCAGAGCGGTTTCGTAGACAAGCTTCTGTTCATCGATGAGGTAGAACTCGCGGTTGCCCTGGATCATTGAGGCGAGGTGATCGGCTAGGCTTTTTGACGAGCGGATCTTGCCATCGCGGATGCGATACATAGTTTCACCCTTGTCGCCATATTTCACGTGGACCTTGATAAATGTGCGGAGTTTCAGCACGTCGTCTTTTAAGAAGGCCGGAGCGGCCTTGGTCTGCTCTGCGTAGAAAGGCGCGTGGATGACGGAGCCGGATTCGCAGTTGTGCAGATACGCGCAGGGCCGCAGATGGATGGGATCGAGGCGCACGATTTCATTAAAGTCCTCGATGAGCATTGCGTAGGACCACGCTTGATAGGACGGGTGGTTCACCTCCCGCTCCCGCACGCCGACGAAGGTTCTGACGATGGCATCCTTTGTGGTGGTCTTAGCTTCCTGCCATTGCTTTAGCTCGACAATAACAGCTGTGCGCTGAACATCGTCGCTGAGGCCGGCAACAATAAAATCAACGCGTTTAGCGTTTAGCGGTTTGTGGTATGTTAAACTCGATCGCCACGCCTACGTCGTGTGGGATTTCGGCGTCTTCAAGCACCTTGTCCATGTGCCGAAGCGAGTTTCTCCAAGTGTCCATCTCTCTTTTTCCTATGGATTTCCCGAGCGTACACTTGAATGATTCTTGTACGATTTCCTCGATTCGGTTCGAGAGAACATCTTCGCGAAACTGGGTTTTATTTGCGAGTTAAACGATCATTTCATCCTATCTACCTCCCAGTTCCCCAGCACCTCGCCGAGGACGACGGTGTAGGTGAGGTTGCCGTGCTCAAGGTCTACATCGGGCAGGAACTCGTCGCCGATGGCGGCGCTGATTTCTGAGGAGGCTTTGCGTTTTGGGGGCATGAAACTGCTTATTTCTAAACGCTACGGTGTAGGCGGGAAGGGCAAAAGTGGGGATATCCGCGGATTGGGCGGGAGCATACCGTGAGAATGGCAATGGGATCGCCTCGGCGAGGCGATCCCTACCTGCAGACCCTAGCTGCAGACCCTAGCTAGAGATTCAAGCGCCGATGGTGACGGCGGCGTTGACTAGTGCTCGGCAAGGACCTGTTCTTCCGATTTTTTGAGTGCGGCAGAAATTCCGTCCCATAATTGTGTGCGGGATTGCAGGGCTGCCACCGCAGCTTGTGTGGCCTCTTGTTGACGGTGTGTGTCTCCCTCGCACAATAGATTCACCATTTGCCGGCCCATTTCACCGTGCTCGTCACCATCGAGTTCGATGTGACGATCTAGGTAATAGCGCAGCGTAGCCAGTTTGCCGGGGAATTGCCGCTCCAGCCGATGCACGAGGCGAGTGAATACCTCGGGGATCATATCCTCCCGACCGTAGGTGAAGGCCGACGCGATTTCATGCATACCACCACGCTCAATGACCGCAAAGGTATGCCGCACAAATGCGCTTACAGATTCTGGCACGCCAGCCTGTTCCAATGCTACAGGCACCGACTGGCCCGACTCGAGCAATTGGATGAAATGCTCCACTTGGGTCGTGTTTGCTCCAGCCTCGCGCATGGCTTGCAGATAAAGCTCGAAGTGACTCGTGGCCCCGCCATCGGGTAGAGAATCACTCTCCTCACCGAGGACGATCTCATTCACCAACCGACGCACCTTGGCATTGCCCTGCGGCAGCCACGGCACGCTCACACCGGTTAGGCGCACCTGCAGTGCCTTTAGCAGTGACATGAAATCCCACACCGCAAACACGTGGTGCTCCATGAACACTGCCAAGTCATCCAAGTTACTGAGTTGACCGTAGAGGCTATGCTCCATGAGTGCCAGGCGTTCATCGGCGATCGCCGCGTCCAAGCGATTGTTAAAAATGACCATTTTTTGCTGATGAAGTTTGTCCATGATTGTTGCTGAAGTTGATTTCAGTTAGGTCAGATTATCAAAAAATCAATGGGATATCGTAAATTACACGAAGCTCTGAACGATCGGCATGCGGCGACCGATGCCGAAGGCCTTGGTGGTAACGCGTAGTCCGGGGGCGGCTTGCTGGCGTTTCCACTCATTGAGATCAACGCGGCGCTGTATCCAGCGAACCATATTTTCCTCAAAGCCGCGCTCGACGATCTCCTCGGCACCGAGCTGTTGCTCGATGTAGAGCTCGAGGATGGCATCGAGCACGTCGTATTCCGGGAGTGTGTCCTGGTCTTTCTGATCGGGGCGCAGTTCGGCGCTGGGGGGCTTGGTGATCGTGTTCCAAGGGATGCGTTCGCCGTGGCGGTTCACCCATTTCGAGACTTCGAAGACTTTGGTTTTAGGGAGATCGGAGATGACAGCCAAGCCGCCGCACATGTCGCCGTAGATCGTGCAGTAGCCTACGGCGAGCTCGCTCTTGTTGCCGGTTGTGAGAAGCAGGTGATTGTCCTTGTTAGAGAGAGACATTAGGAACAGTCCACGCAGACGAGACTGCATATTCTCCTCGGTGACGTCCTCCCCTTTCCTCTCGAAGACAGGCGCCATGGATTGTTTCACGGCCGCGAAGGCATCCGTGATGGAGACCTCGTCGCAGCGAATGCCGAGGTTCGCAGCAAGCGCGAAGGAATCCTCCACACTGCCGCGCGAGGAATAAGGACTGGGCATGGTGAGGCCGCGCACGTTTTCCGCACCTAGGGCGTCCGCCGCGATCACAGCAGTCAGAGCGGAGTCGATCCCACCGCTAAGTCCAAGGCAGACACTGGAGAAGCCGCATTTGTGGACGTAGTCGCGTAACCCGAGCACGAGGGCGTCGTAAAGCTGCTCTGTATCGCAGGTCGCGAGGTCTTCTGTTTCCGCTGGCGAAAAAACATCCACTACTCGGCAAGAATCCGTGAAGCCGCTGAGTTGGGCTGTGACGTTTCCGGTGGCATCAACTAGCATGGAGTGCCCGTCGAAAACGAGTTGGTCGTTGCCGCCGACGGAGTTGCAATAGACGACAGGCACGGCGGCCTCGCGGGCGACATCGCCAAGCATTTCCCGGCGGCATGCGGGCTTGCCAAGATGGAAGGGAGAGGCGCTGAGATTGATGAGAAGATCAATCCCCTTGGCGGAAAGCTCGGCGACGGGATCGCGGTCGTAGTAGGGACGCTGGAGGTAATCCTCCGTCCAAATATCCTCGCAGATCGTCACGCCGATGCGTTTTCCTTTCCACAAATATGGCTCAGCCGACTCGCCTGGTTCGAAGTAGCGACGCTCGTCGAAGACATCATAGGTGGGCAGCAGAGTTTTCCAGAACTTTGCTTTGATCTCCCCTACCTCCAGCCACGCGGCGGCGTTACGGAAGGGCTTGCCGGTTTCTCCCTCATGAAAACCGACATAGCCAACGATGAGCGGCACCGCCTTCACCTCATCGGCGAGGTAATCAAGCGCCTGGAGACATTTGGGGACGAACTGGGATTTGAAAACGAGATCTCGCGGCGGGTAGCCGACTAGACTCATCTCCGGTGTCACCACCAATTCCGCGCCTTTTTCCAAGCACTCACGATACGCCGCGAGGATGCGTTTCGCATTCCCCGGGAAATCTCCCACCACCGCGTTGATCTGTGCGATTCCGATCTTCATGTTTACTGCCAAGTCATGCGCTTTCCTCTACGATCACCTTTGCGAGAGCGGCGGCGACGAAGCCGGAGAAAAGCGGATGCGGATAGTTCGGCTTGGAGAGGAACTCCGGATGGAACTGCGCACCGAGGTAAAACGGATGATCGGCGAGCTCAACAATCTCCACAAGGCCTTCCTTAGCGGAGACCGATGAGATCACGAGACCGCATTCCTGGAGCTTGTCCTGGTAGTCCGAATTCACCTCGTAGCGGTGGCGGTGGCGCTCATGAATGCGATCAGCGTTGCCGTAGAGATCAGCGGCCTTGGTGCCAGTGAAAAGGATGGATTCGCAGGAACCGAGGCGCATCGTCGCGCCCATATCCTCAACACCTTTCTGCTCTTCCTGAAGGCAGATGACGGGATGTAGAGTGTTTTTGTCGAATTCCGTGGAGTTCGCGCCTGCGAGTCCGCACTTGTTGCGGGCGTATTCGATGGTCGCGATCTGCATGCCAAGGCAGATGCCGAAATAAGGAATCTTGTTCACGCGGGCGTATTGCGCGGCGAGGATTTTTCCCTCGATCCCACGATCTCCAAAACCACCGGGAACAAGGATGCCATCGACATCGCCGATCACTGCCTTTGCGCCGTGATCCTCGATCGCCTCCGCCTCCACACGGACGATCTGGACTTTCGTGTCGTGATGTGCACCGGCGTGGATGAGGGATTCGTAGATCGACTTGTAAGCGTCCTGCAGCTCGATGTATTTTCCAGCAACGGCGATGGTGATCTTGTGCTTGGGATGGATCACCCGCTGAACGAAGGCTTCCCATTTCTCAAGGTTGGGGGACGGCGTGTGGCCGAGGCCGATCTTATCGACGACGAGGCGGTCGATCTTATCGCGGCGAAGGTCGAGTGGGCACTCGTAAATCGTGTGGGCGACATCGCGAAAGGCGACGACGTTCTTTTTCTCCACGTTGCAGAACATGGCGATCTTCTTGCGGTTGTCCTCGTCGAGGTCAGTCTCGGTGCGGCAGATGATGATGTCCGGCTGGATACCTAGTTCGCGAAGTTTTGCAACGGATTGCTGGGTAGGCTTGGTCTTTGCCTCGCCGGCAGCCTTGATGTAGGGCAGCAGGGTGACGTGGATGAAGCAGACGTTGTCCTTGCCCACCTCCAACGCAAACTGGCGCAGCGCTTCGATGAAAAGCAGCCCTTCCATATCGCCGACCGTGCCGCCAATTTCCGTGATGAGAACATCTACATCGGGGTTGTTCGTAGTGACCTTGTGCATTCGTTCCTTAATCTCGTCGGTAACGTGGGGAATGAACTGCACGGTCTTGCCGAGGTATTCGCCGCGCCGCTCCTTTTTAATCACAGAATCGAAGACCTGGCCGGAGGTGAGGTTGTTCATCTGCGACATGACTCCGGAGGTGAAACGCTCGTAGTGGCCGAGGTCGAGATCGGTCTCCGCGCCATCGTCGAGCACATAGACCTCGCCGTGCTGATACGGCGACATCGTGCCGGGATCGACGTTCAAGTAGGGGTCGAATTTCTGCATCAGGGTTTTGAGGCCGCGAGCTTCGAGGAGCGTGCCGATCGAGGCCGCAGCGAGGCCTTTGCCGAGTGAGGAGACGACGCCGCCGGTGACAAAAATGTATTTCATAAACTTTAAATTCTAAATTTTAAACTTCAAGGAAGATAGGAGTTGTTCGACCGCCAAGGCCTGCTCGAGGGTGTCGACTCCGGGTGAGGTGTCGTCGGTGATTAGGACGCGGATGTTTGCTCCGTTTTCGAGGGCTCGGAGTTGTTCGAGTGACTCTGCCTGCTCCAGCGGGGATGGCGGCCAGGTGACGAAGGTTTCGAGGAAATCGCGGCGGTAACCGTAGATGCCTTTGTGGCGGAGGATTTGCAGACCAGGGACGGGGTTACGGAAAAAAGGTAGGGGCGAGCGTGAAAAATAGAGAGCGTGGCCGTTTTGTTTGAGGACGACTTTCACTACGTTCGGATCGGCTACTGCAGGGTCGGCGGGATCGAGCGGATTGGCAGCGGTAACCATGTGGAGAGCTGGCTCATCGATGAGCGCTTGGGCGAGTTCGTCGATGAGCGCGGGGTCGATGAGTGGTTCGTCGCCCTGGATATTGAGGATGTGGGTGGCTTGCGGGATGGCTTGGATTGCTTCGGCGAGCCTATCGGTTCCGGTCGGGTGATCCGGCGAGGTCATCACGGCCTTTCCTCCGAAAGCTTCCACTGCCGAGGCGATACGCTCGTCATCGGTTGCAACGAGGATTTCCGAGAGCCTTATTGCAGACTGGCAACGTTCCCAAACGTGCTGAATCAACGTTTTGCCTGCGATAATATGCAGGGGTTTCCCGGGGAAGCGGGTGGAACCCCATCGCGCGGGAAGAACGCCGATGATGTATTGATTAGAGGCTATTTGGGACACGAAATGGTATAGGTTGCGCCACCCTACGGAGAGCTCACCCGTGTCGGCAAGAACGGTTTGGGGAAAGTTGCAAACATTCAGTCTCCACCAGATCCGCAACCGCCTCCGCCAAATCCACTATCGCCTCCGCATGGTCGCACCCCGTCAACGGTTGCTCTTGGCGCGGTCGTGGGTGATGCAAAGCATCTCGCAGCACCCTTTTTGCTGGGCTTCTTTCATGATGCCATTGAAGTCACCTCACGCTTAATTTTTGCCCCGAAAGACCTTTCGGCAACTTCCAGATCATGCTCTGATTGGAGACCGACCCAGAAAGCCGCAGTAGTACCAAAGAACTTCGAAAGGCGCAATGCGGTCTCAGCAGAGATGCTTCGCCTACACTTCGTGATCTCAGTAAGCCGCGAGGCTGGAATACCTGTTGCGCGTGATACCGATGCAAGACTTAAGCCCATCGGCTTGATAAATTCTTCAAGGAGAATCTCACCTGGATGAATCAGTGGTAGATATTTGGATGTGCTCATGATCTTAATGGTAGTCTAATATTGTTACTTCTTGCTTTGTTCCATCCTGCCAACGGAAAATGATTCGCCATTGCTGATTGATACGAATACTACAAAAACCATCCAAGTTACCTTTCAATTGCTCAAGTCGATTGCCTGGTGGAATCTGAAGATCTTCAATAATTCGTGCCTGATTGATCATGCGCAACTTACGTCGTGCCCGCTCCTGGATGTCTCCAGGCAAGCCACGAACCCGTAAGCCGCGATAAATGTTCTCTGTTGCTGAATCGCCGAAACTTTCGATCACTATCAGAAAATATACTCTCTGTTGATTACGTCAAGCGTAATTACGCTGCGCGAAACATTTTTTTCGAACAATGAGCGCGTGCACCCCTACCAGCGAGAGCAAGCGTCAAACACGGGGTTGGGGTTGTAGTTTCGAAAAACCTTGTTCCCCCCCGCAGAACCGGAAAGGAGCGTAGGCTTCAGCCTACCATGGGTCATGGGCTTTAGCCCATTCTTTGGAACCACGCCGGGCTGAAGCCCGCGCCCCTTGGTATGCTGAAACCTACGCTCCGCTACCTCCATGCCTCACTTCTTCTCCTTTTCCCCGCAGGCGCAGCGCCACTCGGGGTTGCCGCAGGGTGCGCATTTGCGGCTGTCGTAATGGAGGCGGGCGGTGATGGATTTGCCGGACTGGGTTTCCTTGTATTTCATGATGATCCATTCGCCTTCCTTGGGCGGGGTGAGGGTGAAACCGGTTTCATCCTTGGCGACCTCCAATTTCACCGGTGCTTGGCGAGTGCCGGCAGTGACGGTGAGTGTTTGCCTTTCGGCTTTCACGGGTTTCATATCCTTGTCCAGAATGGCAATGTGGAGCTTGCCGTCCTTGTCGGTGACTTCGCCGTGCATGGTTTCGTTAGTGCTAAATTCGAGGATGAGACCCTTATTGGGGCCGAGTTCGATGTCCCCGTGGCCGAAGGCGAAACCGGCGGTGAGGGCGATGATGATGGTGGTCAGTTTGGTTTTCATATTTGTGTTGTTCGTTTTGTTATCGGGCAGCTGGAGCATCCAGCCTGAGAGCTTTTTCCGCCGCTTTCCTGCCGATGAGGAAAAACACGGCGGGTGTGACCACGAGGTCGAGGAGAGTGGAGGAAATGAGGCCGCCGACGATGGCGATGGCTACGGGATGGAGGATTTCCTTACCCGGCTCGCCGGGGGCGAGGACCAGCGGGATCAGGGCGATGCCTGCGGCGAGCGCGGTCATCAATACCGGCACAAGACGTTCCTGCGTACCGCGTGTGATAAGCGGGATGCCGAAGGCCTCGCCCTCGTGGCGCATGAGGTGGAGGTAATGGGAGATCATCATGATCCCATTGCGCGCCGCAACGCCGCCGACGGCGATGAATCCGACCAGGGTAGCGATGCTGATGTTGTCGATTTTCCACCACGTAAAAGCAAGCGCGCCGGCGAGGGCGAGCGGGAGGTTGAGCATGACCTGAAGGGCTAGCGAGAAGCTGCGGAAATAACCGGTCAACAGGACGATGATGACGCCGGTGATGAGGCCGAAGAGGATGAGAATGCGCTTCGAGGCTTCTTGGCGGGCGAGGTATTCGCCTTCGAAACGCAGGGTGTAGCCTTGCGGAACCTCGACCGTATCCGCGACGGCTTTCTGCCAATTTTCCACGAGTGATTCCAGGTCGCGCTGGCCGGTGTTCGCGCCGATCACGATGCGGCGTTGGCCGTTCTCGCGGTTTATGACATTGGGGCCGTTGACCTCTTGGACATCGGCGACGAGGGAGAGCGGGATGTAGCGACCGTTCGGTGCTTCGATGAGGAGATCACCGATCTTTTCCGCCCACGTCCGCCAGCTTTCGGGAAGGCGCAGGACAAGCTCGACGGTGGCCTCGCCCTCGCGGAGTTCGCCGAGCATGGAGCCGCCTAATAATCGCGAGACCTGCTCATTGATCTCGCCGGGTGCTAGCCCTTCGCGGCGGGCGTGCTCGCGGTTCACCTCAATGCGGATCTGCGGGATAGGCACCTGCGCCTCCAAGTTCACATCGGTGAGGCCGGAGATGGATTGACCGGCTTCCTTCACCTGCGCGCCGAGGCGGCGTAGCGTATCGAGATCCGGCCCGTGGATTTTCACCGCGATCTTTGCAGAAACGCCGCTGAGCATGTGGCTAAGGCGGTGGCCGATGGGCTGTCCGACATTCACGAAAGTGCCTGGGATGCCCTTGAGCTTTTCGCGAATTTCCGCAAAAACCTCCTCACGGTGACGTCCGCCTTCGTGGAACTCGACATCGAACTCGTTGACGGAGACCGGCATGACGTGGTCGTCCCGCTCGGCGCGTCCGGCGCGGCGTCCGACGGTTTTGACTTCAGGAATTTCCAACAGCAGTTTGACCGCGCGGCCGCCGATCTCATTCGATTGTTTTAGGGACGTGCCCGGAGCGCTGGCGAAGGAGATGGTGGCGCTGCCCTCATTGAAAGTCGGCAGGAATTCCTTGCCCATTCCCGGGTAGAGCATCGCTCCTGCAACGACCAGCATGACGGATACGGCAACGACCACGAGCGGCGCTTTGAAAGCGGCTTTCAGGAAAGTCACGCGGGTGATGAATTTCAGTCCGCGGATGAGCGGGCCGTCGCGGTGCTCCTTGCCTTCCTTGGGTTTCAGGAGAAATGAGCAAAGTACGGGAATCACCGTAAGTGACACTACGAAAGAGGCGGACATGCTGACGATCGTCGCGATGGCGATCGGTCGGAAAAGGCGGCCTTCTAATCCCGCAAGACCAAGCAGCGGGATAAATACCAGCACGATCAGGATGGTTGCGTAGAGAATGCTGGAGCGCACCTCGCTGGAGGCAGAGGCGATGACCTCAAGGCGCGGCTTTGGCTGCGGCAGCGCGGCGTTTTCCCGCAATCGCCGGAAGACATTTTCCACATCCACGATGGCATCATCCACCACCATGCCGATGGCGACAGCGATGCCGCCGAGGGTCATGCTATTCACGCCGGTGCCGAACCATTTGAAAGTGATCAGCGTGATCGCAAAGGACAGCGGAATGGCCGTGAGGGTGATGAAAGTAGTGCGGAGGTTCAGCAGAAAGAGGAACAGGATAATGGTGACCATAATGGCCCCATCGAGAATCGCTTCCTTGAGATTTCCGACGGCGTGCTCGATGAAATCTCCCTGCCGAAAAAGGATGCCCGCCTCGACTCCGGCGGGCAGACTGGGGCGGAGCTCTTCGAGAGATTTCTCGATGGCAGCGGAGAGCTTGAGCGTATCGAAGCCGGGAGCCTTATCGATGCTGAGGATCACGCCTGCGGTTTCCGATTTGTCGTTCTCTAAGGAAATCCCCGCATCGCCGCGCATGGTGGCGACACCGAATTTCACCGTGGCAACATCGGAAATGGTAACGATGCGGTCGCCGGTGTGTTTCACGGATGAGGCGGCGATGTCGGAGGGATCGGCGGTCATCGCGAGGTTCCGCACCATGATCTCGCGGGCACCGGATTGGAGGTAGCCGCTGGTGTCGTTACCAGCGGAGAGGGTGACGGCTTTTTCCAGCTCATCCAACGAAACGCCCTCCGCCTGCATTTTCAGCGGGTCGGGCTCCACATGGACTTGTTTCACGCCACCGCCGATGGCGAGCACTTCCGCGACACCGGGGATGCTCTGCAAACGGCGGGCAACGTTCAGCTCGGCGAAGGTGCGCAGATCCATCGGCGCGATGGCTCCGTCCGTGGAGCGCAGGCCGACGAGGAGGATCTCACCCATCAGCGAGGAAACGGGGGTCATGCCCGCACGGGTGTTTTGCGGCAACTTGACTGCTTGCAACCGTTCCTGCACGAGTTGGCGAGCGCGGTAAATGTCCGTTCCCCAGCCGAACTCGACAAAAACGAGCGAGAGACCGACGTCGGAATTCGAGCGCAGGCGGTCGAGTCCACCGATGCCCAAGAGGGCGTTTTCGAGCGGGCGGGTGACAAGGATTTCCACTTCCTCGGGCGCGAGTCCCGGGGCTTCCGTCAGCACGGTGACGGTGGGCTTGGTCATGTCTGGCAGGACTTCCACGGGAAGCTCGGTGCCCGTGCGAATGCCCAGCAACAGGACAAGCAGCGCCACCGCGAGGACAAGAACGCGGTTCCGGAGAGAAAAGTGAATGAGGTGGTTAAGCATCTAAAAAATGAGATTGACGGGTGATAGCATTGATAGCAATTTGGGATATGGCTCAGTTATTGGTGAGAAATATCCCAGATGAGGTGGCAAAATCGTTGAAGAAGCGGGCGGCGGCGCACGGGGTTTCCGCCGAGGAAGAGCACCGCCGTATCTTGCAGGCGGCGCTTGCTCCTGCGGCGGCTGAGGCGGGTGATAAACTCACCTTGTTTGACCACATCAGGGAGTTGGGTAGGATCGCGCCTGATTTCGAATTCGGGACAGATCGGTCAGTTTTGAAGCCCCGTGAGATTGAGTTCTGATGCGCTACCTTCTCGATACGAATTTCATTTCCGAGCTGCGCAAGCGAGACCGTGCGAATCGCGGGGTGCAAGCCTGGGCGATGAACAATGATTCCGGTTTGTGTGCCCTGAGTGTGATTACGCTCGGTGAAATCCGGAAAGGCATCGAAGACAAACGCCGCACGGATATCCAGCAAGCTCATGTGATCGAGAGATGGCTCGACACGGTATTGACAGAATTCTCGGAGAACATACTTACGGTGAATGTGGAAATTGCGGATCGTTGGGGTCGCCTCGTTTCCACTGCCAAACTGCCCTCGGTAGATCTCTTGCTCGCAGCGACCGCGCTTGAGCACGATCTCACGGTGATTACGAGAAACACCGCCGATTTCGAAGGGAGCGGGGCGCGTTTTCATAATCCCTGGAAGTGAGGTGATGGCGTTCATGCCGTATCCCCCGTTCGTGTCTTACGTATGAAAGCACTGGCGATGAGCAGCAGCAAAAGCACGCCGCACGTGATGCCGAGGAAGACAATGAGCGGGCTGTTGCTGCCGTGTTCGTGGCCATGGCCCTGATCACCACCGGAAGCGGCAATTTCCTCCTTGGACATTTCGGTTCCATCCTCGTTGTGCGGGTGGCCGTGGGCGGCATCGAGCGCTTCCTTGAGCGAGACGCTGCCCTTTCCGGCGAAGGACAATGAGTAGGAACCTTTCGTGACCACTTCGTCTCCGGGCAGGAGGCCGGCGGTGATCTCCGCGCGCTCCCCGCTGATCTCTCCGACGCTGACGGGGATGCGGACGTAGGCATTCTCAAGCTCGTAGTCCTTGATAAAAACGAAGCGATTTGAGCGATCTCCCAGCAATGCCTCGCGCGGAATGCTGAGAATATTTTCGCGCTTCGATACGATGAGGGAAACCTCCGCCCTCATGCCGGGGCGGAGTGTGGAGGCGGGATTCGGTAGCTCGAAGATCGCGCCCAGCGTGGAGGGGTTGAGTTCATCCTCGGCATTGAGCCGGAGAAAAGTGGACGCCGTTTCCTCCGTCCCGAGCGAGGGGATGCGGATGCGCGCCGTGAGGCCATCCTTCAATATCGCCGCCTGATGCTGCGGGACGCGGGCTACCGCCCACACGGTTTTTAGATCGAGGATTTCCATTAGCTCTTTGTCCGGTTCGACGGGTGCGCCGAGGTGGCCGTCCGAGATCATGACGAGTCCGTCGGCAGGCGCTTTCAGCTCGATGACCGGCGGCGGATCACCGGGCTGGCGGCTCTCGATGCGGAGCAGGACATCGCCTTTTTTCACAAAGTCGCCCTTATGAGCGAGGACTTCTATAATCTTGCCAGGGATGCGGCTGGAAAGGACGGAGTGGCTTTCGCAGGTGTGCTCGATCTCGCCGAGCACGGGGAGTGTGCGCTCGAACGAAGATTCCTCGGCGGCGACGGTTTCGATGCCGAGGTTTTGGATGGCGTTAGTATCGAGAACGATGGTGTTCTCGTTGCGGGGCGGGGCTTCGGCGGCGAAGGCGGAAGCGATGAAAAGTAAGGAGAGGAATGTGTATTTCATGGACGGAAGAGGTCAGTGGTTGCCGAGGGATGCTTCGTAGCGCACACGGGCGAGGTGGAATTCGCGCAGCGCGTCGAGACGTGTGGCGGCGAGTTGGATGCTTTTATCGCGGGCGCGGAAGACCGTCAGAATATTGGTCTGGGACTGGGCAAAGGCGTCGGACGCGGCTTTGGATTGTTCCGCCGCCAAAGGCAGCAGGGTTTCATCGAGTTCGCGGATGAGCTTCGCCCACTCGATCATCTGTGCACGGTCGGATTCCGCTTCAAGACGGATGTGGCGGGCAAGGGCGGTGGCTTCGAGTTTCCGGCGCTCGTGGGTGGCCTGCGCTTCCTCGATAGCCCCTTCGTTCTTGTTCCAAAGAGGCAGAGGAATGCGGAAACGTAAACCGAAAATACCCTCGTTGTCGTATCCGTTCGGTGCGTCCTCCGTGCGCTCCGCGGCGGCAAAAAGCCCAGCCTCCACGTCATCGTAGCGGAGGGCTTGCTGGAGATCCATACCTTGGCGGGCGGCATCTACTTCGAGCATCGCCGCTTGGAAATCGGGACGCAGCGCGGGGTTTACATCGCTCTCGGGAATGGAGGGCGGAGCCAAGGTGCCTCCCACGCTGATCGATTCACCCGCATGCATCCCGAGAAGCGGTTTCAGTTCACCCACGGCGGCGGCTTCCTCCGCGTCGAGCTGCCGAATCTGGGCGGAAATACTAGCAGCTTCGAGCCGGGCGGTAGCGGCGTCCAGCGCTGAGCCTTCTCCTTTTTTGGAGGCGACGGAGAGTTTTTCGGAAAACTCGGAGGCGAGCGCGATCTGGTTTCTCAGAAGCTCGCGGCGTTGTCGTATCGCCAGAACGCGGATCACGGATGTTTTCGCGCCAGCCACCAACTGCCGTTCCATCTCGCGGATTTCCGCTTCGGCAGACTTGAGTTCGGTGACGGAAATTCCCTTTTCCAAACTAAGCCTGCCGGTGATGGGAAAGCGTTGGGAAAATCCGACCTCCAGTTTGCCCTCGCGGAAATCGGCGTTGTGTTCGAGAGAGGTTTCGAGTTCGGGATTTTTCAGACGGCCGGTCTGTTTCATCCGACCCAATGCCTCATCGATGCGGAATCGGGCAGCGGCAAGATCGGGATTCTGGGCGCGGATACGCTCCGTCACTCCCTTGAGGTTGATCACGAGGCAAGGTTCCGCCATGAGGCGGGTATTGAGAGTTAGAAGTGCAATAAGTGCGAAGATGAGCAAGGGATACATATTTTGGAAAAGTGGTTTGACTGTGAAATCCAGATAGTCGGCAGCAATAACTGCGTGGGCAAAATGCTGACAGATCTCGGCTGCGAGGAGTCAGCGGGGGAAATCGCACCATCATGGCACGAGGGTGCGCGGAAAGGCGCGCCTCAGATCAACGGCGGCTTATCGAGCTCGAACAACGGCTCATCAGGAGCCAGCGCGCGGTCAGCATCGATTTCCACCAATACGCATTGGAAACCGATGCGCAGGGAAAGGGAATCTTTAACGCGGTCGGCGCTAGGGAGGTGACAGCAAGCGTGATGGTGTGGCTCGGAGTCGGGGCTATCGTGATCGTGAGGATTCCCTTGGTTACCGTGATCGGATTCGCAATGGGACACACACTGGTCATTTTCGCCATGTAAAAAGCCATGCGCAACGCCCGCGCTCATCCCTGCGAAAACGCAGAAAATAAGAAGTAAGCGGGCAAAGTAAGGCACATGAATTAAGTAAATCAGATTTAAATCACCGGCAAGTTTTTTTATTCATTTACTAAAACTAACATTCATGATGCGTGTATTTCGTGCCCGCAGCTCTTAGGAGTTACAGGCTTGACACGCATTCGGTTCCCTGTTGATCTACGCCCCGGCGCCAGCAGCCCTTATCGAAGCTACAGCAGGTTTCTGCCAACCACCCGGATATTCCGCCCCCAACTCAGTTGCGGCTACCTACCACCAATCCTCATCCTCATGGAACTCACATCACCTCTCTGGTACTTTTGCTATATTACCGTTCTGATCGGCTTGGCTGGTTACGGTTCACACCGCCTTACGATCATTTACCTCTATCTGAAGCATTCGCGCAACAAGCCTGTGCCGCTACGCGAATTCCAGGATCTGCCTCTGGTAACCATCCAGCTCCCCGTTTTCAATGAGATGCACGTGGTGGATCGGCTCCTCGATTCGGTTTCAAAAATCGATTACCCGAAGGACAAGATTCAGATCCAGCTTCTCGACGATTCCACGGATGACACCGTGGAAATCTGCCGCGCAGGAATTGCCCGCCTCGTAGAACAGGGCTTCGATGCCGAGCATATCCACCGCACCGACCGCACCGGCTTCAAGGCGGGTGCCCTGGAGAACGGTACGCTTTTCGCGAAGGGTGAATATCTCTTCATCCTAGACGCAGACTTCGTCCCAAACGCGGATGTCCTGAAAAAGACGATCCACTATTTCTCGGACGACAATATCGGCATGATCCAGACTCGCTGGGGCCACTTGAACCGCACTTATAACATCCTCACCCGCATCCAAGCAATGTTCCTCGACGGGCATTTGGAGCTCGAACAGACCGCCCGCAATCGCTCC
>CAMAXN010000008.1 GCA_945862245.1 Prosthecobacter debontii
CAATCTGCCCGAACTGCCACAGTTTCCGCTTCGACGCCGAGCCTCAAACAGTCGTGTTACAGGCGGCACTGCTCGGCAGTCGCGAACAGCGCTCCGTAACGGCGGAAGACCTCGCCTGAGGCGGGCTTTACCAAGGAGGGCACCAACGCGGAGGTCGGAAAACTCGGTAAGGTAGAGAAGTTTTGAGCCAGATATTGTCGCAAAGTCGGGCTTGATATGCGGAACTAATCAGAAGCATAATCCCGACCCTTTCGCGGAAAAAATTATCATGTCAGCCAATCAGGATATCCGGGTCTTCGCTCCCGCTACCGTTGCCAACGTCGCCTGCGGCTATGATGTGCTCGGTTTTGCCATCGACTCGCCCGGCGATGAGATCGTTGTCCGCAACTCGACCAAGCCCGGGCTACGCATCACCGCGATCACCGGAGATGGCGGCAAGTTACCCAAGGAACCCTCTCAAAACACGGCTGGCGTAGCCGCCCTCGATCTCCTGAAACACCTCGGCATGTTGGATCGCGGGATCGAGATGGAGATCCACAAGAAAATGCCTTTCGGCTCCGGCCTCGGCTCCTCTTCCGCCTCCGCTGTCGCGGGTGTCTTTGCGGTGAACAAGCTCATCGGCGAGCCGCTCTCAAAACGCCAGCTCCTCCCATTCGCGATGGCCGGTGAAGCTTCGGCGGATGGAGCATGGCACGCAGATAACGTCGGCCCCTGCCTGCTGGGCGGCATCGTTTTCATTCGCTCCAACGAAGAACTCGATATAGCCCAGATCCCCGCACCCGCCAACCTTTGGGCCGCTGTCGTCCATCCGGATATCGAGATTCTGACAAAGGTCGCCCGCGAGATTCTTCCCAAAGAGATCCCGCTTGTAAACGCCACCCAACAAATCGGCAACCTCGGCGGTCTCATTCTTGGCCTCATCCACGAAGACTACGGCCTAATTTCCCGCTCCATCCACGACGTAATCGCCGAGCCCCGCCGCCAGAAACTGATTCCCGATTTCTATAAAGCAAAACGCGCCGCTCTCGGCTCCGGCGCCCTCGGTTTCTCGATCTCCGGTGCGGGTCCATCCGTCTTTGCTCTCTGCGAGGGCGAAGAAATCGCCCGCAAGGTTGGAGCCGCCGTGGAGAAGGTCTTCACCACCATACCCGTGAACTGCCAAGTGCACATCTCGAGGATCAACCCGCGCGGGGTACATGTCGTGAAGTGAAACTCGCGTGAAATACCACTCCACCAACGACCCCAGCCATCAAGTCGACCTAAAACAAGCGGTCCTGCGCTCGCTGCCGCCGGACAACGGGCTCTACATGCCCAATACGCTGCCTGTTCTCGGCGCTGGTTTTTGGGAATCTTACCGCAGACTATCCTTCCGAGAAGTTGGTTTCGCCGTAGCTAACGCATTCTTCGGCGAGGATATTCCGGAAAAGACCCTACGCGAAATTGTCGATGGAACACTGGAATTCGATGCACCAGTTGTCACCCTTACGCCCGGTGATCACATCCTTGAGCTTTTCCACGGCCCCACGCTAGCATTCAAGGATTTCGGCGCGCGCTTCATGGCCCGGCTGATGGCGTACCTGACAAAAGATGAGGATCGCATGCTTACGGTGCTGGTCGCCACTTCTGGCGATACCGGCGGCGCGGTAGCCTCCGCTTTCCACCACGTCCCAGGCACTCGGGTCATCATCCTCTATCCAAAGGGCAAGGTTTCCGGCCTTCAGGAAAAACAGCTCACCGCCCTTGGCGGAAATATCACGGCGCTGGAGATCGAGGGCACTTTCGACGATTGCCAGGCTTTGGTGAAGAAAGCTTTCCTAGAGCGCGAAATCACTGAGCGCATGAACCTTACCTCCGCAAACTCGATCAATCTCTCCCGCCTCGTTCCGCAGAGTTTCTATTACATACATGCCGCCCGTCAGCTCACCGAAGGCATGAAACCGGTCTTTGTAGTCCCTTCCGGAAACTTCGGAAATCTCACTGCAGGGCTGCTCGCCATGAAGCTCGGGCTTCCTGTTGGCCATTTCCTCGCCGCCACGAACCGCAACGACGTGGTGCCCGCCTATCTGGACACCGGCACCTACACGCCGCGCCCCAGCGTCGCTACTATCTCGAATGCGATGGATGTCGGCGCGCCATCCAACTTCGTGCGCATGGCCGCACTTTTTGTAAATTCATGGGATTCCATGAAATCCACTATTAGCGGCATGAGCTTCTCGGACGAGATGACTCGCTCGGCGATACGCGAGGTCAAGGCTCTCCACGGCTACGAAGTCTGCCCCCACACGGCCGTCGGTTGGCTAGCCGCAAAAAACTGGCAGGCTACCCATCCCGGTAGCTCCACGATCACCCTTGCGACCGCACATCCCGCAAAATTCCCCGACGTCATGGACGCCGAACTCGGCGCCGGCACGGTGACAATCCCAGAACGCCTTGCCATCCTCGCAGATAAGGAAAAGGTCGCCACCAACCTGCCGAAGGACTGGAAACCCTTCCGCGACTGGCTCGCCTCCCATATTGACTGAGCCGAGTCTGCTTCATCGGAACAGCGAATCGACACCCATCGCCGACTTCCTCAGGAACTTCGGCATAGCCTTTGACTCCCGCGGTTTGAAAAGCCTGAAGACATAGCCGATCAGATGCAGGGTGAAAAGATGGTCAATTAACCGATAGCCGCGCTTTTTCCGTAGCAGCAACGAAGCCGCCCAGGAAAGCGTGCGGCGCTTCACCTTGAACGGCTCGAAAGAGACCTTGATGCGGTAGCGCTGGCGAGTGGATGGCGGGTAACGTTTCTTGTATTCCTTTTTTGCTGCCCGGATGCTTTCCGCAAGCTCTTCATCGAAGGGCAGGAAATAATAGCGCCGCGCGAGCTGTAGCATCGCGAAAAAATCCCGCATGTGCTCAATGTCCGCTATCGGCAGCTCGGCCTCCCGCGCCAGACGTATCATCTCCGGAAAAAGCGTGGTCGCACCCTGGCCTGAACGCAGTGCGCGCTCGGGATCCGGTACGAAGTGGCGGAGGGTCTTGGAGACGGCGTGATTGATGAAAAGGCAGTCCCAATAGATATTGAGCAGCGGCGGGATGCGCACACGGCGGAAGAAAAGCTTCTGTCGCGCGAAGTCCTCGATATAAAGGAGCTGTAGGATTAGGGTGTCCGCATGGCGGAGCAGTTGCAGCGTGGCCGCTGCACGCTCCTCGCCCATCATTTCCACTACAGATTGCTCAACGCTTTTTTGATAGCGAAAAATGTCTATTGCGGCCGCGGTATTGAGCCGGATCCAGATGTCCGAATGCCTGTTTCCCGGCAGGAACGCGAGCCGTTGGAAGCGGTGCCACCCGCCCGTCTGGCACCACACGGAAATGCCCACCATATTCTCCGCCGTATCCAGCTCCCGCGCGAAAGCCTCGCACGCACCTCCAATATAGGACGGATATTCCCCAGCCCCTTCATACTCGCGCCGCGCTTGAAGCTCGATGATTTTGCGCTGCTTCACTGCAAAAAACGCCTTGTTCAGAGGCAGGTGTCGGAAGAAATCACTCTCACCGTGCTTCATGGAGACAATGAAATTCGGCGAGTCCATTCCCTCCAGCGTCTCCGCCAGAGTCCCGCGGTGCCAGATCAGATCGCCGATGCGATGCACACCCACCGTCCATGTCCGTAGGATCAGGGTCTTGCCACGAACCTCAAAGGCGGGCATTAGCTTTCGCAAAAGCCGGTTTGTCTCCTTGGGATTGCGAAGGTGCAGGCGGGTGCGTATCGGGTCTTTCACATCGTGACCATCGCTTTCACCAATGCGCAGGATGATACCACTGAGCTGCGGGAAATCATCGAGTATACCCTCCACCAAGTTGGCGTAATAGGCCTCCAGCGCAGCAGGATCGTCGCCGAAGGCTGCCTCGAGCGCCGGTGTCAGCGGTAGGATGTCGGAGGTCAGAAAAACCTTTAGTCCGAAGTCCTCCACCAGCATCTCAAAAAGCTGTGCAAAGCGCTCACGGAACACCGCAATATCCGCAGCGATTTCCGGTTCATGCAGCGGATGCTCCGCAAGGTGCGCAAGATCGTCGAGAGTGACAGCATTGTAACCCAGCGCAGAAACCTCCGCCGCGAAGACACGCATGTCCGCCTCAATCCCCGCCCATTGTTCCTCCATTCCGTCGCCACAAGTTTTCAGGTGGATAAAAGGGATTTTCGACCAGTTAATGCGGCGTTTGGAGTAGCCCCGGAAGAACGGGCCGACGGCATCGATGAGGAAAAGCTCCATAAATATAACATAAAAGACAGCATTATGCCGCGTATTATGGGAGCATCAAGAAGTGACGGGGTTGTCACAGAAGGCTAGGAAAAATTTTAGCGAATATGAATTTTAGGTTGTCAAAACCGGAGCCTAAGGGCTTACTCCCCGACCGCCTGCAAGGGCACTGTGTGGCCCGATAGCTCAGTTGGTAGAGCAGCGGATTGAAAATTCGCGTGTCGCTGGTTCGAATCCGGCTCGGGCCACCTCCTTTCCCCCTTATTCCAAAAGGCCTAGCGGCCACAAGCAGGCTAGTTTCCTCTAACAGAAAAAGATGCTGGTGCATTTATGTCGCAGTTATTTGGCCGAGGAATTAAGCATTTCGGTACTTCTCGGCATCAGCCTATGGCTGTGTAGTTCTTGTCGAAGTCCATGCGCACATGGGGGAGGGTCATTAATCGGGCAGGGAAAAAACCTCACCCTGCACAAAATCATTCATGGCTCGTAAGCCATGTCACTGGTTCGGCAAAAAGCTTGGCAATGTATCCAGCAAGCGCATACCGCGTTGCCTGAGCGCGCTCCTCAAATTTGGAGAGCTCGGCTTTTTCGGATTAAGAGTTGATTACAGACTCAGAAAAACCGAGCGAGAGAGTCTTTGTCGGTAACCGACATCAGAGAGAATGCGTATTTATCTTTATGCCAGGAAGCCTTTGCCCAATCGCCGGATTGCTCCATCACCGGATCATCTATCTCAGGCAAATCATCAGCCACCTCGGTCCTGCGAAAAATGACTAAATGCACTTTGCCGTGCTCGGTATTGAAGCAGATCAGCGATCCACGGATCCCGTCGATCACAAGTTCGCGGCAGCCAAGCCCCTTGATACCTTCGAGACCGGGTGGGAGGTAGCCACCGCCGCATGGTAGCCCTTTTTCCCTGAGATAAGAAATCAGATGCGGCAAATCTTTTTCTTCCTGGTCGAGGCTGAAGCGCGGCGAGTCATGGATACGGACAAAACCCGATTGCAATGCCTCAACGGCAATTTTTTTAGGTGTGTTACCCCCAAAAAAATTGTTATCTGGCTTTCCGCCATCCACTAGAATGAAAGCCAGTACGATACCTGATGCGGCAGCTAAGGGAACGCCCACTCTTTTCCAACCAAACGATCCCCGCTCGATCTTTGCAGTGCTCTCCACCGCCGCGAGCACTTCTGCACGCAAGCCGATAGGTACCTCTATGGAAGTAATTGCGGAGATCATAAATGCACCCAGTTTAGAATCAATCTGAGGTAAACCTCTACTATCCTGCACCATTGCAAGAAATACCTTTTCACGTAATCCCTCCGGTAGCTCAACGCGAGCTAGCGCCTCGGCAAATGCGGCGTCAAAGGCCAGCTCACGCGTCAGCCACTCACCGAGTTCTCTATCGCTGATCGCTAGGTTTAGCGCTTTTGCAAAATCAACATCCTGCGAATCTGTCCCTCCGGGACGGAAACTCCGTAAAACAAACTTGGCTTTATCCTTATCCATTTTTTTTCTGAAATGCTTCGGGGTTCATATCCACAAGATTCTTGGGTCCGCTGAAAGGCTCCAGAACCATGCGTTTCCGGAGTATATCTTTGCCGCGGGAAAGGCGGGACATCACGGTGCCGATCGGCACATCTAAGATTTCTGCAATCTCCTTGTAACTATGCTGCTGTAGGTAAAAAAGCGCGACCGGCGCGCGATACATTTCATCCATTTCGCCCAACAACTCAACCGCACGTTGCGCATCCATCTGACGGTCTGCACCATCATCAGGAGCGGCTTCCACAGCAATCCCCTCGTCAAGCGGCTCATCGGAAAATCGTGCCATTTTTCTTCGCTGACCAAGAAACTCTCGGTGCAGGGTCGTGAAAAGCCACGTCTTTGCCTTACTACGATCCCTGAGCTGCGCATTTTTCTCCGCCCAGATGCAAAAGGTCTCTTGCACAAGATCGGATGCACGCTCAGAGCATCGAGTCAGGGAATACCCGAACCGATACAGCGCCTGATAGTAGGTATCCACCAATTCCGCGAACTCGCTCATGCTACAACAATATGAGTGTTTACCTTACAAGCTATTCCGAAAAATCCTTATAAAATAGAAAAAAACTTCTCTCTCGCCACCTAGCCAATAAGGTATCTCCCATTAAGCCAATGAACGTGAAACCAATAGTCGTAGCGACTCTGATAGCGTTAGCCACCAGCAAGGCTGCCCCTGAGTTCCGGTTTGTGGAAAAGAATGGAACCCAATTTCTCTACGACGGGGAAACCCTAATCACCGCCTTTCGTACAGACTACCGTGTGCCCTACCTCTACCCGCTTACATCCCCATCCGGCGCAAATATCGCCCGCTACTGGCCGATGGAAGACGACGCCACTACCGAAGAAAAAGACCACCCCCACCACCGCGGACTCTGGTTCTCGCACGGGGACGTGAACGGCTTCGACTTCTGGGCGGGCATGGTCGGAAAAAAAGATGCTGTCATCCGCACGGACACGATCTACCCGCAGAAAATGAAAACCTCAGCGCGCATCACCGCCAAACTTACATGGCTCGGCGACGGCAAAGAACTACTTCGCGAAATCCGCTCACAGGAATTCACAAGACCCGATCTCAAAACTTTGCGCATCAATTTTACCTCTACTCTCGTTGCGCTCGCTGATGAAGTCACCTTCGGCGATACCAAAGAAGGCACCTTCGCAATCCGCACTGACCGCACTCTTCGCGTGAAAGGTAGGGAAGCGAAGGCTACTCTCACTAATTCCAACGGCGAAACCAACGCCTCCGTCTGGGGCAAACGTGCAGAGTGGGCAGCCTACTCCGGTCCCGACGAACTCGGCCAACCCGTCGTCGTCGCGATCATCGACAACCCCGGCTCCTTCCGCCATCCCACCCACTGGCACGCCCGCGATTACGGACTCCTCGCCGCTAACCCCTTCGGAGTTCATGATTTTGAAAAAAAGAAGGATAAAACTTTAGGAAATTACGTTCTCCGCAAAGACATGATTATCAAATTTATTTACACCATTATTATCCACCATGGTATACTAGAGTCCGCCAATCTAGAAGCCATACACGCATCCTTAAAAAAACAATAAACCAATGAACCGCCGCCATTTCCTATCCACTTCCGCCCTCGCCGGAGTCTTTACTCTCACACCCTCCTTCTCCCGTGCTGCATCAGCAAATGGAGTCCTCCGCGTCTGCATCATCGGCTTCAACGGACGCGGCAAAGGCCTCGCTGGAGATCTCATGAGATGCAAGGGTGCGAAACTCGTCGCGCTCTGCGACGCCGACTCCGCCGTCCTCGATTCCTTCGCCGCCGAACTCGATAACAAAGGCACCAAAATTGCGAAATTCACTGACTACCGAAAGGTCTGCGAGTCAAAGGATATCGATGCCGTGATCATCGCTACCCCCAACCACACCCACGCACTGATCGGTGCCACCGCCGCCGCGAACGGCAAGCATGCCTATGTCGAGAAACCCGTTTCCCATAACATCTGGGAAGGTCGGCAACTCGCTGCTGCTGCCGCGAAACACAAGGTTATCATCCAGCACGGCTTTCAGCGCCGCTCGGAAACATCATGGCACGAGGCCTATGATTTCGTGAAATCTGGGGAAATCGGCAAGGTAACCCTCGCCCGCGGTTTCTGCTACAAGCCCCGACCATCTATCGGAAAGCTGCCCAAGCTCATTGATCCACCGAAATCCGTGGACTACGATCTCTGGTGCGGCCCGCGTGAGTTGGAACCTGTACGCCGCACAAAATTCCACTACGACTGGCACTGGCAGTTCCCATATGGCAACGGTGATTCCGGAAACCAAGCGCCTCACCAACTCGATGTTTGCCGCTGGTTCCTCGGCGATCCCGAGCTTCCAGCTGCCGTCCTCTCAATCGGCGCCCGCCTCGGTTATATGGACGACGGCGAATGGGCGAACACCCAACTTACATGGTTCGATTACCCCACGCCCATTATCCTAGAGGTTCGTGGCCTCAACACCACGGGCTACAAAGGCGTTCCGCTCGGCAACATCATCGAATGCGAAGGCGGCTATATCTCCGGCGGACACGACCCCAACTGCGTGGCCTACGACAAGGACGGCAAGGAGCTACGCAAATTTAAGGATTCGAAATCCCACATGCAGAACTTCGTCGATTCCTGCCACTCCGGCAAAATCGATGCAGGTCAAACCGCAGAGAGCGGCCACCTTTCCTCCGCCCTCGCCCACCTCGGCAACATCTCTTGGAAACTCGGCGCACCCACAGCTCCCGATGCAATACGCTCCTCCCTCAAGGACGCGAACACCACCGAAGCTTTCGAGCGCATGCTCACCCACCTTGCTGACAACAAAGTCGATACCACCAAGGACATGCTCGCCCTTGGTAAGCACCTCAGCTTCGATGCAGATAAGGAACAGTTTACCGGCGACTCCGCAGACCTCGCCAACCCCCACCTCAAAGGCAGCTACCGCAAGGGCTTCGAGTTGCCAATCTAACAACTTACAGATTGGATTTAAATACGCCTATTTCATGAGGCGGCCCTGAAATTTTTTCAAGCCATTTTACAAAGGTTTTCCAGAATGATCAGCGGATTTCGTTCCACCCCTACAAAGCACGCACTCACTTCAGTACCCGAACCTCATCCGCCTGCACGATGCCTTCGGTGACGCCATCAATCTCCACCAGCAACTCCCCCACTGGCCCGATGCCTTTCACAACTCCTTCGCGGCGCTTTTCCGCGGATAGCAAAGAGACAAGCTGTCCTGTTAGGTAGCACCTTTCCCGCACACCAGCGATTACTTCACCAAAGCGAGCACCGATCTTCTTCGAGTGCCTAGCCAAGCGGTTCACTACCTCGAGCAAAACCTCCTCTCTTGCTACTTCACCACCGTGCTCGATGCAAAGCGATGTCGCCGCTAAACCGTAAGGAAACTTTTCCGTGTTCACATTAATTCCTATGCCTACAATTACGAAGTCCCTGCCTGCCTCGACGAGAATACCACAAATCTTGTTCCCGCCAATCAGCACATCGTTCGGCCACTTGATCTCGGCCAGCGGTACGGATTTCTCCAAAGCCTCCGCCACTGCAAGCCCGGCTGCGAGAGAAAGCTGAGGCCAAAACACAATAGGCTCGCTTGGCCTTAGCAAAACCGAGAACGCAAGCGACTCACCTTTCGGTGAAAACCACTCCGCTCCCCTTCTGCCTCGCCCTGCCGTTTGCTCCTCGGCCACCAGCACTAAGCCCTCCGCCATGCCCTGCTCAGCGAGCACACGCAACTCATCGTTCGTAGAGGAAACGGTTTCCCGCCAGAGCAAGCGAAACGCATCCGGCAATCGGGCGGCGATGTGATCAAAGGCACTCATTTCACCAATTCCTGCCCCTCAGCTAGTAAACGCTCTCGGAGTTTCGCGTAGGGAACTGTCTGCACGTTTGTGGAGTCGTCAATGGCCATGGAGGCGGCCGAGGCGGCAAGCAAAACGAAGAAGAGGCCGTAAGCGGCTAGATCGGATATGATGCATTTCATAACATTTGTAATTCTCAATAAAAATTAACTACTTTTACCGCTCTTATCCCAAAGGTGTGAAATCCAGCCCTATGTCCAGCGCCGGTGCCGAATGAGTCAAAGCGCCGACCGAGATGAAATCCACCCCCGTCTCCGCGATGCCCGCCACCGTATCGAGGTTCACTCCGCCGCTCGCCTCCAACTTCACGCGATGGTGCTCGCCCCGCATCTCCACTGCCTCGCGCAGTTCTTCCAGCGACATGTTATCAAGCAAGATGAAGTCCACACCTTCAAGTTTCAGAAAATCCGTAACCTGCTCCAGATTGTCTGCCTCCAGTTCCACCTGCACCTGTGGCTTTTCTTGCTTGAGTCTGCGGATTGCCTCTTGCAGGGCGGCGATCTCACCCTCGGCAACTAAATGATTATCCTTCACCATGGCTCGATCGTAAAGACCGATGCGGTGGTTTACACCGCCGCCATCAAGCACCGCCTTTTTCTCGAGTGCTCGGTATCCAGGCGTCGTCTTGCGCGTGTCGAGAATCTTCGCGTGCGTGTGCTTAACTAGAGATACGTAGCACGCAGCCAGCGAAGCCACGCCCGAAAGCCGTTGCAGGAAATTCAGCGCCGTCCGCTCAGCTGTGAGGATAGATCGCGCCTTGCCCACCACTTCCATGAGTAGCGCACCGGGCGCAACCTTACTGCCATCCTTAACCAAAACCTGCACATCCAGATCCGGATCCACCTCAAAAAAAACTGCCTCGGCCAATTCCAACCCGGAGATTATGCCTTGTTTGCGTGCTACTAATAAAGCCCTTGCCATCCGGCCTTCTGGCACGAAGTAAGCAGAAGTCACATCTCCCTCGCCGATATCCTCCGCTAGCGCCATCCTAATCAACTCGTGCGACATAACGGCACTTTCTAACTGCGGCGAACTGAATGTGAAAGAGCCGATTTAAAGGCATTAATAGGTCGATAATACTCGCGCGGAGATCGCATAGCCAGAGTCTCTCGTTCCTCGCCATGAGCTTTAGCTTCGCCGAAACTTCTGCCAACCGCTCAACGGAGCACAGCTAAAGTCCGATCTTGGCCGAAAGTTTCGGTCATCTAAAAGCCACCAGAGCAGCGCAAATAACTGCACATCAATCTGATCCTCAAAGCTAGACCTTTTCGATGACCTTTACAGTCAAAGACCTTATGCCCCATCTGTTCCGATAAGCTTAAGGGTTGCATTGCACGGCGATATGCATATTTTCCGCGCTCTGGCACGCGGTCGGATTTCTTGAAATGAACAACCCTCATGTAGCAATTGTCGGAGCAACGGGTGCTGTCGGCATAGAGATGCTCCTTTGCCTAGAGCAACGAAATTTTCCGCTCGGCAAGCTTACGTTACTAGCGTCTGCAAAATCGGCGGGAAAAACCATGAAGTTTCGGGGCGAAGACATCACGGTAAAAGAACTCACGCATGATTCCTTCGTGGGTATTGATATCGCCCTCTTTAGCGCGGGCGGCGGGATCTCGCTGGAATTTACCCCATCGGCGGCGGCGGCGGGTGCAGTGGTCATCGATAATTCCTCCGCGTTCAGAATGGATGAAGGTGTACCCTTGGTCGTGCCGGAAATCAATCCCGACGCCGCGAAGGATAGGCCGAAAGGCATCATTTCAAACCCGAATTGCACGACAATCATTTCCCTGATGGCACTAGCTCCGTTGCACCAGAAATTTGGCCTAGAATCGGTAATCGCGTCGAGCTACCAAGCGGTTTCGGGATCGGGAGCGCAGGGGATCATGGAGCTTGAGGAGCAAATCCAAGCCATTGTGAATGGTCGGGAATTCACCCCGAAAGTCTATCCACGCCAGATCGCATTCAATGTGATCCCGCAGGTCGATTCGTTCACCGACAACGGCTACACGAAAGAAGAGATGAAGATGCTCAACGAGGGACGGAAAATCCTCGGCCACCCCACCCTGAAAGTCTCCTGCACCTGCGTTCGCGTGCCAGTCTATCGTTCCCACTCGGTGTCTATTACTGCGCAGTTTACTAAAGAGCCCTCCGTGGAGGCAGCCCGCGCGGCCTACGAGGGCAAGTCCGGCGTATGCGTCATGGACGATCCGGCTAATAAACTTTTCCCGATGCCGCTCGACACCACTGGCAAGGATGATTGCCTCGTAGGTCGCATCCGTAGGAACATCGTCCTCGAAAACGCCCTCGACATATGGGTCGTTGGCGACCAAGTACGTAAAGGCGCAGCGCTCAATGCTGTGCAGATCGCAGAAATCCTTTGAACTTCCTCATAAATTTTTTCGAAATTTCCCAAACAAAAAACAAATTCGGTGTCGCCAAAGAGTGCGTTATCCTTACATAACCCCCCCGTTACCAGAAATCCAATCCCTCACCCATGATCGAAGTCTTAAATCTCAGCAAACATTTCGGAAGCAAGATTGCCGTTAACGATCTCTCGTTTACGGTGCAAAAAGGCGAGGTCCTTGGTTTCCTAGGGCCAAACGGTGCTGGAAAATCCACTACAATGCGCATGGTCACGGGTTTCATTCCGCCCAGTTCCGGCGAAGCAAAAATCTGCGGAATTTCGATCACCAACAACCCCACGGAAGCGAAGAAAAAAATTGGCTACCTGCCAGAATCCGCGCCGCTTTATAACGACATGACCGTGGTTGGCTTCCTAAAATTCTGCGCAGAAATCCGCAAGCTATCTGGATCCGCAAAGAAGGATGCGGTTGAACGTGCCATCGAAACCTGTTTCCTCGGATCCGTTGCAAACCAGTCCATCGACACCCTTTCCAAAGGTTACCGCCACCGCACATGCCTCGCGCAAGCGCTGCTGCACGACCCCGAGGTACTGATCCTCGACGAACCTACTGACGGCCTCGACCCTAACCAGAAATACGAAGTACGTCAACTTATCAAACGCCTCGGCGAGACCAAGGCGATCCTTTTTTCTACGCACATCCTTGAGGAAGTAGAAGCATCCTGCACCCGCGCAATCATTGTGGATAGCGGCCGCGTCGTCGAGGACGGCACCCCTGCCGAACTCATCGCTAAAGCTCCGCACGGCTCGCTAACAGAACTGTTTCGCAAGGTCACTACGTCGGACACCACCGCATAACGGCGGTATCCGGTAGATTCCAAAACACAAATTCCCATAATCTAATCACCCATGACTATTTTAACCATTTTTCGTAGAGAGCTAAAATCGTATTTTGCCCAACCCACGGCATATGCAATCATAGCCATATTCGTCTTACTATCGCTTGGCTTCGGCTTCACTTTCGGCGACTTCATGAACGTCGGCGACGCCTCCCTGCAGTTTTCTTTTTTCTTCTGGCATCCGTGGCTTTACATGCTTCTTGCGCCGGCTATTGCGATGAAACTCTGGTCCGATGAGCAGCGCAACGGCACGATCGAACTACTCGGTACCTTCCCAGTATCTACTTGGGCCGCCATTGTAGGGAAATTCCTGGCTGCTGCCGCCGTCTCGTTGATAGCCTTAGTTTTGACTTTTCCCATCGTGATCACTGTCAACTACCTAGGTGAGCCCGACAACGGGGCGATCATCGCGGGCTACATCGGCTCTTTCCTTGTTTGCTGCACTTTCATCGCAATCACCATGCTCGTGTCAGCATGTACCCGCGACCAAGTCGTTTGCCTTATCGTTTCCGTCGCGATCTGCACCCTGATGGTGCTCTGCGGCTATGATCCAGTTACCCGCGAGCTAGCTAAGGCCACTTCGCTCGGCACCGTCGAGGCCATAGTAGCCTTCAGCGTCTGGGATCATTTCACTTCTCTAAATCGCGGACTGCTCCGCTTGCAGGACGCAGTCTGGTTCACTGGTTTCATTAGCCTCTGCTTAGTTGGAACCTCCACAATTCTCTCCGCAAAACGCGCCTAAGTTCCTCTTGTTTTTGAGATTAAAGTTAAAATTTAAAGTTTCATGAAAGCCCCTATCACCCGTGCCGCCCTCGGAATTGCCGCCTTCGTGGCTATCGCCGTTCTCGCCAATTGGCTCGTCTCACTGACTCCCGCCGGAAATCGCGGTGCGGATTTCACTGAAAACAAAATCTTCACACTCTCGGACGGGACGAAATCCATCCTTGGGGAACTCGATACCAAGGTTGTCATCCGCTACTATGCTTCCCGCAACGCAGAATACACACCCGGCCAGTTCAAACTACACATGCGCCGTGTGGACGACATTCTGAAGGAATATAAGAACCTTTCGAATGAAAAAATCCGCATTGAGAACATTGATCCGGAGCCCGATACCGACGCCGAGGATTCGGCCAATCTTGATGGCATTCGCTCGGTCGACGAACAGAGAAGTTTGTACCTCGGCATTGCCGTCTCCGCACTCGATAAGAAAGTCGTTCTTCCCTTCCTGAATCCTAACGAGGAGACAATGTTGGAATACCAGATTTCCAAGGCCATCGCCGAAGTTAGCAGTCCTGTAAAACCCGCCATTGGCGTCATGTCCGCCTTCGATCTTGCCGGCATGCCAGCTATGATGCCCGGCCAGCAATCGCAGCAGCCGTGGGTGATCTACCAGCAACTCAAGGAATCGTTTGACCTCAGAGATTTGGGCATGACCCCGGAAAAAATTGACCCTAGAGAAATCAAGGTGCTCTTCCTTTTCCATCCGGCGGGAATCAGCAAGGAGACAGAATTTCTAGTAGATCAATACGTTCTCAACGGCGGTACTGTGGTTGCTTGCCTAGACGCATTTTCCGTCGCTGCGCAAATGATCGGCGGCCAGCCGAACCCGATGACCGGCCAACCCGGCGGCGCACCTACCTCTTCCACGCTCCCCACATTGCTTTCAGCATGGGGCATGGAGTTTGTCTCAGACAAGGTCTTGGCGGACCCCACCCACGCCACACTCCTTGGAGCAGAGAGAAAAGGTATTGCCGTGCTCAGCCTACCGCAAAGCGCGATGCCTCAAAAGGATAACATTATAACCAAGTCCATCGATTCCATCACACTCTACCTTCCGGGCGCCTTCAAACGCAGCGCTGGCGGTGGGGTAACTACGAATTCCCTCGTCCGCTCCTCAACCGGAGCTGGCTTCGTCGATTCCTTCAGGGCATCACGCCTTGACCCCACACTCGACACCAGCCTGAAGTCCGAAGGCACCGCCTTCGATCTGGTGACACACCTCACGGGAAATTTCAAAACAGCTTTCCCTGAAGGCAAACCCAAGGCGGAAGAACCCGAGCCCGCCCCCGGCGAGGAGAAAAAAGAGGAGGCCGAGAAACCAAAGGACGAATCTCTGAAAGAGGCCGTCAAGCCCGGTAACGTGTTCCTCATCGCCGATATCGATGCCTTCTATGACCGCTTTGCCTACAACGTTCAGAACTTCGGCGGCATGCAGATGGCCAGCCCGATGAACGGCAATGCAAGCTTGCTTTTAAATCTACTGGATCAAGCAGTCGGCTCGAAATACCTGATCGGCTCGCGCTCCCGTGCCGCGACACGCAGGCCATTTACGGTCATCAAAGAAATGGAAGCCGAGTTTGAAAAAGAGGTCGGTGGCAAGATACAAGAGTTCGAGCAAAAGCAGCAGGAAGCAATCAGTAAGCTACAGGAGCTTCAGTCGCAGCGCAGCGAAGCCTCCAGCCCTTTAGGCACGCCTGAACAAAAAGCGGAGATTGATAAACTGCGCGAGCAACAAGTAGTTTACTCCCGCCTCATCCGCGAAGAGCAAAAGGATCTCCGCCGTGAGAAAGATAATCTAGGCGGAAAAATCACTCTGCTAAATGTCGCTGCCATGCCGACTTTAGTTATCCTTTTCGGCCTTGGTTTCTTCCTTAAACGCCGCTCATCCACCCGCGCTCGATAACCGCGTGGTGGCGAACTCCATCCACCACGATCAACTAATTGCTAACTTCCAACCCCCAATCTCACTCTCCACCAGCATGAAACCCCGCACCGTCATCGTCCTTTGGATCATCGCACTCGTTCTTGGCATCTCCGTCTATTTCATAAAAAAATCGGCTTCCAATGAAGAGAAGACCACCACGAACCGCACCCCCGGGCAGACCTTGCTCGCTGATTTTCCCGCCGACAAAGTCGCGACCATCGAGATCACCGGTGCAAAACAATCTGCCACTCTCGCCCTCAAGGACGGCAAATGGTCGGTTGCCCAGCGTGATTCCTTCCCCGCCAATAAACGCAATATCAACGATCTACTTCGCTCGCTCGCCGAGCTGAAAGTTTCACAAGCGATTGAGGCCGGCCCATCGTTCGCTCCACGCTTTGGCATGGATGAGAGTTCCACAGCAGCGGAGACGCGTGGTATCACCGCCGTTTTCAAGGACTCCTCCGGCAAGGAACTTGCAAAGGTATCTTTCGGAAAAAACCTTGATGCGGCAGCGGAGAGCTCGCCCATCGGCGGTGGGGCGAGCGGTCGCTTCATCCGAAACCACGCCGACGAATCCGGCTTCTATGCTGTATCCGAATTATTAGGCACCCTCTCCGAAGATCCGAAAAGCTGGCTTTCTGAAGACTTCATCAAGGTCGATAAAATCGAGAGTATCTCGATCACGAAACCAAGCTCCGATGAAAACGAATGGGAGTTCACACGCGCGGATGAAAACGCAGATTTCGCTTTCACCGATGCATATCCTGGCGTGAAAACGGATGTGGCAGCCACCGCGCCGTTGAAATCCTTATTTTCGTTCTCCCGTTTTGATGATGTCATCCCCGCCGCCGAAGTGGAGAAAAAGGCAACGCCTGATAAGCTCCAAAAAGCTGTCATCACCACCTTCGAGGGCTTTACCTACAATGTTACACTACAACCCGCTAAGCCTGCCGCCGCACAAGAGGGCGCCAAAGGTCCTCCCGCTGCCGACAGCTACCTGATGACCGTCGCGGTTACTGCGGAACTAGCAAAAGAGCGGGCTAAGCCGGAAGGAGAAAAGCCTGAGGATGCTGATGCGGCCCAAAAATCCTTCGATGAAAAGCTCAAAACACTCACTGAAAATCTTGATAAAGCCAAGGCTCTCGAAGGACGCACCTTCGAGGTCAGTAAATACACCGTCGAAGCTCTCCTGAAAAACCGCACCGAATTCATGGATAAGGGACCAGGCCCAGAAGCGGCCGCACCGCCCGTTCCCGAGGGTATCTCCGCAGTCACCTCGCCTATTGAGATTCCTTCTACACTCGCGCGTCCCGAGCAACCCGCTCCCGAGGAAGCTCCAGCTGAGTAGCCTGATTCGATTCTTCCCGTCCGGTTCGCGCTAAATTACGCAAGTACCTGATCCCGAACATACTCGTGAATCCCACCGCGCTCAAAAATCTTCAGGTCTCCATTTACGAAAAGTAAAAATTGTGTGCGCGGGCATCTCGCCGCTTTGTTTGCGGAATGATGAGTTGAAGAGCGCGGTATGAAGTATCATTATGTGCGCGGATGGATGAGCACGGTATTTTGGTGGAGGCGAGCGAGCGGGGCGAGAACATCCGGTTGAGTGGTAAGCTAGGCAGAATGAGCCTTGCGATGCAGGTGCTGACGCTGTCGTTCTGGCCGCTGTTGGAGCAAGTGCTTTCGTTCTTGGTGGGTACGACGGACATCCTCATCGCAGGGCGGATGGCGGAGGGCGAGGAAAGGGTTGCGATACTCGACGCGATGGGGTTGGGCGGTTATGTCGGCTGGTTCATCTACATTTTTCAAGGCGCGGTAGCAACAGGCGTGATGGCGCTGGTTTCCCGCGCAACGGGTGCGCGAGATTCCAAACTGGCAGACATGGCGCTCGGACAGGGTATGTGGCTCGGTATTTTTGCGGGATTAGTCGCTTACCTCATCCTCCAAGTAGGGACAATCCCACTGATTGGATGGATGAGTCTTTCTCCGGCAGCAGCGATCCATGCCGAGGCCTACATCTGCATGCTCGCTTGGTCGGGACCAGTGGCGGGCGCGATGTTCGCGGTGAACGCGGCCTTGCGTGGCTCCGGCGATACGAAGACGCCTTTCCTCGCAATGGTGGTAGTGAATCTGGTGAATGTGGGGGCAAGCGTGCTTTTCGTCTTCGGCCCCGAACCCTTCGGCGGGAGAGGCGTGGAGGGCATCGCACTAGGTTCCGTTATCGGGTGGATTGTGGGCTTGCTAACGGTGGTGGTAATCCTCGCATTGAAAAAAACAGATGGTTTGCGCTGGACGCGGGATGGCCTACTTTTCCACAGTGAGACGATGATGCGGATTTGGCGGATCGGCGTTCCGCAGGCCATCGAGATCGCAGGGATGTGGATGATCCATTCCTACGGACTGCGTGTCATCTCAAACCTCAAAGACGAGGGAGCGCTGGGTGCCCACTTTATCGCGGTGCGTCTGGAGTCGATGAGTTATCTGGCGGGCTTCGCGATCGCGGCAGCGGCGGCAGCCCTGACCGGGCAATACCTCGGGGCCGGTTCCAAGGAAATGGCCGTTCAGGCCGTGCGATTCTCATGGAAATTGGCAGTCGGCGTGATGGCCTTCATGGGGCTCTGTTTCGTTCTCCTAAGAACATCGCTGATCGGCCTAGTGGCCCCCGGTAGCGACCTGCACATCGAACTCTCGGGACCGCTGCTCGTGGTGTGTGCCTTTGCCCAGCCGTTCTTCGCCACCAGCATCATCCTGAAAACGACCATGCGCGGCGCGGGTGCGACAAAGCTGGTGATGCGTTGGGCATTTAGCAGTATGCTGTTTTACCGCGTCGGCGTGTTATGGCTGTTGGGGAGACTTGACATGGTTTCGCTGACGGGAGTCTGGATCGTGCTGAGTCTTGATCTCGTCACTCAGGCGATCCTTTTCTCTCGGTTGCACTTCCAGGGAAAATGGCTGGAAGCGAAAGTCTGATGGAAATGTAGCGATAAGGTGTCACCACGACGAACTGGGATTGCAAGCCCCGGTCACGCCCCCCTGCGCTACCTGTCGAACAGCGCGAACTTTAGATCCGCTTCGGAGACAACCTCGCCGTTGACGAGGCAGCGGCAGGAGGTTTGGCCAATATTGCCGCGCACCTTGGTCGTAGTAGCTTCGGTGATAAGCGTATCGCCGGGCATAACGGGCTTGCGCCACTTAACATTATCAGCACTTAGGAAGTAGCCGATCTTACCGAGGTTCTCTGGCTTGCGGAGCATGAGGATAGAGGAAACCTGTGCCATTCCCTCAAGCTGGAGGACGCCGGGCATGATCGGGTGGCCGGGGAAGTGGCCCTGAAAATACGGCTCGTTGATTGAGACATTCTTTAGTCCGGTGCAGGAGTTTTCCCCGAAGTCGACCACTCGGTCCACCATCAGGAACGGGTAGCGGTGCGGGAGGATGCGCATCACCTCGTTCACATCGAGCACGCTCTCGCCGTCTGGAATGGTAATTGGCGTTGGAACCATAGCGCGAATGCGCTCGTATTCTTTCTTGAGCGTGGCGGCCATTTTCGTGTTTGGGCCGTGGCCGGGTTTTACTGCGATGACGTGGCCGAGGATGCGTTTGCCGGAGAGCATCAGATCGCCGATCAGGTCGAGCGCCTTGTGGCGGGCGAACTCGTTATCGAAACGCATGGGTTCCTTGGACATCACCTCATTGCCGCGAATGACAACAGCGCTTTCCAGTGAACCGCCTTTGATTAGGCCTTTTTCCAAAAGCGGTTTTACATCCTCGTAATGGACGAAGGTGCGAGCGGGCGCGATTTCCTTTTCGTAGAGTTCTGGAGTGACCTCCGAGGAAAAGTATTGGGTGAAACGACCTTCAAGACCAACGTTGGTAATAGAGACACGGAAGGTCTTGGATGGGACGATGGTGATAAGCGTGCCATCGCCCATTTCCTGGTGGATGGGTTCGCGGATTTCCCAAACCTTGCGGATGGTGTTCTGGGATTTGATGCCGGCTTTCTTGATTAGTTCCACGAAAGGACGCGAGGAGCCGTCGCCAATTGGCGGCTCGTTGGCATCCATTTCGATGATCGCGTTGTCAATACCCATACCGGTGAGGGCAGAGAGGACATGCTCGATGGTATGAACTTTCACTGAACCCTCCGCAAGCGTGGTGGCACGCTCGACAGTCTGCACCTTGTCGGCATCTGCACTGATGAATGGCTGGTCAGCAAGGTCGATACGGCGAAATTTGAAGCCGTAGTTCTCCGGCGCTGGCTTGAGCGTGAGTGTGACTTTTTGCCCAGTGTGAAGGGAGGTTCCTTCGAGCGTAGCGGATTTTGCGAGAGTCTGCTGTTTGGACATGAAACTTTAAAATTTAAACTTTAAACCTCAAGGAAGAGGGTCTTTGGATAGTTCTTCCTCAGCTTCGCGCACAGGTTCCGTGGGCTGGATGGGCGCTTCCATGGTTTCGGATGTGGCTTCTTGGATTTCAGTTGAAGCTTCTTCAGGTTCTGAGATTGATTCGGAAACTTCTGGGGATGGATCTTCGCTAGAGGAAGGTTCTTCTGGGGTTGCTTCGGGTGCTGCCTGAGATTCCGAAGCTGTTTCCTTTGATGATATCTCTTCTGAGGAGGGTTTGGCAGGGCGGATTGAATCTGCGGGAGATGTTGGGGAGTTATTTTGTCCCGCCATTTCGCTGCGCTCGGTTGCCGCCACGGCTTTTTTCTTTGGCTGCTTGGGCTTTTTGGGTTCCTGGGGTTTGGGCGGATCCTGAACAACTAGGGTATCGTCGGTGTACAGGAGGATGTGACCTTGCTGGAGTAGCCAGAATAGATCGGCTGCGTAGCCTTGTGGCGGGGCGGTGGAGCCCTCGGGAAGCATGGCTTGCCAGAGACCTTCGAGTTTTGCGGGTGGGTTTTCGCGGATCCATTTCACCATCTGTCCAGGGCGCTCGGCTAGCACGGCGTCCAAGGCAAGGGCGTGGGGCCGGGCGGGGCCGGTGAATAGCTTGCCTTTGCGCTTGAAGACGGGCATATGCTCGGACTCAAGGATTTTACAGACGTCTGGGATTAGGATCGCGGGGTGCTTGCGGTGATGGGAACCGGTTGCTTTTAGGCGGACCAGCAGACCGGGGGAGAGGTTACGGGCGGGGATGGCGGCGGAAACCTTTGCTTTGCGGGTGAGTTGGTAGGCCTTGCCGAGGACTTCAGCAGCGAGTGCAGATTCAAATTCAGCACGATCTGTGAACCATTTTAACTCGGGAGCGACGGGTTCTTCCGAGGCGGGAGTTTCCTCAACGGGTTCGGCAGATTCCAAAGCTGCTTCGTCAGTAGCGAGAATTTCTTCTTTCGTCGCGGGCTCTTCAACTGGTGGAATGGAATCTTCCGTTGTGGACTCTTCGGCTGGTAGAATGGTATCTTCCGTCACGGGGGATGGCATTGATTCGACTGGGCTGATGCAATCTTCTGCGACGGCTTGATCAGCTGCGGGTGCTGGTTCCGGTTTGGGTTCTTGGGCTTGGCGTATTGATTCAGCCACCACGGCTTTCGATTCCTCGTCAGAAAGAATACGCCAGCGGGTCTGGATTTTCATGGAGTCCATCCACGCGCCCACGGCATCTTCAGAACGCTCGGTGCGGATTTTCGCAGTGTAAGAATCAAAAGGCATTTCCGAAAAGAACTCACGGTGTATGCGGCGTATCTCTGTCTGGTAAGCGTGGTAGTTCGGCGGACCAAGGATCTTTCCGGAGATGCCGCAGCGGGCGACGGATTGGAAATTTCCTTTCGGCGGGTCAATCTCGACGGTGGTTTCCGTGATAAAGCGGTTTTTCCAAGGGGCATCGAGCAGGTGATGTAGGGCTTCTTCTTTGGTGAGGAAGAGTGCCTCATCGAGTTTGCAACGGAAGAAGGGTTCATGCTTCTCGGAGATCTCGAAAGTGGCACGGCAGCGAACGCGCTCAGCGAGGATGATCTCGGCGATGTCGAAAAGTGGATAGACGCGGGCGACCTGTTGTATTTCCTTACAAACGAGCTGTATAGCGGCCTTATCAGGAAGTATGGAAACATTAACGCCTTCGGCGGGTGCGATGAACTCCTCGCGGCGGGCGATCTCAGGGCCGCGTCCACCGCCTTTTTGGAAATCGCGGCGGTCACCACTTTCGCGGCGTACCTTGTTATCTCTGCCGTCATCGCGCTGAACTCTGCGGTCTCCACCCTCTCGACGTCCTCGGTTTTCGCCCCGGTCATCGATGCGGCGCTGTGGCGGCACACGCTCTGGGGACTTGTGTGTATGCTTGACGGACGGCTCGAATTTCGCGCGTGCCCACGAGGGACCGAGAGCAAATTCAGTTAATAGGCTTTCGAGGGGATTGGGAGGGTTATCGCTCACGTGCGTGAATAATATAGACTAGATTTTGGAAAGACAAACATGCTTTCAAACGCATTCAGGCAGACGAGAGGGCTTGTTGCAAGACTGAGAGATGACGGTTTATCGCGCCATTGTGGGAGGATAAAACACGTTTTGCCATGTCAGTAAGATCCGCAGCGCAAGCGGGATCGAGTGCGGTGCGGATGACGAGTGCTAGGGAGACTTCGTCATCGGCGACAAGTGCTCCGCCGTTTTCCAAGAGGTGGCGAGCTAGCGGCTGGAAGTTGTCCATGCGCGGACCTAGGATGAGGGGCTTACCAGCTAGGATGGCCTCGGCGGGATTCTGACCACCGACTGATAAAAAGGATTTTCCGATGATGATGACGTCCGCGTGGGCGGTCCAAGTAGCGAGTTCCCCGGTGGTATCAATCACGAAGACCTGAGGATTTTTGGTAGGTTGAGAAAAGGCACTCCGCAAAGTCACGATGAAACCGGCGTTAGAAAGAGCGCGGGCGACCTCGGCGCGGCGCTCGGCGTGACGCGGGACAATAACGGGCAGCGCAGCTGAATCCGCGGCAATGATGGCACGGGCGAGCATTTCCTCCTCGCCAGGAAATGTGCTTGCAGCAAGCACGACGGGACGGTTTTTTCCGAACGCGGCGAGCATTTCCGCAAAGGCGGGATCCAGCGCAGGCACCGGAGCGGACTCGGAATCAAATTTCAAGCTACCTGTAAGATGAATGTTTTCCGGAGCGATTCCGAGCTCCAGCCAAAGGGCGCGATGCCCCTCTTCCTGGATGCAGACGGCGGAGAGCTTCGAGAAAAACAGGCGCAGGGCGGGCGCGAATTTCAGCAGCCGGCGGGCGGACCGGGGAGAAGTGCGGGCATTGGCGAGATCGACGCGGATGCCACGATTTTCGGCGATGCGGAGGAGGTTCGGCCAGACCTCGCCCTCGATTAGGACGATGCGTTCCGGCTCGAAGCGGTCGAAGTAGCGGCGGATCATCCACGGGAAATCCAGTGGCGCGTAGGTCACGCGAAGACCGGGGATGGCGGCGCTTGTCGCGAGGTGGTGGCCGGTGGCAGTGCCGGTCGCGAGCACGAAGCGCGCGCTGGGTTTCTCAGTGGCCCACGCTTTCAGCAGCTTGAGCGCTAGCATCGTTTCCCCGACGCTGACCGCGTGAAAGTGGATCGCGCCGGAGGGCTCGAACTCGGCCTTGCCGTAATAGATGCCGATCCGCTCGTTGAGACCCGTGCCGAAACCGCTACGCCGCAACATTTTCAACACCCATCCAGGAAACGCGATGAGGAAAAGCAGCGGCATCAGCGCTCGGTAAATCAGGAATGCGAGGCTGCCTATCATATCTCTGGGTGAGCGAGGATTATGATCGCACTGGAGCCGTATTCGCGGCGATCAATTAAGCGTAAGTGGGGCGACTGCGGGGTGGGTTGGGCGGAGGAAATCTCGATCACGAGATACCCGTCAGCAGTGAGCCTTTGTGGAAAATTTTCGAATGCCATGAGCTTGGCGGCGAGGTCGGTGTCACCGTAGCCTTTCCAATAAGGCGGATCGGCGAGGATTAGATCGTAGGTAGCGGTTTCGCGACTGAGGAAAGAGAAAACCTCAGCCTTCACGCAACGGCCACCTTCGAGGCGGGCTTTTTTCAGGTTTTCATAGGACACCGCGATGGCCTGCCGGTGCTCGTCAACAAAAACGCAGGAGGCAGCACCCCGGCTCAACGCCTCGAGACCCAGCGCACCAGAACCGCAGAAAAGATCGAGAACTCGTGCCCCCTCAATCGTTTCCCCAAGAATGGAGAAGATCGCCTGGCGGACGAAGTCCGTGGTTGGTCGCGCAACTGCCGATGGCACTTTGATCGCGATGCGCCCAGCTTTTCCTGAAATGATCCGCATCTGCATCAAATCTCAAATTTCAAACATAAAACTTCAAGGAAGAACGGTTGTGCGCGGCGATGGAAGGGGGTTAGAATTCCCCCCGATGTCTATGGAACCGATGAAAGACGGGCTGCGGTCCCATGTCCGGATTGATTTCTACGGTAATGTCCATAAACGGATGCGGGGCAGCGATGTGGCGAGCCGCTACGCGAAAGAGGTGGAAGTGCTCAAGACTCTAGAGCAACGAGGATGCCCTTATGTTCCTCGGGTTCTAGAGGAACATCCGGAGGAATTTTATTTTGTCTCCACGAACTGCGGCCGCCCCGCTCCGCAGATCACCAAGCAGAAAGCGGACTCACTCTTCGCAGCTTTAGAGCGGGATTACGGTGTGCGCCACCTCGACGCGGAATCGCGCAATATCACCTATTCTGACAAGCTGGGCCGATTCTGCATCATCGATTTCGAGCTCGCAGAAATTCTGCCTGATCCCCATCCACCGGAAAAAACCTAAACCATGCCGCAGCAACCAAAGTTCCAATGGGCAGGTGCTTCCGTGAGCGGCTCCCGCAAGCCCCGCAACGATGACTCATGGATCGTTTTTTCATCCGATATCAACGGCGCGACGAAACTCGGCGATATCGGCGAGGAAGCTATTGCCACTTGCGACCTAGTCTTCGCCGTATCCGATGGCATGGGCGGCGGCAACGCGGGCGATCTCGCCTCCTCCCTGATCCTGGAACGCATGACGGCGATCATCCCGGAAACGTTCCGCGCGGCGGCGGCGGGCTTTTTCCCCGACTCCATCGCCCACCTCCAGCAAGCACTCAAGGAAGTCCACGAGCACATCAATGCGGTAGGGTCGGGAATGGATGATAAAAAAGGCATGGCCGCGACGCTCGCGCTGGCCTGGTTCACGCCGGAAAACTTATATCTGGCGAACGTCGGCGACTCACGCATCTACCGGAGCCGCGGCGGGAAACTGGAGCAACTCACCAAAGACCACACCACGGCCTGGGCGCAGTGGAAACGCGGCGAGATCCACGAGATCCAATACCGCACCCACCCCCGCCGTTCCGCGCTCTATGAGGTGGTCGGCGGCGGGCATTCACAGGTCTGCCCCCATTTCGCGGCCGTGAATTACCAGCCGGGTGACCGTTTCCTCATCTGCTCCGACGGTCTCATCGACGGCGTCTGGGAACGCCACATTTCCGAAGTCCTCGCCACCGAATTGTCGCCCCACGAGGTTTGCGGAAATCTCCTCAAACGCGCCATGGACAACTCGGGAACGGACGATACAACACTAGTCGTCATCCGCATCGATTGAAACCCGCAGCGGAGACAATCATGATTTACGTCATTGTTAAAATGGCATAAATCATGCTTTATTTTTGCTTGTCGGTGATGCCGGCGGCTGGATACATATCGCCTGCTCTCAGACAAAACCATCGCTAACCACAAAACAAACAGAACAAAATGGCCAAATACAAATTGGAATACATCTGGCTCGACGGATACACCCCCGTCCCAAACCTTCGCGGCAAAACCCAAATCAAGGAATTCGCTAGCTTTCCCGCCCTTGAGGAACTCCCGCTCTGGGGATTCGATGGCTCCTCTACTCGGCAGGCGCCCGGCGGTAGCTCCGATTGCGTGCTCAAACCCGTGGCGATTTTTCCGGACAGCACACGCAAGAACGGTGCCATCGTCATGTGTGAAGTCATGATGCCGGATGGCACTCCTCACCCTTCCAATGGGCGCGCCACCATCCTCGACGATCCCGGCGCATGGTTCGGCTTCGAGCAGGAATATTTTCTCTATCAGGACGGACGCCCCCTCGGTTTCCCTCAGGATGGCTTCCCTAAGGTCGGCCAAGGCCCATACTACTGCGGCGTGGGCTACTCTTTCATGGGTGACATCGCCCGCCAGATTGTAGAGGAGCACCTCGACCTCTGCCTCGATGCCGGCATCAACCACGAAGGAATCAATGCCGAGGTGGCAAAAGGCCAATGGGAATTCCAGATCTTCGGAAAAGGCTCCAAACGGGCCGCCGACGAAATGTGGATTGCCCGCTATCTCCTTCAGCGCGTTTGCGAAAAGTACGGCATCGATGTGGAATATCACTGCAAGCCGCTCGGCGACAGCGACTGGAACGGATCCGGTATGCACGCGAATTTCTCCACCACGTATCTTCGCGAGACAGGTGGCAAGGAGTATTTCGAAGCCCTCATGGCGAAATTCGCCGAGAACGTCGAGGAGCACATCGCCGTCTACGGCCCCGATAACCACATGCGCCTCACCGGCCTCCACGAGACCCAGTCGATCGACAAGTTCTCCTACGGGGTTGCCGATCGCGGCGCATCGATCCGCGTTCCGCACAGCTTCGTCAAAGATGGTAAGTATCAGGGCTACCTCGAAGACCGCCGTCCCAACTCGCAAGGCGATCCCTATCAGATCGCTTCCCGCATCCTCAAGACGATCTCGGAAGTTCCAACTCCCTGATTGCTAGGAATCGATCAAGCTCCTCCTATTAGTAAGCCGTCTTCCCTTTGGGGAAGGCGGTTTTTTCTGAGAACTGATATCGACTTGCTAATTACCAGATCCTTGCATCCCGGCACGAAAAACCGCAGCATTACAGTTAAGCGTATGCCAAAGCCCGCGACACCAAAGGAAATTACCTACTCCGGCATCCCAGCCTCACCCGGGATTGCGGTGGGGCCGATCCACGTCATCGCCCGTGGCTTTTCCGCGCCGGAAATCTTTGAGATATCCACAGAGGACATCGATGCAGAATGTGAGCGTTTTGATGATGCGGTGGCGGTCACCAAAAAGCAGTTGGTAGAGCTTCAACAACGGCTGGATACCCTTTCAGGTAACTCCGACAGCGAGATCTTCGAGGCACACGTGATGCTGCTAGAGGATAAGAATCTGCTCGAGAAAGTCTCAGCAGCCATCGGCAGCCGACTCCAAAACGCGGAGTATGCATTTTATGCGGTAATGCAGAATTTTCTGGAGGCGATGCGCCGCGTTCCAGATCCATACCTGCGCGAACGCACCGCTGACATCGAGGATGTATGCCAGCGGGTATTGAGAAATTTCTGGGTCGATTTGGATAACGATCACGAAACCCCAAAAGAAACACATATCCTACTCGCATACGATTTTTCGCCGTCCGACACCGCCTCTATGAACCGACGTCACATGCTCGGATTTGCTACAGAGCAGGGAAGCGTAAACTCCCACACGGCGATCCTAGCGCGATCCTTTGGCATTCCTGCGGTGGTAGGATTGGGAGCTTCGGTCATCCAAGTGACTACTCTCACACCCGCCGTGATCGATGGATACGCGGGAAAACTAATCCTAAACCCAACTCCCGAGACCCTCGCCGGTTACACGGCGCTGACCGAAGAAAAGGAAAAGCAACGTTCGGAACTCGATGCCAAACGTGGCGAGGCAACAAATACCCTAGATGGTCGCAAGATCACTCTTTCCGCGAACATTGAGTTCATCGAGGAGCTCAATGAGGTGACGCGCAGCGGGGCGAAAGGTGTGGGGCTTTATCGCACCGAATTCCTACTCCTCAACGGTAGCGACATGCCCGATGAGGCGGAGCAAACGGAGGCCTACACTAAGGTCGTCTCTGTGGTCGCACCAAATCTCGTGATCGTCCGCACCCTCGACGCGGGCGGTGACAAGTTGCCTGTCGAGCCGCTTACCGAGCCTGAGCCCAACCCGTTCCTCGGCTGGCGCGGCATCCGCGTTTCCCTTTCCCGCCCGGCGATGTTCAGGGATCAGCTCCGCGCCATTCTCCGTGCCAGCCATCACGGTAAAATCGCAGTAATGTTCCCGCTCGTCTCTAGCCTCTCCGAACTCCTCCAGGCGCGCGAGGCGTTGAAACGCTGCATGGATGAGCTCGATACCGAGGGTGTGCCCTTCGATCATAAGCTTCCCGTTGGGGTCATGATCGAAGTTCCCTCCGCCGCCATCTGTGCGGATCTACTCGCACCGCACGTTGACTTTTTCTCCATCGGCACCAACGATCTCATTCAATATACCGTCGCCGTGGATCGTGTAAATCCACACGTTGCGACACTATACAGACCCACCCATCCCGCCGTGATCCGCCTGATTGGTAAAACGGTAGAGGCTGGCTCCGAACATGGGATCTGGACGGGTGTTTGCGGTGAAATGGCCGGCGACGTACGCCTCACCCCGCTGCTCATTGGCCTTGGTATTGAAGAACTTTCCGTTTCGCCGAAAATCGCCCCCAAGGTCGGCCAAGTGATCCGCTCTCTCGATTTTGCACAATGCAAGGACACGGCAAATGAGGCACTGCTTATGAAAGGTTCATCAGCAATCATGGATCTCACCCTCGCGGTCGCGCGGGAACGCTATCCGGATCTCCTAGATTAAACGCGCACCAGTGGCCACTTTCGGCTACCAGATAGAAATAGATTAGGCTACTTAGTAGCCAAAGGTAACCCCTCCTTACTAGCTAATCCGCCAGTGACTGCGAGTAGATGTCTTCCCAAGAATTCAGTATAATGATCATCGGCCGGCAGCAGATTTCGCAGTCGTAATCGTATTCAGTCGGCATCTCAGATTCATGTGGAACGGCAATCTCAAAGACCTCAAAACAGGTTGGGCAGGTGACGGGGAAAGTGTGCATGGCGAAGAAATGGGGTTATTTAGATTCCAGCAATATATAGCTATTTCGATAAAACTGCCCGGCGATAAACTCAAGGACACCTCTAACCTGTGTGTAGAAAGCATTTTTTTATAAGACCTGATCACACTAGTAGACAAAGTCCAGCCTCTCCCCGACATCCGCAGAGAAACCGAACCTTGATCGCTTGGCGGCGAAACGCTAGACCTGCATTAGCAAACCGTGCAACCGTCGGCCAGCACCCGTTCCATGTTCGGTAATCCCCTCGGCCTCCTTAGCCTGCTCGCCATTCCTGCGATCGTCGCAATCCATTACCTCCAGCAAAAATCGATCAGGCTGCCGATATCGACGATGTTCCTGTTAGAGCGCACGCAGCGTGAGGCCAACTCCGGTCGTCGCTTTGAGCGGTTGATCCCGTCCGTCCCACTATGGATGCAAGTTCTCGCTGTGCTGCTCCTCGCGTGGTTACTTTCCGAGCCCCGTTTCAAAAAAGAAAACTCCGTGCAGCGCGTCGCCATAGTGATAGACGCCTCCGCTTCAATGACTGTTTTCAAAAAGGAGACCGTCGCAGCTCTGAAGAAAATAGTGCCGAAGCTCCGGGGTAGCGCGTCCGCGATGGAGCTGACCTTGCTGCCTTCCACGCCGGGAGCGGATAGGCTTTACACGGGTACATCGGTGGATGAGCTACTCGCTGCCATCGACAGTTTTAGACCGGACAGCGGGCTGCTTGATCCTTCTTATTCGCTGCGTCTCGCGCGCTCAATCGTCTCGAAGAATGGTATCGTGATATTTCTCACCGACACCCCCGCAGAGGCACTGCCTTACGATTCACAGATCATCTCCGTCGGCAGGCCAGTGGGCAATGTCGGCTTCACGGGGATAAGCTTTGCAGAAAATGAAGGAACGCTCACCTGGCAGGCAATCATCCGTAATTACAGCGAAGAGCCAGTGAAGAGGTCATGGTCGCTAAAAACGAAAACCTCCACCACCGAGGCGCGCGTGTTTGAGATCGGTGCGAAGTCCTTTGTTACCATTCAGGCGGCTTTCCCCGAAGGTGCGGAAGACGTACGCATCGCGCTTTCACCAGATGATTTTACGCTCGATGACACCATGCCTATGATTGCGCCGCGTCCCAAGGTGTTAGAACTTCACACCGCCACCTCCACCGCCTGCCGGGAGCTTACCGACAAGCTCCTTCGCTCTCTCGCCGCCACCCTCCCGAGCAACGACGCTGCCAGCTGCGACCTCGCAATTACTAGCTACGATCCTCTCGATCCTTCATTGCCGGAAAGTAACGCGATCCTTTTTGTAGAAGACCCCACATCAGTCGGAAAATACCTCAAGGGTGGCATCCTCGCCGAGGCGCATCCACTGATGGATGGCATCAACTGGCAATCTCTCCTCGTCCGCGAAACCCTCCAACTCCCCCGCCAGCCCTCCGACCGCGTATTGCTCTGGCAGGAGAAACGCCCGCTCATTTTCCTCCGTGAGAACAGCGACAAGCGCATCCTCTGCTTCAACTTCGACCTCCGCCTGTCCAACACCAGCCAGCAACCCGCCTTCATCGTGTTACTCCATCGCTTCGCGGAAATGATACGCTCAGAAAAAATCGCCTATCAGGCTCTAAACTTGGAGACCAACCAACCCATCTGCATCGCCACCGCCACCGGCCTGACTATTGAAGCTGCCGCCATCGACGCCTCTGGGAAAAGTATTACCACCCCGCCATACGACCGCGCCCCTTCCCTCCCCGGTTTCCTAACAGTTTCTCAGGGCGAGACTCCCCTCCTCCAGGCCGCCATCCACTTCGCAGACACACGCGAAGCCGATCTGTCCGCCTGCGCGCCCACTGAAACCGAACCCTTCGCCAACATCGCAACCTTCGAACTCCATACCACGCCCGATCCCTTCGCAAGAATCTGGGTTCTCGCCCTTCTTGCGACCTTAATGGTCGCGTGGCGCTTCACCGCGCCGAAGGAACGGGCGGGTGAGGTGAAGGTATGATAGAAGAATATCACCCGCGCCCCTTCGCGTCCTTCTCAATCCATTTCCATAGCGAGGCGAGACTATCGGAGATGGCTTGTTTCACGGCGGTGAGATCACTACATGCTGCGGATTTCCCAAAGAGGTAGAACTTGATCTTTGGCTCCGTCCCGGAGGGGCGGACGGCGAAGGAGCGGCCGTCGGCGAGGTCGAAAAAAAGCATCTTTTCCTTGGGCAGGAGATCACCTTCTTGGTCGTAGATGTCCTGTGCGGCGAAGTCGCGGAAGCGGGTAACCTCGGAGCCGTCGATCACTGCGGGCGGATTCGCAGCGTAGGAACCTACGAGCGCTTGGATTTTCGTGGCACCATCGGCTCCATACATAGTGAGGGATTTTCCAGTCTCGAGATAATATCCGAATTCAGCGAATAGATTGTCCAAAAGCTCCGGCAGGGTTTTCCCGACCGATTTCGCATAGGCGGCTACCTCGGCGAACATAAGGGTCGCGCCGTTGGCATCCTTGTCACGCACCGCATCGGAGCCGAGATAGCCGTAACTTTCCTCACCACCAAAGACAAAGAAGCGCGAGAACTCAAGGCGTAGCTTGCGGGTCTCCTCCTGGGTGAGCGAGCGGTAGTCGCCCTTTTTGTCGGCGGGGATGGCGTCCTCATATTTACGAAGTTTCGCGGCGATGTATTTGAAACCAGTGAGCGTATCGACGATGGAGACGCCGAAGGAATTAGCAATGGCGGTCTGCAGCTCAGTAGTGACGAAAGTTTTCACAAGCATGCCACGGGTGCGATTCGCATGTGTGAGCCAGCCTAGATCGAACATAGTCTTGAGGCGATACCATGCCATTAGCGATCCGATCTGATTTCCTGTCAAAAGAACCATTTTCCCAGCTGCATCGCGCACTGCGACACCCATGCGGTCGGCATCGGGATCGGTACCGATGACGATTTCAGAACCGCTTTCCTCAGCGAGCGCGATGGCCATGGTGAGGGCGGGGCCATTCTCCGGGTTTGGAGATTCCACAGTGGGAAAACGGCCATCCTGGATGTCCTGCTCGGGGACTGTAAGAACTTCGAAGCCAAGTCCGCGAAGCATCGGCACGTTGATGTGACCGCCGGTGCCGTGGAGATTGGTGAAAACGATTTTCGCAGGGGAATTTTCTAACAGCACGGGCTGGAGCAGCAGGGTCTTGAGCAGTTCCACGTATTCAGCGTCAAAATCTGTGCCAAGCGTCGTGACCTTGCCTTGCTGGTCGGCGGGGAGTGCCTCGTAGCGCTCACTTTTGATCGCATTGACTTCCTTGATGATCGCCGTGGCATGCGGTTCGATGATCTGGCCGCCGTCGTTGAAATACGCTTTGAAGCCACAGTCATGTGAGGGGTTGTGGCTCGCTGTGATGACCACGCCGGCTTCACAACGGAGCTGGCGCACCGCGAAGGAAAGCTGTGGAGTGGAACGCGGGCCGTCGAAGACATACGCATCGCAGCCGAGATCAGCGCAGACCTTCGCGCAGAAATCGGCGAAGTCCTTCGAGAAATGGCGGGTGTCGTGTGCGAAAGCGAGCGATGGTCGTTTCACCTCCCCTTCCAATGTTTTTATATAGGCTATCAAGCCCCGCACGGCACGCGAGACGTTGTAATAATTCATTGAAGCCGTGCCGACACAGGGAAACTCAGGTCTGCCGTCTGGCCCACCCTCACCCAACTCGGAGGCGGTGACCACGCGACCAATCGTGCGGCCGCGCAGGCCGCCAGTGCCGAAAGCGAGGGTCTTGAAAAAACGGTCGTTCAGCTCAGAGAAATTCCCAGCAGCTACGAGTTCCTTCACCGAGTTCATCGGCAGATCGCTGGCGGCTCCGGCTAGGAGGGAGTCGATATTCTGTATTGAGGATTCGAGTAGCTGGCCGCTGCCCACGGCGGTAGCGAGTTGTTCGGGAAGGTCGTACATGTTTGGAATTTGAGGAAAAAATGTCGTAGAAAGTAGACCGTATTTCAGGCTGAAGAGATAGGCTAAAATAAACAGCAAGGCGGAAAGGATTACGAGCAGGCCCGACGAGAAGCACCTCAAATATAGCTCCGAAAAAGGCGCTTCACTAGCTCAGCTCCGGACCTTCACCACCCCCCCGCCGAGCCATGTCCGGATCACCGCGGGATTGGAGGTAAAGCCACCAATCATGCGCCAGTTCGAATGGCGCAGAACAACGGCCTTGTTACCCGCTTCATTCACCACTCCACGTTTCTGCCAGCCCGATGAATGATAGAGGCGTACGCCGTTGTCGCCATTAACGATGAAACCTACATGCGAGTCTAGCCCAATCAAATAAACGCCGGGCTCCATGCCTTCTAGCCATTTCGCGTATGACTCTAAATCCTGCCCCACTTTGAGAAGGCAGCTATCGCTTTTCAAAAAGGTGCGGAGTATGTTGCCGGAAGGTTGCTGTGCGAGCTTGAAGCGATCTACGCAAAAGCCTGTATCTCGAATCACCGTGGAAACGAAATATCCACAAGCTACCTTGCCGCCTCCCGGCTTCTCGGCGGTGCCATTAAAGTCGTACGGCGTACCCATCCAGCAGCGCATCATCTCCGGCATAACCAGCTCTAGGATTACTCTTGCATCCCTCTCAACCGCTGCCTTTTCCTCCACAGTCCGCGACTTCGCATATGTCTTGCGGAGATCTCCACGCCAGCGATCCAGCTCCGAAATCAGCGTCGCATATCGCTCGGCATCCGGTTCCGGCTTGTTCTCGCGCTTGATGATGATTTCAATAATGTCCGACGCGTAGGACTTCCATGCCAACCAACCGCCCCCACCGAGGATAACCAGCAAAAAGGCGGCAACGACTGCTTTAAGCATCAACTTCACTAACAAAAAAATAGCTTACTTTACTTTACTATTCAACTGCTGAAAACACTGCGTGATACGAGATGGACGCGGCAGCGAAGCGAGACATTATATAATCGTGCTTAAGAAAGAACGCGCCGCCCATCTACTAATACGCTTGGAACAGCTTTACCCGCAAACCCCTATTCCGCTCGACCACACCAGCCCATTCACCCTTCTGGTCGCCGTGCTACTCTCCGCGCAATGCACCGACATCCGCGTCAACCAAGTCACCCCTGCCCTCTTCGCGCTCGCTGACACTCCCGAGAAAATGAGGCATGTTCCTGTCGAGGAGATCCGCGCGATCATCCGTCCCTGCGGACTCTCCCCCACCAAATCGTCGGCTATTTCGAAACTGAGCCGAATCCTCGTCGAAAAACACGGTGGCGAGGTACCCCCAAGTTTTGATGACTTGGAAGCCCTACCGGGCGTCGGTCACAAGACCGCCTCGGTCGTCATGGCACAGTCGTTCGGTGTACCTGCTTTTCCCGTCGACACCCACATCCATCGCCTTGCGGCACGCTGGAAACTCACGCGCGGCAAAAATGTCGTCCAGACCGAGCGCGACCTGAAAAAACTTTTCCCACGGGACTCTTGGAACAAACTCCACCTTCAGATTATTTTTTATGGTCGAGAGCACTGCACCGCACGCGGCTGCGATGGAAAATCCTGCCTCCTATGCCGCGAACTATTCACGAAGGAGAGGTGATCCATCTCGCTGGCCAAAACAAAAAATCTAGGCGTGACATAATCACCCGGCACCTACAATATTTAACTCAACTTAGACATTCTTGCGCGCTATGGAAAATAAGCCTCACAAAATAGACGAAAGCATTCGCTGTAATCTGAATCTTGGCGTGCTAACACGCCGCGGCTTCATCGCCGCCACCACCGCCACGCTCGCGAGCTGCAAGGCCGTCTCGCCTTTGAATCCGGAAAACGTTGGAAAACAGACGAATACAAACTATCGCACGCCCTACGCCTCAGGGTCGGTGCCGCGCAACAACATCGGCAATCCTTCCAGCAATTTCCCCAGTAGCGCGGGCGTCACATTCTCGCGAGTTCTCGTTTCAGGAAACTACATTGCCATCACCTTCGATGATGGTCCACACCCTCAAAACACCCCTCGTCTGCTTGATATCCTCGCCGTGCGCAACGTGAAGGCCACCTTCTATGTCATCGGCCGCAGCGTGGATCTTCATCCCGGCGTCCTCCGGCGCACTGTTGCGGAAGGACATGAAATCGGCAACCACTCCCATACTCACCGCCTGCTCTCGAAACTCAGCTCGTCCGAAGTCCGCCAAGAAATGCAACGCTGCCAGGAAGCCGTCGGGCGAGCCGCTGGTGTCGGTATGAGGACTATGCGTCCACCATACGGCGGCCTTTTGCAAAGCCAGCGCGAGCTCGTGCACAGCGAGTTCGGCTACCCAACCATCCTATGGTCTGTCGATCCTTTAGACTGGAAGCGCCCCGGCCCGTCCGTGGTCACCTCCCGTATCCTTGCCGCCACTACCGCGGGTGGCATCGTCCTCGCCCATGACCTCCACTCACAGACAGTGGACGCCATGCCAGCCACCCTTGATGGCCTCCTACGCAAAGGCTACAATTTCGTTACTGTGTCACAGCTCATCGCCATGAAAATAGAAACCCCCGGGGCCCAAGCTTCCCTCACCCCGACCAACTGACCTATTCGCCCCCGTGAGCAAGGCAAACTTCGGTGAGAACTACTTTGCCAGCCGCGAGCGTATCTCGCAAGTGGTCAAGGGAATCAAGCAACTGGCTCACGATACAGACACCCCGTTGGGCGATTCGCTTTCCTCATCCGATGGCGAAAAACATCCGGCAAATCCTTTTCTATTCATCGTCTGCGGCGAGGTGAACGCTGGTAAATCTTCATTGCTTAACGGCCTTTCTGGGCTTGAACTCTGCAAGGTTAATAGCTTGCCAGAAACCGACCGCGTGACCTGGTATCGCTACGGCGCACCACCTCGCAATATCCATACCAGTCCCACGCTGGAAGAGCGCTTCCGCCCTATCGATTTCCTCCGTGACTTCAACCTAGTAGATACACCCGGTGCTAATTCCGTTATCGAAGGACTACATGAGACAACCCAGAGTTTCCTACCCGTAGCAGATCTCATCCTCTTCGTGTTTCCAGTGACGGACCCATGGGGAACTGCCACGTGGAATCTTATCTCCGCATTGCCACAGGAGAGCTATGAGCGTTTCGCTATCATCATCCAGCAGTCCGACCAACGCGAAGTCGCCGACCTCAAGATTATCACGGAACACATATCCGATCTCGCATTGAAAAAAATTGGTATGATCCCACCGATCTTTGCCGTTTCAGGAAAAAAAGCTCTAGAGGCAAAACGGGACGGAGCCTTGGCGGACTGGACGATCGAGGAAAGCGGCTTTCCCGCCTTCGAGGATTTCATCAGCCGCAGTGTTTGTGATTCCCCCGAGCGCCGTGCCACTCTCAAATCTTGGCGCAGCCATGCATCGGTGGCCTTGCGTAAAATCGAGTATCGTATCGAGGAACAAGCACGCTCCCTTGCAAACCAAAACTATTTCCTATCCTCACTTGAGGATGAAATCAACGAGATGCGTGAGCAATTGGTATCAAGACTCCCACGCCATCTCGCAGGCGTAGCCGAGGTGTTTGAGACCGAGGCGGTATGGGTTACCCACACATTGTCGAAATGGCTAAATCCCTTTCGCTCCGTATTCCGCATTTTCGTAGGAGATAACACCGGCAGCCGAATCGAATCGCTTTTCATCGATCGCCTCCGCAGCGCTGTCGAAGCCGTTGCCGAATCCGACGGCGCGGACATCGTCGCAGCTTGCCGAAGCCATTGGGACGCACTTGAAGCCCGTGTCACAGAGGCCATTGGAGCCGGGCTTGATGCACAGGGACCCATCGACGAAAACCTCGCACAAGCCCGCTCCCGATTCGTGCAGTGCATCGGTCGCGCCGCCCATCAAGCAATCAATAATCTCCACGTCCGCAAGGAACTAGAGCTCGACCTTCGCCGGCGTAACCTCGCGTTGAAATCCTTCACCACCTCAACACTTATTTTCCTTATCGCGGGCGCCACCTGCGGGATCTTAGGCTACAAATCATTACCCGTGGTCTTCTGTTGCATCGCAGCTCTCTTCGCCATGGGTGGAGCTTTCATCTCTCTGATCACCCGGCGCCTTATCACCCGCGATTTCCAATCCTCCTTGCTCAATACCTGCGGCGCCTTCGCAGATACCCTCCGCTCCGATTATGAAGATGCACTCCGCATTTTTTTTCAAGACTACACCACCTGCCTGAACTCGATACGCAAACACCTAGCCAATAAAAAACTTACCATTGAGCCGAAACTTGCCCGTTGGCACCAGCTTTTCCTCACCCTAAAATCTACTGAGCAGGATTGGTGAGTAACGTAGCTCATGAAACCATGTGGAAAGATAAAATACCTTTGCCAATTATCGTTAAAATCAGGTAGTTGCCAAATATACGATAACAAAAAAATTGTCCCAGATGCATGGCGACAGAACTAAGTTGCGAGAGCGCTCAGTCTCTTTATTGCAGTAACTACCCTACCCTTACCCTAATGCCCCAGCAGTAATTGCGTCTTATTATCGTAATGCTTTGAGCATAACAATAATCTATTCCAAATCGCCAAATAGGAATAGCCGAATTTCATCAAAGTATGCGTGCCTACACCAAGGACAAACCCTACTAATCCGCCAACCAATCGGATAACCGGGCTGCCTCTTCGCGCCCTCTAAGCCTGTGCACCCAAACACTCTGCACCAACCCCAACAGGAACATGCAGATCACCACAAATGTTCCCGAGTAACTCACCAACGGCAGGGGAATCCCAGTGATTGGCATCAGCAAGACACACATTCCGATATTCTCGAATATGTGAGCGAAAAACAGCGCCACCACCATACACACAATGAGACGCCCCGCCACATCCCGACTGTAGAAGCCTATAAACAGAGATTGGATCAAAAGCAGTGTGAACCCCCCCAGCATCAGCAGCATCCCCCGAAATCCGAGTTCCTCGCCGATCACAGCCACGATGAAGTCATTGTGCGCCGTCAAATGCGGGATAAATTTCTTGTCGTGCAGGGAGCCCCTATCTGCAGATGCCTTCCAGCCCAAGCCACTCCAACCCGCCTTCCCAAGCGCCATGGAAACGTTATGCGGCGCATAGCCATCCCCTTTGATATCCACTTCCTCCCCCTGCACCATGCGCAGCCAGAGATCGATTCGATCAGGGCCGCGCTCGGAAACAAGCGGCAATATAACAAAATATAGGATGGGTAAAATACCTGCCGAGACGAATGCAATGAAGCCCAAGAAGCGAAACGGGATGCCCGCTATAAGTAATGCCACGATCACCACCGGAATCCAAACTAGCGCGGATCCCATGTCCCCCATTTTCATCACCAGCAAAAAAGGCATCGCAGATACTACACCGATGATCCCAATACGAACAAAAGGATTCCCCAGCAACGGGTGCAATTTGGGCAAATCCTGTATTAGCCAAGCAATCATCACAATCCCGGAAGTCACTCCGAGCTGAGCTGGCTGGAAACTAAGACCTGCAATCACAAGCCGATGAACATCATCGTCGGCCTGCATCGCCATGATCATCAAACCCAGACTTGCGGCGTAGAGCGGCGCGCCAAGCCAGCGAATCCAGCGGTAATCGATCAACGCAGCTAAAAAATAGGCTATGCTGCCTACCACAATCCAGTTCTTTTGCATCCATGCGAAATATGCTCCTGCAGAGCCATGTTCAGTGAGTTTCGCAGGGGATATAGGCAGATGCCTTGCCGCGCTCTCAATCATGAACACGCCGAAGGTGAGTAACGCACACATTACAAACACAAAAAACCAGTTCATCCCCAGAATTTTTCGTAAAAATGGCGTCATTTCCTCTGATGCTTGCTAGCCTATCCAGCACTCTCTGCTTAGCAAGCCAGCATACGAGTGTTACCCTAAGTTAGCATAAATTGTCAGAAAATGCTTCGAGGTTGTGCGTTGACGACCTCGCCTTTTGTTATCAAAGTAACGGTACGACTAATCGTAACCACAACTTATTATGAAACATATCCGATATTTCTTTTGCACAGCTTTTGCCGCTTCGCTTATTTCCATGGCTAGCGCCCAAGAAAACAAGCTCAAGATCGCCACCGTAGACATGCAGGAGCTTTTCAAGCAATACTACCGCACCAACGAGGCTCAATCGCAGATTAATGTGGAGAAATCGCGCGTCCAGAAAGACAATAACGAGCGCCTCACCCGTATTCGCGAGCTGGAAACCAACCTTGGCAACCTCAAGAAACAAATTGATGATCCTGCCATTAACGAAGCAAAAAAGCAGGCTTTCTATAAGGATTGGCAGATGCAACAACAGGAAGGTATCGCCCTCGACCGCGAGCGCCGCGAGTTCCTGCAGCGCCGAAACCAGGCTCTGAACGAGAATATGGTGCAGCGCATGAAGGGCATTCTTGTTGAAATAAACAAGCTTGTCGAAGAGGAAGCGAAGATCAGCGACTACGATTACGTCTTTGACAAATCTGGCCTTAGCACCTCGCAGGTTCCCATCCTTCTCTATTCAAAGGACGCGACCGATATTACCGCAAGTATCCTAAAAGATCTCAACAAGGACGCCCCTGCGGAATCCACTCCTGCCGAGGATGCTCCCGCGCCTGCGAAAGAGTAATTCTCCAACTCCTTGCGCTTTGGCAAACAGCCTCAGTCTTACCGAACTCGCTGACCGCATCGATGGCACGATCATTTGCGGGCAGAAGAGTTTGTTTTACTTAGGCATAGACGCGCTCGACACCGCCGGACCGAGAGATATCAGTTTCCTTGGAAACGAAAAATACATACCGCAGTTCCTGTCTACCAAGGCCGGTGCGGTAATCGTCCCAACCGGGCATGATTTCGGCAACCATCCAGCCGCACTTGTCGCCGTTGTTAACCCTTCGCTCGCATTTGCTGAGATCGTGCGCCACTTCGCAGCCGCTCCGAATCCCTTCCAGCCAGGCATCCATCCGGCCTCATGCATCGATCCCACTGCTGTACTTGATCCCTCGAAAGTCCGCGTCCACGCAGGCGCGGTCGTGATGGCGGGTGCAATAATTGGCGACGGCACAGAGATCGGCTCTAATACGGTCATTCAGGAAGAGGTACAGATTGGAAAAAATTGCCATATCGGTGCTAATGTCAGCATCCGAGAGCGCTGCAGACTTGGCGATCGGGTAGCAATCCAGCCCGGTGTGGTGATCGGGTCAGACGGCTACGGATACGAGTTCTCCGATGGATGCCATGTGAAGATCGAACAGGTTGGAATCGTCGAAATCCACAACGATGTGGAGATCGGCGCCAACACGACCATCGACCGCGCCCGTTTCGGAAAAACCGTTATTGGCGAGGGCACTAAAATTGACAACCTATGTCAGATCGCACACAACGTTATCATCGGCAAGCATTGCCTGATCGTTTCCCAATCGGGACTCGCAGGTAGTTGCCGGATCGGCGATTACGTCACCATCGCTGCCCAATCCGGGGTGGCAGGGCACGTCGTCATCGGCGACAAAGCTATCCTCAGCAGCCGCTGCGGGGCGACCACCAGCTTGAAGGGGGACATGATCTACGCGGGCAAGCCTGCGCTGCCGTTCCGCGAGGAATACAAGCTCCAGGCACACCTTCGTCGGCTACCAAAGCTTATCGCAAGGGTCAAGGCTCTCGAGGACGCATCGAAAGAGAAACCCTCGTCCGATTGCTAAACCGTTTCAATCGCACTACCCCCACTCATAATCGATTTTTACTAGTTTACCTAAACCCATGCATAGGGCGCGTTGCCAGCATTGAAGCCACTTAAATCGTTCTCGGTATCGATATTTTCTACAACTCAATAAGTTGAATCGGATACCTCTTGTGCAGTGCAAATCATTCACATGATCTGCCTTCTACTCTCCAAGCCATTGACCACTAAAGGATCACAGCTTGAAACGCGGGGACTGACTCAGGAATTTCTCGGGATTATCAAAGGTCACTTTCCGGATCAGCTCGGGGCTGTGCTTGCGGCGCTTCATTTCCAATGCGCATTTTGGCACGGCCATTGGATCGGACACACCCCAGTCGCATGCAGAATTCATCCAGATGTTCTCGCTGCCATAGACCTCGAGGATATCGATTGCACGGCTTGGCGTGCACTTACTCTCCGGATACAGGGTCATGCCTGCCCAATAACCCGCATTGAGAACATGGGCGACGGTATGTTCTTCGACGTGGTCGATGATCACCTTGGAACGATCGAGTTTTGAAAAGGAAGCTAGCGAATCGAGGATGAGCTTAGTGCCTTTCAGCTTGTCCTCAAGATGGGGTGTGTGGATGAGGACTGGGAGATCGTAATCAAGGGCGATTTGGACGTGTTCCTCAAAAATTTTCAGCTCGCTACGGGTATTTTTATTCAGCCCAATCTCACCGATTCCGAGCACGTTTTCTCGGTTAATAAACTCGGGAATCAGCGCCATCACCTCGCGCGCGAAGCCGGGGTCATCTGCCTCCTTTGGATTGATGCAAAGCCAGCAAAAATGCTTGATTCCGTATCGCGCCGCGCGCTTCGGTTCGTATTCGGTGAGCTGGCGGAAGTAGTCGTAGAACCCTGCTGCAGAAGAGCGGTCAAATCCTGCCCAGAAAGCAGGTTCACACAAGGCTTCGCAGCCCGCCAATGCGAGTTTCTCGTAGTCATCCGTGGTGCGGCTGACCATGTGGGCGTGGGGTTCAATATAACTCATAGCAATCAGGATATGGGGGCTCCCGACGCTCCTTGGAACGGCGCGGTTTCTGAGAGTTCGACGCTATGGTCGGAGAATTTCTCAAGAACCGCCTTCGCGCGGTCAGCACGGTTTTCCTGCAGGATGGGTAGCGCATCTTTTAAATACCGCAGCCTTACATCGTCTGCACCCTCGTGTCGCTCTAACCGATCCAAAAACGCAGCTAGGTCGATCAGGCGCGCGCGAGCATCAATAAACTGCATGTCCAAAAGTTCTTTTTTGCTGAGCATGTGCGGTCGGTATTTTGTTTTTTCGAGAAACTAGCTACTTTCGCCTCATAAGGGAAAATAAAAACCCCACTGCGGAATGATATCCACTGCGGGGAAAATTCGAACCGCCATCGCTCTGAATCTTTGGAATCCCTCCGACCGCTGAGCGGTGGTCGCCCAGAAAGCATTACCAATCTACAAATATACTGCCGCGCTGATCCGGAATCTTTCAAGCTTCTTAGAGAAATTTTTGCTTCACGGGGATTCGGTATGAGTCTCGATCACCTGCGAGTCGGATGCAGCGGTTTTTGTCAGCGAGTGGCCGAGACCAGGAACGACTTTCCGCATCAGCTTCGTGAACCCGCTTTCAGCCGAGGACATGTCCGTCTCGGCTTGGCGTATGGCCTTTTCCCATGCTCCTGCAAAGCCCGGTGCCTGCTCACGCATGATGCCGACAGCCATCTCTTGGATGCGGAGGTGGCGTTGCTCGGCCTTGTCCGGCTTGTTCTGCAACATGGCGAGGGTCACGCGTAGATTTTCGTTCTGCCCCTTCAACTCCTCCATCTGTTTGCCCAGCGTGTCATTTCCAGTTGCTGTGATCTTCATCTGTGTATTTAGGTGTGATTGCATTTCACGCAACTCGCCCCCGATACGCCGCATCTCGCGTTTAAAATGAATCTTCGATAAAATTGCGTTTTTCAGGATAAAACTCGCTACAAGCAACCCAAGTCCAAGTCCCCAAACGAATTGGCTATTTATTATATCCTGAAAATTCATGGTCATCTAGATTTCCTGCACCGGCAGCACTGCGCACTCTTCACGAAGCTTGTCGGCTAGTGGAGTGGAAAGGTAGCGTTCGCTAGAAGAACATCCAATAGTGACGATTCGCTTGCCCTTGAACTCGGGGCGCTTCGCAACCTGCATAGCAGCCCAAACATTGGCTCCCGTGGAGATACCAGCGGGCAAACCTTCCTGCTGTGCGAGCGCCTGCGCGGTGGCAAAAGCATCCTCATTAGTGACCAAGATGGTCTCGTCGATTATGCCCACATTAAGATTGCCAGGAATAAAGCCTGCACCGATTCCCTGAATCATGTGTGGTCCTGGCTGTCCGCCGGAAATGACCGAACTGTTAGCCGGTTCGACGGCAAAAGTTTTGATATCACGGCGGGATTTGATGACTTCTGAAACGCCTGTAATCGTGCCACCCGTTCCAACGCCTGCCACAAAGACATCAATCTCACCGTCTGTGTCACGCCAGATTTCCTCGGCGGTCGTATCGCGGTGTACCTGCGGGTTAGCGGGGTTGTCGAACTGGCCGGGGCCAAATGCGCCGGGAGTCTCGGCAAGCAGCTTTTTCGCCATGGCAATCGCTCCGCCCATGCCTCTAGCACGCGGGGTAAGGACAATTTCCGCACCAAGCAGCCGCAGTAGCACCCGACGCTCGATCGACATACTCTCTGGCATGGTTAGAATGCAGCGGTAGCCTTTCGCACGCGCTACGAACGCCAGCGCGATACCAGTATTTCCAGAGGTCGGCTCGATAATCAAGCCACCGGGCTTGAGCAGACCATCGCGCTCGCCGGCTTCTATCATTGCCTTGCCGATTCGGTCTTTCACACTGAAGAGCGGATTGAAAAATTCCGCCTTCACGCAGATTTCAGCTTCTAAGCCTTTGGTGATGTGATTCAGACGGACGAGAGGAGTGTTACCTATCGTGGCAACCATGTTTTCTGCGATATTCATAATAATTGGGGTTAGGGAGCTTGTGGGTTCACATTAGGTAAGCTGATAGCCACTTGTCAGCGGAAATCGAAAGGATACCCCGCAGTCCTGTAATCTCAGAAAACTAAAAACTTACTTTGCTCGGCTGCCTCGGGATTAAGCTCGTATGGGCTGATGTCCTCTTTCGTTTCCGAGAGTAGTTCATCGCGGAATTTAGTGATGATCGCCTCAACGGGCCAAGAAGAAGCCTCACCGAAAGCGCAAATCGTGCGTCCGTCGATCTGGTAGGCGACGCTTTCTAGGGTCTCGATGTCCTTGGGGGTGGCCTTGCCTTCCACTAGGCGATCTGAGATTTTTTTCATCCATGTGGAGCCTTCACGGCAAGGGGTGCACTGACCACAGGATTCGTGGGCGTAGAAGGCGTTGATGTTATTCAGAACCCAAGACATTCTGCGGGTGTCATCAAGGACGATAACGCCACCGGAGCCGGCCATGGAGCCGCAGGCAGCAAGCGAATCAAAGTCCATAGGAATGTCCCAGAACTCGAGTTTGCGTTCGCTGCCATCGGGGTTCTTGACTTTGAAAACCTCATCAACTTTGAGGATTTTCGAGGAAGAACCACCGGGAATGACTGCCTTGATTTCCCTGCCTTCCTTCGGGCCACCGCACATATCGTAAAGCAGCTCGCGCATCGTGACTTTACCCACCTCGATCTCAAAGTAGCCAGGTTTCTTTACATCTCCAGAAACACAGAGAATACGGGTGCCAGTATTGCGCGCGATGCCGAGCTTGGCGTATTCATCACCACCCATTCTGACGATGTGTTTCACATGGCAGAGCGACTCAACGTTGTTCACGATCGTCGGGCACATGTAGAGACCGAGGGCAGCGGGAAAATACGGCGGTTTAATGCGCGGATAGGGGCGTTTTCCTTCTAGCGATTCGATGAGTCCCGTCTCCTCGCCGCATATATAAGCACCTGCGCCGCGATGGACGTAGATTTCTAGGTCGAAGCCGGAACCGAGGATATTTTTACCAACGAAGTTTTTTTCGCGGGCGTCCTTTATGGCCTTCTCGACGATGAGTGCCGCCTCCGGAAATTCCTCGCGCAGATATATATAGGCAGTGTGGGCGCCGACGGCGAAACAGGAGATAACCATGCCCTCAATCAGCTGGTGGGGATCCTGGTGTAGGATGTAGCGATCCTTAAAAGTGCCTGGCTCGGATTCGTCGCCGTTGCAGATCAGGTAGACGGGTTTGGTGTTGTTTGGGGGGATAAACGTCCATTTCATCCCAGTCGGAAAGCCTGCGCCTCCCCTGCCCCGCAGGCCAGATTTCTTCACCTCCTCGGTGATATCCTTGGGCGCCATCGCGAAAGCCTTTTTCTGATCTTCATACCCGCCATCCTTGATGTAGGTCTCGATGGATGGATCCCAATCCACCCGGTCCACATTCCTGAAAATAATCCGGTGTTCGCGTTCGTGAGGCGGTTTCGTGTAAGAAATCATATGTTGACGAGTTAAATATGTACGCAGTTCGAGGATTGGCAAAGTCGGAATCGAGTATTTGTGAAATTTTTCACAAGCTTCGCTCTAAGCGCTCTAGCAGACCTGCCCTCGAGAACCGCACCCTCTATATATCAGCCCAGCTCGATAATTTTTAGCCCACTTTTGTCTTGCCAAGTCGATTGAGTCCGGTAGTTTTCGCGCCCCATGCCAAGAGTCGGAGGAAAAGCAAAAACACGGAAAGCCGTCGCCAAGCGCTTCAAAGTCACTGGCACAGGGAAGATCCTGCGTCGTCATCAGGGAAAACGCCACTTGCTTCAGTGCAAGAGCCGCAAGCGCAAACGCGCGCTCGGTCGGGCCGGACTCGTGTCGGACGCTGACATCAAGAGAGTCAAGGAGAACCTTCCCTTCCATTGATATAGAGTAACAACGACAGCCACGACCCCGTCCGCGTAACGGACGGCATCCACACGGCCTGATCCGGGAAATCCGGAGACACGAACAGGTGAGACCGCGGGATGAATGACAAGAAACGACCTGCTCATAACTACAGAACACAATGCCAAGAACGACCAATTCTCCCGCAAGCCGTGCGCGCCGCAAGCGCACGATCCTGCGGGCCAAAGGCTTCCGCGGTTTCCGCTCGAAGCTCTTCCGTTACGCTAAGGACGCCGTCCGCAAAGCGCAGCAATACGAATACCGCGACCGCAAGCGCCGCAAAGGACAATTCCGCCGTCTCTGGACACAGCGTATCAACGCCGCCGTCCGTGCCGAGGGAATCACATACTCGCGCTTCATCGAAGGCCTGAAGGCCGCCGGAATCGAGGCCGACCGCAAGATTCTCTCGGATCTCGCGATCACCGACGCCGCTGCCTTCTCCGCCATCGTTGCGCAGTCAAAGCAAGCCCTCGAAAAGAAGGTCGCCTCCGCCGCGTAAGCGATATCGTATTAGAGAAACATCAACCAGCCGCCCGATGGAAACGCCGTGCGGCTTTTTTGTGCCCGTTTTTTATCCGGTAGGGCTGATCCGGCCCGGTCGGCCCATTTCCAAAATCAAACGCACCTCTCACTCTGGCGGGAGTGAAATCCCGAAATAAAAAGCCCGCTTCATTGCAGTTTCACTACCTTAACAGGAAGACGCCCCTCCATTTTTGATCAGGGCCGACCGAGAATAACGCCAGCCTGATGGATTTCCAGGTGGATTTCACTCTGGGAGAGCTGCCTTAGTTTTCGCTCCAGAAAAAAATCCACATCCTGCATCTTCGGAGTTGGAGGTTGCGTCCTGCGCGTTCAATCTATCACCCGATGCCAGCCACTCCCAAAGATCCTCGCCCCTTCAAACGCGCCGTCCTGAAACTCAGCGGAGAGGCTCTGCGCGAGCCCGGCTCCACTGACAACATCTCGCCGGAAATCGTCCAACGCATCGCCGCCGAGATTAAGGAAGCGGTTGATGGTGGCCTTCAGCTTGGCATTGTGGTCGGCGGTGGAAACTTCTGGCGCGGCGCTAAAGCCTCTGCGAGGGGCATGGATCGCGCAACGGCTGATTACGTCGGAATGCTCGCCACCGTAATGAACGCCTTGGCGCTGGAGGGTGCACTTTCCCACATAGGAGTAAACTGCACGGTGATGTCCGCCATTGAGATGAAAAACGTGGCCGAGCCATTCATCCGCCGCAAAGCCGAGCACCAGCTCGACAAGGGCACCGTGATCATTTTCGCAGCCGGCACCGGTAGCCCCTTTTTCTCCACCGACACCACCGCTGCCCTCCGCGCGAGCGAGATGGGAGCCGATGTCATTCTCAAGGCTACCCAAGTGGATGGTGTTTACGATTCGGATCCGAGGAAAAACCCGGATGCGAAACGATTCAAGACGGTCACCTTCCAGCACTGCCTAGAGAATCGCCTCAACGTGATGGATGCAACCGCATTCAGCCTCTGCATGGACAACCACATCCCCATCGTCATCTTCGACCTCGGCCCCACCGGCAACCTCTCCCACGCCCTCCGCTCCCAACCCATCGGTACCCTCGTCCACGGGGAGTGAAACCCTCAAAACTCAAAATTCAACCCTCAAGGAAGAGAAACGGGCGCTATTCCCTGCCAACTTGAAAGTTGAATTTTGAAAGTTGATATTTAAAACAACCATCATGCCTCAAGATCCAGCCACAGCCATTAAAGAAGTAGAGTCCCACATGTCCGCCGGGATCGATCATCTCGTTCAGGATTTCTCCGGCGTCCGCACCGGAAAAGCCTCACCCGCCCTGATCGACAACCTCGACGTTTACATCCACGCCTACGGAGCCTCGCAAAAGCTCAAGAGCCTCGCGGTGATCAGCTCGCCGGAGCCGCGCATGCTCAATGTCCAGCCCTTTGACCCCTCGACCACCCGCGACATAGAGAAAGCAATCCGCGAGTCCAAGCTAGGTCTCAACCCCGCCGCCGCCGATCGCTCGATCCGCGTCCCTATCCCAGAACTCTCCGAGGAGCGCCGCCGCGACATGGTGAAACTCATCAAGACCCTCGCCGAAGAGGCAAAAGTCCGACTCCGTGGCGCCCGTAAGGCTGGAATCGACGAAGCGAAAAAATTGAAGACCGAGAACATCCTCACCGAGGACAGCCTCAAGACCCACGAGAAAGCCATCCAAGATCTTACCAATAAATTCACCAAAAAAATTGACGAACTCGCCACCGCAAAGGAAGAGGATCTAATGAAGATTTAAACCTCAAATTTTAAACTTTAAACCTCAAGGAAGAATCCCGAATCGTCACGATCCGAGATTCTTCGCATCGATCTCCCTCTTCCTTAAAATTTAGAGTTTAAAGTTTCGAGTTTCTGAGTTTTTCGGCTTGCGCGCGATCCGCGTCCTCAACTAAACCTTCCTCCCGCCACCGCACAGGCGGTCACCCTTTAATGGGGCGTTAGCTCAGTTGGTAGAGCACTTGCATGGCATGCAAGGGGTCAGCGGTTCGAATCCGCTACGCTCCACTTTCATATTTCATATAGGATTCACACCCAAAGCCCTTGCGACTGTATACTAAAGTGTATTCTATTTTTTTGGGGACTTCTTGCGTTTCTTGCCTCCACCCTCGAAACTAATTATCCTTATCCAACTACCTTGCGGCGATTCTCTATTTTTGAGCGACGGAAAGAATTAGTGGAGGGAGAAAACGATGCGAAGTGATGATTTTTTTCACATGAGTGGCGCACGGCTCACAAGATTTGAGTCCCTCTTTGCGGAAACACGCATCCAAAGGTGGCAACGCTAATCCGCGTACTCTGGACGATGGATTTCAGAGCGGGGAGAGACAGTTTGGCTTGGGCGTTCATCGCTACATCCTATTTCGGCGATTGCCATCGGATCGATTAACAGATAAGTTATACTCGATCATTAACCACTAAGACCAATTTTACGTCCCTCTAGAGCGCCATTCTATCGACCAGTCAGCAGCGTTCCAACCACCACCCGCCTTTCCGAAAAACAATTTCCGTCATCCTCATTCCTGTCCCATGAAATTAATCTTTCTCACCGCCCTCATCACCCTGAGCAGCCATGCATTAGCCGATGTGCGTCTCGCCTCCATTTTTGCCGAGCACGCCGTACTCCAGCGCGACCGACCCCTGCCCGTCTGGGGATGGGCCGATCCAAACGAAGCGGTCGTCGTGACTCTCGGCCCAGCCACCGCCAAAACCACCACCGCAGCCGACGGCCGATGGATGGTCAATCTCGCCCCCCAGCCAGCCACCACCCAACCACTGACCCTCACCGTCACCGGAAAAAATTCCGTTCAGATCAATGACATTCTCCTCGGCGATGTCTGGCTCTGCAGCGGTCAGTCCAACATGGACTGGGCACTGGCAAACTGTCAGGCGCCAGATGATATCGCCGCCGCCACCCTGCCGCTGATTCGCCACTTCCGCACCGAATACAACTTCGCCAGCACACCGGCCACCGCTGTCAAAGGTCAATGGGCCGTCTGCAGCCCGGATACAGCATCCAACTTCAGCGCCGTCGGCTTCTACTTTGCCCGCACCATCCAGGCCGCCACCGGCGTGCCCGTCGGCCTCGTCACCAACGCCGTCGGCGGCACCAATATCGAAGTCTGGATGTCCCAAGACATCTTGCTCAATACCCCGTCACTCGAGCCATACGCCCGGCAAATGCGGGAGTCACTCGACACCTACCAGCAGCAACTTACCGCCTCCCTGCCGGCCATCGAACAATGGACCAAGAATAGCCGGGTCGCCCAACAAGCCGACCGTCCAATTCCCATGCCCCCCGCCTGGCCAGAATACCCATTCGGTGAACGCGTGGCCCGCCCGCGCTGCGTCACCCTCCACAACGGTCACATCGCCCCGCTCATCCCCATGGCCATGCGCGGCGTGCTCTGGTACCAAGGAGAAAACAACACCAACGACTCCCTCTACTTCGAGAAAAAATCAGCCATGCTCGCCAGCTGGCGCCAGTGGTTCCAACACGAATCCCTCCCGTTCTACTTCGTCCAACTCGCCGCCTATGAAAAACCATCCGATGACCCTGCCAACCTCGGCTGGGGCGCCATCCGCGATCAACAACGCCGCTGCCTAACTATCCCCCACACCGGTATGGCGTCAGCCATCGACCTCGGAGAAGCCGATGACATCCATCCGAAAAATAAGGCTGATGTCGGCGCCCGCCTCGCCCTCTGGGCCCTCGCTAATGAATATCAAAAACCCGAAAAAATTACCAGCGGACCACTCTTCCGAGACCTGAAAATCGAAGGCGCCGCCGCCCGCATCTCCTTTGATTCGATTGGCGATGGCTTGATCACCGCCCGGAAAACGGGTCGCAACCCAGCCGTCGAAGAAAAAAATTCGCCCTTGCGCCGCTTCGCCATCGCCGGGGCCGACCGCCATTGGTTCTGGGCCACAGCCGTCATCGAAGGAGCCACCGTGCTCGTTTCCTCTCCTGATGTCCCGACCCCGGTCGCCGTGCGCTATGCCTGCTCCACCAATCCGGAAGGCGCTAACCTTTACAATCGCAACGGCCTACCCGCCTCCCCATTCCGCACCGATAACTGGTAATAACATCATAAAAGTCGGCATCTTCAACGACGTAATTGGCCCGGTCATGCGGCCCGTCTAGTTCCCACTGCGCCGCGGCCTTACGCAACAGTCCGCCCTGCCGCGTTTCCTCTCGCCCGGGTCAGCCTCACCAAAAATTTTACTCGCCCGATATCGTTCCTCCGATATTTTATAAAGCTTAATTCCGCTGATGAAAAGTTCCAGATATGGCAGCTCTGAGAAAAAGTCATTCATGCCCCGAAATCACGTTTCCCAGTTGCTTGGACTAGTTCTCCTGATCGGTTTACCCACTATCGGACGGCTATACGCCCAGACCAAAACCCTCGGAGTAATTGTAAACTACCCAGGTTCGAATCCGGGCTAGAATCTCTTTACGCCACCAGCGCTGCTGATCTATGTGCTACTGCGATTCATGGCGCACCTGTCAGAATGGAGGCATAGCTTCACGCGGTTGTTCGCCGTCACCCGTTCGGCGCTATCGGAGAACATCGACCTGTTTGCTTTGTTGAAATCTCATGGGACAGCATGGACAACAAAATCCAGAGATATATCAACTTACATCAAGAAAGTCGCAATCGCCATTCCTCCAAAACACCCTCAGGGCCTTAGCAAAATCAAGGCTCAGGGCGCGCCGTGCTCAGTCTGTGGGACGGCAGTGAAATATTTTCTATGTTGGACGATGCCACCCCACCGTTCACAATCACTACGTGAGCGGAAAAAATATTGTCTATTTCGACCTAGAAACCCAACGCAGCTTGAGCGATGTTAACAACGATAAGACCAAACTCTGCGTTTCCGTTGCTGTCACTTATTCCACAGCTACCAGCGAATATGTCATCTACGCGGAAAAGGACATCGACGCTCTCACTGCGCAATTAATGAAGGCGGATCTCGTAGTCGGCTGGAACCACGTCGGCTTCGACTATCCTGTTCTCCAGGCGTATGTGCTGCCGAATCTTGAGGAACAAACACGCAACCTCGACATGATGCTCGACGTTAAGAAGCGCATGGGTCGTTTCCTGAAACTCAATAACGTCGCCTCCACTTCTCTGGGCACCGGTAAATCTGCCGACGGGCTCGACGCGATCCGCTGGTGGCAGGAGCATAAAAAAACTTGCGAGTTCGAGCCGCTACGTAGGATCGCGGAATATTGCGCCTATGACGTGAAGATAACCCGCTTCGTCCACGAACACGGTATGAAGCACGGTTTCATCAAATACGAAGATGCTGGCAGGATCATCGAACTACCGGTGGAGTGGTGAGAATCAGAAAATCATCCTCAGCACACCCGCCACCGTGAAGCAAAAAACTGTGATGAGAGCGGTAAGGAATATTTTGATCGAGATTACGATGGATGAACGTGACATTGCTGAGTGGGAATAGCCTTTATGGAGTTATTTAGCCAAGTAAAAACCTGATCAGCGCCCATGAAAAGTCAGCAACTTATTTTCGAAACTCACGGCAAGCCCGCCGATGTCCTACGCTTGAAAACTTTCAATATTCCGCCCTTGAAGGAGGGCGAATGCCTTCTTGCGATTCATGCCGCACCGATCAATCCGGCCGACATGAATTACATAGAAGGCACCTACGGCATCAAACCAGCACTACCCGCCCATGCCGGGATGGAGTGCGCCGCCACAATCCTCGAAAGCCGTTCCCATCGCTTCTCCTCAGGCGACAAAGTCATCCCCATCGCACTGATGGGAACATGGGGCACACACGCCGTCACCACCGCTGACAACCTGATCCGCATCCCCTCTAGCATCGACCCCTTGCAGGCCGCAATGTTAAAAGTGAACCCTGCCACTGCTTGGCTACTGCTCCATCATTTTGAAAATCTATCTGAAGGCGACTGGATAGCATTCAACGCGGCCAACTCTGGCGTAGGTCAGTGCCTGATACAACTCGCCACCGCGATGGGGATACGCAGCCTCTGTTTCCTCAGAAACACTGGACTTGCCTCCGAACTCATTTCTCTTGGTGCCAATGCGGTATTCGAGGACTCATTTGCAGGTTACCAGCAAGCCCGTAAAACGCTCGGCGAAAAAAAGGCAAAACTAGCGTTTAACGCCGTCGGCGGAGACAGTGCCCTGCGCCTTATGAAGCTTCTCGAAAACGGTGGTACTCATATTACCTACGGCGCGATGGGCAGAAAACCCCTCACTATTCCCAACGGTCAACTCATCTTTGGGGATATCCGTTTCCGGGGACTATGGTTATCAAAATGGATGCGGGAATCTCCGTGGGAGAAGGTAAATCTAATCTACACAGAACTCGCCACGCGCCTTCTTGCTGGATCACTCAGACAAGCGGTGGATCGTGTTTTTCCTCTAGAAAACTACCGCGAGGCATTAACTCGTCTAGACACCTCTGATCGGCGCGGTAAAATCCTATTCGCGCAGCAACCGTAATTCTATGACACCGCCGCCAATGCAGTCCTGGAGTCAACTCACTCGTCACATCCGCGCTGGATTAATTCTCCTCACCCTTGCACTGACTGCAGACACTGCTCTCTCTACACCAGCCTGGAAGGCGGAAATTTCATCGACTAAGCGCGGTCACCATCCCTCCATCGCATCCTCGACCCTCGATTTCACGCTAAGTTGGAAAGGTATTGTTAAGGCCGGTAATCTACGCATGGAGTTCGCTCCCAAGGGTGTAAATAAGCCCGGCGTCTTCGTCGCCAAATGCTCAGCTTCCAGCCTCGGCATCGCGGCCACCCTCTTTCCCTTCACACATAGCTCTTGGTCTGAAATCGATCCCGCCACCCTCGTCTCACGCTACTTCCATGCCACCGAAAACGATAGCAAAGAAAACGTCATTACAATCAACCGCTACTCCGCTAACAGCGTAAACGTTCGAGAAGTCACCACGGACTTGGTTACCGGAAAGATAAATACAGACCTATCATCCTTCTCACATGGTCCAGCTCGGGATGTTTTATCCGCAATCCTATATATACGCAGTCAAAAACTTGAACTCGGCGAGGAACACGCCCTCCTGCTTCTGCCCTTCAGAACCCCTTACCTGCTCAAGGTGAAAGTCGAGGCGAAGGAAAAACACCTCGATCGCGATACCTTGCGCATCAGCTTCAGCCTCAGGAAAATCGACCGCACCACTCAAACGCTCGGCCCCTACAAGAAGCTCAAGAAACCCGTCACACTCTGGCTCAGTGATGACGCCGACCGCATTCCCATTGAGCTTCGCGCATCTGCATACATCGGAGATGTACGGGCCGTGCTCAACAATTTCTCAAAGATCCCATGAACTCAATTCGACTCGAGAGCCCCGAAGCGATGATGGCTCTGGGTGCGCAGTTCGCCGCCAAAGCGGGCGCAGGCGATGTCTTTGCATTGGTTGGAAACTTAGGCTCCGGGAAAACAAATTGGACTAAAGGTTTCGTCGCCGCTATCGATCCGGCGGTTGCCGTGACCAGTCCCACCTTCGCTATCGTTAACGAATACCGCTGCGGCATGCGTCCCGTGTTCCATTTCGACTTTCACCGTTTGAAATCCGCAGATGAACTCATCTCCCTTGGATGGGATGAATACCTGGATGAGGGCGGAATCATCATCTGTGAGTGGGCGGATCGTTTTCCGCAGCTCTTACCGGATTACGCGGAATGGCTGGAAATTAGCCACATATCAGACGAAATCCGTGAACTACGGCGCATCGGCAGGCCACTCAGTCATTCCGGAGAAATCAATTTACAGATCCAAACGAATTCCTAGCTCTTTGAGTTGTGACTTGGCTAAGGCTTTGAAAGGTTCTCAGAGGGATTCAGTAATGATTTTTGATCGGGCTATCAGCCAATCCCATGGTGCTTTATGGCACTCCTTAGGATTCAAACACTATGCACATCACGACCAGTACGATCAACTTCTTCGGGGGGGTTATGCGCGGAAATTTCAAGATACCTCCGCCAAATCAACAAAACAATTCGATCTTTTGGCAGAATCACTCGCACATTCGCGTGCATTCACAGGGTAACTCGTTTAGTTCCTGTTCACAAATATGCTTCGTCTCCTAATTGTTCTTGCCGCACTGCCTGTTATCGCTGCTTTCATCGCGCGCTGGTGGCTGGGTCTGCGCGTCCTGTCCTCGGCCGGACGGCAGCAGTGCTCCTGCGATCTCGCGCTTTGGGAAAAAACCTTCGGTGCGGAAAATTCACCCCCTTCCAAAACCGGAGATGCCAAGATCTTTGCGGAAACCCTCCGGAAATCAGCTCTTGCCGATTGGAAAACGCGCGAACCCAAGGCCGCCGCCTCGCGCGAAGGCGTCCGCCGTTTCGGTATGGCCGTTCCTCCTCTTGCGCTTATGGTCGTTGTTCTGGGTGCCATTGTGAAGCGAGTGCCAGTGAGCTTTGTCCTCTCAGTCTTCCTAACAGCGCTCGCAGTTGCGATCATTTTCTCCTATCTCAGCATTGCTCCTGAACTCAACGCGATGCTCATCGCATCTCGTCGCCTGCGCGCCAGCGGAGTCTTCCACCGCCGCGATGAAGAGGACGCAGTCATCGCCGCCACCAAGGCCTTAGTCTGGAAAGAAGCCACACCTCCCATACTAAACCTAATTCAGCGCTGACCCTCCTCGCTCTTACCTATGGTTAGAAGTTTAAAATTTATAATTTTCCATGAACCTGCTAGCCCTTCTCATCGTCACCTCTCTCTTCCTACTTTGGAATCTTGAGTTCATCGCCACGCTGCTAAACTTAAAATCATTTCCGGCCACACCGCCGATAGAACTTGAGGGACTCATGGATCAGGAAAAACTTGATCGCGCCCGCTCCTATCTCACCGCGAATTCTCGCTTCGATATCATCCGTGCCAGCGTCTCACTTTTCATCCTGCTCGCCTTCTGGTGGCTAGGCGGTTTTTCCTTCCTCGATGAGCGCGCCCGCTCCCTTTCAGAAAGCGTAATCCTGGCCGGTCTGATCTTTCTCGGTGCGCTTTTCCTCGCACAGAACCTCATCTCACTACCATTTGACTGGCACGAGACCTTCGTGATCGAACAAAAATTCGGTTTCAATAAATCCACACCCACGACCTTCATCACGGATCGCATTAAAGGCCTTGCCCTCGCCGCACTGCTCGGCCTGCCCCTCGCCGCAGGTATCCTCTGGATCTTTCATGTGGTGCCCAATGCATGGCTATGGGCATGGGCCTTCGTCACTGCCTTTCAACTCATACTTACCTACCTCGCTCCCTCACTAATCCTTCCTCTTTTCAATAAATTTACCCCCATGCCAAATGGAGAATTGAAAGAAAAAATCCACGCCCTCGGGCTAAAATGCGGATTCCCTCTTGAAGGCGTTTATGAAATTGATGGCTCGAAGCGCTCAACCAAGGCCAACGCATACTTCACCGGCTTTGGTAAACACAAGAAGATCGCCCTGTTCGATACCCTCACGGAAAAATCCACCACCCCAGAGTTACTTGCCATCCTCGCCCATGAGATCGGCCACTTCCGCCTCGGCCACATCAAGCAACGCCTCGCCGTCGGTATCCTCCAGATGGCGCTAATCTTTTTCCTAATCGGCCTCGCTACCGATCCCAACGGCATCTTCTCCCGCCAACTTCACGATGCATTCGGCGTCACAGACATTTCCCCCCACGCCGGTTTAGTGTTTTTCACCCTCCTACTGGAACCCGCCTCCAAGCTCCTTTCCATGCTCGCCAACGCATGGTCTCGCAAGCATGAGTTTGAGGCCGACGCTTACGCGGCCCAATCCACCGGCACCCCGGAAGCCCTCGCCACTGCACTAAAAAAGCTCTCCTCCGACCACCTCTCCCACCCCACACCCCACAGACTCCGCGTCGTTCTCGATTACTCCCACCCGCCCCTGCTTCGGAGACTTCAGGCATTGAAAAAAGCGAATGTTACTTGACCATTTGCCGGTAGTTCTCCAGTTCTCCCGCGGAATGACTTTTGAACACAAACCCATCGAATGGGATGACGAAATCACAATGCTGATTGAAGAGCTTGAGGAGAAAGCGGCGGATGGCGTGCTCACCCGGCAGGAACGGGGGCTGATGGATGTCGTCGAAACCATGCAGCTACTCAATCCCGAAGGCGACGGCCTCCATGAATTCTGGCACACTCCGCTCAACCACAGGCGCATCATCCATTCCTTCGACATGATCGGCGCCGATGCCATCGTCGATGCCCTCAACGCCAGCCAATGGTGCCAGACCCGAAACGCCGACCTCGACCAATACTCCGAAACCGAGGGCGAATATCTCGCCGGCATCGAGGAAGAACTTTACGAAGCACTAGGCGAACTACCCGACCTTGTAGCTGAATTTATCGAAGACGAAATTGGGCGATAGGAATGCTGCGGCGATATTCGCCTCATGGTAGTGGCAAAACACCATACCTACCCACAGGGCTCGTGGTTATGGAAAATATTTTGCTATCCCACCTTCGGCAGCGAAGCGGCAGGAACTAAAAAAAGGCCACCCGCTTCCGGGTGGCCTTGGGATTCATCGTTCGGGAGTCTTACTCATGGACACCGGGAGCCTCGGCATCTACGCCGTCTTTGCCAGGACCCTTCGGGCTGCCGGGCCGCGGGCCTTTGCCTTCACCCTTGCCCTTGGGTCCTCTCGGGCCACCGGGACGACCGGGCGCCGCCTTGCGCATCTCAGCACGTTCGTCCTCACTGAGTTTGCCGTCGCCATCCTTATCGAATTTCTCGAGCATCATTTTCTGCATCGCCTCTTGCGCCGCCTTCTTCTCATCTTCGCTGAGAATGCCGTTGCCGTCACTATCGAATTTCGCTAGCATTTCCGCCTTACGGGCAGCTTCCATCTCGCCTCGTGCGGCTTTGGCAGCCTCGCGCTCCGCTTCGTTGAGCTTGCCGTCGCCGTCCTTGTCGAACTTGGCGATGATTTCAGGGGGTAGCTTGCGCGGCGGGCGCTCCCTCTTGCCCTCTTCGGCATGAGCTATTCCAGAAAGGCCGATGGCAGCCGCGATCACGATAAATGTGTTGGTTTTCATGTTTTTATACTTTGGTTTGATTACGTGAGAGGTTGGTGCTCTCACGCTGTTTATCAACACTACGCACAATAGGAAGTTGCGCACGCTTTGAGCTTTTCTCACGGGGCGGTGGGATTAAGTTGCCACACAGCTCTGCGAAGGCTTGCATCTCGTCAACCTGTGCAGCCTGTAAATACAAATCCCATCGGTCCGAGCAAAGCCATGATCTTCGTCCGCAGGGCGGGCAGCACCTTGCTACTGTGGGCGCTGGTCGCCGCGATTTTTATCAGCATGTTCCCCGCCGCCTATCTCGGCCTGATCGGCATTCTCACAGTAGTCTCGACCATCGAGTATTTTCGCATGTTACGCGCAGCGGATGTGAAGTGCTTCCCTCGGTTCGGACTGCTCCTAGCACTGACCTATTGCGGCATCGCCTACTGGCATTTCCTAAAGGGTGATAAGGACATCCCGCCCGCGCTCGACGCGATTTTTATTTTTATCACCATCACGGGCGCCTTCACCCTCCAGCTCCGCTACTCAATTAAGGGTATCGAGGCACTGCTCGCCGTAGCTGCGAATCTGTTGGGCTTTCTCTACATTGCCTACTTGTTCAATTTTACGGCGCGTATCTCATTTATGCTACCGGGTGAAGGAGTGCCGGGTGCTTATTTACTGCTGTGGCTACTTGCGGTAACGAAAATGACCGATACGGGAGCCTACATTACCGGCTCGCTACTCGGAAAACACAAAATGATACCCCACATCTCACCTGGTAAAACCTGGGAAGGCTTCGTGGGAGCCCTGTTCTTTGCGCAGCTAGCGGGCTGCGGGCTTTATGCATTGTTGCCCGATCAGCTATCGGCTCTGCACTCATGGCCGCATATCGTCGCTCTCGGTTTCCTGCTCGCCATCCTCGCGGTGATCGGTGACCTCGCCGAGAGCGTACTGAAAAGATCCCTGCACGCCAAGGACTCCGGTAACATGCTGCCCGGCATCGGCGGCGGCCTCGACCTCATTGATAGCATCTGCTTCACCGCACCTGCGCTTTATTTTTACCTGACCATAATCATCCCCTATTTCGAATGAAACGTCGTGTTATCCTCCTTGGCTCTACCGGCTCTATTGGAATCTCTACAATCCGCGTCGCCGCGAATCTCCCAGAGAAAATCGAAATCGTAGGGCTCGCCGCCGGTTCAAACGCTACAAAGCTCGCCGAGCAGGCGCGCGAAACGGGTGTCCGCCATGTAGCCATTTACGATGAAAGCAAAGCCGCTGAGCTGTCTGCCAAACTACCCGCTGGAGTGGAGGTTCATATAGGACCGCAAGGTTTGATAAACCTCACGGAGTTAGTGGATGCGGACATTGTCTTGATCGCCATCGTCGGCACGGCGGGTCTGCATCCGGCACTCGCTGCCATCGAAGCGGGCAAAGACATCGCCATCGCCTCCAAGGAAATCCTCGTCATGGCCGGCGAGATTATCACCGCCCGCGCCTCAGCAAAGGGAGTCCTCATCCTTCCTGTGGACAGCGAGCACAACGCTATTTTTCAATGCCTCGATGGACACCGCGGCCCAGACTCCGAAATTTCCCGCCTAATCCTCACAGCCTCTGGCGGCCCCTTCCGCACAACACCCGCCGCCGATCTATGGCACGTCACCCCTGAGATGGCGCTCAAGCACCCAACCTGGGACATGGGTCCGAAAATCTCCATCGATTCCGCCACTCTTTTCAATAAGGGGCTAGAAATGATCGAGGCGCGCTGGCTGTTCGGAATCGATATGGATCGCATCGAGGCGGTGATACATCCCCAGAGTGTCATCCACTCCATGGTTGAGTTCACTGATGGCTCCGTGCTTGCCCAGCTTTCGAAGACAGATATGGCGTTTCCCATACAATACGCCCTCACCTATCCAGCCCGCATGAAAGGCGCACTGCAGCCACTGGATTTCACGACAATCTCGAAATTGGAATTCGCCCCTCCACGCCTTGATGATTTTCCTGCGATCAACCTCGCACGCGAGGCAGGCAACATCGGCGGCACCATGCCCGCCATCTTCAACGCCTCCAACGAGATCGCCGTCCAGCGTTTCCGTAACGGCGAAATCCATTTTCCCGAAATCTGGGGCTGCGTGGCGCATTGTATGGCAGAGCACGTAACCGTGCTAAATCCAACGCTCGATCAGATTATCATCGCTGACCGCGAGATTCGCGCCGTAGCAGCGGATTTCATCCGCCAAAGTACACCTTAGCCTCGTCTCCGTAAAAACGCCGCCATCCCCCAGAGAACGGCGGGCACGCCAAGGCTAAAACCCAATCCCCACCCCGGGTAATCGGTGCCCAAAGCCCCGATCCATGCAAACATGAAGCCCATCGGGATAGTACCACACGTCAGTGCGATAACGAATTTTCTGAACGGCATTCGCAGGAATCCCGCCATACAAGAGAGCACCTCTGGCAGGATCGGCAATGCCCGGCTCATCGCCACCACCCAAGCCCCACCGCGATCAAATAATGAACAGCCTTTTTCAAAATCCTTCTCCCCTAGCCACCTCTTCGCTGTGCCTTCGTTAAAAAACCTCCCTACACCGTAACCGGACATCCCCGCCAGCATCGAGCCCGCGGCCGCGATGAACCCGCCGAGCCAAACCCCATACACCGCCCCAAGCGCCGACATCACAATCGTTCCCGGGATCGGCAACAAAAGATCCGCCAGCAGCAGCGCGATCCCCACCAGCCAGGCCCAGCCCTTTACCTCACGGAACCTCCCAGCCAACGCCTCCACATCCCAAGTCCCCTCCAACCCCAGCCCGAACGCCCACCAACCGAGTAGGAAAAACACGCAGAGCGACAACATCAGACCGATCAACCTCATCTACATTTTCCTCTCCAGTCGTTGAAACTTGAATTTTAAAATTTGAATTTTCTTCACACCACGATTTCCACTGGCGCATCTGGCAACGCCTTCAAAAACATGCTTCCATAGCGTTTCGCTAAAATGCGGTTGTCTAATATGCAGACCAGGCCGCTGTCGCGTTTTGTGCGGATCAGGCGACCGACGCCCTGGCGGAGTTTCAGGATCGCCTCGGGCATGGAGTATTCCATGAATGGGTTCCCACCTGCGGCCTCGATCGCCTCCAACCGCGATGCAGTGAGAGGATGATCCGGCACCGCGAAGGGCAACCGCGTGACCACCACGTTCGAGAGCGCCTCACCCGGCACATCCACGCCCGTCCAGAAGCTGTCAGTGCCAAATAACACACTGTCCAGATCCTCGCGGAAATCCTCTAGCATCTTATGGCGCGGCATCCCCTCGCCTTGCATGATCAGGCGCCAGCGCTTGCTCTTAAAATACTTTTCGCACCTCTGCGCCGCATCGCGCATCGTACGATAGCTGGTGAAAAGCACGAAGGCCCGGCCGTCGCTTTCCGTCACTGCATCCATAATCCCCTTCGCCAGCAGCTCGTCATATTTCGGCGCATTCGGCTCCGGCACCGACTTGTAGATGCGGATCTTCATCTGGGTTTTGTAATCGAAAGGGCTGCCCACGCTCAACGCCCGCGCGGATTCCCCACCAACACGCTTGCGGAAATATCCGAGTTCCGGATCGCCCACTCCGAGTGTCGCGCTTGTCATCACAATGGATTTTTTTCCGGAAAACAAAAGCGGGCGCAGGCGGTCGGCCACGTTGATCGGCGCGCCGTGGCAACTGAAACTCGTTTCGTCGCGCCCGCTCCGCTCCACCCAATATACACAACCCTCGTCCTTCTGTTCGAGAAACTCGCCAATCGCTCCGTGCGTCTCGCGCAGCTTGCGGGCGGCGTCCATTAGCTCGTTTTTTGACGACTCGTTCTCGGTATCATCCGCCAGCGTAGAAAGCTCTTCCCACAGCTCGCGTAGCGGTGCGGCGAGATGGTTATCAACCAACTCGGGTCGCCTCACGCGGAACTCCTTGGACCACTCTCCGAACTTCGCCGCATTACCCACATCACCGAAAAATTTCTCCACCGCCACCAATCCGCGTTCCACCGCCAACATCGGCGCGGCCTTGCGGTAGGCTTTCAGCAAGCCCTTGCGCGTTCGCGGATTGTAGAGCCGCTGGAGATCAAAGCGCAGCCCCGCTTGCGAGATCCGCAGACCGAGCTGCACGGCCGCCACTTGCTCCACGGTGTGCGCTTCGTCCATCACCGCGAAGTCATTGGGAAAAAGGAAGCCCGCCATCTTCTCAGCATCCGGGTTCTCCTCCATCTCGCCGGTGTTGAGCAGCGCAAAGAAAAGGGTGTGGTTCACCACCACCAGCTTTGCGTCCGCCGCCGCCTTCCTCGCCTCCTGGAAAAAACAATTCCCCTTCGGCCCGCAATACCGCTGCGTGCAGGAATGCGCCTCGCTGCAAACCTGGAGCCAGACCTTGTTCGTCGGCTGGAAAGGCATCCCGCTCAGCGTGCCGTCTCGCGTGCTTTCCGCCCACGTCCGGATGCGGCCCAGCTCCTCGCTCTCGGTGGTCGTAAAGAGATCCGCCGCCTGCTCCCACGCCCGCCTCAGCCGCGCGGGGCATAGGTAATTCTGCCGCCCTTTCAAAAGCACCGCCGGCAATTCCTCGCCCAGAATTTTCCGCACGATGGGGATGTCCTTTCTGACAAGCTGCTCCTGCAAGTTGATCGTATGCGTCGAGATCACACCCTTACGCCCCGTCTCCAGCGCGAACTTGGCGGCCGGCACCAGATACGCCAGCGACTTCCCCACCCCCGTCCCCGCCTCCGCCACCAGCGGGCTACCCGACGCGAAACTCTCGGCCACCGCCACCGCCAAAACCTCCTGTTCCTTGCGGTATTCGAAATCCTTGGAAACCGAAAGAGGCCCCTTCGCGGAAAATATCTCACGAACCCTCTCAGCCAATTCCACACACCCACCACTTTCAGAAACCGAAATCATCCGCAGTGAGCATCACCAGAGGCGTGGAGCCATGCAATCCACTTATTCAAACTGGTCATAGCAAATAACTATTTTCCCAAATCCCACGCTTGCCCGCCGCCACTGTCACGCCTACATCCTCTCCATATGGCAACAATCAATTCTAATTACCTAAAACTGAAGGCGGGTTACCTTTTTCCTGAAATCGCCCGGCGCGTGAAAGCCTACACCGAGGCAAACCCCGACAAGGCCACCCGCATCATCCGTTGCGGCATCGGCGATGTGACCGAACCCCTTCCCTCCGCTGTCCGCGATGCGATGCACGCTGCCGTGGATGAGCAGGGCGACCGCGCTACATTCAAGGGCTACGGTCCGGAACAGGGATACGAGTTCCTACGCCATGCAATCGTAGAAAACCAATACTCCGACCTCAAAATCGCGGCGGACGAGGTTTTCATCTCCGACGGCTCAAAGTGCGATACTGGCAATATCCTCGAGATCTTCGGCAAGGGCAACGTGATTGCGATCACCGATCCGGTCTATCCCGTATATGTTGATACCAACGTCATGGCCGGAAACACGGGAGATGCTGATGAAAAAGGAGCTTACGCCGGGCTGCTTTACCTCGAATGCAATGCTGCTAACGGTTTCGTCGCAGCCGTGCCGTCTCAAAAGGCCGACATTATCTATCTCTGCTTTCCCAATAATCCCACCGGCGCCGTCGCCACCCGCGCGCAGCTTGAGGCATGGGTCGCTTACGCGAAAGCGAACGACGCGATCATTCTCTTCGACTCCGCCTACGAGGCGTTCATTCAGGATCCAGAAATCCCGCGCTCTATCTTCGAGATTGAGGGTGCGAGAGATTGCGCGATTGAGTTCCGCTCTTTTTCCAAAAACGGCGGCTTCACCGGTATCCGCTGCGCATACGTTGTAATACCTAAATCCGTCACCGGCGTATCCGATACCGGCGATCGCATCCCCATGCACCAACTATGGAGCCGACGACACAGCACCAAGTTCAACGGCGCGTCATACCCCGTCCAAAAAGGCGCGACGGCGGTCTTTTCCGAAGAGGGAAAAAAACAGGTCGCCGAACTCATCGAGCATTACATGGGTAACGCCAAACTTCTTCGCGAGGCCTGCCTAGCGCTCGGGCTTGAGGTTTTCGGTGGCGTCAATGCACCCTACGTCTGGGTCGGATGTCCCGATCGCATTACATCATGGGAAATGTTCGACAAAATGCTCGGCGAGGCGCAGGTGGTAATCACTCCCGGCTCTGGCTTCGGATCCGCAGGTGAGGGCTATTTTCGCATCTCCGCGTTTAACTCACGCGCTAACGTCCTAGAGGTTTGCGAGCGACTCAAAGCACTAGTCGCATAATTACGCAGAAAATCCGGAACCGTAAAGGCGCAAGCAACGCCTCACGAACCGTGAAAAACGCGCTGTGAACCCTGCGAAAAGTATGATTTTCCTATCTTATCTGGCTTTTTTTACGCCCTTGCGGGGGTAACCGGAAAGTGTCAGAAAAGAGCATGTTAAATATCAAATTAGCGGCATTGCCTGCCATGTCTTTGCTGCTCTGCCAGTGCGCTATTAGCTCCTCGGCACGTGGCAGCGGTGGCCCGCCAAACATGGGTGGTCCGACCATGGAAGAGCGCAATGCCACCATCGCTAGCGAAGATATAGGGAATTTCTATTATGGGCGGCGCTATTACGTTCAGAATACTCGGTTCTGGGGGTACCTTCGTAGTCCCCGCCAATCCGCCGATAAAGCGGAACTCGTAATCATGCGCGAAGATCGCAAACTGAATCCCGACCGCCTGTCCGAAGACGGACCACTTGGAAAAAATTACGGGTTCGATCAAAACTACGAATATCAGATCACCGGCAAATACACGGGCGAAACCGCTTATGAACCCAACAGCAACCAATTCCTACCTGTATTCCTTTTAATGGAATACGAAGTGATTGATACTAATCCCGGCTGGTTCTTCAGCCCTGCGGATCACTACAACCCTTACAGCATTACATTACTCCCCTGAAAACCCATTCAATTATGAGTATAAGAAGAATCCAACCAAAAGCTGATAAACCCAGCTATAAGAAAATAGTCGACGTGTCAGCGACTGGCAATCTGCATAGGGCTTCAAATGATAATGAGGATATCTTAAGATCAAGATCTATACGCTCTCGTAAAAAGAAAAAAAATCCAAAGCATTTTATAGCGCGGATTTTACTTATATTCTTTGTAACCATATCTGTCTTGTCCGTCTCCATAGTGTATAACATTCGGAGCAAGGTGTTGACACATCCCGATTATGGGAACGAAAATCTAACCGATCTCGATAAAGCTTTTGACGATTCGGAGAACTCTGATGAAACCAATCTAAAGCCGAGCGAGGCGATCGAAATCGTTACGCAAGCTCTTGCAAACCGTGAGCCAAGCCTGATCCAAGACTTTTTTATTATCGGAGAAGGTGATAATCCGGCTGATGTGATGGTGGAACTGCTTCGCATCCGTGATGTGGAGGGGAAAATTGCCGGTACGGAATGGCTCGGATCGAAGTTCCCTACTATGAGCAGTGCCCAGCAAGCCGTAGTTCGCACGACTAAGGATGAAATCGTACGAACCCGTCGCGCGCAACTTGCGCTTGGGCCAGATGAAAAATGGCGCATCGACCTCGATGCTTACCTTAGAAAATGCGACCCACCCCTTGCCGAGGTCGCGGCAGCCGAATTAGGCACGTTTGTGGTCAGGGTATTCGTCACCGAAGAAAACTCCTATAGCGGGATTTATTCCGAGAAAACCGAGTGGAGTGCCTACTCATTGACCTCACCAGATATCACGGATTCTCTCTACGCCTACGCCAAGAGAGAATCCAGCCAAGATAAGGCCATGAGGCAAATCCTCATTTCCGATGAAGATCTCAGCCATGCGACCCTAACCATCATAAAACAACCGAACAGCGGCCCCCGACAATTCGAGGTTTCACGCGTCATGGCTGATGATTGGATCATCAGAAAAAAGGATTTCGATGAATCATTTTGATTCAACATCACTAACTGGCTAGGAAATTAAATCGATCATTTACGCTCAAAGCTTTTCATAAACACCTTGATCGCGTTTCTCGAGCACAGTGAACCCCGCTTTCTTTGCGTCCGATACTGACAACGGCTTCGTGACTCGCGGTGTATTCACGCGGGAAAGTACCTTCCGCACCGGATGTTTGCAAATCAGGCATTTTACCAATGCCTCCCGTTCAACTGGTCTTCGAAGCTCAAATCCCCTGCGACAAACACGGCACGATCTTTCTGGATCGTCAGGGGCTCCTGATATGTATTCGTATATCGGCATATGAAATGGCGCAAATTCGGGTGATAACCCAGCGCCTGTGGAACCTCCGTGAAAGCCCTATAAAGCTTACCAGCTCGACTTTGTCACTCCCGGAAGCAGTCCTGCAGAGGCGTACTCGCGGAAAGTGATACGGGAGAGGCGGAAGCGGCGCAGGAAAGCACGGCGGCGACCGGTCACCTCACAGCGATTCACCACACGGGTGGGGCTGGCATCGCGGGGAAGCATCGATAAACCGACGTAGTCCTTCTCTTCCTTGAGCTTATGCCTCAGAATAGCGAATTTATCAACGGTGCTTTGTTTGCGCTTATTGCGGGCGATCCAACTTTTTTTAGCCATAATTTGGGGGCACATTTGATACCTCAACCACCCCACGGCGCAAGCCTAAACTTGCTTTTTTCGCAAAAAAAACCAGCCATCTCTGGATTCTTCATAATGGATGCAATTTTACACCCCCTTTACGGACAGTAGATTCATTTGCAGGCGGGATGGTTAGGTGATGAAAACGCAAAATATCACCACGCTCGTGGCGCTTGCTTTGTTCAACTACTTCTCGTTCGTAATCCCTGCTCCAGATACCCGTATCAAAGCCGATAATCCTAAGATCGATCCCCCCCGCTATCATCAATGGCGAGGCGGAAAACCCGACACAGATCGTCATACTAATCGACACTTCCAGTAGCATTGATAGTCGAATCGATCAGGCCAAGACGCCGCTCCTTGACCTCAATCGTCCAAAAACTTCCCGGGATTGAGTATGTTGTTGGGATCTAGAGCGTGTTTTAATGAATGATGAACTGCAAAGGAAGCCCCTCCGAGCGCTTGCTTGATCCATGGTTTCTTGGCGAGTCCGACGCCATGTTCACCGGTGATGGCGCCTCCTTTCGCGAGAACCCATTCTAACAGAGTATCAAGCGCAGCGTCGGCGCGCGCCCTGTTCTCTGGATCTTCATAGTTATCCACCATAAGATTCGCATGGATATTGCCATCGCCCGCATGGCCAAAGCATGCGATTGGAATACCCGTTTCTTCCTGCAACGTCCTGGTAAACTCCACGAGCTCGACCAATTTACTGCGGGGCACCACAATGTCCTCGTTGAGTTTCGTCAGGCCGGTGTCGCGCAGCGCATAAGAAAATCCACGCCGCATCTGCCAAATCGCTTCGCAGTCCTCTTCGTTCAGCGCCATGCGTATCTGTCCCGCACCAGAGGCCACGAGGAGATTGTGCAACTCCTCCAGTTCGGCGCGCACCGCCGCAGGCCGCCCGTCAATTTCGACGATAAGGTGACCATCGCCCGGAGGGAAAACCTCATTTCCATGTATTTTACGCGAGGCCTCGAGCGTGAAGGCATCGGTGATCTCAAGGGCGGAGGGCAAGTGCCCAGCTTGGAAGATATCATGCACTGTCTTCGCCGCTGCCGCAAAATCTGGAAAAATAGCGGCCAGCATACCCCGCGCAGGCGGCTTCGGGATGATGCGCAGCGTAATTTCAGTAACAATACCAAGCATCCCCTCCGAGCCTACGAACAGCCCGATCAAATCAAAACCGGTCTTGTTCTTCAGCGCCCGCCCGCCGCAGCGCATCACCTGACCGTTGCAAAGGACGACCTCCAAGCCGATGACATAATTTCGCGTCACGCCGTACTTTAGGCAGCGCGGTCCGCCGGCGTTGGTGGCGATGTTTCCGCCGATCGAGCATTCCTTGAGGGAAGCAGGATCGGGCGGATAGTCCCAGCCCAAGGCGCGGGCGGCTTTCTGCAAATCTCCGGTGATCACGCCTGGCTGGGTGACCGCCACCCCGTCGTTTGTGTTGATCGCGAGGATCGAGTTCATACGTGCCATGGAAAGCAAGATGCCGCCCTTTATCGGAACGCACCCGCCGACATAACCGATACCCGCGCCGCGAGTCGTGACTGGAATCTGCTTCTGGTGCGCGAAAGCGAGCAGTTTGGAAACATCCTCCGTGCTTTCCGCAAACACCACCACCTCGGGCAAATGGCTGGCAACCCATTTGTCCTTCGAGTGTGCCTCCCTAACCTCATCAACCGCGCTCACCTTGCTTTCACCCAATATCGCGGTGAGAGCGTCCAATAAGGGCAGCTCCAGTTCCCGAACAGTCACCAGCCTATCCTGGAAATCCTCAACTTTACCTGCCGCCTGCTCGCCATCCTCCTGCAAATTATCATGCTGATTGCGAAACCCTACGATCTGCGAAGGTTTAACCCCTGACTTGTCCTTAAAAATCCTTATTTTTTTTGGCTGCAGATTCATCGTCTAAAATACTTTTATACGCGGATAGTCCGAGGTCAATCCCGCCTTAATCACCAGATCTTCACAAATAAACTCGCAGCATGCCAAAACAACCCCTGATGAAACATCGCAAGCCGGGCGTGTCAAAGCATCAAAAAATGGAGTAGGCGAAGGGTACGAAAAAACGTCCCCCCACAATAAGGTCATGTTGTCTTGAAGATGAGTATATCTAAGCAGTCATCCGATAGGCGCCTAAATGGCGAGTGGTGATGCTGTTAGCATGGGTGATTGAGGGCTTGGTTGGCGATTCTGTTATTTGACTGATTACGGTTTCGTTGGATTCGCTGGGATTGATGCCATGTGCTGTCCCATGGCTTTATGGCGAAAAGCCCGGCAGATACGTGTCTTCGCAGCAACTTCGCAACCGCCAACCCGCCGCCTGGCCTTGCCAGCGCATCAGCACGTAGAGTAACAGCACGGCCCAGAGCTGCCAGCTGATCGCCTCTTTGCTGTGGCCGAGGAAGTCGTAAATCTGGAGGGTTTGCTTCAACTGCTTGAAAAACACCTCGATGCCCCACCGCGCCTGATAGAGTTCGCCGACGCTGGAGGCGGCCCATTGGGTGTTGTTGGTGATGAAAGCCATGACAACTTCCTTGCCGTCAACCTCGACGAGCATTTCCAAGCGTCGGAAGGTTTCGGGATACTGGCCGCGGCTTTTGTTCGTTTTAAGTAGGATGAGGTCGTTGCGGAGAATTTTCCGGTGGGCTATTTGAGGAGCTTTTTCCTGACGGTGTAGGCCATGTTGTCCCTGGCGCGGGTGAGCTGGGCGAAGAACCGACTGACGACATGGCTCCACGCGGAAAAGGTGCGCGCCTGTTTATCGATGCCGTGCTTCTTTGCGAGGCTGGCGGTGAGATGGGAAGAGATCAGCTTGCAAAGCTGGGTGAGGACGGGCAACGCCGCCCTAGCTGGTTTGTGATTAGTCATCCGGGCGATCCTGAGTGGAATTGCCCGCCAGCCAACCTGAAATTTAGTGAGCCGAGTTCATTCTGTTAGATGCGGTCGCTCTTCTTGCTGTTACACTCACGGCAAAGCAGTTGTATGTTATTCACGGTATTTCCACCGCCTTTTGCAACGGGGATGATATGATCGAATTCCAGATAAATATTCGAATCGCATTCGACGCAGGCGGCGCCGTCTCTGATCCACACTGCATTGCGGACTTCTTTCGAAATGCGGCGGCGTTCTTGGCGGGAATCATCCACGGTGACGCTGGCGGTGCGGTTACTAGCTCGCAGTAAGCAAAGAATGATCGCGACAGTGGTTTCCGCCTCCGCCATGACAAACTCGCGTCTGCCTTTTGTATCGGTGAGGATAAGTTGCCGACCATGACTTTGGGCTTCTCTGATATTTTTGAGAGCGATGCTGGCGCCACCCTTTGGTGCGACGTATTCCACGCGTGAATTGGTCACCCAAAAAATCCCTATGGAAACGATTTGTCCTGCAGAGCGTAACTCCGCATTTTGTTTCGTGTATACCGCTTCGCCGCTTTGTATCCAAACTGGCTTTATCGTCAGTGCGGGCGGCAGCCGATTCTCACGCAGGTTTGCGAGAAGCCGGATGCGGGGTATCGTAGTGTTAACCTCTTGCTTGATATCACCGTCGAGGTTGAACAGTTTCACGTTCGCCATAATTGCTTTTTCCTCTTCGGTGGTTAATTCCCCGTCGGCAATCGCATCGGCGAGTTGGTGGCGGATGAACATCTCGGCGACGGGTTGGCACTCGGCGACGATTTCGTCCCACTTGCCGCCTGCTTCCGCGACCATTTGGCGTAATGCTTCCAGCTCTGCAGGTTCGAGTTTGCCATCCTCAAGCATGGCGGCGAGTGCTTTAGAAAAGCGGTTTTGCAGGGTGACCTTGCGGAAGCATTTTGTGGCAAATCCCGCCAGACTAACTCCAGCTTTGGCGAGGATACCTCCGGCAACCATCGCCGCGCGCATGGTGGGATCGGGTTGGATTTTTGCGGGTTGTTCGGGGAAAAGTGACTTCACAGGCACCCACTCGACCATACCCTCCTGCCATGCCCATGAGTCTCCGTGCAACGTACCATTGCCGAGCGCGGCGGCGACATCTGCGAGTGACTCGGCTGAGTAGCGCTGACCATCTGGGTCTTGGAGCATGTAGGTCATGATTTTAAAAGAATTAATGTGACACCTCTCTTATTAGACCCGTGGTGAGGTTCGTCAATGCATCGCTCCGAGTCCGAGTAGGCGGTTGTCTGGTTAATTAATGCGTGGCGGGGGTAGAAGGCCGGGGACATTAGGTATTGCCAGTTCCCTAAGCCATGAAAATCTTAATGAAAAAGTCCGATGGGTGTAATGGAATGCCCTCCGCAATGGTTCAACACAAAGCCACACGGCAAGATAACCGCGATTCTTAGCCCCATATGGAGCCGGCTAACGGATTCGAACCGTTGACCTACTGATTACAAATCAGTTGCTCTACCAACTGAGCTAAGCCGGCCTTGCCTTACAGCAAAGACAGTGAGGGTGTATCTGGCTTGTAGGCGGAAGGCAACGGAAAATCCGGTAGTGTAATGACTTATCCTAGATATCCGCCACACCGCTAAGACACGCTTGTGCGTAGTGAAATCAGCTTTCGAAATAAGTATACCCACTGAGCCCGTCGCGATAGAGATCCATGATTTCTTTACGCTCCTTGGGAGAGATGCGACCGTCGTTCACCGCTTTTTCAGCGAAGCTACGGAATTTGGAGACGAGCTCCTTGGGGTCGAACTCCACGTAGGAGAGGACATCCGCCACAGTGTCGCCCTCGACCTCGTGGGTGTAGACCGGTTTACCCTTTTCTAGATGAACACCGACAACGTTGGTGTCACCGAGGAGGTTGTGGAGGTCACCAAGGGTTTCTTGGTAGGCTCCGACAAGGAATACCCCGAGGTAGTAAGGCTCGTCTGGCTTAAAATCGTGTAGATGCAGGGTTTTCGCGACGTCATCCTTATCGATGAAACGGTCGATCTTGCCATCACAATCGCAGGTGATGTCGGCAAGAACGGCACGGTGTTTTGGCCGCTCGTCGAGGCGGTGGATGGGCATCACAGGGAAGAGCTGATCGATAGCCCAAGAGTCGGGGAGGGATTGGAATAGGGAGAAATTCCCGTAATAAAAATCCGCAAGACCTTGCGAGAGTTCGACAAGATCCTCGGGCACGTCGTCCATATCGGAGATCAGATTCGATATGCGTGTAAGGATATGCCAATACCATGCCTCGGCGAGGCCGCGCTCGCGAAGGCTGGCCGCTCCGTAGATGAACATAGCGCGCACTTGGTCGCGATAATAGACAGCGTCGTTGAGGGATTCTTGGAGGTTCTTGCGGCTGAGGGTTTTGTTAACGTGAAAAAGGTTGATGAGATTCTGTGGGGCTTTTTCCGGCATCACAGGCTCATCGTCAGTAGTCTGCGCAGAGGTCACATCGAGTATATTAAAAACGAGCACTGAGTAGTAGGAAACCACGGCGCGGCCGGATTCAGAGATGAGGTTCGGGTGTTTCACGCCGACCTTGTCACATTGCTGAGCGATGACCTCGACGATGTCTGTGCAGTATTCCTGAATTGAGTAGTTACAGGAGGAGGCGAAGTTCGTGTGCGAGCCGTCGTAGTCCACGGCCATGCCGCCACCAATGTCGAGCACACCCATGGGTGCGCCTTCCTTGACGAGATCACAATACATACGGATGGCCTCCGTCGCGCCCTCGCGGATCGCGGCGATGTTTGGTATCTGGCTGCCTTGGTGATAATGGAGCATTTTCAGGCAAGCGAGGTGGCCGGACGCCTTTAGGGAATCGACCACGCCGATGACCTGCGCTGCGTTGAGACCAAAGACGGATTTGTCGCCGGCGGATTCCTGCCAGTGGCCAGATCCTTTTGTAGAAAGGCGGATGCGGATACCGAGGTTCGGCAACACACCGATGCGGCGGGAGCGCTCAAGGATGAGGTCGAGCTCGCTGGGCATTTCCAAAACCAGCATGACCTTCAGACCCATTTTCTGAGAGTGCAAGGCAAGGTCTATAAACTCTTCATCCTTGTAGCCGTTACAAACGATATATGCCTCGGTGTCGTGCATGTGCGCAAGGGCGGCGATCAGCTCGGGCTTTGATCCAGCCTCGAGGCCATAGTGGTATTGTTTTCCGAATTCGGCGATCTCCTCGATCACTTGGCGTTGCTGGTTTACCTTGATCGGGTAGACCCCACGGTAATCGCCGGTGTATTTCATGACGCGGATCGCCTCTTGGAAGGATTCGTTAATCTCGGTGATACGAGAGTGCAGCAGGTCGCGGAAACGCAGTAGCACAGGCAGGTGGGTGCCGCGGTCGCGCAAACCTTCGATCACGTTGTGAAGGGAAACATGGGCGTCGCCATATTTGTCGGCGAGTTTTACGGTCACATGGCCGTCATCGTTCACACCGAAGAAATTATGCCCCCACGTATCCACGCTGTAGAGATCGGCGGATTTCTCGGTGGTCCAAGACAGCCCAGTTTTCGGCTTGGTGATCTTGGCTGGTAGTGTTGCGGCAGGCGGAATCACGCAGGATACTTGCACGCGTGTGCACAAGTATCAATGGGATTTAAGAAGACTATTGCAGTTACCATGCCAAACGTAGCCAGCTCAATTTTTGATAAAACAAGCTGGTCATAAGATGGGCTATGAATCCAAAAAATGATCATGTTCGATTAATTGATCGCACGTCGCTTACTCAAACTACTGCACCACATGGCTTGATGGTTGCCATCACTCTTCCAGCATAAGACGGCATCCCAGCAGGATTCCGAAAAGCGGGCGCCTAATTTCCGGAAGGCGGTTCGTAGTCGAGTCGGAGAAAAAAACGGTCGCTGGTGGCGGGAATTTCGAAAATCGCGGAGTCGGCTGGGGATTCGACCTTGAGGTCTTGAAATCCGCTCCATCCCGATTCGAGCGAATCCGTTGTGCGAAGACGATATTGGCCAATCGGAACGGCGGGGAATATTTCGATTTCGAGAGCCCCGGCAAGGCGAGCGACGATGCGGCATTCGAGCTTGGAGGTTGGATCGTTAGGATCGGTGCCAAGGTGAAACTCCGCAAGGTTCGGTGTACCGTCGTGGTCGGGATCGGCGGCAGATTGGGCGTTTGGGTTTTCATCGAAATTTTCTCCGAAATTATCAAAGAGCCAAGACTGGAAGGCAGTGAATGGCGGCGGGGTCACGGTGACGATCGCGGTTTCGGAGAGCGAATCGCTGGTAGCGATGACGCTGAAATTTTCCCCGGCCGTCGTGGCGGTGAAGAGTCCGAGCGCATCGATCGTTCCGCCGCCGGAACTGGACCAGACGAAGGCGGCTGGTTGCGTGAACATCTCCTTATTGAATTGGTCGACCACCTTGGCGGTGAAAGCCTGGGTGGCGGAAATCGTTAGCGAGGCTGACTCAGGAGTAACCTCAAGTGCAGTGGGGGCAGGAACCACGCGGACTTTCACTTGGCTCGAGGTCTCGAGTCCGCCGGCGTCTCGAGCTGTAACGGAGAGAGTGTAGTCGCCTAGCCTTTCGAAACTGGCGCTAGAAACCGCTGATGCGTTCGAGGCATTCGGAAGGAAAAACACGGGCGCTGGTCCGGAAGCCGTCCAGGTATAGACAAGACCCACCTCGCCTGCGTCATCCGTGGCATCAACGCTCACATCCACACTGTCGGAACGTACGATTTCATAAATTGTGGTATCCTCGCCAACGGTTTCAGAGATCATTTCTGTTGATGCTGTTTTGGTAGGTAAAACGATCGTTGGGGGTTGATTAGCGAAGTCTCCGTCACCATTGAGGAGAATGCTGTCGACAAACCAGCCAGAGCTAGCAGTGTTCCCATCGGTCGCCATCACCCAGGCGAAGCGCATACTTTTACCGGCGAATTTCGCTGTGTCGATCAGGTTCAAAATACTCTCAATGAATCCCTCGCTGTTGCCGGTCCATGCGGATTTGTTTTTAAAATCGCTAGGATCAAAGCCTAATTTTATTGTGGCTGTGTAGCCGTTGCTGGCGAAGCTGACACCTGAGGTTGCGGCATCCGTGAACACCCATGCTGCGTTATTAATCGAATAAGCCAGGCGCCCGCCATCCCAACGGTTTTCCAGATTGTAACTGTGCCGGAATTTGAGTTGGAGCTTAGTGGCGTTGGCGGGTATGGAAATGGATGGAGAAGCGAGGTAGGTAGTGGTTTTTCTGGCGGGTGCGGCAATAAAATAGGATTTCGGCGCGGTGTGGGATTGACTCGAGGAAAGCGACCAACTGTTTGACCCGGTGGTGGCAGTCGAGGTCCAGTCTGTGACAGTGCCATCAAAGTTTTCGCTCCAGATGGCGCCGATCACAGTGAAGGCAGCGGGAAGCGTGGAGGTAGCATTTGTACTGGCGACTAGTACGCTCCAGAGGCCGGGTTGGGCGTTGGCGAGGTTGAGGTCGGCAAGGAGTTTATCGCCCGACATCCGGAGGTTCGTAGCGACGATTTCGGAAAACGAGTTGCTTACGAGCTTAACGGAGGTGGCTGTGGAGAGCAAAAGGCCTCTGATTTCCAAGGTCGCGGTGGCTCCCGCAACGGCGCTGGCGGGCGAGATGGATTCCACGGTGAGCGCAGGTGGAGGTGGTTCCTCGGCGGCAGATCCGTCGATCAGCAAAGAGTAGAACTGGTCGGCCGAGAGGGTGCCTTGATAGCTGACAACGGCTCGATAGGTACCCGGGACAGACGGTGTGGTGATGATAACCTGTTCGACATTATCCGTGTTGTTGATGCCGCGGGTCGCAGGCTGGGACATGGATGCAGGGGTCCATAGGCCGACGAAGGGCATCGCCCAAGGCAGATGGGTGGTGCCATCGTTCGTGATGATTTTAAGATCGAGATTGTGGCGAAGTCGGACGGCGCGCGAATCGTTTGATGTGGTGGAGGTACCCGCGGGATCGGCCCAGACCAGGGTTGCGCGTATCGGTGAGACGCCGTCCCACACAAATTCGGTAGTCACGGTCGGTCGGCTTGTGGCGACCTTGTCCTCGGCGAGGCGTTTTTTAATTGGATTTGCGGCGTGGTCGCGGAGGAGGTCGGCGGCGGCTTTTCCATTGAGCAATCCCCAGCCGAAGGTGTAGTCGGGGCCAGTGTTTCCGCGGTCGTCGGCGGTGTGGAGGAGGAGGGCTTTGAGGGTGCTGGAGCGCATGTCCGAGCCGGGAAAGAGGCGGCGGTATTCCTCGATGATCTGGGCGGCGGTGCCGGCGGCGTTGGGCGAGGACATGCTGGTGCCGCTCAGGCTGCCGTAGGCCGAGTTGCTGCCGTTGAGCGCGGAGTAGACCCCGTCGCCGTTGGCCACAAGGTCGGGCTTGATACGGCCGTCGTCGGTCGGTCCCCAAGAGGAAAACGAGCTGAAATTGGCTTTTAATTGATCACGCAAGCCATTGGTCACTGCATCCGTAACCGATCCGATGGTGATGACATTTTTTGCCACGGCGTCAAAGCCGATGGTTTCAAATCCGGAGCGATAGATGCCGTCACCTTTGGGGTGGAGGGAACTGTTGTAAGTAACCACGGTGGAGCTTCCGAGCGAGAGGGCTACAGTCTCTCCGTTAGATGGATTATTGTTGCGATCGTTGCCCGCGCTGCGGAAAATGAGGTAATATGGAAGACTGTAGGCAAGCGAATCACTGTCGCGGGCCTGCGTATTGTAGCGGCCGAAGTCAAAATCGTATCCGGTAGCCGTGGTGCCGTCGCCGTTCCACTCCCAGACGCGGGATGGTGTGCCGGTACCAACATAGGTCCAGCCTATGAGAAATCCGTAGCTATGGTTCGAGAGAAGAATTTTTCCGGAGTCGCGAGGTAGCGCAGCACCCATTGCGGTCATTTCGGTTTTATCGGAGTTCCAATCGTAGGAATCGATCAGCGCGGCGGTGGCCATACCACGAGCGGATGCGACCACTCCGGAAGCAGCAAGCATACCACCGATGTGCGTGGCGTGGTCGATCGAGGCCGAACCGTCCTTGACAACGAGACGACCACCGAATTCCTGATGGGTGGCGCGGCCTGATCCGCCGTCCCACATTCCAATGGTGAGATTGTCGGCAGAGAGGTTGTAGGGGGCGACGCGGAGGAGATTCGAGCCGCTGGAAATGGCAGCGTTGGCGTTGTGGGTGGTGAAGTAGAGCGGGTTGCCGTGATCGTCGAGACCCGCGATCTCGCGCACGGTGCCGTCGGGAAGTTCGACACGCGTCGGCAGCCCGAGATCGCGGGCGCGGGTGAGACCAGCGGCACGGCGTGCGATTTCTAGTTCTCTGATTTCGAAGACGGCGCGTTCGCGTTGGGATGGATCGGAAAGGTCGAAGGATTCTAGGATATCGGCAATTGAGCGCTGGGGCGGCGGCGGCGCGGCGGCGGGAATCGCGGACGGTGCGGACGGGGAAGGCGAACCGGAGATCGACGCCGGCGAAGCCGTTGTAGATTGATCCGGTGGAGCCGGAACAGCATCCTGAGTCTTGTAAATTACGAGAAGCACTGCAGTAAAGGCCGACAGCAGGACTACCCCGATGACGACGTACTTACCCCAATGCATGATCGAATAATATTTAGCACATTCATGTGACTTGCGCAACGAGAAAAGTTGTGAAGGAAGTCATCCCAGCCGTGTTCAACGAGCTGCCAAAGTGGCGTGAATGCTAGGAATTTGCTGTTTCACCTAGGGCGGAGAATTCACTGGAGAGCCGGTCTGGGAAGGGGAAAAGGGGGTTGCCTGCTGAGTTTGATGTCAAAATTCCTAAGCCGGGATGGAAATCCATGCTACCGTGTCAATGCCTGCTGCGAGGGCGGTCGTGCATGCGGGCCCCAGCTATGTATGCCCGGAGCAATTCGTAAAAATCAGCCTGAACCCAGGCGAGAGCAGAGAGTGGGTGAGAACCTACAAGTTTCAAATCAACTAGCGCTTATAATCACCGGATGAATCCTCAGCATCCGGCGTTACCTGGAACTCTGTTGCCTCCCCTTTTGTTCATGCTCCGCAGGAAGGGGAGTCACCGGGTCGTCCCAAGAGGATCGAAACGGACTCTGAGGAAATCGTATCCGTGTATTCGCTCGAAGCCGGGTTCGCGCTCTTGATGGCTTTTTTCTGAGAGAATCTGGATACCATCGAGGCGGGTTACCAGTTTTTCGATGAGGGTTCGCGTAATCAGGCGGGCGTGGAGGGCCCCGAGGCATACATGGGGTCCACGGCCGAAGGCGATATGGGGATTTGGTTTACGGTCGAGCTTGACCATGTCAGGCTCGGGGAATGCCTTGGCATCGCGGTTAGCCGAGGCCCAGCATAGGGAAACCCGTTCGTTTTCGCCGTAAATGCGGCCGCCCACTTCAGTCTCTTCGGGCAGCACGCGGCCGATGTGGGTGATTGGCGAAAGCACGCGGAAGAACTCTTCGGAGGCGAGGTTGAAAAGGTCGGGGCGCTCGCGCAGACCGAGCAGGGCATCGCGGTGTTCGCCAAAAAAGCCGATGACACCAGTGATTGTGTGAATGATCGTGTCGCGGCCTCCAGCGAAGACGATGTTAAGATAACCCAGTTGCTCCTCGCGGGTGAGCGGGCGGCCTTGGATTTCCATTCGGGTGAGAGCGGTGAAGAGGTCATCGCGCGGATTTTCCAAAGCGCGGTCGAGGAGTTCGGCGCAATAGTGCTCGAGAAAAAAACCCTTCGACTTTCCCTCCTTGTCGCGGAAGACATGCGTTCCCCAGCTGATCCAGAGGTCGGCATCGCCCTCGGGGGCGTTTGTGAGAATGGCCAAGGCGCGGGATTGCAGGGGAATAGCGAAATCGTGCACGATTTCCAAATCCGTCTTGGCGAGGCCCCCGTCGATGAGGCTATCCACCAACGCCTCGACGGCGGCGATCATTTGCGGGTCTTTCGGGCGGTTGAAGAATGGCTCTATGGTCTTACGGTAGTCGTGGTGCTCGGGAAGATCCACCTCGAGAGGATACTGGCGCACGGTGCGCACATCCTCCTCGGAGGGAATCGGGACGCGCACAGGGGCGTCACTGCTGAAATGTTGCCAATCTTTTGCTGTGGCGACGACTCCCTCGTGGCTGAGAATCATTGGCACGGCACGGCCTTGGAACTCGGTGTGGAGCACCCCAGTAGATTCGCGAGCCGCCTTGAAGGGGTCGCCCCCCTCAGGAACTGGTTGATGGAACGGGCACTTATTAGACATAAGAGTATTTTTTTGATGGTGGGCGGGTCACTCGTTTGGAAATTTAGTGCAGTGCAGAATTTCAAATGAAACTCGAACAGATGCAGTAGATGTCATAGACTGCAGACTACGAGATCTCCACTACCTACGGCAGGGGGCTTCGTGCAACGCTGACCGTCAAACCAAGAAAGAGCATATTTCATTGTGTTTTGGAAATCCCAAAAATTCCGAAGGAAACGCCTCCCATTTTTAAAGTTGAAGCGCTTTTGGTCACCGATAAATTACAGTCCAGCACCTCAAGTGCTTCTGCAGATGCAAGAGCCGGCAATTTGATAGACAGCTCTTTTTCGGAAGGATTGATGGCAATCCAATAGCACGCCCCATCGAGGCGGCGTTCAAAAATGCTAGGAATTTGCTTTTACACCTAAGGCGGAGAATACACTAGGGAGCCGCTCTGGGAAGGGGAAAAGGGGGTTAACACCTTCTTCACCGATATCGAAATCCCGCTTCTTCATCCGGACGAACTCTACGGCAGCAAGTTGTTGGCGGCTATGGATCGGCAGCATCCACGCGATATCTTTGATATCCTCAAGCTCTACGAGGAAGGAGGACTGACCGAAGGAATGATCGAATGCTTCGTTTGCTACCTCGCCGGACACAACCGGCCGATCCATGAAGTCCTGTTCGCGAACGAGATCGACATGACGTCATCCCACGCGAACGAGTTCGTCGGCATGACGAAGGAACCGGTTCCGCTCGAAATCCTGCTGGAAACCCGCAGGCGACTGTTTGCCGAGATCCCCTCTATGTTAAGCGGCAATCAGCGCTCGTTTCTGATAAGTCTCGCCGAGGCGCAACCCGACTGGTCGCTCATGTCCTGCCCGCATCTTGCGGAAATGCCGGCGCTTCGCTGGAAACTCTCCAATCTCGAAGGCCTCAGAAGCAGCAATTCCATCAAGTTCGCGCAGCAATCCAGCGAGCTGAAGAAGCGCTTTGGAGTCTGAGACGCACATGATTCCAAATCAGCGAATACGTTCTGTGGAGGTCTTTGGAGGCTTGAAAGCCGAGCTTCCGATTAGATCAGGAAGCACCTGATCCCGTTTTCCGGTAAACAAGCCACCGCAATTCGATCGGCGACGCCTCCCGTGGAACGTCAAAAACATCCAGCCCGCTCACCCAGCTCTCATACCAGCTAGTCGGCGGCCAGGCGGTCGCGGGTAGATGGGCCTTCTCGTATTCGTGGACGGAGTCGTCAGAGACGAGCACGAGAGGCAGTCCCGCGGCTGCAACCGCGATCTCTTCCCGGGTAAAGATCGCCGAGTAACATTGCTGTGAAAGCTCCCGGGCGGCGACGTCTGGTGTGTAGCCTTCGCTGGCCAGGAACGTGTTCAAAACAAGCACCCCACCGATAGCGAGGCGCTCGGCAGCCAGCATGAATACAGCGCGGAACTGATCGATGTTGCGAAAGTCGGAGACCACTTCCGAAAGCAAAATCAGCCTGTAATCCCGACGAAGATCCTGGGAAGAGGAGAAGACGTCGCGCTGAATCACCCGCACGGCAAGCGATTCCCGTTCGACTTCTCCGCGGATCATGCCGGCAAACTTGGGTGCCAATTCCACTGCGTCGACTGAGTGTCCGCGCCTTGCCAACGGCAGCGAATTGCGGCCCGTGCCCGCGCCGACGTCGAGTATCGGGAAGTCGGCCGAATTGTTTACCTCGGCAACTAACGCCATCACCCGGGCATCCGGTTCAGTGCCAAAATACGGTGGATGGCGGGTGGCCACCCAATGATCATAGGCAGACTCGAGGCTCGCCCACTGAGCCTTGACGTGATAGTTCACCGTCAGGCCCACTGGCGAATCGTAGGTGATCACAATCTCCGACCGTGGGGAGGCTGCGTAGGCGGCGGCGAGCTGCCCCTCCAGTACCACGCGCAGGTGGCTGAGCTGATCGTCATTGAACGGCACGCCGACCCCCATGAACACGCGTGCGCACATTTCCACATAGTCGTCGATCATGGCGGGCACGGCTGGCAGCACGATGGAACCGCTGGCAACCGTACGTCGATGAAGTCGACGAAGCATGCCCGGTCGCAATGCCGGGTCAAGCGGTAGAATAGTTACGTCTCCTTTTGGGTTCATTGGCACGGGGCAAAGTCTCGGCAGCACAAAATCGACTTTTTCTCCGCACGTCGAGATAACAATGCCCATCCTCGCCCCGCTCCCGGAGACGGGAGCCTCTTTTTTAGCCTCTTCATCGAGAGTTAAATTTGAACATTCAAGCCCACGTAGGAATCTCCAGCTGGAACTCCGGGATCCTCGCGAAGACCCAATCGCACACCCCGATCCTGCCTAAGCACACAAAAAAGAAGGCCGGGTTCACCCCGGCCTCCTTGATGCAATTTCTTTCGCAGTGATTAGAATCCCGCCTTGTAGCCAAACGAGAGACCACTATTGCTCAATCCTCCCTCAGCCTGTCGAATGTATCCGTCCAGCGTCAGCGCCTTGGACTCGTCGATCATGTAGCTGAGACCCGCCGAGGTATTCAGACTCCAACCGTCCAGCTCTGCGCCGGAGTCGTAGGAACCGGAATCCGTGGAAGCACTCAGCCTGAATGTATCCATGTCTCCGCTCAGAACGTTCTCCAGACCCACGCTCAAACGATAGTTGACCTGCTTGGCCGCGGGTCCGTTCAGACGAACTCCGAGCGCTCCGATCGTATAAGCCGCCGAGTAGGAATCGTAACTCAAGGAATCAATCGCCACAGCTTCCTCACGGTAGTCATCACGCGTCGATTTCACGAAGTTAAGACTGACAAACGGTGTCACCACCTGCTGGTCTTTCAGGACGATTCCCCAACCGGCGTCAGCACCTAAGCCGTAGCTTTCGATGTCCGCCTCACTCATGACCGGATTCACCCCTCCGTGGAGATTGACACGGCTGAAGTCCGCGTCACCTTGCTGATAAGCGGCGGCGACGTGAATTTGCAGGCCTTCGCCATTCTTCATCTGTGAATAGCCCGCAAAGGCGCCCATGATCGGAAGGCGGTCAAGATTCTCGACACCCTGGTAATCGTCACTGTCAAATTGCCAGCTCAGGAAGCCGCCGACCCGCACTTGCTCGTTGATGCGTTTCGCGCCGACCATCGTTCCGGACAACTCTGAATGACTTCCACCATCGAGATTGCTCCGTTCATAGGCGTCGTATTGCCCCAACCAGGCGAAGCCCAGGCCTTTCTCATCGAACAGGTCGCAGTCATGCGTGAGCGCCTGACGGATGGATAGCGTTTGCTGATTCAGCAGGAAGCTCTGTGTCTCGGCAAGGTCCAAGCCGTAGTTCAGGACGCCGAGATCCCAGTCGTTGGCTAGACCGCCGGGGCGCAGCGTTGCATCGATCAACACCGAGAGCATCCCCGGCTGTCCAAAGGTAAACAGCCCTTCGTTGGCGATGTCCGCAGCGGCCACCCCGGAAACCACCTTTGCATAGAATCCCGAAGGTCCGGTAGGCGCACTGCCAAGCCCCACTACCATGGACTGATTCGGATTGGCGTTCATCGCGGTGAGTTGGCCGAATCTTGTCGGGGAGTCCACGAGCACGTCGTAGAAGTCCGGTAGATCACCCCAATAGATCAGTGCCGCCACATCACCGCCCTGCGAATTGCTGAGGCGGGAAATACTCCCTAGGTTTTCAATGCCATAAGCAGCTCCACCGCCTCCGTTCTCACCACCCGCGATGATGCCGCGATTTGTGATCTCCGCAGTGGCACCCGCCTGAACCAGGATTCCCGAGCCAGCCAAACTTGTGCCGCCACCGGAATCACCGCCAAGGATACTTCCCCGGTTATCGACCGAGTTATCCAAGCCGCTCAGCTCGATGCCCGCGCTGCCGTTGCCGGCTGTGCCACTTAGACCACCAGCCCCGCCCAGTCCCCCCATACCACCAGCGCCACCAGCGCCACCAGCGCCGCCCGTTCCACCATTGCTGCCCGAGGCTGCACCAAACGGCGCGAAAGCCCGGAACAATGAAATCTCCTCTTCCAACGCAGAAGCGCCGTCTTGGCTTTCGGCGTTTTCAGTGTTTTCTTCGGTGGGACTTTCGGAAACGGGAGGCAGCCCGATTGGGAAACCAACACCGCCACCCTCATCACCCGTTGGTGCGCAGTCGGCCAAGGCCGTCTCTGGCAATTCCCCAGGGGCGCCACCGTCAGCAGGAAGCATGGCCATCGCCAGATCGACACCGATGGGTGCGGTCGTGGAGAATGTAAACGCTCTCGGAGCGAATGAAGCACCGTCAATTCCGGAGCTTCCGTTGGTGCTTGAGGATCCCGCGCCTGTGGCGATTGCTTGACCTCCAACGCCACCGATCCCGCCGGGATTCCCTCCATTGCCGCCGTTGCCGCCGACAGCCACTGATGCCGTTCCAAATGCGTCTGCAGCGCCTCCCGCTCCGCCGGCACCGCCGTTGCCGCTGGTGGAACCTCCGTTCCCCCCGGCACCGCCATCCCCGCCTATCCCAGACCCACTTCCCCCGAAGCCGCCATTCCCACCGTTGCCGAGGGCACCGCCATCGCCCCCGGCTCCAGCAAATCCACCGGCACCAAAAGGATTGTTAAATCCATTGCCGCCGTTGCCGCCATCACCGCCGAATGACGCGTCGGATCCGTTCGTGCCGCCGATCCCAGCCGTACCTGCAATTCCACCAATTCCGGCAGAACCACCCTTACCACCAGCTCCTGCGGTTCCAGGATTCCCGCCATCACCTCCGGCTGCACCATCGGGGTTCGCAGAATCACCCGCGCCCCCATCACCGCCATTGCCGGCAACTCCGGCCGAGCCGCCGGAACCTCCATCGCCACCGTTGCCGCTGGTGCCCAAAGCGCCAGCGCTGCCGCCCGAGCCGCCTGCGCCACCCAACCCGCCGCTGCCACCATCACCTCCGATGCCACCGGCCTGCGCTGGACTTCCACCGCTGGCGTCCGCACCAGAACCACCACTGCCACCGAATCCACCTGTGCCCGCTGTGCCGCCGAAGCCACCATTGCCTGCATTGCCCGTGATGGTCGTACCACCCGCGCCGCCGGCACCTCCGTGTCCACCGTTCGACCCGGCTAATCCATTAGCCCCGCTCCCCGGCGCGCCATCAGTTCCATCAGCACCAGCACCACCAAAGCCTCCGTTGCCGCCATCACCGGCAAGGCCGCCCGTGGAGTCACCACCAAAGCCCCCACCGCCGCCATTGCCGCCATCGACACCTGCGGTGCTCGACGCAAAACCATCGCCGCCCTCTCCACCCGAGCCTCCGTTGCCTTCAAGTCCATTAACACCGGCAATGCCGGTCAAACCGCCGCCAGAACCGCCGACGCCGCCGAGGCCACTGGCACCGCCGGAGCCGCCTGCTCCGCCGTCCGGGGTCGTCGCGTCTCCAGCGGCACCATCGCCACCCCAGCCACCGTCGCCACCAAATCCACCCGAGCCGCCATTGCCGTCGGCGCCGTTTGCCGCTGTCCCACCACCAACGCCACCTGCTCCACCGGAACCGCCTGCGCCGCCATTGCCGCCTGACTGGCCATTACCGCCAGCTTCGCCAGATTTCGCACCCGCAAACCCAGCTGCGCCGTCAAAACCCATGCCGCCAGCTCCGCCGTTGCCCGCGTCACCACCTAAACCGTCCGCCCCAGCCGTCGCGCCCGTTCCGCCTATGCCTCCCGCCCCGCCATCGCCACCGGCGCCGCCGGTCTGACCGTCTGGAGAAAAACTCGACCCATCCGCACCGGCGGCGCC
>CAMAXN010000009.1 GCA_945862245.1 Prosthecobacter debontii
GCAGCAATTTGTACGAAACTGCTACGGCAGAACAGCAGCAAACTGTTATGTTAAAAATAAATCGAATAGATCTTATCTACCAAATCAGTGTTATTGCTGGCAGTGGTTTAATCGCCGTTTCCGCCTCTCTCTAGGATTCCCCTAGCCAATTTGGGGTCAGGTGTCGCATTTCAACATTTCCCTTGATCGCTGTTTCAAACTGCGGATGCTCGCGGCATGCCGAGGGCGTTGCGATACGAATATCCGGGGGCGGCCAACCCCCTTTTCCCCTTCCCAGACCGGCTCCCCAGTGTATTCTCCTCCTTAGGTGAAAAAGCAAATTCCTAGCATTAGCTTATTCAAAAAGATTTTTTCCGCCATGGGTTACGTTCCCAAGCCGCGCGTCGGATCAGTGGGCGCTCTTTTTGTCCTGCACTCCTACAAAAAGGCGGACGGCTCATTCGACTACGAGCGCTACCGCAAAATTCAGGAGGAGGGGAACGTCCGCAAGATTGAAAACGTCTGGGTCATCGAGGAAAACATCGCGTTCCTCGCCGATTACTTGAAAAAGAATCTATCCTCCCTGCGCTTCGGCATTTGCCACGGCACGCGGCGCGGCAAGGAGCAGGAATGGTTTCGGAAATATCTGGGCATTGATGTCATCGGCACGGAAATTTCCAGCACGGCCACGACCTTCCCGAACACGATCCAGTGGGATTTCCATAACGTGAAAACGGAGTGGATTGATGCGGTCGATTTCATTTACAGCAATTCCTTCGACCACAGTTTCGACCCCGAAAAATGCCTGAACGCCTGGATGAGTTGCGTGCGGCCCGGCGGCTTCTGCATCCTGGAGCACAGCACAGCGCATGAAGCCAGCGGAGCTTCGGAATTGGACCCCTTCGGCGCCAGCGTGGTGGCGATGCCTTACCTCATTGGCACATGGTCCAAGGGGAAATACGCGGTGCGCGAAGTGCTCGCCGCGCCCGCCACGACTCCGGCCAACTTGCGCAAGCTCACGCACATCAGCTTCATCGTCATCCAGCGGCTTTGAGGCGCGCAAAAACTAAAGCGCGCGCACGAAGCAGTAGCTTTTGTGAATCGCTTTGTCTTCGCGGAAACCAAGGCGCGCGAAATGGTCCTTGAGCTTTTGGATGGGCGCCTCACCGACGATGTGCGGGTGGAGTTCGAGGATTATTTTGGAAAGGCCGGGCAGTTGCGACTGGCCGAGAATCTCGACCTCGGCGCCCTCGGCATCCATTACCAAGGCTGTCGGTTTCCATTCGGCAAGCACGGCGTCGAGCGCGTCGGCGGGAATGGTTTGCGCCTTGCCGCCTTCGCGTTCAATGAGGCTCGACGAAATCACCCCCCCTTTTCCCCTTCTCAGACCGGCTCCCCAGTGTATCCTCCTCCTTAGGCGAAAAAGCAAATTCCTAGCATTAAGAAAAGGGCAGAGAACCAAAGGATAAAGGGAAGATATCAGCGTCTTCTTCTCATCACAAAGCCCATCATACCCAGAAGCGATAGGATGATTGCGGACGGCTCAGGAACAGCTGCGACGCGGAACCCCACATCGTAGTACTCTAGCTTCGGGCCGATCTCGTAGCGGTGCGACGCGGCGAGGATGCCGAAACCATCGTTCCAGAAGCCGCTGCGGAGGACCCGTGAGTCGACAGCCGAGACGTTCTGAGCTGTAAAAATGGATTCGCCCCACTCCCACACGTTTCCGTTCTGCGCCATCGTGCCATACGCACTCAGCCCGCCCGCGTTGGTGATGTCCGCAGGGCCAACCTGTCCGTTGTAAACCGCCGTGCCGCTCGTCATTCCTCCCGCCACTTCAGTGGGTGCCGAATCGCTGCCTGTGGCATAATCATAGTAACCTGCTCCGCCGCTCTTGTTCGGATCATAATAGGCCGCCTTATACCACTCGTCCTCGCTCGGAAGGTAATAGTGCGCGTTGGCATTGCGGAAGGGATTGGCCGCGTTGTAGCCAGCATCTCCTGATTCCCACAGCGCGATGTCGTCGTTATAACCGTCCGTGGTGAACTTGTAGGCCGGGCTGAAACTATTACTGATATTCAGCCAGTTCACAAAGCGCGCGGCTTCGTTCCAACTGATTCCGGTGGCAGGGCGATTCACCCCGTTGCCGCCGTAGGAAGTCATGTCGCTCATCGTCAGATCCGGACTGCTTAGGCTATTGTAGGTATCGATCATACCCCGGCTCACCTCGTTCACACCCATCCGGTAGTCGTAGCCTACATCGCCGTAACCAGTATCATCGTTCGCGTTCTCGGCATTGCCGATGGTCACGAAGTTCATGGTGAAAGTGTTCGCCCCACTGCCAAAAATATCGGCAAAAGCGGGCGTGGCAAGAAGGGAGAGGATGGCGAGGAGTTTAAGAACCATGATATCACACAAAAAACTAATCACCTGCGGGCCGCAAATATTTTTTTGTGACGATTTGTAAATGGTTTGGGTGAACGAAGATCGCCCCCACTGGGGTCAGCGGGAGTAGAGCTCGATAACCCCTATTTCCCCCGCCCTCCGGTTCGGCCCAATGCCTCTTTCAGGGGGCCTGCGGCAGAAAGCAAATTTCTAGCAACCGCCATGTTGAACCACTTCCCCGGTTCCATGGCGGCCTAATCTTCTCTAAAAATTTAGCTGTAATAGCGTGATACCTTCTCAAACTGCGTGTAAATATTGTCGTCGATTTCGCACTCAACGGCGAGCTTTTCGAAGACAGCTCCCCAGGAATCCTAGCATTATTCCACCCTACTCACGCTCCGTACAGGGCGGTCCCACACCACCCTGCTTACGACTCCGTAAAGGGCGGTTCCAATCAAACTAGGCAGCCTGGCCCGCCCAGAAACGGCCTTCACCCCAACCACATCTCCAAATCCGCCATCGCCGCCCTGACATTGCCTTGAGCCCCGGCTGCGATCATGCGGGAGGTGGCGATAGGAGCGCCCCAGCGCCTGGCGAGGAATGCCGCGAGAGCCTCGTTTTCCTGGGGGTGGAGTCGGAGTGATCTTGAAAAGTTACCGTTCGGGAGTTTTATTATGTATCACCTTCGAAAATCTTAGAATAATTACTTATCGGGAATTTTCTACTTGATCGATGCTAATTTCATAAGGATATTCCCGCTCAGTAACTATGAAGATTCAGGATGCACAGAGCCTTGGCCAGGCGATTCGCCAGCAGAGACGCCACTTGAAGGTGACACAGAGAGATTTAGCCATGACGTCGGGAACCGGGTTGCGGTTCATAATTGATTTGGAAAAGGGCAAGCCGACCTGCCAACTGGGTAAAGCCTTGGAGATTGTCCGCGCACTGGGTTTGAAACTGGAAATTGGAGAGCCATGAATCCATTGATTGTTCACTTGCATGGGAAGCGGGTCGGTATGCTCGGCGATGACGGCCAACAATTGGTGTTTCAGTATGACGAAGCTTGGTTGGCGGATACGGGTGCGTTGCCGTTGTCTCGCCAGTTGCCGCTGCAAGCCGAGCCTTTTGTTGGTCAACGGGTAAATGTCTTCTTTGGCGGTTTGCTTCCGGAAGCCGACTCGCGGAATCAGATCGCCAGAAACTTGGGCATCAGCGCGAACAACGATTTTGCGATGCTGGAGAGGATAGGCGGTGAATGCGCGGGGGCGATCGCGCTTGTGCCTGAGGAAATGGAAGGGCGGGCACCGTCCGATAGCGGAGTGCGTTGGCTCAGCGAGGGGGAGGTCATCGAGATCATGGATCGACTCCCCCATCAACCGTTGCTTGCCGGGGAGCAGGGCCTGCGACTCTCGCTCGCAGGAGCACAAGTCAAATTGCCCGTGGTGATCGATTCCACCTTCGGCGGTGCAACCCGCTTGGCATTGCCGCTGGGAGATACCCCGAGCACCCACATCATCAAACCCGAGCCACCGCGGTTTCCAGGTCTCGCCGAAAACGAGGCATGGTGCATGGCACTCGCCCGCCACATTGGACTGGACGCCGCCGAAGCATGGACACAACGAATTGGCAATGTGCCATGCCTGATCAGCAAACGATACGACCGGGTGCAAGAGGCGTCCCGCGAGAACGTCCGGCGACTGCATCAAGAAGATTTCTGCCAAGCCCTGGGATATCCATCATCACGCAAATACCAGCAGGAAGGCGGACCTTCGCTGCGCGAGTGCTTTCAGATGATCCGTGATTGGTCCACCACACCGGTGCTGGACATCAGGCACATGCTCGATGCGGTGATCTTCGCGGCGGTGACAGGCAATGCCGATGCCCATGGAAAAAACCACTCTTTTCTCTACACACAGGTCACCCGCAGAATGGCACCGCTCTACGATCAGGTCTGCACTCTGGCTTGGCCGGAGCTTTCAACCACGCTTTCGATGAAAATCGGCAGTGCAGCGACGCTGGCTGAAATCTCCCCCGAGCACTTCAAGCAACTTTGCGGCATCGCAAAACTCGGATGGCCCATGGCTCGCGAGCGAATCAAGACCATGTGTCGGCAGATTCTGGATGCAACCTGCGATCCGCAAGTTCTGCCCGAGTTAAGGGACGCAACGGTTCGTGAGATCGTCACCAAGTATGCGGAGAGAATGCTGAGCTTGATGAAGAAGACAGCAGATTGATCCAGCAGGGCAACAAGCCACCGCACCATCACTTTGACGTTGCTACAAAAGTTCACCCCAAACACATCTCAAAATACGCCATCGCCGCCCTGACATTTCCTGCTGCCCCGTCGGCGATCATCCGGGTGGTGGAGATGGGAGCGCCCCAGCGCCTAGCGAGGAATGCCGCGAGAGCCTCGTTATCGGGGGGCTGGAGTCGGACTGAATGCGGCGCTAATTGCCTATCGAATGACTGGCTTATCTTTAGCTCTAGGCTGCCTGCGTTGAAGGAAAATCGACTCTTTGGCCTCCGCACTCAATCCCTCATGAACCACACCGATCAACTCACGCAGACGTGTGGCAAGCCGGGACTTTGGATTCCATGAGTAAATCAACATTTGCCCTTGGCGCTTACAAACCAAAGTGCCGGCGCGCTCGAACCGATCCAGTTGGCGCTGGACGGAATCCAAGGAAACGGCAAAATCCCGGGACACCGCCCGACCGTACGTTTCACCGTAGTGGAACAGATGAAGCAGGACCGCCTCAGCCGCTCTTCCACCAAACAAATCCGCCAGCGCCGTAGAAATCATGACCCAACATTCAGGTCAGATGACCGCATATTCAAGTCAAATTTACTAAATGATGAAACCACCCGATTGGCCTCGATGCACCGAGGGGGAACTTTGGCGTTATGTGGCGTGGCACCTTGAAGGGGCCGGAATCCGTTCGGTTCTTGTCGGAGGCGCGGTCGTTGCAATCTATACCGAAGGGCTTTACCGATCCGGCGATCTCGACATGGTCCCTGATGATTTCCATCGGGATCGAATCGAGGATGTCTTGCGTGGCCTGGGCTTTGAGCCAAGCAAGTCCCGGTATTTCCGACATCCTTCGTGCCCCCATCTCTTTCTTGAGTTCCCAAGGGGCCCGGTGGAAATCGGCGGGGAATTTCCCGTGACTCCGGAAGAAATCGAAGTCGAAGGCCGGAAACTTCGCCTACTTTCGCCGACCGACAGCGTGAAGGATCGACTTGCCGGATATATCCATTGGAGATCCCGTGCCAATTTCGACCAAGCGGTTCTCATCTGCAGGTGTCAGTCAGCGCGGGTCAATCTGGAACACGTTCAAAGCTGGTGCGAGAAGGAAGGGGGCGCTGCGGCATTCGAAGAACTGACGCGCAGCCTTGGGCAGGGAGAATGAAGAACCGCTTCTTTTTGGGGTCTTTTTGGGGTCAGATGCTTCATCGCAACATTTTCTTTTCGGGTTTGCAAATTCATTAAAACGTTTTCCGCAATTTTGTTACAATGAAGCACCTAGTATACCTAAAATACCACAAAGGGTCCCTTAGCGCTATGTCCATTAGGGCTACGCGACGGCAGAAAAAAACTTGAGAAAATGTCACAATGAAGCATCTGACCCGAAATACAATATTCGGAGATTAGAAGCCGAAGCGAAGGCCGAGACCTGCGAGCCAATCCTTTTCGATCATGCTGTCGCCAGTCACTTGTGTTTCGATGGAGGCCACTGCCGAAAGCTTTTCTGTGAGACGATAGCCAACGTTTGCTTCCAAGTAGCCGACGTCGATTTCGTCCATCGAAGTGCTCGTACCCAAAAGATTCATTGTTGCTGAAGTGGTAAATGCGTGAGTGTAGACTGCTGAGCCAAAAAATTGGCCGCTGGTGAACGAAATCCCGACATTTGCCAAGATTGCCTGAGAATTTAGGTCAATGATAAGCATTTCTGATTGCTCAGCTCCGTATCCAACTCCAGCGAAAGCTGAAACGCCTGGTGCAATTTCCTGCGTGTAGTTGAGGAGGACGCGGGCTTGTTGAAGATTGATGCCGCTCTCAGAGTCGACATTTTCAAAACGGCCATCGAGAGAGAGACCATTGCCAAACAAGAGGCCGCCGTTTACGCGGGCACCTGACACGTCTTCGCTTACTTCGCTTACATCGGTTGCGCTGCCGTCGCCGCCGAGTAAGCCGCCACCCAAGCCACCCAAGCCACCCAAGCCACCTGCATTGAGAGTCCCTGAGCCAGTAACTCCGGAAACTTCGACATAGCCAGTAATACCTGAGGTTGCTGCGGGTTGCGCAGCCGCCGTGGTGGATGGTCCTGCAATTGCGAAACCGCTGAGCACTAAGGAAGCAACGGTGGAACTGATAATTGGATTATTTATTTTCATAGTAGTTAGTTTGCCTGAGGCGATTCCGTTAGTAACCTTAAATATCAAGGTGTCAACCCCCTTTTCCCCTTCCCAGAACGACTCCCCAGTGTATTCTCCTCCTTAGGTGAAAAAGCAAATTCCTAGCATTTGTTCCAATGTCTCGCCTTTGTCGTAAAAGTAAAAGTCAGTGCAGTAGGGTAGCCCAATAATAACTGGCGTAATAACATCATAGCCAGCCGAGGGATAAAACAGTGCTCCATCAGGTCCCTGTTCAACTGTTTTATCAGATAGCCATCGCCGAGCCCATGCGATCAATCTTGAATCTTCCGGTTTAATTAAATTGTTTACAACAAGCTCAAGGATCCCACTAGCAGGTATGATTCTTGATTCCCCCGACAGCGTCGGGATTGCTACCTGGCTTTGCACGTGATCGGCGGCGACTGGCTTGCGACCGGCGGCAAGAAAAAATAACGAAACTAGCGACTGGAGGAAGAGGTGGTAAACCTCGATTCGCCTTCCTTGGTTATCGTCATATAAATCCGCCAAGGATTTGGAACCATGGAAGATATTATTTCGAACGTTATAGACGAAATATCGGCACTCGCCAATCAATTCAAAAACGGAACGTGTGGGAAGTAGCTCGCCAGAGTTAACGGGATTTCGGAGTTCGGTGATCCGTTTAAAAAACTGCTCGCCCTCCTCGGCCTTGGCGGGATCTTCGGTTCGGATTCGGGTCCATGGCGCGTCCAAATCTGGCAATTGCCCGAGTGGCGCAAAAGCACGCTGAAGGAGAGTCGTGTCATGTTGACACTTCTTCCGAAGGTGCTTTTCCAGCGCCTTCTGTTGTTTGCCCTCAGACAATCTAATAGGCCTCCCATTTTCATCCAAGCCCACCGGAAACTCGGTCTTGTGGCCATTCGTCTCGGTGTTTTCCCAATCAACCTGATAAATCGAATTGTAGAGAAAAAACTCAAAAATGAATGGTGTCGCGGGCATGATCGCACGCGATGGCCCCCTTCGTTGTTTGACCAAATAAAGCTGCCTTGAATTATCAAGATGGATTTGGTGCAGCGTATCAATCATTCTTGCTGGGTTTTCCATGGCTTGAATCGGCAAGGTGAAGTGAAATCAGAGTTCATTGGTCGCCCCCGCAAACCCGCCGCCCGAGCCATAGCTGTGAGTGCGGCACGCGTCTTTCGAGACGATCTATCAGGTGGTCGCCGATGCCGCGGATCGTTTCGGGTTGGAGGCGTTGGCGGGCCTTGGTGTTGGCTGCGGTGGAAGAGGATCCGGCGCTGGACTTCGGCGCGCGCAGCAGCCACCAGGCCTGCACTTTGCGCACGACGTCCCGGCAGGATGTTTCAGGAGCGAGGGTTTGGGCAAGGAAGGCCCAGAAAGTCACATGCAGGGTGAAGCGTCGTTGGCGGCTGTTCGCTCCCGCTGAACGCCGGCGGAGAAGCGCGTCGGGGATGAGAAAGCCGAAAGTCTCGAAGAAATCCGAAAGGGTGTTGAGGGCGGCGACTTCCCGGAGTTTTTCCTGAAGTCCTGAGAGAGCGGGACGGCCGAAGAGAATCGAGGAGAATCCTTGGAAAAACGGGGTGCTGTTGGGCATTACAATAGGTATCACTACCTACGGAATGAAGCGAGTAAAATCTGTTCAAAAGTAAAGCACTCCGCCACCATGGCGGCCATGAAATCGCGACTCACCCGCCGCTACGCCACCTTGCAAAAGCAGCTCGCCGGCATCGGCCCCGTGAGCCAAGGCAGCGTCGCCTTCCAACCGCCGGGGTCATGGCGGTGGACGTTCAAGGTGAAAGGCAAGACCGCCTGTGTCGCGCTGTCCGCGGAGCAGGCGACCGAGATGCTCCAAGCCATCGAGAACCACAAGCGGGTGGAGGAGATTGTGAGGGAAATGAGGGAAATCACCCAGACCTTGATCCTCGAAACGGTTCCCGGAATCCGGCGGCAAAAGCCGCTCTCCGCCATCCCAAAAGCACGTTAAGTTAGCGCCATTCCCATCTGACCCCGAACAGACCCCGAACAAGATTGGACAGGAAAAAGCCCGGCTCGCAATCGCGCAAGCCGGGCTCTCGTAAGTCGAATGGTTGGGACCGCTACCTTAGCGGCGGCGACGGATGAACAATGCGAGGCCGCCCAGACCCAGAAGTGCCATCGCTGACGATTCCGGCACGGGCGTCAGTGCCGCGCCTGTAATCACAGGCAAGGGCGAGATACCATCTAGATTGAACGCGCCAGAACCGGTGCCGAAATTTATAGGCACATATGTGCCAGCGTTATCTGTTGCACATGTGAAGAAAAAAGATGAACCAAAATCCATGTCGATACCAAGCGATAACGGCGTATCGTTCGCGGTGGACATCTTAAGTTCAAATTTAGTGCGCGCAGTATTGCTTTCAGTGAATGTAACCCCACCAGCATTGATCGAAAATGCCTGTATGGCGAAAGCTGCGCCCACCGAGTTGTAAGTGTCTACTCCCCCACTGGAACTAAATGGGGCAAAGTCGGTGTCAAAGGTTATCGAACCTCCGAACCCAGCTGGTGCGGTCGCGGTAAGCTTATACACAACGCTGGCGGCGTTTGAGACCGAAGCCGATGCGAACATTGCCACGGCGGCGAGGGGCAAAATGGTTCCGACACTATGTTTCTTGATTATCGCACTCATTGTTTTTTTTGTTTTGGTTGGTTTGTTTTGGTTGGTTTGTTTTGGGGGTTCATAGACTTCAAAAAAAGCTGAAACAACGCATGTTTCTTCGCTATGCAGTTAAGTTAGCGAAGATCGGGGGGGGGAGCAAGGCGGAAATGAAAAAAAATCGGCTCTTCTGCTAGGGATTTACTTTCTGCGTTAGGCCCTTGAAAGATCGATTGGATCGGACCGGCCTGCCAGTCGAAGCCTTCTTGGCCTTGGTAACTTGAGCGAACTAGGCGGCGAAGACTGGAGGGCGGGGAAAAGGGGGTTGGCTATCTTATGACGCGAAAATTCCAGGAGGACAATTCGCTATAATATTTGTCATTCGTAAGCAGGCTGAAGTCGAAATTACCCACTTTCTGAATTTCATCAGGCACTAAAACAAAACCAAGTTTTTTATTTTTAATGCCGACGTTGACGATGTAGCAAAATTCTTCGTATCCAACGTATGCACCGTATGAATTTTTACCGTTCACTTCGGCAGTCCAAATCCATCCACATGTAGAGGATGAAGATTCGGATCCAATTATGCCGATACTTTGTTTTCTCTCACCCAATACAAGTGCACCTTTCGAAAGGTTGCGAATCTTGACGGCATCGGGATCTTTCATCGAATTCCGTATATAAGACTCAATTTGACTCGACGACTTTCCTAGCGTAGCCTTGCAGCGTTTTATCTCATCCGGGGTAAAAATGTAATATTTTTGATGTTCTTCCAATCTCTGCTAACTCGCTATCGCTTGAGCTTGAATGTCAGCGGTGTTAGGGCCGCAAGCGGCGAAAAATAATGATGGTAATATGAAAAGAACCAATTTGCAATTAATCATGTGAGAATTTACTGCTAGGATTTTGCTTTCTGCGGGAGACCTCTAAAATAGCCATTGGAGCGGACCGGAGGGCGAAGGGGCCTCGAGGGATTCTCTTTACAGTGCGCTCGTGGAGGGCGAGCCCGCGCTACGCGCGCTTGGGGATCAGGGGGCACTTGTTGTCGAAGTGGTGAGCCGGGGGGCGATTCCAACCAAAGCGTGGAAAACGCCGAGAATTGTAGATGAGCGATCGCCGTGAGAGCCAACCCCCTTTTCCCCTTCCCAGACCGGCTCTCCAGTGTATTCTCCGCCAAAGATAAAAAATAAATTCCTAGCATGCTGGGATCAAAAGTAGGAGAATGAAGGGTGCTGCCGCCAGATCTTCGGCAATTGTCGGGGATTTTCCACAGCCTCCCTAATTTCGCGCAGCCTCCCGGCTTTATCCCGCAGCAACATCCAACCCCACCGTCCCACATGATCCCCACACCTCCGACCTCCTCCGCATCCCGAACCGCGCACCTGGCGTCCGCCGTTTTCAGTGCCGCCCTCTTTCTTGCCTCCGCCGGCACCCTGCTCGCGCAGGAAAATGAAGGCTGGAATCCCGACACGACCTTTCCTGCGATCACTCCGGCGGAGCAGATCAAGCTGATGGAAATCCCGAAGGGCTACCGGCTAGAGTGCATCGCGAGCGAGCCGATGGTCGAGGAGCCGGCGAGCTTCGCCTTCGATGGCAACGGGGCGATGTATGTCTGCGAGTGGCGCACCTACATGCAGGACGAGCACGCCACGAAGCAGCTCGATCCCGTGAGCCGCGTGGTGAAGCTCGTGGACACGGACGGCGATGGGATCATGGACAAGCGCACGGTGTTTATCGACAACGTCATCCTCCCGCGCACGGTGCTTGCGCTGCACGACCGGGTGCTGGTGAATTTCACGCAGTCGAACTCGGTGTACGCCTATTTCGATGACAACAAGGACGGCGTCGCGGACCGCCACGAGGTGGTCTTTGAGGGCAACAAGAACGGCGGGAACATCGAGCATCAAAACACCGGTATGCTGTGGAATCTCGATAACACGATTTGCACGAATGATTTCCGCTTTCGCTACGCCGACGGCAAGCTGACGCCGGGCAAGCACGATGTCGCGCGCATCAGCCAGTGGGGTCTGGCGCGGGATGACGACGGGCGGCTTTTTTCATCGTGGGCGGGCGGGGCGAATCCCGCGCACTCCTTCCAGCTTCCGGCCGGGTATCCGATCCTGCAGGTTCCCGAGCACGCGCCGGGCTACCGCGTGCCGTATGCCACGTGCCCGGTGTGGGACGACTCCTCGGGTGGCTACCATTTTGACGAAAAGCGCATCCTCAAGGATCTGTCGGCCTGCTGCGGGCAGACGGTGTTGCGCAGCCATTTGATGCCGGAGTTTTACGGTCGCGTGGTGACGTGCGAGCCGGTGGGCCGCTTTCTGCGCATGAGCACGATCGACTGGAAGGACGGCCTCGGCGTGGCGGACAACTCGTTTCCCAAGAGCGAATTCATCCGCAGCACCCACGCCTATTTCCGGCCCGTATGGACCGAGACCGCGCCCGACGGCTCGTTCGTTTTCTCCGACATGTATCGCGGCATCATCCAGGAAAAGCAGTGGTTTCCGACCGAGGGGGGCAATAAGGCCTGGGTCGCCCGTTATCTTCGCGTGAAGAAGTGGGGGATGATCGACGTCGTCCGCCACGGGCGCATTTTCCGCTTCCTGCCCGAGGGCAAAAAGGCCGGCCCACAGCCCCGCATGCTGGATGAAACGCCGGTGCAACTCGTGGCCCATCTCGCGCATCCGAACGGCTGGTGGCGCGACACCGCGCAGATGCTGATCGTCTCGCGCGCCGACAAATCGGCGGTGCCTGCGCTGACGGCGATGGCCACCAGCCACGCCGACGCCAACGCGCGCATTCACTCGCTCTGGGCGTTGCAGGGGCTCGGCGCGTTGACGAAGGAAACCATCCTCGCCGCCACCAAGCACGCCCACCCGCGGGTGCGCCGCGCCGCGGTGCAGCTCGCCGAGCCGTTGCTCGTGAGTAAGGACGCGGACGCCGCCAAGGCGCTCACCGCACTCACCGCCGACCCGGACGCGCATGTGCGCACGCAGTTGGTCCTCGCGAACCACGCCGCCGGGCTGAACCAGCCGGAGGCGCTCACCGCGACCGCCAGCCCGATCATCACGCCGCTGCTGAACAAATTGGAAGCTGGGAAAAACGTGGCCGCCCTCGGCGAGTCCGCGCGGCAGGGCAAACAGATCTACGAAACCCTCTGCACCACTTGTCACGGCGCCGACGGCAAGGGCGTGCAGCAGGGCGACAAGTTGCTCGCGCCGGCATTTACGATGTCGCCGTGGTTCGCGGGCAGCGGCAACGTGAACGCCCTCGCCCGCATCATTCTGAAAGGCCAGACCGGACCCATCGCCGGCGTGGCCTACGGTGAAGGGCTGATGCTCCCGCTGGAGGGAACCTACAACGACGAGCAGATCGCCAGCGTCATCAACTTCATCGGCCAAAGCTGGCATAAGTGGCTCAAGCCCGTGGCCGCCGCCGACATCGCCGCCGTGCGCAAAGCCACCGTCGACCGCAAGACGCCGTGGACGCACGAGGAGTTGCTCGAGGTTTCGGAAAAGTAGGCTGGCTGTTGCGGGACATTTGATAATGTCTCACGCAAAGGTCGCAATGTGAAGTGGAGCGTGCCGCTGGGAACCCATGCCCATGCCACGCCGATCCTCGCGGCGAGCGCCGGGGCGAGGGAGGCGGTCGGGCCGAAGATCTTTCACTCGACGTGGTCCTCGCCCGCGCTGGGCCAGCTCGGCGGGCGCGACGCGATCATCTTCTGCGGTGGCGACGGGATCGTGCGCGCCTTTGAGCCGCTGGCGAAAGCGCCGCCCGCGGGGGAGGTCGCGAAGCTGCAGTCGGTGTGGCGCTACGACCCCGATTCCACCGCGCCGAAGGAAGACGTGCAGCGCTTTCTCAGCAACCGCCTGCAGGGTCCGAGCAATATCTACGGGATGCCGGTGCTGCTCGGCGACCGCCTGTTTGTCGGCGGAGGCGTGGACATTTACTGGGGCAAAAACGAAGCGTGGCTCCAATGCGTGCGCACCGCCGGCGCGGGCGACATCACCAGCCAGCCTGACAACCCCCTTTACCCCTTCCCAGAGCGGCTCTCCAGTGTATTCACCGCCCTAGGTGAAACAGCAAATTCCTAGCATTTTTCATGTGTGGAAAATGACACCCGCCGCCCCGCTCCGTGACACCCGCCCCGCCGCTCCGTGACACTCGCCCCCCCGCTCCGCAACCGCCAATTCCAGTACACCCATACACCCGACGGAATCCGTTCCTTTCTTGCCCGCTCGCGGTTCCGCTTCGTAACGCGGAGCAGGATCAAACCCTGATTTCCCAGCGCGACGGATTAGGAAACCTTGCAGTCATCCATTGGCTCCATATTTCCCCCACCTCTGCCGGATCCTGGACATTCAGCCACCGTTTGCCTGGCAAATCCCGGGTTTCGAAGGTGGCGTATTCATCCGCCGGGCGGGACATGGAACGGTGCAAGCCGTGATAGGCCAATTCCAGCGGATACTTGTGCCAGACACCGAAGTGATCGAAAGCTTGGCGGGCCTTTTCCCGTTCGTAAAGACACGGATAGTGGACCGAGAAATCCCGCAGGTGATCCAAACCCTGTTCATGGTGCAGGCGGCTAACGATGTGCCCACGGGAGCGGTTCCATATGTTATCGGAGGCTAGCAACTCAGGAATCTTTGGAATGAGATCCCCGGATGCAATTTGGATCAGGTGATCCTCAACGCTGGTATCCATGAGGAAAAACATGTCGTCATTGACCCACAACACACGGTCGGCTTGGGAGAACGCGCGCAGGAGAGCCTGAGTATAGGAGGGTTCCAGCTGGAAGATACCCTCATCCAGCCATTCCGGCCGGGCGGTCCCATAAATGATGACAGGCCACGGATGCTGCCAGTGTTTTTGGATCGAGCGCAATGCATACCGCAGGGACTCGCCCTTCATGGGATCACCCTCAAGGTGAAACGGAATAGCGATGAGATCCGACAGTGGTGCTTTCTCAGTCCATTTCTTGATGGTCATTGAGGGACGAGGCATGGGTAGGAAACCCTGAAGCTGCCAAGTCGCGAGAACCTTGCCCTTGTCCTCTCCGGAACAGTGGTAGAACCATGCGCGGTGCTTACGCCCCGGCTCACCTGCCGGAGGCAGGCGGTTCCAGACCGCAGGAAGCGGGCGCCATACGATTTTGCCGTCGCTTACCGCATCCCTCAGGCAAAGGTTGAAATGATCCTCAAGAGTCATTGCCGACATCAACGGGCGCCGCAGATACAGGAGAAAATTCTCGGCCGTGGCACGGTCCAGCAAAAACACGCCATCGTTGCAGCGGTTGTGGTTCGATTCCGTGCCGCGCTGGAGGTGCTTTATCACCCCTGCCTGCCGATCTTCGCTTGAATGTAATTGCTCCGGCTCGGGCATGACCCACAGTCCCGGCTCGGAAAGATCATCCAGCGGGTGAGGTGCCAGGGGATGAACCATCACATCTGCATCTAGGTAAATCATCCAGTCGGCATCGCTGGCGAGAAACTCCGCAAGCATACCGGCAAGGACGTCAGCGGTGGAAGCATCACCGGAAGGCGGCTGGCGCCAAACCCTCATTTCTATCAAATTCCGCTCCGCCCACGCGGCAATGGACGGAGCCATCCCCGCAATCCACGCATGCCCTCCATAGTGCCAGGTATAGGCGCGGAGCTTCCGCAACCTGGAGGGATCCGCTATGGACTTTGGTAAGCGGACGGGGCTTTTGCCACCCAGTGAAATTTGCAGCGAGAAGGGCTCGGCACCCTCGGTCGTTGTGTCCGTCCCCAACTCCTGGATTGACCAGCATGGAGCTGACCAAATGGGGCTACTCCCAGGGTTCGTGTCTGATTTCCGCATGGTCGAATTGCCAAGCCTGGCTTCGGATATGTCAAACTCTTTTCATCCTGCCAGACCCGTCAAATCCCGCATGCCGCTCGCGGCAATCCGGTCAGCTGCGATCTTGACGATTTTTCCATCGCCAGAACCACGGGCAGCGATTACGAAGAGCCATCATGAAAGTAATCACATATATTACCACCGCACTGTCCGTGACTGCCACCGCCTTTGCCGGCGACTCAAAGGAAGCCATCGCACCGGACTCAACTCCATCACCAGATGTCTGGTTCTTTGGCGGCTCATTCGGCCAATTCGAATCAGGGATAGGTTCCGAGGATTTCGTCCCATCGGATTTTGACCTAGAGGGGCTCGGCGGTGTCAGCGATGTCGAAGATGCCGAGTTTGACATGTACACCCTACACATCGGCCGTAACCTCAACCAGCTCCTAGGCTGCGATACGGCCGCCTATCTTGAGGTCGGTTACCTCGATGGGAACATGGATGTCGATGTGTTCGGACCCGAGTCTGTTTCTTACTCATTTGATGATTCATTGCAGGAAGTTGATCTGGAAGTTGTTCCCGTCACCTTGAACGTCAAGCTCGAGCGTCGGCTGTTCAATCCTGTGAGCGGCTACCTGACCGCCGGTGTCGGTTATGCTTTTACCAACATAAGCGTCCCTACCGGAAGTGAGCGAGATGGCGGGTTCTACGCGCAGGCCTCATTCGGCCTGATCTACAATATCAACGAGGATTACGAAATCTATGCGGGCAGCCGCTGGATGTATCTCGACAGCGTCGATTTTGGTGTCGGTGATTTGGAATTGGATAGCGCGCTCACGTGGGAAGTCGGCCTGCGTTACAACTTCTGACCCCCTGCGTCCGCGCATACGAATCTGAAGGGCACACACCGCAAGGCGCGTGCCCTTTCCGCGTGGTTCTTCCAAAGCCATCGGCCGCCCTCGCCTCATAGCCCCATCGCCAGGCATAATGCGTTTTTCATCGGCCTGGGCCGATCTGGTAGGGGCTGTTTACCAAGCGTGAACCATGGCGGGGAGGCTCACAATCCCTCCCTTGACCCCGCCAAACGCTTCCCATACGCAAAGCTCCGCCACTAACCGACATGTCCAGCACCATCATCTACACCAAGACCGACAAGGCACCCGCGCTCGCGACCTATTCTTTCCTCCCCATTGTGCAGGCCTTCGCGAAACCGGCCGGTGTCACCGTGGAAACCCGCGATATCTCCCTCGCTGGTCGCATCCTTTCCCAATTTCCCGATCTCCTTACCGCCAACCCCCTTTTCCCCTTCCCAGAACGGCTCTCCAGTGTATTCACCGCCCTAGGTGAAACAGCAAATTCCTAGCATTCGATCACTCCCAGTCCTCCGCCGCTGACAGCAGGTTGACGGCAGATTGGAATTTTAGGCCGTCCATCTCCGCTTCGCTACGGTTGCCTCGCGGAAAGCTACAGCAGGCTGTAGCAGCCCAAGGTCGCATCAACCCCTCCGGCGCTCCAGCAGGACGAGCATCATGAAGGAGAGAATCAGGTTAAGTTCCTCGCGAGGAGTCATCTCTCCGAGCTTGATGATCTTAAAACGGCCTTCGAAAAACGCCGCCTTTTTCTCAATTCTCATCGCGGGCTGGCCGTTGGCGCGGCTTGCGAGATAGCGGGGATGGAAAAGGAAGCCGGTGGCCAATCCCACAAGCGGGATCTCGCCCAGCAGGCTATCCATCACCTTCGCGCCGGGATTTTCCTCACGGATGGCGAAATCCGGTACCTGATCGCCGGGGTTGAAAACCTCGTAGTGCGTGCGCCAAAGCGAGCGCCAGCCCTTGCGTCCCACCGAGCCGATCGGCAAGCCGGAGGCGTCAGTCGAGTCGTAGCGTGCAGACCAATCGATCACTTTGTTTGCCTTGATCTCAGCCAACCGCGTGGCGCGGTTGTTGTCGGTGAAAATCTCCACGTGCTCGCGGAACTTGAACATCTTCTGCTTCGTATGGAGCAGGATTTTCCCGACCGCGTCGGTTACGTTCGCCTGGCTAGCCAGCGCGAGAATCTTGAAGCTCAATTGCAGCGGATACTGGATGCCGGAAAGGTGACGGGCGATGTCATCGGTGGCGGGGATGCCCGCGAATTTCTGCGCCGCCGTCTGGTGGGAGTTCTCTTGCATGGCGCTTTAAAGCCGATGCGCCGCGCCAAGCCAAGCGCGGAATGGTTTGCAACTTATTCCGAGATGGCGACGCGGTAGAACGCGGCGGCGTTTTTCGAGAAAAGCTTTTCGGAAACGCCACGGCCTTTCGCATCGAAATAGGCGCGGTTCAGCTTCAGCACGGACGCGTCACCCCCTTTCTGCCCCTCTCCGATCTCTCCAACAACGTCCTCAGAGACACCCCGCAAAAACCAAATTCCTAGCAATTAAGTGAAACGAAGTCAATTAGGAGGCATGGGGAAAATCGTATTGGAGTTTGTGCAGCAGAAGCGTAGACGCAGGAGCCGTTTTTTGTCATCTTTGGCTCATGATTAAATTAGCCCTTGTTGCTATCGCCATCTTTATCACCTCTCTCACCGCCCATGCTGATGAGCCCGTGCCCTTTGGTGAGCAGCGCAGTGCCACGGGAATTAAACATTCCTTCCTCCTCTGCGGCCCTCTCACCGGGATCGTAGACGAAGAGAGTCGCCTTGGGTGGGAATCAAAAGGCGCCTCGCGGGACGGATACGTTCTTCCCGACGGAAACATCCTCATTTCGCAAAATAACCGCGCGAGAGAGTTGACGCGTGAGGGGAATGAAGTCTGGACCTACGTCCTCAGCCCGGAAAATAAAGAACTCGGCACCGTCGTGCGCCTTGAGAATGGGAACACTCTCGTCGTCGAACGAGGAGTGAAACCTCAACTCCTTGAAGTAGCGCCTGACGGAACTGTCGCCCTACGGATCCCCCTCCAGCCCGAGACCGACAATGCACACATGCAGACCCGCATGGCGAGGAAGCTTGCGAACGGCAACTACCTCGTGCCGCATCTGCTCGCCTTCGCGGTGAAAGAGTATGGCCCCGATGGCAACGTCGTTAGCACGATCCGAACCGATCTGCCCGAGCTAGGTGGACGCGAAGCGAAAGTGTGGCCTTTTACCGCGATCCGTCTCGAGGATGGGAACACGCTCGTCACGCTCACGAACGGCAATCGCGTCGTCGAATTCGATGCCGCCGGCAAAGTCGTCTGGAAACTTACCAACGACGATGTCGGCGGGCGCTTCGCCGATCCCTGCGGTGCCCAGCGATTGCAAAACGGGAATACCATCGTCTGCTGCTATGGTCAAAAAGACCCTGCCAAACCCAAACTCCTCGAAGTGACTCGTGCCGGGAAAGTCGTCTGGGAATATTTTCACCCTGAAGCCATAGCCCACGAAGTCCATGTGCTGACGAGCAACGGCGCGCCCGAGGGCGTGATGAAGTGACTTCGCTCAAGCGGGGTGAATCTCGAGGTGATGGCGGCCACAGTTGGATTCCCTCGGAAAAGGGGGACGGGTTGGAAGCGGGGTGCAAATTTCGTTATATAAACTCGGTTCGCATTCGTGTTGACCGATTCATCCACGACCATCGGTGGCGGGAAATCGGAGGCATGCTCAAATTCATAATCCCAGCCAAAAGAAATCTTGGCAAACATATCGCTGACCTATGGTGCAGGAATATGATTTCCCAACCGAAATCTATTCATTCAGCCGGGTTTCAGCTTAATTCAAACTCCCCTTCTTCCCCGTCCTCGGGTATGGCCCAGCGGCTGTTTTAGAAGTCTTCCGTAAAAATGCAAATCCTTGGCAGTCTTGGCAAATGGCTCCTTCTCTGGCTGCTCGGCAGCACGATCGCTAGCGGCGGCCCCGACCGTCACCACCAAAGCGGCGATATCCGTGACCGACCTCCAGGCGACGCTCAAAGGCACGTTCAATGCCAACGGCGTGGGTTACTGGACCTGCACGTTCCAGTATGGGAAAACGACGTCAACCCCCTTTTCCCCTTCCCAGACCGGCTCTCCAGTCTATTCTCCGCCCTAGGTGAAAAAGCAAATTCCTAGCATTAAATAAATATGTCGGACTTCAATTTCAAGTTTATTGGGCCCGCTCCGGAGCTCGAAACTGGTAATCTTAATTGGAGCGAGTACACTTTCAGACAGGACAATTTTGGGGTCCACAAAGAGACTTTGACCGTGCCGCTGCTATGGAACGAGAACAACAACGAGTACCCTCCCAAAATAATCAGGCACAAGAACTACGAAGCGTTCAAAGGGTACTTGGATCAGCTCGAATTTTTTTTAGGTGACGGGCACATCCAGACCGCCATCCTGATCAAACTGCCGGCGGGGAAAAGTGTATCGCCACATGTAGACTCAGCTCCCTTTTTCAGGTACTTTCACCGCATCCACATCCCGATCGTGACGAACCCGCAGTGCCTGTTCACGGTCGGAGATGAGACCATCCACATGAAAAAAGGGGAGATGTGGGAAATCGACAACGACAACAAAGTGCACTCAGTCGATAACGGCGGAGCGGAGGACCGCGTCCACCTGCTCATCGATTTCTACTCTCTCAAACTGCGTGTGAGCACCGCGAACCGATTCCTTGTGTTTGACACATTCGACAAATCTACCAAGATTGTTCACGAAGGGTCGGGAGTGTACTACGGGTCGGTGGAAGAGTGGACCGTGTCCCGCCCGGACGTAAATGGCAAAGACTGCCTGCTGAGCATCCGAACAAACCAAACGGTTCCTATACCGAGCGGGTTCACTCACGATTTCTGCCGGTTCGGGGACAAACTGTACATCACCGACTGCGCGAACGGGGGCGTGGTGGTTCTCAGTTACCCCGAGATGAAACTGCTCAAGCACCTGATACCTTTCACTGCAAGGGACCACGTAAACACTCTGATGTGCGAAGAGGAAGGCAAACTGTGGTGCCTTCTGCACAGTTTAGGGAAATCGAAGCTGGTCCAAATCTCAGCGGAGACGGGCGAGTGGCTGCAGGTTTTAACAGATGTAGGAGACCAGTCGCACGGGATCGTCCGCTACGGGGAAGAAGAAAATTTCTTAGTCCTGAGCTCGGGGACGAGCGAGCTGCTGTTATTGTGTGGTGGTGCCTCCCCGCCAAAAGTCCTGTGGAAGGATTCGTCGAAAACTTACCTGAAAGGTTTGTGTGTTTCTTCAAGTCGTGACGTAGCGTATTTCGGCATAGCGCCTCTCACCGAGCGGACGGACAGACGGTCTCTGGACCTCCAGTGTGAGATAGCGGCGTTCGATTTAAGAACAAACACGCTTCTGTGGCGGCACAAAATCGCTACAAACGGACTGCTGAACTCCATTGTCTGCGCATAAAAAGTATCACAGCTGTCCCACAGGGATGCTTAACTGAGGGAGTAAAAGCGGGTTGATGTTGAATCGAAATCCCTGCCACTCGGTAGGTGGTGGGTGAAGAAAACAACACCAACCCGGGCCGATGTGGTCGTTCTCAAACAAATGCTCAACCTGATTCCTCGCGGGTTAATCAACCGCCACGCCCTTGAAACCGGTGTGGAGTCAAAGGCCCGGAGTTTTAGTCTGCGGAGCCATCTTTCGTCGATGCTCTTCGCCCAGCTCTCCCATGCCACGGGACTCAACGATGTTTGCGACTGGCTGCGGCTCAAAGCTCCCGTCCTGTCGCGTTTTGGGGTTACTCCGCCATCCAACAACGGCCTCTCCAATGCTAACCTTCGAGCGTAAGGCGGAGTTTGCCGAGAAGTTCTTCTGGTCCGTGCTTGGCAACCTTCAGCACGCCAGCCCGGATTTTCGCCGCGGGCCGCAAGGGCATGGCATTGCTGCGGCGCTTCAAGGTCAGGAATCCACGCTGTGGATTCCACAGTCATCCAGTTGGTGGCCAACTGCATGGACAGGGCGAAGCACCGCACGCGAAAGGCCGCTGCCAAGATGCACCTGCGGCTCGACCTCCGCAGCTTCCTGCCGTCCTTCGCCATCGTAGATACCGCCGGGCAGCACGACAACAAGCGCGCCCGCAGTGGCGAGTGACCCACGGTGAAGCGTAGCAATTCGTTCGACGTATGTCGTTTAATCTACGATATCATGTTTTTGTTTTTGTGTTATTTTAGCACGCCACGCCACACGCTCTCCAAAAAGTTAAATCCAACTTACGGGCCACTCTCCCCTGTGAGCAGCGATATAGCCGGCGCGGCGGCGGCGGATGAGCAGGCCCCCGGCACCCAGCGCGAGCAAGGCTAGGCTGCTTGGCTCAGGTACTGCATTCCATTCCGCGATGCCGCTGCTTGAGGACGACAGGCCGGTGGGGGCTGACGTGCTCGCGTCGTCGAAGATTAGCCGGTGAATTTGCACACTCGCCTCGTTGCTACTCAACGTGGCCGACATATCTAACCATCCATTCGTCTCCGCCCCACCGTTTATTCTAGAGTCTGTGAATTTAATTGTAGCGAGAGCGCGAGTTGTGCCGACCGCATCATCGTATGGACCCAATCCAACATTACCCACAATCCTGATCGGGTTATTCCCACCCCTCACATCCGCCACCACGGCCGCCTGGTACCCTAGGGTTTTTACTGACGCACGCATATCTATTCCCGGGATCGCATAACCACCAGTACCTTGTGGAGGAGCTGCGGCAGCCCATATCCCCGCGACTTCGGGATTGTAGGTGCTGTCACCCGTTAAATCACCTGTGAACTGCTGCACTCCGGTCGTAGAACTCACCAAATTATTGGCAAACGTGATCTGCACCGTCGCCCCGTTGGCCGCGGACGTGCCCGCGGTGGCGAGTGCCCCCACGATGAAGTGTTGTAATTCTGTGTGTCCCTGTTTTTTTATTTTTATTTTCGATTCCATGTTTTTGTTTTTGTTTTTGTGTTGTTACAGCACGCCCCGCCCGCACGAATCGCGGAGGGGGAGAAGGGTGTGACGGGGACCGCACAGGCGTGGAGGGCGGCCATGGCGGAGTCAAGCGGGGCGAGAGGAACCAAGCGGAGGTCTTGGACTGCGTGCAGCCCGAGACGCGGCCGGCTGGGATGCCAGCAGCATTGGTATCTTTCAGCGCTGTTGCGGCCGAATCCTTTGCTCGCTGACAGCAGGCCGTCTCGCGAAAAGCTACAGCAGGCTGTAGCAGTCCAAGGGCAGCTGCCGGAGCGACGGAAAGCGCGGGGAAAATCATGCCTTTTTTTCATGACGGGCGCGGTGGAGGGTGGGGTCGATGAGGGCACGCATGGCAGCGAGTTTGTGAGGCACGCCGATGAAGGCGGCGAGCGGCGGCAGCGCTTCATCCGGGCGGTGGACGAGGTCGGCGTAGGAGACGCTCATCGCCGGGATGCCGCGGCCCGTGAGCCAGGTCTTGGCGTGGCGAACCTGTTGGCGGTAGGCCTTGGCGATGTCCGCTCCGGGCTGGGTGGGCTTGCCGAGGCGAGTGAGCATGCTATCCTGGCTGTCGAGAATTTCCTCCATCTCGCGCTCCATGAAGAGGATGCGGTAATGGAGATTTTGGATTTTGGATTCTGAATTTTTGATTTTCAGAGGGAGGGCGGCGAGCAGGGGTGCGACGACTTTAAGGGTGTGGCCGCGGGCTCCGGCGAGCCAGGATTTGTCAGGGCTGGTGAGCAGGCCGGCGACTTGGTCGTGCTCGTAGTAGCCTTTTTCATTGGAGGCATCGGCCGCGCGGCGGCCGTCGGTGAAGGCGGGTAGGCCGGCGGCCTCCAGCAACTGCATCATGAGCGAGGTACCGGAACGCGGCAGGCCGGAGATGAGGGTAATGATTTCCTCCGGAGCGACGGCGGCGAGGGCTTCGGGGCGCGGCTGGAGCTCGGGCATCGGGCGGTTTTCCGGATCATCGCCGCCGTGCAGCGGGCGGGCGGTGAGCTGCTGGAGCTCGGCGAATTTGGAATCCCGCAGCGCGGCGAGCTGCTGGCGGGAATGGCGCGTGCGCAGCACGTATTCGGTCTGGCCGGGGGCATCGTGCTCGAAGCGGGCGATCTGGCCGAGCATCCGGAAGCCGGCGGCGAACAGGGGCGCCATGGTGACGGAGGTGAGGAAGGCGTCCTTGGCCGCCGCCAACTCACCGAGGCGGTAGTGGGCGAGTCCGAGCAGGTAGTGACCCTTCGGCTGGAAGTAGAGCAGGCCGAGCGATCTGCGGGCGTGCTGGATGGCTCCCTCGAAGTCGCGTGCGGCGAGCGCTGCACGGGCCATGCCGAGCAAGGGGCCGGGTGCTTCCGCATCGATGGCGAGGGCTTCCTCGAAGGCGGCGCGAGATTCATCCCAGCGCTGGAGCCGCTGCAGCACCTCGCCGCGCAGGGTGAGGGCGTTGCGGCGCGCGCCGAAGTCGCTATCGAGCTGTTCGAGCTTGGCGAGGGCGTCTTCGTAGCGCTTCTCGGCGAGGTCGGCGCAGGCCTCCATGTGGCGCAGGACAAAGAGGTTCGGGCGGGACTTGGCGATCAACTCGCGGCGCTCGCGGCCGAACTTTTCCTTTTCCTTTTGATCCATCCCCTCGATCCGCTCCTTTTGCGCCTGCAGGGCTTCCTCGGTGTCGAGCTTGAGCTCCTGGAGGGTGGCGATGGCCTCGTTGGCTTCCTGCATGCGGCGCTCGCAGACGGTGGTGACCAGCGCGCGCAGCTCCGCGGTGCGGCCTTGGCTCTGATAGCAGGTGGCGAGCTTGAAGCCGAAGCGGTGCTCCATCGGCCAAGTTTGGTAGAGGCGCTCGAGAATAGTCACGGCCTCGGCGTAATAGCCACCGTCGATCCAGGCCTGGGCGAGATTGTAGTCGAGCTCGCGGACGGTTTGCTCGATGGCTTTTGATTGATCCGCATCCGGCTCGTCGATGTAGCCGAGGGCGACGAGCTGCTCGAGCGCAGCCTTGGAGTCGGCTGCGGAAATCTGTTTGTCCGGCGGGTGCATGCCGTGGTCGCCGGGCACCGCGTCCCAGCTGGGGATGCGCGCGATTTCCGTGGGCGGGTTTTCGTAAATGTCCAGCAGCACCTTGCCATCCATGTCCTCGCCGACCGGCAGGCCGAAGAGGTGGAGCAGGGTCGGGCAGATATCGATGAGGCTGGCGCGGTAGATCCGCTCGTCCTGGCGGATGCCGGGGCCCTTGGCGACGAAGATGCCGAACTGGCGGTGCTCGGCGGCCGGGCCGACGGGTTCGCGCGGGATGTTGCTCAGGCGCAGGTCGTCGGGGTGGAAGCCGTGGTCCGACATGAGGATGACGGTAGTGTCCTCGCCAGCCAGATCGAGCAGGCTGCCGAGCATGGCATCGTGATAGAGGTAGCCCATTTCGACGCAGTGGTTGAAGACTTGGAAGTCCCAGTCGCTCACCTGCGGCCGCTGCGGCGGGTGGTATTTCATGAAGGTGTGACCGAAGTGGTCGATGGCGTCGTAGTAAACGCACATCAGGTCCCAAGGCTCGTTCTGGATCAGCGCGGTGGCGGCGGAGTGGATGCTGGTGCAGTCGGCGATGATCTTGGCAAGCGACTGGACGCGCGGCTCCTTCTCCGCCTTGTCGAGGTCCTCGCGGCTCATCCCGTCGAGGCCGGGGAGGAAGGGCCGCAGGTCGTCCTCGGTCAGCTCCGCCGGGTGGAAACGCAGGTCCTTGAGGTGGCGGACGAGGCGCTCGGGGTGGATGGTTTCCGGCTTGAGCGGCCATTTTTCCGGCTCGTAGCTGCTGCCGTGGGCTTGCTGATAGTCGTTGGAAACCATCACGCCCTTGGACAGCGGCTCGGCGGGGTTGGACGGCCACCAGCCGACGGTGATGGTGTTTTTCCCCTCTTGGTTGAGGATGTTCCAGATCGCCTTGGTCTTGCGCGAGAGATTGGTGATGGGGCGGATGCCGCCGGTGACGGGGTCGGGCTCGGAAAAGCCGAGGATACCGTGCTTGTAAGGGCGCTTGCCGGTGGCGATAGAGGTCCACAGCGTGGGGCTGAGCGCGGGCTGGAGGGTGGCGATGTTGCCCATCACGCCTTTTTCAAGGAAGCGGGCGAGGTGAGGCATTTTCCCGGCGTCAAGCAGCGGGTGGATGACCTTCCAATCGGCGGCGTCCCAACCGACGAGGAGAACTTTGCGGGATGCGGTCTGGGAGGCGGCGGACGAAAGCGCGGGCAGATCGTTGGACATGAACGTGATGGCAAATTTTACACCTTGAAATCGAATGCGAGTTGGAACGGACGAAGTGGTGGAATTAGATGCAAATTCTAGTATAGATTTGCTTTGGCTTAACACGAACTATGTTAATGTCTTTTTAAGATACATTTAGCTGACGGCTACCCCCGAGTGCAAGGAAAGAAGTGTGGTTTTGTGAGTTTTTAGTCATATTAATGCGGGAATGGTTCCAGAAATTCCTAGCATTAATTCATAACATTTTACCGGAAGTCGCCCAGTGTACTGACTAATTGCTACGTCTTCCCCATAAAATCCTTCCTCGCAAAGGGGAAGGATTGGAGTTTCGATGTAGTGACGGTTAGAAAGGATTTCAGCCCCTATCTAACTTCCTGATTGGTGCCAAGTGAGACGTTGAGCTGGAACCAGAGTGAGTGCTCTTCCGGCCCGCCAGCGAAACGATCATAATTGTATTGGGTGCGCACACCGACTCGGCGCTGCTCGTCGAGCCAGTATGTTACCGCAGGTGAGACGCGGAAACGCTCCTCAAGCCCGAGGTCTTCGACCCCCTCTAACCAAGAAACACGGAGGCTGGTATCGAAGTGGTTGTTCCATGTGTAGGTGGCAGTGCTGTAGAAACCGATCTCTTCAAAAGTCCCGCGATCAACAGGCGGACCTTCATCTTCCGCGTTCACGCGACGCCAGATGAGCTCGTTGGCCCAACGCAACGCGCGCCCACCGGCTTCGAGTCCGTTTTCACGCCATTGGTATTCTGCATCCAAACCGACAAGAGAGGTGCCACGGCCGAATTTATTATCACCTCCCGCATAGGACAAACCGCCAGTGACGGTGTGGAAGTCCGTGAATCTTTTACGCGCTATCAAACGAGCAGTGAGAATATTCTCGGAGAGATTCCCCTCCTCACCCTCGAAACGACTACCCCCGCCGCCGTGGCCGTCTTCTTCATGAGGACGAACTTTGCCATACCCAAGCGAGGCAATGGAGGTAAGACCTGGATCAAAATCCAAAGGTAGCGTCCAGCTTAACTCGACGCCGCGTATAAAAAGTCCTTCGTCGCCAAGAAAACGCGAGATCGGCATTTCCACATCCACGAAGTCCCATCTATGGATGTGCTTGTCATTGATCGAGCCAAAGCGGGCGAGATATTGACCGCCTTTAATTTCAAAACCTCCAGGGATGTTGACGATTTTTCCGAATAATTCCTCAAGCTCGCTATCCCAATTCGCATCCTCGTCTTGGAAAAAGATGTAATTAGAAAATGCCTCGAAGTATTCGGTTCTCAGCGAAAGCGATGGTTCGATAGATTGCGCGGAGAATTCCTTACGAAGCGGGTCGTGACCCCCGGTTGCGAGTTCATCTAGATGCCCAGTGGAAAATCCTCCGACGCCGTGCAGATTGAGGTTAGGGAAGATTGTGTCGGCTATGGTCCAGTCGTTGAAGCGATCCCACTCATCGGAAGGGGCGCTGGTTTCCGCATAGGCGGCCGTCAATGTCAGCATAGAGATGCTCACGTGTTGATATACTTTTCTTAGTTTCATGGTGTGTTGTTGGTTATTATGAGTTCACAGGTTTACCGAAAAAGTGGCGGATAAGCCCGTATTTTGGGCTGAAAACGAAGGCCGCGAGGAAGATCGCGCCGAGCACGAGGACGATCGTTGGTCCTTGTTCGAGGTTGAGCCACCAGCCGATCAGCACGGCGGCCGCCGAAGCGAGTCCGCCTAACAGCGAACCTCCCCAGAAAAGAGTATTGGTGGAATCGGTAAGCAAATAGATCGTCGCCGCGGGAGTGACTAATAACCCAAGTGCAAGCATACATCCCACCGCTTGGAGTGAGGAGATCAGCACCACGATGAGAATAGCCAGCAGCAGGTAGTTAAGCAAACGAACCGGCACGCCAAGCGTGGCCGCCACTTCTGCATCAAAAAGGGTCATCAGCAGTGGGCGATGCAGCGCAGTGAGAAGGCCGAGCGAGCCGAGCGAGATCCAAAAGTTTGTCCAAAGATCGCCATCGCGCATGCCCATGATGTTTCCGAACAGCCACTCATCCATTTCCTGAGCCACCTGGAGCCGTCGCAGTAGAATGATGCCTCCGCTGAAGGCGGCGGTGTAGAGAATGGCGAGCGCTGAATCCTGATCGATGCGTGAGCCGCGCGAAACCGCGAGCGAGCCGAGACCAATGAGCAACGCAGCGATCAGCGCGCCAAGAAACGCGCTCCAATCCTGCAAGCCTGCGACAAGAATCGCAACTGCGATGCCAGGCAACAAGGCGTGCGAAAGAGACCCGACCTTGAGTGCCGATTTCTTCAGCACCACAAAGGCGCTAGCATAGCCATTGGTGAATCCGATCAACAACGCGGCGAGCAGAGCGCGCTGGTTGAACTCATGACGAAGGGGTTCCAACAACCAATCGATCATGCAACCTCCTTTCCGTCTCCAGCAAGGGAACCGAAGGTCTTATTGAGGTTTTCCTCGGTGAAAACCTCAGAAACTGAACCGAAACCGATGGTCTTACGTTTCAGCAGGAGCACCTCATCGTATACATCTTTTACCGTATCGAGATCGTGGTGTGAGGCAACGACCAAGCGGCCTTGCGCGGCCAGCTCACGCAAAACAGTGGCAAGTGCAGCTTTGGATGTGCGATCAAGTCCAGTGAACGGCTCATCCAATAAAAGTGCGTGAGCCTCCTGTGCGAGAGCGCGGGCGAGGAAAACTCGTTGCTGCTGACCTCCACTGAGCTGGCTAATCTGACGATTTTCCAGATCCGTCAGATCCATCGCAACGAGTGCCTTGTCCACAGCAGCCTCATCGACTTTTGAAAACGGACGCCACCAGCCGGCATTCGGATACCGTCCCATGCGGACCACACCTCTTACTGTGATCGGGAATTTCCAATCGACATCCTCGCGCTGAGGAAGGTAAGCGATCTCCCTGCTCCATTTGCTGACCTTAGTGCCGCGCCAGAGGATGCGTCCACATTCGATAGGCAAGAGGCCGGCGATGGCTTTCAGCAAAGTGCTTTTGCCCGCACCATTCGAACCAACAAGCGCAACACAGGCACCACAGGATGTGGAAAAACTAACATCCTCGAGAGCTCGCACGGCACGATAGCGGACGCCGAGGCTTTCAACCACCAACTCGTGGTGATGGTTGCAATGCCCATTGGTATCGTGAGTCTCGTGGATCATGGATAGAGGTTAATGTAAGTCCCACTCGTAATGGAGGATTTCATCCAAGCTTCCTGAGCCGATGAGATAATGGGTCTGCTCTTCAATACCGTCGGGCAAAACTGTTAGAAAAAGAGCGGTCTCATGGCTCTCGTCGCCAAAGTCTGCCTCAACACGTAGCTCCAGCGCGTCATCCAAGAGAAGTAGTTGGACATCGGCTTCCTCTTCGCCAACCATAAGGTTTTCGGCTTCCCAGAGCAGTTCGCCATCAGATGTGGAAATGCGCAGAGATTCCAGCGGAGCCAATAGCTTAATTCTGAGAATACCTGGTATTTCGTGAATGTGTTCATCATCGAAAGAAGACTGCGCAACACTGATTTTAGGCAGGTTTTTCTCAGATGTGAGCCGACGCAGCGGCACGGAAATCATCGTGATCCCGGCACAGACTACGATCGTCGCCATCAGAGGTGAGGAAAACCAAGACATCGGAATTTAATTCGCAGCGAGTGCGCGGGTGATGGAATTGATATTGTGGTGGATCATGCCTTCGAATCCGGCGCTATTTCCTAACCCATTGCCATCTGCGATAAGAGGCGAAGCGATCTCCGTGCCAGTGGTGCGGGCGATCGATTCCAGGGTTTTCCCGTTCGTCCCCAGCTCGGGGAAAATGGCGGGGACACCTGATTTTTTAACCGATTCAATCGTCCGCGCTAGGGCTTGCGGCGTGTTTTCCTGCTCCTGGTTGAGTCCCGCCACGGCAATTACCTCGAATCCGAATTCCTTGGCAAAGTATCCAAATGCATTGTGTGCGGTCACCAGTTTGCGCTGCCTGCGTGGCACTCTCGAGAGTTCGCTTTTCGCCCAACTCTTTAATACGCTGAGGCGATTGCGATATTCCTCTGCCCGGTTCTGGTAATGATCTTTCCCCTCTGGATCTTTTTCCGATAGGGCATTAGCCACGATCTTCGCGGCGCGGCGCATGTTATCGATGCCGTGCCACCAATGCGGATCCAGCGAACCGGCATGCGAATGATTCGGGCAGCAGGTATAGACCGCGTCCTTGCCGACAGTTAGTGAGGGAATCGTGCGCCCCACCTCCACGATGGGTACGTTGGGAAGGCTGGCCCGAATACGGTCGAGATAGGTTTCGAGATTTTTACCTCCTGCGAGTATTAGCCAAGAAGCCTGCATTTTTTTCATATCAGACGGCCGAGGCTCGAAGCGGTGTGGATTCCCGCCAGCGCCAACGAGGTCAAAAACCTCGACGCGCTCACCGCCAACCTGCTTTGCCAAATCCGCCATCAGTGGATGAAGCGCGGAAACCTTGATCTGCGCGCCAGACAAAGGTGTTACAAGCACCGCAACCTTCAAGAGGAGGCTAATAAATGGCTTCATTGAGCGAGGCTACCTCAATTCAGGATATTAATGCAAGTAATTTGTTTTAGTAAATTTTAGACGTGTGGTGCTATTTATTTCTGGATTATGAACTTACTGATATCAATAGGACCCGCTGAACCTTCGGCCCAAACGGTTGACTTGATGGCCCCGCTGCCTAGAATTTTTTTAGTGAAACTCCGTTACCTCTACATCGCAGGGCTTTTGGTATGTACCGCAGTGGCTAATGATGATTGGCCACAATTTCGCGGGCCTAGCGGCCAAGGCATTGCTAGTGGTTCCGGGCCGCTGAAATGGGGCAAGGATACCGGGATCGCATGGAAAATTCCGATGACTACACAAGGCTGGTCGTCGCCCGTCATCGTCGATGGGAAACTCGTACTTACCGGCGCGCGTAAAGACGCCAACGCCACGCGTCTGTCTGCTTTCGCCCTAGATATTGCAACCGGCAAAACACTTTGGAACATCGATCTGTTCGCCCCCACTGCAGAGGAAACGGCTGCACTCCACGGTAAGAACAGCTTGGCCAGCTCCACTCCGATCATAGCGGACAGCATCGTTTACGTGCATTTCGGCCACATGGGCACCGCCGCATTGAAGCTCGATAACGGCGAAGTAGTTTGGAAAACAAAGGTTTCCTACAAGCCGATGCACGGTAACGGAAGCTCGCCTGTCATTGTCGGGGATCTTCTCGTGGTAAACGCGGATGCCGAGATCGACCCCACCATCCTTGCCTTCCACCGCAAGGATGGCTCCATCGCCTGGCGCACGCCGCGCGGACAGGAAGTCCGTAGCAAATTCTCCTTCAGCACCCCGCTCGTGGTCGAAACGGATGGTCGCACGGAAATCCTCAGCGCCGCCAGCGGTATGATTGGAGCCTACGCTCCCAAGGATGGACGCCTGCTTTGGAAAGCGACTTACGGCGAAGGCTATTCGGTGGTGCCCCGACCCATCGTCGCCGATGGCATAGCCTACGTCGCCACCGGTTATAATGTCCCAAAGCTCATCGCGATCCGCCTCGGCAAGGCCACCGGCGATGTCACGAAAACCCACATCGAATGGGAAGTGACACGTCGCATGCCGAAAACACCTTCCTTGATCGCCACCAACGGACAGGTTCTAGCACTCGATGACACCGGCACGCTCACCGCCCTCGAAGCGAAATCCGGCAAGCCTGTCTGGAACGAAAAACTACCCGGTAATTTCTCCGCTTCGCCGATTCTGACAGGCGACACCCTCTACGCCGTCACGGAGGACGGGGTGTGTTACGTCGTGAAAATCTCGCCCAAAGGGGCGAAGATTCACTTCGAAACCGACCTCGCCGAGCGCTCTCTTGCCTCTCCCATCCTGCTCGATGGAGCGCTCTATATTCGCACCGAGAATCACCTCTGGAAAATCACCAGCGAATAATTTCCCAATCGCATTGCATGATGAAATTCGTACTCTTCCCTCTCGCCGCCGCGATCGCGCTGCTTTCCTCCTGCGCCAGTTCCTACAACCGTGAGTTCGCCGATGCTTCCGTCACACTTCCACGCTCACCTAGAAACGCTGAAGGCCCGTGGATCGGCAGTTGGAAAAGCGATGGCAACGGCCACACCGGGCCCCTCTGGTGCATCGTAGAGCCATCCGCGAGTCACCTAGGCAGCTACGATTTCCGCTACCGCGCCGGCTGGGGTTTTCTGAAATTCGGCAGCTACGTCCACACCGTGCCATCCAAGCGCAATGCCGATGGCTCCATGAAACTCAGCGGTGAAATGGTGCTCCCCGGCGGTTTGGGAACCTATCAAGTCGAAGGACTTCTCACCCGCAACTCGTTTTCCGCAACCTACCGTTCCACAGGAGACCACGGCACTTTTACACTGAAACGTCCCGCTACCTGATGATGGTCATATTGCCGGAAAGATTGCCGCTCCGGATCTCAGTATGAAACCTGCCGTTATCCCGAACCGTTTCCCGAACATCTCTTCATTCATCACTAAACCGAATTTCCCATGTCCGCCCTCAAACTCACCCGCACCCAATGGCTGATCTGCGTCATCGCCGCATTAGGTTTCGCCTTCGACATCTACGAACTCCTAATGCTACCGCTGATCGTTGGTCCCGCATTGCAGGAACTCATCGGCGCCGCGCCTGGGACGCCGGAGTTCAATAGTTGGATCGGGAAACTGTTCTTCATCCCGGCCATCGCGGGTGGCATCTTCGGCCTTCTTGGCGGCTATCTAACAGATCGATTAGGCCGCCGGCGGGTGCTCACGTGGAGTATCCTTCTCTATGCGTTCTCGGCCTTTGCGGCTGGTTATTCAACAAGCGTGGAGATGCTGTTGTTCTTTCGCTGCCTGGTATTCATCGGCGTGTGCGTGGAGTTCGTCGCGGCGGTGGCGTGGCTTGCCGAGCTTTTCCCCGATCCGAAACAGCGCGAAAAAGTGCTCGGCTTCACGCAGGCGTTTTCATCTATCGGCGGTCTACTGGTGGCGGTGGCTTACGGCATTTGCGTAAAATATTCAGGTAGCTTTCCTGCGATCCATCTTCCCGATTTCCTTAGCGGTCTGTTTGGCGGGGGAACGGTAGGAGACGAGCAGGCCGCATGGCGCTATACCTTGATGTCCGGCGTGATTCCGGCCATTCCCCTGATTATCATCCGACCCTTCCTGCCCGAGTCGCCAGCTTGGGCGAAAAAGAAGGCCGCCGGGACACTCAAGCGCCCCAGCATTCGCGAACTCTTCACTCCGGAACTGCGCCGCACCACCTTGGTGACCACGGCGATGTTCGCGATGGCCTACGGTGCCGCCTTCGGAGCCATCCAGCACATTCCCCGCATCATTCCGGGCTTGCCGGAAGTGAAGGCCGCTTCGCAGGCGGCATCGGCCGCCGCTGCCAAAGCGAATGTCGGCAAGCCCGCGGATGTAATCAAGAAAGTCTCCATCATCGCCGGGAAAAAAGCGGAGCAAGCCATCGCTGCGAACACCACAAAGATTCAGGAAGTCGGCGGCTTGGTCGGCCGTTTCATGCTTGCCTATCTGGCCATCATCATCATCAGCCGCCGCAAGCTCCTGCGGCTGTTCATTGTTCCGGGATTGATCGTTATGCCTATCGTGTTCGCTTACTGCGGCGTTACCGGACTGCTGCCCTTGCAAATCGGCATCTTCTTCGCGGGCCTACTCACGGTTGGACAGTTCAGCTTTTGGGGAAATTACCTACCACGCGTCTATCCCATGCATCTCCGTGGCACGGGGGAAAGCTTCGCCGCGAACATCGGCGGTCGCCTGATCGGCACTTCCTTCGCCTGGATCACCACGACCCTAGCAACCACCAGCGATCCAGCCGCGGCCCCAGCCAAGCTTGCCTACACGGCGGCAGCCGTCGGTTGCGGAGTGTATCTGGTCAGCCTGATTCTTTCCTTCTACCTTCCTGAGCCGAAGGAGGAGCTGCTGGACTGATCCGGGGAGCTGTCGCCACAAGCGGCGGCTTGATTACCTTCGCCACACACGGGTTCGGTGTAGTTGAGGAGCTGCGCGCTTTTTTCCGTAAACTCGGGGCTGGAATACTGGGAACTGACATGCAGCAGCATCAGGTTGCAGTTGTCTCCTGCTCGGTGTCGCGGAATAGGTTTGTCGGCGGGATGATGCGATCGGCATGGACGGCGAGCGTGCCGGATGAGGAGCGTGCGAATCCGCAGACGCTTTGGATCACCATCCGGATGCGGCCATCGCAAGGTTTTCACGGACTTCAAGACAAGGTCGAAAACACCGTGGACTATTACGAGGTATCCCGTAGATTGATCGCCCTCGCAGCGGAAAAACCGAGGAATCTCATCGAAACGCTCGCCACCGAGATCGCGGACTTTCTGCTATCAGGTTATCCCCTAACCTGCGTGGACTTGGAGGTCGAAAAGCGCATCCTCCCGGACGCGGATTTCGTCTCCGTAAGGGACAGGCGGGAGAGTTAGCAGCCAATGTTACGCATAAAAAAGGGTCGTTGGTGACAACCGACGACCCGTCTTCAGGTTTTACCAAATGCTCAAGGAGCGACGGCAGCGCCGCCGCGGATGAAGCCTCTGCCGCTGAGACCTGCCGAGGCGTTAAGGCGGAAGGTTTTGAAGACGTAGCCGGCTTTCGGAGTGCCGGTGCCGAGGGTCGGGGTGACTTCGGATACGGCGCTTTCGAAGGTGACCAGGTCGAGGGAACCCTCGATGGTGTAGATGACACCGTCCCGGTTGGCGGTAAGCTTGTTGCCGGAAGTCGTGAAGGTGGCACCGGAGCGGACTTCGACAGTCAGAGTCAGGTCGCCTTGGGAATCTCCGTTCGCATCGACGGTGCGGAGCTGCTGTTGGCCGTTGTCCGAGGCCGAGACGGGGCTGCCTCCGAAGGCGAACTCGCGGATGTTCGGGATACCGTCCTTGTCGAAGTCTCCGGCCGGGGTGCGGTCGGCCGCGTTGGGGGAACTTACGAGGGCGGGGAAGGTGGCGACCCATGTCTCGATGGGGGTGGCTGTGGGTGTGGGCTCCAGAGCTCGGATCGAACCATCGTTACCGATCACAATCGAAGTCACATAGGTGCCGATCTGCCCGCCGACCATGCGATGCACATCGAGCACCACCTGGCTGCCGCTCTGGCCGAAAGTGGCCTGCACACCGCCGGTGAACTGTGTGAATGCAGTGGAATCGTCCGATGCGGGAACAAGCTGAGACCAGCTCGTCTTCCAGCGGGTGGGCTGCTCGCTTTCTTTCAATATGGCCGCGCCGGAGGCAGTCTTCTGGAGGGTAGTTTCAAGGAATGAACCCTGTTCGAATATCCCCTTCAAACCGCCATAGTTGGTCGCGGCGAAACCCAGCGAATTCCCCGTCATTAACGCGCGCAGCGTGGCGGCACCCGGAGACGCGGCGGCATGTCCGATATACCAAACACGTCCCGGATCCTCGCCGATTAAGGTGTCTGGCGGATCTACTTGGGTGGTGAGGTTCGTGCGGTTGCCGGCTACACCAAAACGGAGATCGGTCCGCTCATACCAGTTGTTATCGAATTCGGCCTTCAGATCCGCGTCGATGTTCCCGAGGTTGGTGGGATTGGTGCCATCGCGGAAACTCATGACGGAACCAAGGTTGAAGTAGATGTTCGTGGTCGTGCCTGAACCGCTCGTCGCACGCACCGCGAGCAGCAGATCATTTTTTGTGAACGCGAAATCTTCGGCGTTCAGAAGGGTGGCGGAGGAAGACAGGCTGTATAGGGCAATGGAAAGCAGTTTTTTGTGAATATTCATGGGTGTTGGATGATTTGAATGGTGGATCAATGTCAATTTTGAATTTACGAGTGGTGGAATATAATAGGATTTCTTTTCAGTCTTCCGAGGATTTTCCAGCATTCATGTGATGCGCCTCGATGTGATGGCGCATCCACAGCTGGTCTCCGTATCGGGTTTGGAAACGGATATCATTGAGGCGCGCTTCATCCTGGTATGCTCGGGCGTATTCTTCGGGAGAAGATTGCTCCACAGGCTCCGGCAGGTTTTTTTTGAATTCCTCGGCGAGTTGCTGGATGGCCGAATCCTGTTCGGTGGTCAATCCGTCGATCCATACCAAGGAGGCGGGAGGCTTCGGAACTTCTAGAGGGTGGGAGAGAGGGAAGGAAAATTTCCGGGAATTCCGGAAAGGCGAAGCCTGGGAGGCATCGGCGAAATCTTCGGCTTTGGCGGAAATCGGCATATCCGATGTCGCCTGCAGGCGTCGATTCGACTTGGTTTGGTGAGGCACGGAGCCAACCGCTACGGAAGGGTCGGTGGATGCGTTTTTTGGGTGAGATGGATGGCGGGCGGAACCTGCCGTTTTAGGGTGCGGATCTCCGGTTTGGCCGTTCCGAGAATCGGATGTGAACCCATTAAGCGTGGAGGGGGGGATTTTCGTGCCGAGAAAACAAACGATACCTATCGCAAAAAATGCCACTAGCAGTTTATGGGGTAGCGTCATGATCGGAGGATTAGGTGAAAATGGGTGCCGGCATGTTTCCATGCCGGCACCCTGGATTTCATATACAATTGAGTTTCAGATCACTCAAGTGGGAGGATGGTGCCGCCGTCGCCGCCGGTGCGCTCAACCGCAAGGCCGGAAGTCGGAAGGCCGGCTGTGCCAAGGTAGGTTGCATTCTGAAGCCCGGCTTTGAGATCTATGTAGAAATCATTCACGTCTTGGGAAGCTCCATTCTTGATGTAGAGCTGCTGGGCGCCCCACAGGGTGTATGCACCTCTGTTGACATTGTCAGGCGAGTAGCGCACACCGTTGTAGGTAAGGGCTTTTGCACCTTGGCCACCAGTCGAAACTCCGGTTGTGGCATCGTAACCCGTTGCTGTCAACGCATCCGATATAGTCAGGTAGCTGACAAACACTTGGTTAGCGGCAGGGGTGCGAGTCAACATGCTCTTGACGCCCGAATTGGAGGTGTGTCCGCTGTTGCCTGAACTTGCGAAAATGGTGGCAGAGCCTACGGTTCCGTTACCGTCAGTTCCGGCGCGGCTGCCATCGAACTGGACAATGTTGTTGAAGGATCCGTAGCGTGTTTCCGAAAGGATCGAAGCACGTGTTCCGGAACCGTTGCTACGACCCGTTGCATACACGGTTGTGGTGGCATCGGCAGCAACGCCACTCAACAGCGAGGCAGGAGCGGAACCGAGAGACCAAAGGGTGTTGTGGATCTGGTCGGTCATGTTAGTGACACCGGCTGGGATGTTGACACCGCCGACGAACATGAACGGAACGACGCCGACAGGACCGCCGCCAAGCGTGGCAGTGGGACGAGCAGAAAGGAGCTTGTCCACATCAGAGAAGGCCATGTCTGGTGCCGCCGTTTCGGTGTTGGTGTTCAGGACGAGAGTCGAGTCGGTGTTGTTGTCAGCCGCCGTGGTCGTGTCCGTCTTGAGAAAGTGGATCGCGTTCTGGTCAGCCACGTCGAGGATGCCCTGGGTGGAACCGCTGAATGTGCAGCGGATGGTGTAAAGTACGCCATCGATGGTTCCTTTGTAGATGCGGAGGTTCGATGCCGAGCTTCCGCCTGGCAAGGTGATGTCGGCGCGTTCGCGGAGGCAGGTGCCTGCATTTTCCTGCATCAGGGCGACGATGGTGTTGTGGGCGGCATCACGGAACGCGGTGGCTCCGGTGATGTTGACGACGACTTGTCCTTGAGTGAAAGACACGAGACCGGCTAAGAGAGCGCCGAATGCGATGTATTTGTTTAGTTTCATATTCTGATTTTCTAGTTTGGTTTGGTTTGTTGGATGATTAGATTAGCGGCGGCGGCGTGTGATGAGCGCGAGGGCGGCAAGTCCCACGAGGGTCATGCTGCTTGGCTCGGGGATGACGGAGATATTTCCGGAGTTATCGATCTCAAGCGTCGCCACCGTTGTGTTTGTGTAAGCAATAGTTGAGGTAGAGCCGCCGAGGCGTTGGATGTCCGCATAACGGACTGTGCCGCCGGCACCGAAGGCTGTGCCGATGTTCTGGAAGCTTGTGAAGCTGGAAGCTGAGGCGGGAACGCGGGTGCTCCAGCTCGATTGATCCCATTGCGTTTGGGCAGCGGTACGGGCGAAAATGGCTGCTCCATCTCCGTTTCCGGTTTCAGCGAGGGTCGCAAGGATGCCCTCAAGGGTTGAAACGCCAGTGAGTGCGCTGCCCAGTGAATTGCCTGTGATGGTGGAATGATCCGCTGCCGCCCCTGGAGTGGTGGTGGTTTGGGAAATGTAGGCAATCCTGCTTGGATCCTGTTGACCTACAGTGAAGTCGGACGCTACGGTCGGGCTGAGGGTTGATCTGTTGGCGATCGCACCGAAAGTTAGATCCGTGCGGGAGAACCAGTTGGAACCGTAGGTAGCCACTAAATCGTCGTTGATGTTACCGCGGAGGCCTGTGATCACACCATCGCGGATGCTGACGCTGCTTCCGAGGTTGAACATGAGGTCTTGTTGGAATCCAGTGCCAGCTGAAGCGCTGAAACCGAGCATCATATCGCCATCCGCGAAGGACCATGCTGCGGATGCGTTGCCTGCAAGGCAAAGCGCCACGGCAGAACCGAGACAATAATTTCTAATAGTTTTCTTCATTTTATTAATTTTGATTGCGTAGTAAAGCGGACAATTCGTCCCTTTCGGTAGATATATTAGACCCTTAATGAACAGCTAAAGGATGGAAAAAACGTTACAGTTTCGTCACTCATTAGTTGAACCGGGCTGTAAAGAATTCGTTGTGTTGATTCGTTTTCTGAGTTCTTTGAGAAGGTCATCGATCCTGCGGACATTTTCGGCGGGGATCTTCGCTTCGAAGAGCTGTAGAGTCCGCGAGCCGACACCATCCTTCAATTCCCTGGAAAGATAAAGCCATGCGCAGCCCTCGATGTGATCCTGGCTGTTGGCGGGGCGCGAAGTGAGAATCCTGCCAAGATTGGCCATCGCCCTGGGTTGGCCGCTGGTCGCCGCCAGCCGGTACCAGCTAAGCGCCAAACCGTCGTCCATTTCCGTCCCCTGGCCGAACTCGGTCATACTCGCGAAAGCGTTCATGGCCCACGGTTGGTTACGCAAGGCGGCAGCCTTGATGTAGGGGAATGCCCGCTTGTAGTCCTGCGGAACGACCTTACTACCCAGATAAAAGGTCTGTGCGAGTAGGAGTTCGGAGGGCGCGTGAGCCTTTGCTGCGTTATCCGCGAGTGCGGAGAGTGCCTTTTCGATTTCCGTGGCATCGGGCTTCGCCTTGAGGGTTGCGAGGTTTTCCCGGTAAACAATGTCCTGCGGATTTTCGGGCGTGGCCTGCTGCCCCCACGAAGCCACTGAAAGGCAGAATATGAAAAAAAACACGAATTGTAGCAGTTTAATCATGGCAGTGAGGTGGCTTTAATTATGGATTTTCCTCTACCGACTCCTCATCTTCTTCGTTTTCCTCGTTTTCATCATCCTCCACTTCTTCGACGGGGCCGCCACCGCCGTAGCCGATGACTTCAACGGAATAGATGGAAGGTTGGCCGGTGGTATCAATTTCCTCCTCGCGTTTGGCGGCTTCCTGAGTGGCGGCGGCGGTGTCATCGGAGGCGGTGTTGCCGGAGGCAGGCGGAGGCGGTGTGCTGACGGAAGGGGCGGCGACGGCCGGGGCTCCGCCTGAGCTGGTACCGCCCGCCGCGATATTGCCCGCGTTGACAACCTGGACGGCGGCGAGGTTGATGTTTCCGGAGACGCGGATACCGGCGTCGCCGGCGTCAATGATACCTGAGGGGGCGATGAGATCGACATCGCCGGGTTTGACGCCTTCGACGGTGGCAAGCACGCCGATACCGCCGCCAGTGGCGAGTCCAGCGAGGTCGGTCTGCACGGCAGCGGATTGGGGATCGATGACTACACGGGTGGGAGGAGCGGACTGGACGGTACGGGAGGATGATCCGGCGGCGATGTCACCGTTGGTGGACCAGATGACGGCGTCTCCCCCGCGGAGGGTAAAGATACGACCGATGCCGATATCGACGCTTTGATCGGTGAAGATGCTGATCGAGCCGCCGGCTTCCGTGATGACGCCAGGTGGTGCGAGCGGATTGCCAATGGTGGTGTTGGCGAGGGTGAGGCCGCCGCCCGGGGCAAGCAGGCGGATATCGCCACCCGAGCGGGTGCGGATGTCGCGGCCGCGGGCCAGAATTTCGCCATCCCATACGGATTCTTCTGATTCTTCGGGCTCGCCGAAGAGCGATTGAATGGCGGCCATGCCGAGTTCGTAGTTACCGTAGCCATAGGATTCGGGGTCGTTATAGCCACGTCCCGTGTCACGGAGAAGGCGGAAGAAGATTTCGGTGGCGAGGAGGCGCTGGTCGCTTTCCGTAAGAGAAGGGAAGTCGGTCCCGGGGCTGATTTCCTCGATGAGTTCCAGCCCTTCTTCAGTGGTGACGTAGGATTGGATGAAATCATTCCACTGCGGGGCGTTGATTCCGTCCGGGCCGAGGCCGGCCATCAGGATGATGTCGGCGCCTTGCGCACCAAGAAACGGGTTGCGGAGGTTTCCGATCGAAGTGAAACCCGAGCTTGTGCCATCAAGGCGTGCGGAACCAACACCGAGGTCAATGTCCCCCCCGGCAATGATCTGGAGCGCTCCCGGGCCGGAAATCTGGATGTCACCTGCGTTGACCAGCTCGCCGGAGGCGAGGGCGTTACCGGTTGCATTTGCAAGGTTGCGAAGCGGACTGCCGAGATCCGACGCGATGATACTACCCACGGCGGAGATGATGGAGAGGTTTTCGGAGGCTAGGTTCTGGATGTAGAAGGCGATGTCGGTGAGCGCCGCACCGGAGAGGATGCGAGCGAACTTGGGGGTGAAAAGGTTGAGCCCTGAGATATCACCATCCCCCGAATAGATGCGGACGGGTTCAGTATCGTACCGATGGAGGAGGCCTGCGTCGTGACGATCCTGCTTCACCGATGAGACCGCGTTGGAACCTGTGAACGAGCCCGATTCGACGAACAGGCGGGTGATGGATTGAAGAGAGCCTGACTGGGTCGAATTGTTGTTGGAAACGCCGCGGCCCAACAAGCCGAAGATGGAGAGAGGACGGTTGGTGGATGGGACGTTGTCGGGGTCAGCATCCGAGAGGTTGATCGTGGAGGATGTCCACACCTTGGATCTTTGCCCCGCAATGATGTTGTTTGAAACGCCGACAGGAGAGAGGGCGCTGATGCCTTGGGAAGCGACGAGTTCCAACTGTCCCGTGGGAGAAGGGAACAGGGTGAGGCTCCCCGCGAGATTCAGGTTTCCGGAAAGTGAAGTGGCATAGAGGGAGGGCGCAGTGAGATTGAGCAAGGAAACAAAGCCTTGGACATTGGTTTCCGTGAGGCGCAGCCATGGTTGGGAGAACGCTGTGGAGTTATTGCTCAGGGTAAGCAGGTTCTGGCTTTCCAGCCAGTTCGCCAGGATCGGGAGCGCAGCGGTCGCGTTCGGCAGCACGTTTGAGTTGCGCAGGGTGACATCGCCGCCGCTGGAGTTAACGGAGACGGAGCTGTCCGCAGCAAAGGTCGAGAAGTAGTTCTTATACCAGAATTTGTTGTTGAGGCCTTGCGGGAGGAGGAAGGAATTGACGGCGGGACCGAGGAGGATGTCTCCCGACGCGGAAATATCGAACGAGGATTTTCCGAGGAAAAGTGTGGTGGGCAACCATGTCAGGGGATCCAAGGTTGAGGCGGACGGGTTGTTCAGGTTGGTGATGATGCCGAAGGAGGGGGAGCGGGTAGAGTTGGTGGTGATCTCGGAACCAGCTAAAAGGGTGCCCTCGCCGCGCTCGACATAATAGATGCCGGCATCGATGTTGCGGCCAGCGTTGACGATCAGATCTCCGCCACCGAGCTCATGGATCGTGGCGGCATCGGGAGTGCCGATGGGAGCGCGTGCATTGGTGGGGATGACGGCGTCGGTGTTGATGATGTCATTGCCTGCTGTGAGGGTGATGTTGCCGCCGCCGAGCGCCCCAATGGACATGAAGAAGTTGGAAAAATCGACCCACCACGATGTGGAGGCGGCGGGATCATTGAACTGGCGCGGCAGAGTTCCGATGGAGACGGCGCCGTATTCACCATCGGGGCCGATGTGGCCGCGGCGGCTGAGCCAGTTGTTCGGGAGCTGGCGCGAAGAGTCGTCGATGAGACCGGAATTGTTACGAGTCTTACGCTCGGTGTTGAAGCCCGCGGTGATGGTGACGTCACCGCCCGCCATGCTGTATTGAGCGGGGTAAACCTGTTGAGCGACTCCCAGACTGCCTTGTTGCGGGGGTAGCGTGAGGCTTAGGATGGGGGTGATGAAATCATCGGGGGTGCGAACCTGGTTGGGTGTGGCGACCTGGGTGCCGGCGGTGTAGATTGAGGAGAAGACATTGAGAAGCTGAAGCGAGCGGGCGGTGGTAATGTCTATGTCACCTGAGCCGGTGCGGATGACCTGGAAATTGTTTCCGATGATTGATGAGGTTAAGGCGTTCGCACCACCGGTGGCGGTGGCGCCGCCCGCGTTTTTGCCGAGCTGGAGGTTTCCTTTATCAGGGCTGAGCAAGCTGAAATCGACAACCTCGCGGAAGGAGGAGGCGGTGAAATCCGCTCCGGCTGTAAAGCGGTAGGACCAGGACTGGGAGTTGGCGGGGAGGAGCGGATTATGGACGGCGAGGGGAGCTAGCCAGAGGCTGGATCCGCCGGAGAAGCCGTCCGAGATCGCATTAAAGAGGGCGATGTTATTGGCGGCTCGGAGGGTCAGGACGCCGGGAGCCGAGCGGGGACCGAAACGGAGGGTGGAGAAATCCCAATCGGCGGAGGTGTTTGAGGAAGTGGAGCCAAGGGTTAGATCGCCGCTGCGGTTGATGATTTCCACCCCAGGGGCGAGGATTAGGTCGAGCTCTGGATTGGTGGCGGTGAGGCGGGATAGGATGGCGTTGTAATTGGGGGCGGAGAGGTAGGCGTTGGCCTCGCTGCGAATGGTGCCGAGAAGGGCGGTGTTTAGGGTGCCGGTGCCGGTCAGGTCATGGAGTTTATAGCCTTCGACAAGGATGGCGGAGGCACCGCTGATGGCGGAGCCGATGGAGGCGAGCTGGAGGTCGTTGTTCGCAGCATTGCGCGGGGCGCGGAGGTGAAGGGTACCGGTGAATTTCCCGAGTGAAGCGGAAGTGGGGGTGTTTTCGGCGACGGTGAGATTGATGGCGGAACCCGTCCGTAGGTCAAGGCTCGCCCCGGCCAAGCTCTGGCCGTTTCTGAGTGTTCCGGCTTCAAGGGTAATGGAGCCGCCTTTACCCGCCGCGTCGAAGGTTTGGGCGGAGGCATTGAGAGTGGAGCCGCTCAGTGTGGTGAGGGAGCTGTTAGCCTTGATGTCAATCGTGCCGCCGCGGTTCCCGGAGGCGTTAATGAGGCCGGAAAGGGTTATGTTTCCTTGGTCGGCGGCGAGTCGGTAGGTGGAGGAGATGGCGCTGGAATTGATCAGGACATCCCCGGAACGGATACGGTAGTCGCGGAGATGCGTGAAAGAGCCGATGTTCAGGGTGTTGTCGAGAGCGGCGAGCGAAGGCAGGGAGGACGTGTCGAGGGTGAACCGGCCGGTGGTGCCAGAGGAACCGGCGTAGGCGGTGATCGTGCCCAGGATTTCGAGTGAGCCGTTGGGCGTGGCGACATTGAGCTGACCCGCATCGCCGGCGGCGGCGGGTGCAGAGAGATTGATGATGGCGTTTTCAAGGATGCGGATCGATGCGTTTTCCGAGGCAAGATTGATGGTGCCTCCGGAGGTTTGGCGGGAGACGTCCGAGAACTGACGGGAGATACCGGAGAGATCGAGCGAGCCGGATATGAGGAGATCGCCAGCGGTGGAGGTGATTCCTAGGCGTCCGCTGGGAAGGGCGATGTTTCCCGAAAAGTTGACGGCGGAACCTATGAGTGAGAGATCCGCGCCGAGGCCGCCTTCGAAAGAGGTGGCGGCGGAGGGGGAAGCATAGGTGAGGGTTCCCAGCGACCGGAGGGAATATTTGGAAGCTTGCAAGCCTGACAGGGAGGGAGTGTTGAGGGATAGGGCGGCAGAAACATTCAGCGACCCTGCCGAGGAGGTGAGGATGCGGGTGGTGGCGTTGAGGGAAACAAGGGATAACCCTGAGATGGAGATGTCACCGCCAGAGAGGTTGAGTTTCTCCGAGTTGAAGGTGAGGGTGCCGTCGTTGGCGATGGCGGGAGCGGAGGTGGGAGGGGCGACGGGGTTTTCGAGAGTAAGATTCCTAGCAGTGAAGTTGACTGAGCCGGAAGCCTGATTGATGCCGCGGAGGTTGGCGGTCTGTAAAGTGAGGTTTTGGAAACTAGACGAGCCGATTTGTCCTGTGCCGTAGATGTTGAGGTTGGAGTAGCTGCGGAGGGTTAGCGCGCTGGTGTTGGACAGAAGAGTGTCCAGTGCGTTTCCTCCAAGGACGAGTCCGGAGGTGGGCTTGATGGTGCCGGGGTTTTCGAGAGCGATGGAGAGTTCGCCGGAGCTAAGGGTGATGGAAGTGCCGAGGAGAACGGTGGTAGGGTCGAGGGAGGTGGCGGCGGTCGAGTCGAGGGTAACGGATGCTCCGCTCATGCTGGCAGCGGATTGAGTGGTGAGGATGGCGAGACTGCCGGGGGTGACTCCGAGGCGATTGACTGTGTTCTGGGAAGAAGATGAAACGCGGACGAGGGCACCGTTTCCACTGCCGGACGAGGAAGCGGAGCCGAGGGTAATGGAACCGATGGGGCGGGTTCCGCTGGCAATAATGGCTGAGTCCTCTCCGAGTGTGAGGTTTTCACGGGCAGTGAGAATGATGTCGTTGCCGATTAGTGGGGCGTCTTCGTTATCGAGGGTGAGGTTTTTGGTGGAGGTGGAGACGGTGATGCCGCCTTGACTCTGGGTGCGGATACCGCCTATGAGAAGCGAATCAGCTCCGAAGCTATTGAGGAGGGAGGATGATAGGGTGAGAGTGCCGGGGGTTACTCCGGTGCCTGAGTCGTTGATCATAATATCAACGGGACTGTTGATATCGATGAGGGCTCCGCTCGCGGTGGTGAGCCTGGCGGCGGTGACGTTGCCTGCTAGTGAGAATCCGGTGGAAGCGGTGAATGAAAGGATGCCGGCGTCCGAGGGGAGGCGCGGAACGGGGATGTTGCGGGAGGAAGCGACATCGGAGAAGAATATGTTAGCGGTGAATTCTTGGTATTCGGCGCGCTGGCGGAATATTTCCGAGGGGGCGACTTCAAAGTTGGCAATGGTGGTGGGGCCGCTGCGCGAGGGGGCGAGGTTGTTGGACCGGTAGCCGGTGACGATGGAGGAGCCGTCGGGCTGTTGAAGGGGGGTGGTCGGGGTGCCGGAGCGGGGTGACACGAGGAAGGAGCCGGGGAGCAGCGCGTAGCTCGCGGGCAGCAGGGTGTAGGTGCCCGCAGGTAGGCCGGATCCGTCTGCGAGGGTTATTTGGTCGCCGGGACGGAGGGAGTTGTTGACGTATCCGGGTTGACCCTGAAGGGACTGAGCCTGGGGATTGAACGGTGCGTAGGGCGCGTAATCGAATCCGTAGCCGGGGACGATGGCGAAAATCGTGTCCGAGGCGAGGAGGTCAGTACGGCCGCCGTTTCCTGAGATGAAACGGTATGCAAGGAGGTCGCCGCCGCCGGAAATGTCGATGACGGAACCCTCGTCGGTGGCGAGGGTTAGGGCGGAAAGTTTGATATCCTTGTCCTCTGGGCCGATGGTGGTGATATCAAGGCCGGAAGGATCGAGCCATGAGTTGCCATCAAAGCTGATTCCGTATGGGAGGAGTGAGGCTTTCCCGGTGAAAGGATCGAGTGCCGAGGTGGAGGTGATGCTGTCGGAACCGAGGGTGAGGGCCGTTGTGACGGGAGTGGCAGCGAGGTTGCCAACGACGGAATTCCGCGGAGCGGTTCCCGTGCCGTTCCAACCGAGATTGATGTTGCCGAGCGGGGCGCGGAGGGTGCCGTTTTGTGCGATGGTGGCGGCGTGTATGTTCAGCGTGCCGCCAGCGGAAAAGGGTAGCGGCCGTGCCGCTACGCCCGAGAAGGAAATACCAGTATTGCCGTAGGAAAAAACATTGAAGGTAGATCCCGTGGTGGGATGGATCTGGCCGGCGTTGAAGCTGAGGTTTGCGGCGGCCTGGAGGGTTCCGTTGCCGCGAATGTCGCCCAAAGGGGCGTTGAAGCTGGCGGCGCCGATGTTGTGGAGCGAGAGGGTGCCGATGTCGATCAGGTTGGCGTTGATGGTGACATTTCCGTCACCAGTAGTTGGGAGTAGGCCGATGGGGGTTTGGCCGACGCCGGGGATGTTGGCGCTGAAGTAATTGATTACTTGGCCCGGTAGGGACGGGGGCAGGAAACTTTGCCCCGCGTAAAGATGTGCGGCATTGAGGGTGAGATTTCCGCCGGTTTCGAGGACACCGCCTGTGGCAAGGCGTATGGTACCGGGCATGTTGAGGCTCACTTCCCCCTCGAAGCGGATGTTTCCGCCCAAGCTCAGTGAGTGGAAACCGCCTTGCCCGAAGGAATCCACGGCGATGCGACCGAAACCAACGACCTGGTTCCCGTTTTCATCCAGCGGAGTAGTGCCGATGGTTTCAGGGTTGGAGGAAGACGTAACGGGCCCGTTCTGTGTCAGGATGAGGTTGATGTCGGCGGATGAGGAACCACTGTTGAGGGGGATAAATCGTGAGGAGGAGAGGCTGAGGTTTCCACCGTTCGCGGAAGCGCCGCCGGAGCTGGCCGTCAGGGTTGCATCGCTATGGAGGAATGATTGGCCGGTTAGCGTGATGGAGCCTCCATTCGTCTGGATGGTAATGGGGACGGTGATGCGTCCGCCAAGAGAGGCGAGTGTGGAAGGTAAAAGGGTGGAGGCTGCGGGCGTGAGATCGAGAACGCCGGAGGTTCCGTTTGAGCTGATCAGCGCACCCTGGTGAGCGAGGATGTTTCCCGAAACGGAGATGGAGCCGCCTCCGAGAACCTCGCCGACACGAAGGCCCATCGGATCAGGCAGGAGCAGCGTTTTCCCAGAAGCATCCAACACGCTGCCGGAGCCGATTAGGACTGTGGTGAAGAGCGGTGGATCAGAGATCGCAGGAAAAGAGGTCGCGCCGGTGATGGATATCGAACCCCCGGGCGTTTTGATCGAGCCGAGAACAGTGGTGGTCTGACCATTCAAGGAGACGGAGCCTTTGGCGTCGGTCTCGATGGATGAACCTGCCGCAAGGATGATCTCGCCGCGGGCGAGGATGCTGGAAGTGAACCGGCTGGTCGCTCCCGTGGCGGAGAATCTGAGGGAAGAGGTGGGGCGAAGGCCTTCCGGCTGGATGACGGGTTCCAGTAAGGACAGAGGTTGGTCGTTGGCTGCCAGGGCGAGGCGGTTCTGGACGATGGGACGGATCGCGGTGTTTTCCGAAACCAGTATGCCGGGGATGAAATTGTTGTTATCCGGTGTGGCGATACCGATACCGGAGAGGGCGAAGTTCGAGAAGCCGCCTTGCGAGAAAAAGGAAGGATCAAGGCGGGTGACTTGTGCGTTGGGGCTGACTCCGCCGATTTGGAAGGCGGGCGCAGTAAAGCTGATATTGCCGCCGTTTGTGCCGGAAAATCCTCTCAGGTTTGCGCCAAGCTGGAGCTTCCCTCCAAGGATGGCGCTTTCGACGAGATCGCGTCCTGCGGAAATGATTATGGAGCCGGCATTACCGTAGGAAATACGAGCGTAGGCATCAGCGCGGGCACCGCCTGAGACATCGATGCTACCGCCGGCATTGAGAATGGCGTCGAAGGCATTGATCGTAAGGGAGCCTCCGATCAGAGGGAGAGCAAGGGAGCCGGAGGTAGGGCTAGTGAGCCGGTCGTCGATGAGCAAACCGGATATGTCGATCGTGGCTGTCGCGCCGAGTCTGAAGACGCCCTTGTTTGGGTTAGCGATGGGTGTGGAGGATAATGCCGAATTGGCGATAGTAGTGATCTGGGACAGGGAGAGATTCGGGGCAAAAAAGGAAAGCGTGGCGCTGGGGGCGATAATTGAACCATTTACCGTGAGGTTGGATCCGGTAAACCTTAGGCTGCCTCGGTTGAATGTGTTGAGCGTGGTTGTTTCCGGGATGGTGATGGAACCGTCGGGATTGTTGATGGTTAGGTTGGTGAAACCGCTGGTGGTGAGGAGTTCAGGGCTCAGGTAGACCTCCTGCAGGCGGTCGTTCCGCAGTTGCGCAGGGTTGCCGTTTATGTCTGTCGTGAAGGCCTCAGCAGGTGCCAGAGGGTTTTGGAATTGGAAAGTGATGGCAGGAGGGGTCGGCGCGAAAATTGGCAGGCTGGCAAAAGTGCGGTCGATGGAGGTGAAGTTAATCGCCAAGCCGCTGGCCGGCGGAGGGGAACTGCGCTGATAATTTCCAGTGAAAGTGTTTCCGATAAGTGTGCCATCGAGTGCAGCGGCTGGGGTGGTGATGCCGAGTGTGCCACCGGCAGCGCCTTGGAGGTAGCCTTCCTCAAGCCTCGATACGCCGGGGACAAGCTGTGAGGTGTAGATTTCAGTGGTGCGGAATTTATTGTTCGATGCATCGAATGCGCCGTCGTAGATGCCCTCGTAGATGATGTCCGGGCGGGCTGCGGCAATGTCGATCACGTTACCATCGACCGAGACCAGGCGTGTGGTGCGGACAGTGGCGGGTTGGTAGGCGATGGAGCCGCCCGAGACATCCACTTTCGCTCCGGATTGAATTACGGTGGATTGTCCTGCGGAAATGGTGACGCTGCCCCCTGCGGTGGTGAGCTGGCCGACGCCGCGCTGGATGAGGTTCGCGAAGCCCGCGACATCCGCAAGGGGCGTGCCGAGCCATGTGTTGGACTCGTAGATGCCGACGTCACGGATATCGACCAATACGGACTGGCCGCGGAGCGAGCCGTTGCGCTGGAGCGGGGAGTTGGCAAGTTCGGCGCCGCGAAGATCGACCTCGATGATGTTCTGTGCGACAGATACGGCAACGTCAAGCGAGCCTGCCACGTTAACGACCGAGTCTTCATCGAGATAAACCTGTCCCGCAGACTGGGTGAAAGTGGAGGCCGACGAAACGCCGCCTTGAAAAAACCACTCTCCTGCAGCGATCCGGACAAGGGCGTTCGGGGACAAGAGTGTGGAGTTCTTGCCTAGGTGGATGGCAAACCCCTCCATGTTGATCTGGGATCTCAGGGCTAGCTGGGTGCCGATTGCGGTTTCATTGCTGCCATATTCCGGAAGGATCTCGATGGCCGAGCCTTCACTGAGAGTGATGATGCCCGAGCTGCGGTTGAGGAAAGGAGCTGAGGAAAGGCCAGCGGAACCCGAGGAGGGATTGGAGATGGCTCCATAATGGGCGAGCAGGTCGATGCGTCCGTTAAGGGAAACGGAGGTACTGGCGGCAAGTGCGCCGGTGTTGGAAATATTTTTCCCCGTGATGGTGATTGCTCCGCGGGGTGCTGAAATGATCCCTGAATTAACCGCGGTTCCACCGTATAGTCCCACTTGCCCGACAAAAACATCGAGGCCGCGTAAAGAAGGATCCGCGGCGTTGTGGGCGGCGATGCCGACTTGGAGTCCGGCGGCGAGGATGGTTTGGCCGGCGGGTGTGAGGATGGTTCCGGAGTTGGTGACATTGGGACCGGCGAGGAGCACGCGGCCGCCGTTTCCATCTGCGGAGACGGGGGTGGTGATAGTGGCACCAGCCTGGATGGAAATGTCGCCGTAGCTGCCTGTGGAAATCGGCGGCGCGTCCGGGGTAAAGGAGGGAGTGCCGTTGGGACCGGCCGGCAGGTTGAGGCCGGAGAAGAGGAACTGTGAGTCGGGGTTATTGAGGAGGCCGCGGTTGATAAGGTTGGTGTTGATGGGGAGCGAGGAAAGCGTGAGCGTGTTCACGTTCACCTGGCTGGAACCGCCGAAAATGATGCCGTTGGGATTGATCACGTAAACCTGGCCCTTAGCCTTGATCTGGCCAAGGATCTGGGAGGGGTTTCCGGTGGGATCAGTGATCCTGTTGAAAGCGATCCATTGATTCGCGTTGGCTCCGGCGGCGGATTGGTCGAAGTTGAGGACGGTTTCCTTGCCGACGTTGAAGGTTTGCCAGTCGAGCAGGGCTTGCTGGGCGGTCTGGCGGACGCCGACGTTGATGAGGTTGTCGGTGTCGATGGTTTGTGTGGGAGCATCTGCCCCAGTCCATCGGGTGGGATCGGCGGTGGGATTGAGGCCACCCACGCCAAGGCCGTTGGGGACGGCGGGAAGGCCGGGAGCGAGGTTGTTGGGCCCGGATGCCGCGGCGGCGCGGGCGGTTTCCTGCATGGCGCGGAGGGCGTTGAGCGTGTTGGTGGTGCGGGCGAGCGCGTCCTGGGCGTTGGTCCTGGCCTGTGCGGTGTCGGCGGGTGTGGCTCCGCCGATGGGAGCGCTGCCGGGAGCCGCAGGGGCGGATGAGCCGCCGCCGCTTCCACCACCACGGAGGATGTCGGCGTTGGCCGGCCCGAGCAGGGTGACAAAAGCCATCGAGCTAAAAACGAGGGATGCCGTCAGTTGGGTGCGCATGGGGTTGGTGTGCGCGGCGGGTTGGTGATCCGGTTTCATTTCAGCTTGAGAAGTTCGATTTCGTTGACGGCGGGCGGGCTGTCGCGGAGGAGTTCGGAAAGGTAGGCCTCGCGGTTTTCGCGGGCTTTGTTAGAACGGAGAAGCGCATAGATGCGCGGCGCGAGTTCCGCCAGGGGCGGCGTGTGGGGCTCGCGGGCGTCGATGAGGCGGAGGATGTGCCAGCCGTCATCGAGGCGCACGGGTTCCGAGATGCCGCTGACCTTTAGACCGGGGAGAGCTTCGCGGATGCCGGGCTGGATCAGGTCGTCGCGGATCCAGCCAAGATCGCCTCCGTCCGGGGCGCTGGTGAGGTCATCGGAAAACCGACGGGCGATGGAGGCAAAATCGGCGGCGGGTTCGGTGAGCGCCTCGCGCACCTTGGCGAGCTTTGCCTCGGCCTCGGCGCTGGCGGCGGGTTCGCGGTCGGAGATGAAGATCTGGGCGACGCGCCAGGTTTTCGGGACGAGGAAGGACTCCTTGTTTTTCGCGTAGAAGTCGGCGACCTCGGCCTCAGCGGGGAAATCTTTGGGCGGCGCGGAGGAGATGCGGAGGAAACTCTCGACCAGAGCGGCGTCGCGGGCACGGGCGAGCTCCTTGGCAACGGCCGGGGAGTCGGCGTGGTCGGCTGTATTGGCGTGCTCGAGCACGAGCCGCTGGATGAGGGTCGCGCGGACGAATTGCTTGAGTGCCTCGGCGTCAGCTTGGAGAGGCTGGCCGGCGGCGGTGGCGGCTGATTCCAGCATTTCACGGGCTTCGGCTGCGGAGAGGTTGATGTCCCCGATGCTGCCGATGATGGGTTCGGCGTGAGCGGTGGGCGAAGCAAGCGCGAGGGCGGCGAGAATTAGTAGACGGAGCATCATCAGCGGGTTGCTTTTTCAGGTTTGGCGACGTTTTCGAGGATGGCGCCCTTGTAGCCCTCGACTTGGTTTTCGATTTTGACGCGGGTTTTCTGGATGAAGGGTTCGCGCGCTGAGAGGGCGCGGCCAAGGGAGTAGTTCTCGTAGCGCTCGAGGATTTCCAGCGAGGTGCGGTAGAGGTCGAGGTTCTTGCGCTCGCGGTCGGCGATGCTGTGCTTAAGGCGGGCGTTCTCGACTTTCAGCGCTTCGGCGGATTCCTCGTTCTTCTTGGCGGTGCGTGCGGCGAGTTGCTGGGCGGCGCGCCATTTTTCGATGGCCTCGACGTATTCGGCGATGCGCTTATCACGTTCCGCGAGGCGCTCGGTGAGCGATTCGATGGTCTGCTCGGAGGCGGTCTTGTCCTCGCTGGCGCGCTTGGTGAGGGTGGCGAGGCGGGTGTTGAGGTCGTCGATTTCCTTCTGGAGAGTTACGGTTTTGCCCTGCTCGGCGGCGAGAGTGGCGAGGGCGTTGGCTTTTTCCACCTCGGCGGCGCGGAGCTGGAGGGCGGTGTTGCGGAGCTGTTCGCGGAGTTGGGCTTCTGCGGATGCGGGTTCCTGGGCCATGGTGGACGCGATGGACGCGAAGACGGCGAGGAGCGTGAGGAGTTTAGTTTTCATGGTGCGGTTAAAAATCAAGGGGTCAGAACTTGGCGTTGAGGTCGATCATGAAGGTGTCGGCCTTGAGGGGCGCACCGGCGATTTCATCGCTACTCATCCAGCGGAGGCCGGCGCGGACGTGGGGACTGAGGGCGTAAGCGCCGCCGAGGTGGAAGCCCTGGACGTTGGTGCCGCCGCCGCCGAAGTCGGAGTCGGTGAAGCCATCGACGATGGCATCGGATTCTACGTAACGATATCCGGTGGTGAGCATCCAGTCGCCGAGGGATTCGAGCTTGGGCCTTCCGAACATGATGGCGAGGTTCCAGGCTACATCGCCGCCTTCGTAGTTGCCGAGCAGCGGACCAGAGGTGCCATCGGGATCCAGGCCGCGGTTGTTGACAGCATTGGCGTTGAGGGCGCTGCGGTCGAAGGCGACGTTCTTGGTGGCCTCGCCGAGGGCGGTGAGGCGGTAGGTGTCCCAGCCATCGTAGTTGACCTGGCCGGTGAGCGTGACGTTGCGGAACGGGGTGGCGAGGCCGAAGTATTGGAACTGGTTGATGGTGCCTAAGTTGTTGGCGGCGGTGGGGGTGATATTGCGGAGCGGAAAGTAGGTGTTGCCGCGCTGCGCGAAGCCGGGTCGGGTGGCATCCGTGTCGCCCGCGTCGCTGGCCGTCAAGGGTACGTAGGGAGAGGAGAGACGGCCTTCGATCTTGTCGAAATCGTAGTAGGAAAGGCCGGCTTTGGCCGACCACTCGTCGTCGATTTTCCAATCGATGCCGAACTGAGCGCCGGTGAGCCATTTGTCCTCGCTCTCGAATTTTGCGGGTTGGTTGGATGCGAAATTCAGGTCGGTGTTGAACACGGGGAAAATGCCGGCTGTTCCAAAGAGATGGAGGTCGTCCTGGAGGCGAACGCGACCGCGGGCGGCGAGGCCGTCGAAGCCGATGTCATCGTCCCACTGGACTTCGGTTGAGAAGAACGGGTTGTCGAAGCGGCCGAGGAGGAAGGTGAGTTCCTCGCCATCGCCATTGCCCGGACCGGCATCATAGGAGAGAAAGGCGCGGTCCAGCCAGATGGCGAACTTCGAGAAATTCCCGCCCTGGGAACCGAGCGTCTGGTTCGTGGAGGTGGGTGAGTTGTTCTCGCCAGTGGCGACGCGGAAGCCGGCGTTGAAACCCTCGCCGAGCATAATTTCCGCACCTGCGCGTGCGCGGATGCGGAGGCGATGGCGATCCTGATCGACGTTGTATTGGGGGGAGAAGACATTACCGGTGGTGTCGAAGGGGGCACCGTTGTTGATGAAGTTAAAGTTGGGGAAGAAACCGGTGTTGGCGTTGCCGGAATCGAAGAAGAGGTTTTCCGAACGGAAGCGAAGGTCGCCGAACGGGATGACGCGGCGCGTCCAATCCGGGGCACCGGTTGCGCCCCAGTTTTCCTCGCGGGCCTGAGCCATGAGTTCCTGATGTATCTCGTCGCGGATTTCCTGGCGTACGACGGCTGGGACATACGGAATGCTGTGGCCGCCATCGGCGGGCATGGATGGAGCGGCGACTGCTTCAAGTTGGGCCTGCGCGATGAGCGCGTCCTGCTCGGCCTGTGCGATGAGTTCCAGAGCTTCGGCCTGGGTTAGGACGCCCTTGCGCACGAGCGCAGCGATGAGGTTGACGGTAGCGTTGGTGGAGGGGGAGGGAAGGAGCTCGCCAACCGGCGCTTGCTCGGATGGAGGAAGCGGGATTTCGGAAGCGAGGTCGGGTTCAGGAGTAGCTGCATCCTGCGCGCTGATCATGCCGCACGAAAGGGCGAGCACGAGGGATGCGCGAAGCATGTGGGGACGGAGGCGGATGGCGGTTCGGGAGGTCATGGGAGAAAATTAAGGTTTACGGGCATTGATGCGGAGGTTGATAGGCATGGGCATGTCCTCCGGCGGCGGATCGGAAAGGACAAGTCCGGTGAGGATCTGATTGCGGATGATTTCATCGAGTGTGCGGTCGCCCGTGGAGTTGGTGATTTCGGCACGGGTGACGCGGCCTTTGCGATCCGCCCAGATGCGGACCTCGATGCTGAGCGTGGCGTTCCGCGTGGCGGAATGATTTCCAAGGGATTGGGTGATGGTGTTTTGCACACGGGAGGCGTACCAGCCCCAGCGGGATCCACCGGCACGGGCGCCGATCTGGCGGTTGCCGCCACGGTTACCTCCACCGGCGGTGAGGCCGAAGCTGTTGTCACCGTCGCCGATAAGTCCGGTTCCAAGATCGGCAGCAGGCTCATCGGGAGCGGGTGCGTCATCGGGCGGAGGCTCGTCCGCCGCCACAGGATCCTGCTCGATCATTTCCGGTTCCTCTTCCGGCGGGGGTGGCGGGGGGGGTGGTGGCGGTGGTGGTGGTGGCGGCGGGGGCACGAAAACCTCGATGATCCGGTCGTTCGCGGGCGCGGCGGTGGTTTCCTCCGGGCTATCGCTCCTCATGAAAAAAGAGACCACGCCGCCGATCAGCACGATGGCGAGGATGAATCCGATAATGACTCCTTTTTTTAACATCACTTCTGGGTGGCTAAGCCGATTTTATCGATCTGGAGACGGCCTAGGACATCGAGCACGTCCATGATTCCTTGGTATTGAGATGCACGGTCGCCGCGGACTACGACGGGCACCTCGGGTTCCGCCGCCTTGATGGCTCCAAGCCGGCTTTCGAGTTCGGCCAAGGTGACGGGGATGGTGTTGAGGAATATGTTTCCCTCTGGCGAAACGGTGATCGCTTGGGTTTTGGGTAGGGAAAGATCGGCGGTGGCCGGTTTGCTGGATGCGCGCGGGAGATCTACCTTGAGGCCCTGTACGCCGGCGGTAGTCATGATGATGAAAATGAGAAGGAGAACCAGATAGAGGTCCACCATCGGGGTGACGTTGATGTCGTCGTAGGATTTATCGTCGTCTGAAACGTCCATGGGAAATTGTTAATTGAAGATTGGGGATTTCGGGCGGACTTGAGAGCCGTGCTCTGATGGCGGCGCTTCAGGTTGTGGCACCCGAGGCTGGGACGTGGTCAGAGAAAGAGAAATTGGGATTCTGGGTTGGGACGTCCGGGATGGGGGTCGGGGCATATGGGGAGATTTCGCCCTCCGGCGGATAGAACTCGGCCATCCTGGCAACGAACTCGTCGATGAAGACTTTCATTTCCGCGGTGACGTTCCTGATGCGACCGTTAAGGTAGGAGTAGATGAAGAGCGCAGGGATGGCGACAATGAGACCGGCAACGGTGGCGAGAAGGGCGGAGGCGATACCCGGAGCGATCGAGTTGACATCGACTTCGCCGGATTTGGAAATGATGGCGAAGGTGATCATGACGCCGACGACGGTGCCGAGGAGTCCGACGTAAGGGCCGCCGGCGATGGAGACGGTGAGGAAGATTAGGCCGGAGGTAAGTTTCTGTTGGGCGCGGACGAGGCCGGTGTCGAGGGCGGCTCGAATCGCCTGGATGGAGCGGCCGGAGAGGCCTTTGGTGCGGGCTTTATCGCGGGAAAGGCGGTTGCGTATTTCCTCGGAGCCGATGCTGTAGATTTGGAAGAGCGGGGATTTTTCAACGAGCCTGATTTTTTCGGGGTCGGCATTTCCGCCGAGGGATTTGACGGAAGCTTCGTCGTCGTGATCGATGGCGGTCAGGTCGGTGGAGAGGTTTTTCCATTGTTTGACGAACTCGGCGGTGCCTTTTTCGATGGAATTGAGGTAGGCGAATTTCTGGACGGCGACGGTCCATCCGAAGATGATCATGAGGACGCAGACACCGACGGCGATCCAGCCATCGAACATCATATCCTGGGCAATGTCGCCGAAGAGCATGATGTGCTCGAGGGCTTCGTTGTGCCCGCCTGCGGCGGAGGCGGAGGATTCATTGGTTCCTAGGACGAGGGCGCGCGAGGAGGCTTCGGAAGCGCCTTGGTTGACGGCGGCGAACTTCATCCATGCGGCCGGGCGGGCGGTGGTCGAGACGGCTACGGCGTCGAGTTCGCCGTTGAGGTTGGCGAGCGCATCGGAGGGAGGTGTTGCGCCGCCGAGGACGAACTGGCCGCTGATGGCTGGAATAGCTGCGTTGAGGGTGCCGTATGCTTCGCCGTTGAGGTAAAGCGTGATAGTGTTGCCAGAGGCCACGAGGCCGAGGTGCGACCATGTGGCGGCGGGCGCGGCTTCGCCCGAGGCGGATGAGACCGTGCCGGTGGGTGTGACGACCTGCACCAGAGGCACGCCTTGGTTGAGCAGGAGGCGCAGGGTGTTGGTGCCGTCGGATTTCGAGAAAACAACCGCATTATCCTGCAGGGCGGCGGGCCTGACCCAGGTGGTGACGGTGAGTTCCTGGCCGGCGGTGAAGTCGAGCGTTTCCGAGGCGGGGATCACGAGCGGCACGTCGAGGACGCGGAGTCCGGGGCCGATGATGCCGCCGTCGGATGTGACGCCGGGGTTCTCGGCGTTGTTGGCGTTGCGGGTTGAGTCCTCAAAGGTCGTGCCCATTTTTCCGAAATGGTGGAACATGACCGTCGCGTCATCGAAGGTGTCGGTCGGGGCGGTGGCTCCCGCCGTTTCCGCGGAGCCGTAGTAGAGGTGGATGGTGGTGGATTCACCGGCGGGGACTTCGGGGAGTTTCACCCACACGAAGGCCTCGTTGATGAGGTTGTCGTAGCGCTCGATGGTATGGGGAAGCACCGTCTTGCCGTCCGCCGTGGTGAAGCGCAGGTCCTTGCCGTCGGCGGTGGCGGCCATGAAATTGAAATTTCCGTCGAAAAGCCGGACCAGCGCGGTGACTTCGTTGACGTTTTCTTGGATCGCTGCGCCGCTTGGGCCGGCGTCGATGGTGATGGCCTGGCGCTGGGACCAGGCGGGGTTCCACCAGTTTTCGGGTGCGGCGGCCAGGGAGGCACCGGTGAGCAAGGCGAATAATACGATGACGTGTTTCATTTTATTGGAGTTCGGAAGTGTGTTTAGAAATCGAGCCAACCACGGAATGTGACGCGTACATCGCCGCGCTCCGAGGACTCCACGGGAGTGAGCGGAAACGCCACGTCCACGGAGGAATTCATGTGATCTAGATATCGCGCGCGCGTGCCTAGGCCGACGGAGACAAAGGTTTCGGTGGGCATCTGGCCGGGCAGTGAGTCGTAGTTTCCGAGGACTCCAAGGTCGGTGAAAACGTGGAGCCTCAGCTCATCGCCGCGCTCCTTCCCGATTTCGGATTTCCCGATGTATGAGGGGCTGCGGAGTTCGGCGGTGGCGAAAATCGCGTTGTCGCCGAGTGACGAAGATTCCAAGTATCCCCGCGTGGTACCTAGACCACCGCCGGAAAACTGCTCGGAGTTGATAAGCGGCTTGTTGGCCACCTGGCCCTGGAGTTTGGCGAACCACTGGGCGCCGGATTTCATGTCGCGGGTGTGGGAAACGTCGCCCTTAAGGACGATGAAGGAGCCGTCGGCGTTGAAGCGTTTATTGGCGTAGGAGGACGAGTCACTGCCCATGCCGCGAAGATTGAAGACCAGGGAAACGTTGGCCTCCGTGAAGGCGTCCTCACCGTGTAGTTTGGTCGCACCGTAACTGGCAGTGAAGGGATAATACTCGATGGGGGCGGAGATTACCCCGCCGCCCATGAGGATATCCTCCTCGAAGCTCTTGCGGTCGATTCCGAAACTGAAAGTGGGAAAAAATCCTTCGCCGCCCGGCAGGTCGATGATTGCGCGGACTCCCGCCATGTCACCTTTACCGACGACCGATCCGCCGCCGAGGGTGGAGATGTCGGAGTCCTGGCGGGTAGCGGTGAACAGCAGGCTGGCCGTGTCCGAGACCCTCGCGAGGTAGTTTCCTGAAAACACCAGCGCGTCGTCCGTGTTCTCGGGCGCCACTTGGAAATTTATTCCCAGCGTATGGCCGAGTTGGAATAGGTTTCCATAGGAAAGCGAGCCGTTGAGACGCAGAGGGGTGGTGTTCGGGCTGTAGCGGTTGTTGAGTTCGAGCGATCCGTGAAGGGGTAGTTCGTCCTCGATGTTGAGATCAACCTCGAAGGTGCCGGGTTCCTCGCCGGGGCGGAGCTCTGGCTTGACGCGGCGGTCGGCGAGCCGGTTGAGGGCTAGGATTTCCCGACGGACATCGTTCATGTTCGGCACCGAGCCTTCCGCGAGCGAAGGCGCGCCCGCGCGGATCCGTGAAGGGAGATGGTGCTGCGAGCCGAGCACCCGAAGACGCGATACGGAGCCCTCGACCACCTGCAGCACGACCACGCCACGGGTTGGATCCTGCTGCGGGATTAATACCGACACTGTCTGGAAGCCGGCATCGCGGTAAGCGCTTTCAAGGGCGCCGCGCGCGGACTCCACATCCTCCGCCGTGCGGTGCGGACCGAGGTAGGGATAGACAGCTCTCTCAACCTCGACATTGTCCAGTGCTTTTGCTCCCGTTACCCGGTATTCCTTAATATAGAAGGTGTAATTCAACTCATTTCCCTGACCCTGTGAGGACACCACAAGCAAGCACCAAGCGATGAAACACAGCGCGGTGCGGCAAGGGGAAGTTAGGGATCTCGGTGCCATTGGGAAATGAAGTATGCATCTGCGGGTGCGTATTCCCGTGGAGCACACTAGTCATCATTGAAGCCCCCCCCGATCCGCAAAATATCTCGTGTGTCAAATCCGTCACATTGGCGGGCGATACGAAATTGTGGCAGCGATTCCGGCCGCTTCGGCCGTCACTTCCTTGGCTGCAGGGTGCGCTCGTCCACCGGGATGGCTTTCGGTGGTGAGCTTCCCGCGCCGTTTCCTAGAGGATTCACTAGGCTGCTCTTAATCAGAAACCAGATCGCGGTTGCCAGAAGGAGACAGAGGATCTTGGCGATCCAGCTTTTCGAGAGTTTCAGTTTCATTCGGTTCGGAGTTCGGGTTGGAGAAAAAGATCACGGAGAGCCGTTCGCGGAATTGTTTTTCGGTGAGGTTGCGCTCCAGCCTGCCGTTCTCGCAGATGGAGATGCTGCCCGTTTCCTCGCTGACGACGATCGCCATGGCATCGGTGCGCTCGGTGAGGCCGATGGCGGCGCGGTGGCGGAGGCCGGTGGAGCGATCCTGCATTTCCCTTTCCGTGACGGGAAACACACAGGCGGCGCCGGCCACGCGGTCTTCGGCGATGATCATGCCGCCGTCGTGGAGGGGTGATTTCGGGAAAAAGATGCTCATCGCCAGCTCGGGGGTGAACTGGGCGTCGAGAACGACTCCCGTCTCAAGCTGCTCTTTGAGCGAAATATCGCGCTGTATGGCGAAGAGTGCACCGATGCGTTTTTTGGAAAGCATCACTACGGTATCCGCAAGACGCTCCACAAAGGCAAGGCGACGCTTGCTAGAGAACGAAAAGATGCGACTGCCACCAAGGCGGGCAAGGCCATTACGAAGCTCCGGCTGAAAGATCACAAGCAGTGCGAACGCCAGCACAGCCGCCGAGCGGGTGATGATCCAACCGATCACCTCGAATTCAAATAGGCGCGTTATCAATGCCAGAGCGACGAGGATAAACAACAGCCCCACAAGAATCTGGGCACCACGCGTGGCGCGAAACGTTTTGTAGAGTTGGTAGATACAGAACGCCAGCAACAGGATCTCGATCCCGTCCCGCCAATGATCTCCGATGAACTTCCACATGCTTGATGTGTAACCTAAGGCTATTAGAGGAATCTGTCACTTGGAAAGGTGATACGCGCCTGTAAGCTCATGGGAATGCGACTTGCCGAGAGAGCAATGCTGGCATTTAATCGACCCATGCACGATGAAATCAAACTTTCCCGCGAGGTCACCGCTGTCCAGATACCCAGCGGCGATTCGATGACTCTACCAGCCGGGACCCCAGTTTTCATCACCCAGCGCCTCGGCGGCACCTACACAGTCGCAACCACGCAGGGACTTGCTCGCATTTCAGCACAAGATGCCGATGCACTCGGCGTAGATGCAGAGGAGGAAAAGCAAAAGCATGCCGATGCCGTCCGCCTGAAGGATGCTCCGCTCGAGGAGCAGGTCTGGGCTCAACTAAAAGGCGTTTATGATCCGGAAATTCCAGTAGATATCGTCAATCTCGGACTCGTCTATGACTGTGCCATCGCGCAGTCTGGCGACAAGAAGATTGTGCAGGTGAAGATGACGCTTACTGCCCCGGGTTGCGGCATGGGCCCGGTCATTGCCGCGGACGCGCAAGCGAAGATCATGACCATCGATGGAATCGACGAAGCGAACGTCGAGCTTGTATGGGATCCGGCATGGAATCAGGACATGATTACCGAGGAAGGGAAGATGAAGCTGGGGATGGTTTAAGAGATTGATTATTGATTATTGGAGATTTCAGACTGTCTCTGGTCTCTGGTCTTTGGTCTTTGGTCTCTGCCTAACGCTTATCTTGAGTGCCATCGATATAGGCGGTGATCGCAGGGATTGCCCGATCTAGAATTTTCGAGACTTCTTCGTAAGCACGTTTTCCCATCCCGATGGGATCCGGCACGTCCGCGCCGATGCCTTTTCCTGGCAGATCGATGAATTCGCAAACGAGGTAGAATTTCTCAGCGTGCTCTGGGAAACGGTCTTCGAGAACTGCGAGATGCCCCTTGGTCATGGCAAAGACATGGGTCGCCTCCTCAAGCAAAGCGGCAGATACTGGCTGGCTAACAAAGCCTCCGAGCGGAACCTTCAATTGATCGCAAACCGCTTTTGTATCTCGACTGCAGGGGCTCCCTTTCGAAGCGGCAACACCGCAGGATTTTACCGCATAATCCCCCCTACCCTCCACCGCCTTGCGTAACATCGCCTCGGCCATTGGGCTGCGGCAAGTGTTTCCGGTGCAAACGAAGAGAACCCTTTTGGTGGTACACATCTAATCAACTTGATTAGCGAACTAGCGAGGAGGAGTCAAATCAAAGACCGCAAAGCATATGTTCCGATTCTAGATCTTTTGATGCTTGGCGAGCGAGTGAGAAAAAACTATGCGGTGACTGTGAATTCAAGATTAAGCGGTGAAGACTTAAGCAGCGAGCTTGATGCCTTCCTACGGTATCTTGCCACAGAGCGGGGGCTCTCGGACGCCTACCAACTCTCTGTTTCACAAACTTTGGTGAGCTTGCTTGGCTGGTTTGCGGAATGCGGAATCGCTCCAGGAGAAACGGGAACCGAAGAACTCGCTACTTTCCTTTCCAAACGGAAAGAAGAAGGCCTCTGCTCATCTTCAATCAGGTTAGCTACAGTTCACCTTAAGATTTTTTACCGCTGGCTGGCCGCGACTGGAAAAGCTGCAATCGATCCCGCTGAACCGCTGGCGACATCGAAAGCGGATAAAAAGCTACCCGACACCCTCAGCGCCCGCCATATGGAGGCCTTACTAGGAAGTATTCTCACCGACAAAATACTGGGACGGCGAGACAAAGCGATCATCGAGCTATTCTACTCCGCTGGCCTGCGGCTTGCCGAGCTTTGTGCCGCACGATTAGAGTGGATGGATTCTGAGGAGGGCTTTCTCCGGGTCATCGGGAAAGGTAAAAAGACCCGACTGGTTAGGGTAGGAACAAAGGCTTTGGAAGCGATAGCCGATTATCTCGCAAACGAGAGACCAAAACTGGTTGGGCGGCAAACCTCGTCGCATATTTTTATCGGAGTGAGAGGTCTTCCACTCACACCGGAGCGCGTGCGACAGATCGTAAAACGACGGTCAGAAATGGCGGGCGTGCCGGTATCGGTTCATCCGCACATGCTGCGGCATTCGTTCGCCACGCATCTCCTTGAGGGCGGCGCAGATCTGCGTGTGATCCAAGAACTGCTTGGCCACGCCGATATCGCAACCACCCAGATTTACACCCATGTAAGCTCTAAAGGGCTGAAGGAAACGCATCGTAAATTTCATCCGCGAGCATAGTCGATATAGGACGAGATAAAAATCCGCCGCCGGGAGACGATGTTGGCTTCGGGGTGGATAGGTGCGGTAATTCACACCGGATGGAGGACACTCGGCAGCCTTACCCGTGAGCACTTTTTAGCCAGCGAAAATCTCGCCCTGAAAAAACAACTACTGCATCCCCGTATTGTCCTTAGATTTAACGTGGCGTTTCGCACCGAAGGGGGTTAATCTTAACCCATGGCACAACGAGTCAAGACGGTGGCGGCGATCACCGTGGAGAAATTTTTCGAAGCTTATGCGGAACACCTGAAACTCAGCCTGATTAGTGACAGGATCGGCTTCGACCGTCTGATCAGCGAGCCAGCCGTGAACCGGCCCGGCCTAGCACTTGCGGGGTTCTTCTCCTATTTTGCCAAGAAACGCGTGCAGGTACTTGGCAACTTGGAGATGGCCTATCTACGTAAGCTTCCCGAGGAAATGCGCATCGATCGCTTTCGCCGGATGTGTGAGCGGGAGATCCCTTGCATCGTTGTTTCACGCGGCGCGAACCTTGGCACCGAGCTAATGACCGTCGCTATGGAGCACTCGATCCCCATTCTCGGGACTTCGCAGGTGACCATGAAATTCCTGAACGCTGCCACGATCAGCCTAGAGAACGAATTCGCACCTACCGTGACGCTCCATGGCTGCATGGTCGATATGCGCGGGATAGGCGTGCTCATCATCGGTAAGAGTGGTTCAGGAAAATCAGAAACAGCTATCGGCCTGCTCGAACGCGGCGCTTCGCTGGTGGCGGATGACATGGTGCGGATTAAGTATGTCGGTGCAGAGCTGATCGCTAATTCGCCCGACCTCTCGCGAGGATATATGGAGATACGCGGTATCGGTATCATCAACGTCGCCAACCTCTACGGCCTGGCCTCAATCCGCCCGGACAAGCGCCTTGATCTAGTCGTCACGCTTAAGCCCGCCACCGACCTCAACGAGGTGGACAGGATTGGCCTAGAATCGAAAACCTATGAGCTGCTTGGCCAAAAGATTGCCCATGTCGAGGTGCCCGTCGGCCCTGGCCGCGACACCGCCCGCATGGTGGCCATCGCCGCCCTCGACCAGCAGTTACGGCGACTCGGCTACAACATGGCCGATGAATTCAACGAGAAACTTCTACATCACATGTCTGCCAGTAACCGTCCGCTGTGAGGTACTTATTGCCCCTTAATTGACACAAGAATTTGCTTCGCGGAAAAAAGCAGCCACATTATGGCAATGAGTTATTCGCTGCTATTCTGGCTCTCACTCACCACTTTGGTTTGTAAAGGTTTTGAGCTACCATACGAATCAAGCCAGTGTGTGGTCGGGGTGGCAGATAGCTGGAATAGCTCGTATGTCACCATCTCGTTTTTCGAAAAAAAGCAGGGGGTCTGGCGCGGGGTCGGGGACGATTGGAAAGGGCGACTGGGCAACAAGGGTCTGGTTTGGGGGCGGGGTCTGCATCCGAACACAGCCAGTACCATATTAAAAAAGGAGGGCGATGCTCGCTCACCAGCCGGGGTTTTCGATCTCGGTGGAGTCTGGGGCATCCATGAGAGCGTTAAAAAGCAGCCGAAAACTTTTTACCGCAAGGTCAGCTCCCGCGACCTGTGGGTGGAGGATCCGACCTCGGAGCATTACAATCGCTTCCTCACCCTGCCGCACGAGCCTGCGACTACTTGGGAAAAGAAGGCGCAGATGAAGCAAAACGATTACCCGCACTCACTGAAAATGTTCATTGCCCACAACGCGCCGCCCAAGGTGACTGCGGGTGGCGGATCCTCAATTTTCTTCCATATTTGGCGGCGCGACGGCGCGTCGGCTACCGCCGGGTGCACTACGATGAAAGAAGACAAGCTAAGATGGCTCATCGCGGCAGTTGACCCGGGCCGTCGCCCGCTTTACGTGCTATTGCCGCACACCGAATACGAGAAACTCAAGCCCCTCTGGAAATTACCATGATTGCAGCACCCACACTACCCGACTCGAAGGGTCACTTCGGACAATTCGGAGGAATGTTCGTCCCGGAGACTCTGATGACTCCGCTCCAAGATCTCGCCAAGGCTTATGAGGAAGCTAAGGCCGACCCCACGTTCCAAGCGGAGCTCGACGACTTACTGAAAAACTACGTCGGCCGCCCTACACCACTGTATTTCGCGGAGCGCTGGACGAAGCAACTCGGCGGCGCAAAAATCTACCTTAAGCGCGAGGACTTACTCCACACCGGTGCGCACAAGATAAACAACGCACTCGGGCAAATCTTGCTCGCGATACGTCTCGGAAAAACCCGCATCATCGCGGAAACGGGAGCCGGCCAACACGGCGTCGCCACCGCCACGGTGTGCGCGCGCTTCGGGATGGAGTGCGTAGTTTACATGGGCAAGGTCGATATGGAAAGGCAGGCGCTAAACGTCGCGCGCATGCGACTGATGGGTGCAGAAGTCCGCGCCGTCACCGCCGGGCAGGCCACGCTCAAGGAGGCGGTGAATGAAGCCATGCGCGACTGGGTCGCCAGCGTGGAGAACACGCATTACATCATCGGCTCCGCCCTCGGCTCGCATCCTTTTCCCATGATCGTCCGCGATTTCCACCGCGTGATCGGCGTCGAGACCCGGGAACAGATCCTGGAGCGCGAAGGCCGACTGCCGGACATGCTTGTCGCTTGCGTCGGCGGCGGATCGAACGCGATCGGCCTGTTTCACCCGTTCCTCGGGGATGAAAATGTCCGCATGGTCGGGGTCGAGGCCGGCGGTGACGGGATCATCCCGGAGCGCCACGCCGCGCGTTTCCAAGGCGGAAAACTCGGCATCCTTCAGGGCACGAAAACCTGGCTACTCGCCAACGACGACGGCCAGATCGAACTCACCCATTCCGTTTCCGCCGGGCTCGACTACGCCGCTATCGGCCCCGAGCACGCATTTCTCCAAGAAGCAGGCCGGGTGGAATACACCTATGCAACAGACGACGAGGCGCTTGCCGGATTCAAGGAACTCTCTCACACCGAGGGCATCATCCCGGCCTTGGAAAGCGCCCACGCTATCGCATACATCTCGAAGGTCGCGGCCTCGTTGCCGGAAAACTACCTCATCGTCGCCAACCTCTCCGGCCGCGGCGATAAGGATGTGGAGCAGGCGGCAAAATACCTGCTGTAATCGATCCCGATGCCTGATCCCATTTACGTCCGCAATGCCTTCGCGCGCATCGCGGACCGCTATGTGCTCACCAACCATGTCCTCTCCGGCGGCATGGATTTCTGGTGGCGGCATGTCATCACGAAACGCATCAAGCAGCTCCGCCCCCGTAAGCTCATGGACGTGGCCAGCGGCACCGGTGACCTTGCCCTGAAAATCCAGGACGAGATTCCGGATTGTGAAGTGATGGCCACGGATTTCTGTGCGGAAATGCTCGCCCATGCCTCCTCGCGTGGGGTCAGGAAAACCCTCGTGGCGGACGCCCTCGATCTGCCTTTCGCTACCGACGAGTTCGATGTCGTTAGCGTCGCCTTCGGCCTTCGTAATATGGGCGATTACCCGCTTGCACTCAGGGAAATGTACCGCGTACTCAAGCCCGGCGGACGTCTTTTCATTCTCGATTTCTCCCAGCCCGCCCCACCTTTCCAGACAATCTACCGCCTTTATCTCCACCACGTTTTGCCCAAGCTCGCCGGGCTTCTAACAGGCCAGATGGATGCCTACGAATACCTTGGCGACTCCATCGAGCAATTCCCCTCCGGCAAGGACATGATCGCCCTTCTCGCAGCGAACGGCTACGGAAACGCCAGCGCGACGCCCATGACTTTCGGCGTCGTCACCGCTTACGAGGCTGTGAAAATGTGAGGATTTTCAATCCGCCACCTCGACGATCAGGTTGATCTCCACCGCGACATCGAGCGGCAGGGCCGCCACGCCGAGAGCCGTGCGGGAGTGCTTGCCACGCTCGCCGAAAATTTCCACGAGCAACTCCGACGCACCGTTTACAACGACGGGATGACCGGTGAAATCCGGCTCCGAATTCACAAAGCCGTTGAGCGTGACGATCTGCTTCACCTTGTCGAGCGAGCCGATGGCTTCCTTAATCACCGCGAGGCGGTTCAGGATGATGATGCGCGCGCCTTCCACCGCTTTCTCCACCGGGCAGGCGGAGGGCACTTTGCCGAGGATTTTCACATCGCCATCGATGGGCAGTCCGCCAGAAAGGAATAGCAGATTACCGGTGCGGACGCAGTTCACGTAGGCGGCGATGGGGGTAGGCACTACGGGAAGTTTCAGTCCGAGTGATTCGATCTTGGCGAGGGTGTGGTCTGTCATGCGCGGAGGGTGAAACCACCCTGACATGAGATCAAACTCCAAGTACAGGAATCAACACAGGCTCCCACTTTAGATTCTCAGCTAAAACTTATCAAATATTCATCCCAACCAGATCTTTGTCCGAACGTGCGGATTCTAGGAAGCTATCATCCATCCCTATAGCGATATCGAGATGCGCCTTGGCGGCATCCTTTTCATCGAGATTCCAGAGATAGCATGCCATGTTGTAGTGAAAAACGGGTAATTCTTGTAGGACAGACGGGCCCCTGTGTAGGCATGACCTAGCCTCAAGGGTCATTCCTACCTCATGCAGACAATAGGCGGCGCTCAGGAAAAAATCCGGTTCGTCCGCTACCAGTTCGCAAAGTTCTAGCGCGGTCTCGGAGGCTTGCTGCCAATACATTTTCGCCATCTCCGCCGCGAGCTTGAGCTCCAGCGCCTTGCGCTCGGAACGTTCTTCAAAGCTGAGTCCTTTCAGCTCCTCCAGCGCGTCGTCGGGCATACCCAATTCCAACCATCCCGTAGCCGCCCTAATCACCTGTTTCGCTAACATCAGGTGATCGTTAGCAGATCCCGAACCACTCTGCAACACGTCCACTAGGAATTCGTTAACTCTACCCTTGAAACACCAAACGCTGCACCCACAAACTCATACATGCGAAACGAGTTTTACGGAGCCTTCGACACCGAGCGGATGTCCGGAAAATCCGACGCTGGGGATTATCGCACACCCTTCCAGATCGACCGCGACCGCGTGCTGCACACGCCCACCTTCCGCCGACTGCAGAACAAGACCCAGGTTTTCTGGTCCGGCGAATACGACTTCTACCGGACCCGCCTCACTCACTCATTGGAAGTCGCGCAGATTGGTAAATCCATCTCCTCCTGGCTGCTGCGCCAGCCCGGTTCGCTGCTTTCCGATTCGTTCCACATCGACCCTGATCTGATCGAGGCGATCTGCCTTTCGCACGATCTCGGCCACCCGCCCTTCGGCCACGCGGGCGAGCGCACACTGAACCACCTACTGGCCGCTAATGGTGGCTTCGAGGGCAATGCCCAAACCCTGCGCCTACTCACAGAGCGAATTTTTTCTGCAAAGCAGACCGGGATGGATCCTTCGCGCGCCTTCCTTGATGGCATCCTGAAATACAAAACCCTGTGGAGCGAACTGAAGGTTGACGGAACTCCTCCGAAAAACCATTTTATTTACGATTCGCAAGCGCGCTTCCTCGACTGGGCGCTCGCAGGAAACGATTTCCCCGCCGAGCTGACACCCGGCAAAGAGCGCGATTCCTTCAAATCCATCGAGTGCCAGATCATGGATTGGGCGGACGATACCGCCTACTCTTTGAACGACCTTTCCGACAGCGTTCGTGCCGGCTTCCTACATCTGGAAAAAATCGAAAACTGGGCGGAGGCGAACGGCCAGAGCTTTTCTGAAGGAACTCCGCTCGGCGATCTGATACGCGCAATCCGCCGCCGCCGTGTTGATCCCTTCGTCGGCAAGCGCATCGGCGAATACATCCGTGCAACCTCGTTGGAGCGTGATGTAAATTTCCTCTCGGGCGCCTCGAACCGCTATGGATTTCGCCTCATTGTCGATCCTGCCATCCGTGCCGAGAGCGAGCTGTTTAAGAAACTCGCCTTCGAACTCGTCTTTCTTTCACCGCAGCTCAAACAACTTGAGCACAAGGGTTCCCGTATGTTGCGCCAGCTCTGGGAAATACTGGAAACGCGTTACGTAAACGGCGAGCGCATCGATGGTCAAGATTTCCAGCTTCTCCCTGCAGATACCGTCCGTGAAATCGAACAAGCAGTTAATACGGAAACGCGCGCCCGCATCGTGTGCGATTATCTCGCCGGCATGACTGACGGATATGCTGCCAGAACCTACAAGCGCCTCTTCTCGCCGGACTTCGGCTCGATCAACGATCTTTAGTTAAAACCTGAAGTACTCAACTCCCCCTCTTCTTTGAAATTTGAAACTTAGAAATTGAGAATTGGTAGCCTTACTAGGACTCGAACCTAGAATGACGGTATCAAAATCCGGAGTGTTACCATTACACTATAAGGCTTTTCCCGCGACACATTCGTACCGGGCGCGGCAAAATATGCGGCTGCTACAGGCTTTGGCAACCCGGAAATCCAAGGATGTGGATTTTTCCGTTTGATCGCGTTCGGTTAAATTTACATGGATCGTACGAAATTTATGGAAAATTTCGGCACCCAAAATAAGGATGCAAATGCAACTAACATAAACACCATCTCCATGAAATCAATACTCACCCTCGCCATCCTCGCCACCGCGGCGGTCTCCACACTCCTCGCCGACCCCATCCCCGAGTCGCTCCGTCAGAATGGCTGGTTCATCGGCGCACAGGCTTACACGTTCAAGGAATTCACCACCTTCGATGCGATCGCCAAAACAAAGGAGGCGGGCGGTAACATCGTCGAGATATACCCCGGTCAGAAAATGAAGACGGACTCTGACGTTAAGATCCACCACACTATGGCGGAGGAATCCATCGTGGAACTCCTCGCCGAATGCGAGCGTCAGGGCATACGCCTCGTAAACTACGGAGTTGTCGGAGCGAACAACGCGGATGAAGTAAATAAGATCATGGCGTTCGCGAAACGCCTGGGCCTTTACGCCGTTTGCACCGAATCTACAGAACAGATCGTGGCATGGGAGAAAGCGGCCATCGAAACCGACGTAAAGGTCGCATTCCACGAACACGGTGGCTCGATGAGCAATCCGAAATACAAGGTCTGGAACCCGCTCTACATCCGCGGCGTCGTGGAAAGCCGCGACGAACGAGTCGGTGCCTGCGCCGATCTCGGCCACTGGTGCACCTCAAACCTCAAACCCGTCGAATGCCTGCGCATCCTTGATGGCCGCATCGTCAGCTGCCATCTCAAGGACAAGGCGTCTTTTGGCCAGGCCGAGGTCGTCACCGTAGGAACCGGCGTGGTGGATGTGAAGGCCTGCCTGGAAGAGCTTAAGAAGCAAAAATTCGACGGCCACATCTCGGTAGAGCATGAGAATCACTGGAATGACAGCGTTCCCCACGTGAAAGCGGCCATCGATTACGTGAGGGCAAACCCGAAGTGATTCGCAGGATTTTCACCAGACTCCCATTTCCCTGAGTTGCCGATCCGCCACCTCCGCCCAGCCCCGGTTCGCGGCGGGAGAAGCGGGCGAGGGATGAAGTATTTTCCCTGTGGTGAAACCCATCCCTAAGGCCTTATTTGCGGCGATCATTTGGCTTTCCGCGTAACCGCCGACACCAATCAGAACTTTAGGTTCCACGATTTCGATGACGCACCGCAAATGCTTCTGGCAGGCAGCGTCCACCGCCACCATCTCGGCCGCCCGGATCTTGTCAGGGGTGAGGTTCGCGCCCGTGTCCTTCATCCATACGAGAGGGCAGAAATTGATCACCAAATGATCTTTGAAAAAATCCTCCGCCTTCGGTAATCTGTCCGAGAACAAACT
>CAMAXN010000010.1 GCA_945862245.1 Prosthecobacter debontii
CCAACCTTTACCGGGCTGGGCCAGCTCAAGCGATTGCGGGTTCAGCACGAGTGCATACTTGCGTTCGCCGTAGCTGTTGCCGGAATCCTCATCGACGATCAGAACGTCAGCGTCGGCGGTCTTGATCCATTGCAGACCGTCGGGTGCGACCATCTTGCGCTTGTTGCCTGCACCAACGTGGCCTGCTGCGGTTTTGGTTCCGTCCAGGTTGTTCGGGCCGGTGGGGGCGATGCCCTTGCCGCCCGTCTCAAGAGTCAACGATCCATCCTCCGCACCGATGATGCGGCGCACATCGGCCGACACGTAGTCCGGAAGATTCGAACTCGCGGTGAGTTCGGCGATAAGGTTGGTGAACTCAATTCCCAAGAGCGCGCCATTGTTGGTCAGGTTCTGGACGAAGCGGAACTTCGTGATGTCCGGGTCCACCGCAGGGTGCTCCACCTTGTCATCCGCAGGGAAGAAGGTGTAGCCCGAAGGCTGCTGATCGGCATTGAACCACTTGGTCGCCTCGGTGTTCGCCACCGAAACGGCATTCGCGGTGCCCCAGCCGTTCCACTTGTAGGTGGTCGGATAGTAGCGCACGCTGAAAGTGTTGGGCGCGGTTGGATCTGAGACGTAGTTGTCGAGGAGTTGCTGGTTGGTTTGCCCCGCGTTCAACGCGGTGAGGTTGGGCGCACTGAGGTTCAGCGTCGCGTAGTTTGCATTGGCCAAGGCCATGCCATAGACCTTGCCATAGAGCAGGCCGTTGCGTGCGAGGAACTTGTCGCGAACCGAAGCATTCGGGTCGTTCTGGTTCACCGGATTGCCCTGGGCATCGAGACCCTTCTTACCCACGTAAATACGCATCGGTGCCGTATCGTTGGGCAGGTCATAGTTGTAGCCCGCGCAGATGATCACCACGTGATCCGTTGTGCCCGGATTCACGGGAAGCAACTTTTCGTAACCCGATTGACCGAGCGCAGGCACGGTGTAAGCCACCCCAGTGGCGGTATCGACGACCATCGAGGCGAGACCCATCGTGTCAACGGAGTTGGTTTCTGCGTAAAACGAGTTTCCGAGGTTCCATTCTTCAGCCATGAGCCAGACGTCATCTGCGAAACCTTTGCCAGTCCCGTATTTGTTGGCCTTTTCGTGATGCGAGCCGCAGAACGAATGGAAGAAGAAGTCAGCTTGCGACAATACCTTGCTGCTAGCGAAGTTCACCAGTGTGCCGTTCGGTAGCGCCTGGTTGCCCCACACGCCACCTGAAGCCTTCGAGGTCACTTCATCACCGAAGACGTTGTAAACCTTGTCGAAGAGATGCTTCGAAGCTTCGAACATCTCGCTCGCTGCCGTGCCGTTGTCGAGGAAGCCCGCAAACTTTGCCCGGTTGTAATCGATGGCGTGGATGTGCGAGCCGGTAAAGGTCGCTCCGCTGGACATTACCCATGGATAAGTCTCGTTGGAGTTCTTCGCGTAGGACTCGGACTGGTAGGCTACGCGAACGGTATCCTCGTCCGCCAGCCAGGCGGCCTGACCATCGGGATAACCAGTAAGCGGGAGTCCAGTGTTCGGATCATACTCCCCGACCGTCGCAAGAGCCTTGAAGCGCGCGTGCGGGAAAGCGGTGTCGCCGCTCTGGCCATCCACCGAGTATTCCGAAGCCTGATCAGCTGTGCTTGCCTCTGGGATTAGAGCAGTCACCTGACCGATTTTTTTCAGCGACTGAACGTCTTTGATGAAATTGGTATTGGATGGCGCGATTTTGGAGATGTGAGCATCGGAGAGCCCCGCGGTGGGGTTACCAAACACGATGCCGAGACCTGCGAGCGTGAAGCCCGTTAGCTGTAGTATTTGTTTTGTGTTCATTACTAGGTGCGATAGGATGTATTAGTATAAATTAGTGGATTCATAATCTGAACCGCGCATGAAGCATTACCGTCCCCCAGCATTTCCTAGAATCGCAATCATGTCACAAAAACGTCAGTTTCTGGTGGGTTTCGCCCCAACCCTTCGGTCAGGCAGGTCCCTTCAGGAGTCACCCAGAAGCACGGGATCGAAAACTTCGCATACATCTCGCGGGTCCGTGGGTTGCTTTCAATCGCGATGTAGCGGGAGTCATCGCCGTGGGTCGGGAATACGTCCTTTTTCAGCAGGGGCTCCTTGATCGCCAGAGGATTCCACCAGCCTATGGGCGCGAAGCACGCATCCTGGGGACGCCAACCAGTTTGCTCCTCGATGCGGTCGAGCGTCTTGATCGTCCAGGTGTCCGGGCGGGCGGTGATGAGGACAACCGTGTGAGGCCGCACCAGTTCCACCAGCCATTGCCGGTATTGCTGATTGGCCAATCGCTTCTCCAACCCCCATTTCCCCTTCCCAGACCGGCTCCCCAGTGTATTCTCCGCCCAAGGTGAAAAAGCAAATTCCTAGCATTTTTCCATTCCCAGACCGGCTCCGCAGTGTATTCTCGGCCCAAGGTGAAAAAGCAAATTCCTAGCATTACCAATGTTCTATCCGTTGAACTACGGGAACGCATTAGTAAGTTAGCCCGGCGAGGGGTGGGCTTGACTCTGGCGGGTAAGAACCAAATTTCATAACTATGCCCGTTTTCCTGCCTGTCCTCGCTGAAACCGCCTTGGTAATCCCCGGCTGGGCCTGGGTCGCCTTTCTGGGCTTCGTCGTCTTTATGTTGGCCCTTGATCTGGGCGTGTTCAACAAGACGGACCACATGCCCTCCTTCAAGGAAGCGCTGGCCTGGTGCGCCGTCTGGGTCTTGCTGGCGGTTGGCTTCGGCTTCCTGCTGTCTGCTTGGCGGGGACCGGAGGACGCCCAGTTGTTCGCCGCCGGCTATGTCCTCGAACTCGCCCTCTCGGTCGATAACCTCTTCATTTTTATCTTGGTCTTCGCCCACTTCAAGATTCCGGATCACCTGCAGCACCGCGTCCTCTTCTGGGGCATCATCGGGGCTGTCGCCATGCGGGCGGCCTTTATCGTCGTGGGCGTCGCGGCCGTCGAGAGCTTCACTTGGCTACTCCCGGTCTTTGGGGCTTTCCTCGTCTTCACCGGGGTCAAGCTTGCCCTGTCGCGGGACGAGCATGAAGGTAAAGGCATGGATGAGAACCTGTTCGTGCGGCTGGCCCGGAAGTTCTTCCCGCTCACGCCCCGTTTACATGACAACAAGTTCTGGGTCATAGAAGAGGGCGTCCGCCGGTTCACTCCGCTCTTCCTCGTGCTGCTCGTTGTCGAGGGCACCGACCTGATCTTCGCGATTGATTCCATCCCCGCCGTGCTGGGTATCCTGCCTCCCGAGATGTCCATCGAGAATAAGCGCTTCATCGCTTTCACCTCCAATATCTTCGCCATCATGGGACTGCGCTCGATGTATTTCGCCTTGGCGGGCTTCATGCACTTATTCCGTTTCCTCAAGCCGGCCTTGTCCTTCATCCTGGTCTTCATTGGCGTTAAGATGATCCTGCCGTGGGCTGCTGGTCTGGGTCAGTCTGAGGGCAAGTTCGCCGGCTGGGCGCAGGCCCTCGTCCACGACGGCCGGTTGCATATCCCGACTTCGGTCTCCCTCTCGATCATCGGCTTCGTCCTGGCCATCGCCATCGCCCTATCGGTCGCGTTCCCAAAGAAGAAATAGGAAAGATTTGGTGTTTCCACCCGAGGGGCAACCCCCTTTTCCCATTCCCAGACCGGCTCCCCAAGTATATTCTCCGCCCAAGGTGAAAAAGCAAATTCCTAGCATTAACATCGAATGTGCAGTTTGAACAAAATCACTTAGCAAGTATGAAGTATAAATCAAAAAGCAAAAATCAAACAAGCATTAACCACGCTAAACTTGATGAATTTAAAAAAGTCTACAGAGACATTTGTAGCTTCGAAGATTCAGACAATTACCGTGCCATCCTGACTAGAAAAGCAGCTAAACTACACGCTGATCGCAGACGGACAAACACTGGAGTAGAAATGGTCAAGGGTTCCGAAACACCATATTTCATAGGAAATCCAAACCAATTTCTTATGGATTTTGCCTATACCGCACCATTTGAAAACCCTGAAAATCCAAGCTTTAAATTCATTGATTTGTTTGCAGGCATCGGAGGCTTCCGAATCGCTTTGAATCAATTGTATGGAGAATGTGTCTATAGCAGCGAATGGGATAAAGAATCTCAAAAAACGTATTTTGCCAATTTTGGTGTTTATCCCTACGGCGACATCACTAAAGAGTCAACAAAACAGGCGATTCCTGACGACTTTGATTTATTGTGTGCTGGATTTCCTTGCCAAGCGTTTTCGATAGCAGGAAAGAGGGGCGGCTTCGATGATACACGTGGCACCCTATTTTTTGACGTTGCCGAAATAATCAAAAGAAAACAACCAAAAGCGTTTTTCTTAGAAAATGTAAAAGGCCTGAAAAACCATGATGGAGGAAAAACCTTAGCGACAATTTTGCATACATTGCGGCACGACCTCCAATATCAAGTTCCTGAGCCTCAAATTGTTAACGCTAAGGACTTTGGAGTCCCACAAAACCGTGAGCGCATTTACATCGTAGGCTTCCGAAAAGACATCGATAGCACGTCTTTCCAGTATCCCAAACCGACCAAAAAGAAAGTTCAGTTTTCAAAGGTTAAAGAGGAAAATCCGGTAAGCGTAAAATATTACTTATCAAATCAGTATCTTAACACCTTAAAAAAACATAAGGAACGCCACCAAAATAAAGGCAATGGCTTTGGTTATGAGATTATCAGCGATGACGCTATTGCCAATGCTGTAGTTTGTGGGGGAATGGGGCGAGAAAGGAATCTGGTTATCGATAACCGATTGAGTGATTTTACTCCCGTAACACATATAACTGGTGAAGTGAACCGTGAAGGCATACGCAAAATGACTCCACGTGAATGGGCACGATTACAAGGCTTTCCTGACAATTACATAATTCCAGTAGCAGATGCATCCGCTTACAAGCAATTTGGTAATTCTGTAGCCGTACCTGCAATTAAAGCAACAGCAGAACAAATAATCAAACATATCTTATGATAACTGGGAACAAAGGAGAATGGAGTGAAATATACGCTTTGTTCAAAATACTAGGTGATAAAAAGCTAGTCGCTGGAAATGCCGATCTAGAAAAAATTGAAGAATTGTTTTATCCTATTATTAAGATAATCAGAAACGAAAGCAGCGGAAAATATGAATACGTGATTAATGGTGATCTAGTGATTGTATCTGGAGGGCATGAACAACTTCGCATTCCTATTAAATCATTTACTGAACAGGCTGCTAAACTGATTTCTAAAATCAAGGAATCGTCAGGCTCATTCAGCATGCCAGAAACGGAAGAGTTTATGAACTCTGTAAACTGTTGGGCATTAAAAGCAAATTCAACAACGAAATCGGATATAACCATTGTTATTCACGACCAACAAATACACCAAAGCATTGAATTGGGATTTAGTATAAAATCGAAACTTGGCGGCGAATCATCCCTTTTAAATGCTGGAAAAACTACCAATTTTATTTACCAGATAACCAATACTACCATATCTGGAAATGACATTAAAAAAATAAACTCAATAGAAACTAAAAATAAAATCAAAGATCGACTATCTAGCATAAAGCTTCATGGTGGTGAAATACAATTTTCATCACTCGAACAAGATATTTTCAAAAACAATCTAATCTTAATTGACAGCTTTTTGCCGAATATTCTAGGAGAAGTCATTAAAGAATTTTTTAGCAGTAAGTTATCTAGTGTTTACGAATTATCAAAGGTCATTAGCGATAAAAATCCACTTAATTACGATACTACATACTCTCATTCCTTTTACGAATACAAAATCAAGCGTTTTTTAACTGATTGCGCACTTGGCATGATGCCTTCAAAGGTATGGACTGGCACATATGATGCCACAGGAGGCTATTTAATTGTAAAAGAAGATGGTGATGTATTATGCTATCATATATACAACCGCAATCAATTTGAAGATTACCTTTTTTACAACACTAAGCTCGAAACAGCTAGCAGCAAAAGGCATGATTTTGGCACAATATACATCGCTGACAAAAAGCAGTATTTCAAACTCAACCTGCAAATACGATTTTGTTAATTCCTTAAAACAATACAGCGAATATTTACTTTCGTTGTTTTTACAACAAAAAACCACACTCTTTCCCGAGTGTGGTTTTTGTATTGCATGAGCTATGGCGGCAAGATGCCGCCGCTACGTCACCCGATGATTTGTCCGAGCACGTATGGCAAGATGCCACCGGCACGGTAGTAGTCAATTTCGACGGGGGTATCGAGGCGAACGACCACAGGAATGTCAAAGCTTTCTCCAGCAGTAGTCTTCACGACCAGTGTCGCTTGGCTTTGCGGTTTGATGTCGTTGCCGATTCCGATCAAACTAAAAGTTGCATCGGCCAAGTCCTTGACGCGATCGTAAGCAAATTCCTAGCATTATTCAGGCATCATAAAATCACTCGAACAAACGCCTATCCAGTGAGCGGAACTGGATCGCCTCCAGCACCTCGTTGCCGGTGATGTCCTGCTTGCCCGCGAGGTCGGCGAGGGTGCGGGCGACCTTGAGGATGCGGTCGTGGGCGCGGGCGGAGAAGTTCATCTGCTCCATGGCGTGCTCCAAGTAGCCGCGAGATTCGGCGTCAAGCTTGCAGCACTCGCGCACCTGCTTCGCACCCATGGCGGCGTTGGTGGTGAGCTTTGCGGATTTGAAACGCTGCACCTGGATGTCGCGGGCGGCAGCGACACGTTCGCGGATGACGGCGGATGACTCGCCGGTGATGGCGTCCGAGGTGAGTTCGCGGAAATCGACTAGCGGCACCTCGACGTGTATGTCGATGCGGTCTAACAGCGGGCCACTGATTTTCTGGCGGTAGTTTTCGATCTGTCTAACAGAACAGCGGCACTGGCGTTTCGAATCGCCGTAGAATCCGCAAGGGCAGGGGTTCATCGCGGCGACGAGCATGAAGCGGGCGGGAAAGGTGAGCGATCCGGCGGCGCGGGAGATCGTCACGTGACCGTCTTCCAAGGGTTGCCGTAAAACCTCCAGCGTCTGCCTGCGGAACTCGGGGAGTTCGTCGAGGAACAGCACGCCGTGGTGCGCGAGCGAGACCTCGCCGGGACCGGGGTTGGTGCCACCGCCTAACAGGCCAGCGTCGGAAATCGTGTGGTGCGGCGCGCGGTAGGGGCGGGTGGTAAGAAAACCTTTCTCTGTGTCCAGCGTCCCGGCAATGGAGTGGATCTTAGTGGTCTCAATCGCGTCCTCCTCGGTCATGTTCGGCATGATCGTGGGCAGGCGTTTTGCGAGCATCGATTTCCCTGTTCCCGGCGGGCCGACCATTAAGAGGTTGTGTCCGCCAGCCGCCGCGACCTCCATGGCCCGCTTCACGTGGTGCTGGCCTTTGACCTCGTTGAAATCGAAGAGGTAGCTGCGGTGGCTTTCGAAAAACGCGCGGCGATCGAGGTTGAAGGGCGGGATGCGTTTTTCCCCGCTGATAAAATCCCATGCCTGCCGGAGACTGCGGACAGGGATCACATCGATGCCCTCGATCACAGCGGCTTCAGCGGCGTTCGCTTCCGGGACAATCAGGCTCTTACGGCCACGTTTTCTTGCCTCCAATGCGATTGAAAGCACGCCTTTCACCGGACGCACCGCCCCATCGAGGCCGAGTTCGCCTACGACGCAGAAATCATTGGTATCAATGATCTTATCCCCGCTCGCGCCGACCATCGCTAGGGCAATTGGCAGGTCAAAGGATGGGCCTTCCTTTTTGAGGTCAGCGGGGGCGAGGTTTACGGTCTTGACGCCGATATCTAGTTTGAGCGCTGAGGTGGTGATGGCGGAGGTGACGCGCTGCGAGCTTTCACGCACGGCGGCATCCGGCAGGCCGACGATGATCACGGCGGGCGTCTCCGCGCCGCGGGCGTTGACCTCAACCACCACCTCAAGTGCGTCCACCCCGCGCAGCGCCGCCGAATATAGTTTAGTAATCATTTGAACACATTTAGACGAAACTAGATCCGCACGTCTGGCAAGCACGAAACCGCGATTAACCGAGCAACTCCCTGAGGCGGGTGGAGATCGTGGAAACGGCCAGATCCATATTGATCGGCGAGGCTGCCTCAGCCTCGAGGCAGGTCATCTTCACCCCTTCCAGCCCGCAGGGAGTGATGCTCAGGAAAGGCGGCAACGACTGCTGTGTGACGTTGATCGCGAAGCCGTGCATCGAAATCCATTTCCTTACGCCCACCCCGATGGAAGCGAGCTTGCGGTTCTCCACCCATACACCTGTCATAGCTTGCCGGCGGCCTGCGGCAACGTCTAGATCCGCGCACGCCGCGATCAGTGCGTCTTCGATGAGCCGAAGGTGTAAGTGCAGGTCGCGCCCGCGCGGATTAAGGTCGAGGATGGGATAACCGACTAGCTGCCCCGGACCGTGGTAGGTAGCCTGACCGCCGCGATTGGTTTCATAAACCGGGTATGGTAGGCTCGACACCGAGCTAAGGGAGGACTGGTCGCGGAGGCGGCCAATGGTGAAGACCGGCTCGTGCTCTAATAGAAAAATAGTGTCGCCGATCTCCCCAGCGAGGATCGATGTCACGGCATTTTCCTGAATCGCCAAACCGTCGGCGTAGGAAACTAGCCGGTCGATGCTCTGAATGTCCAAGGGCGTTTTCATCGTGCGGTCAGTGCCTACGGTAAACCGCCAGCCACTCACGCCCCTCGCGGCCGAGGTAGGCTGCTTCCGGCACCCACGAAATCTCTCTCTCGAACCACGGCGAGAAAACCGCATCCAGTTCCTCCACTCCGGAGGGGAATGGCGGGCCAGTCCACTCCTCGCCGGGATCGTAAGGGGTTAGGAAAAATACGCCGACAAGGCAGCCGCCCGTCACAATCAGTTCCGCGCAGGCTCTTGCGTAATCCGCGCGCCGCAGAGGATCGATCGCGCAGAAGCAAGTATGTTCCCAGATCGCAGAGAAACGCTTCCCTTCCCGCCATCTGGGATCGAGGAAATCACCGACCTCATAACTTTCTCCGCCCGCCTTGGGATACGCGTCGGCACGACGGTAAGCTTCCACCGCCAGATCCAAACCCAGTGCTCTCAGCCCCCTCGTCGCCAGCGCGCGGACATCGTGACCCGTGCCGCAACCCGGCACCAAGACGGCACTGTCTCCCCAGATTTCCGGATTCACTCTATCTAACAGCTCCAGTAAAGGCGGGGCGGGTGCTCCCCTTTCCCAAGGCGTCTCACCCTTCCGATATCGTTCACTCCAATCGATCATCACTCTAGTTAATTACAGATTCAATAATCCCAACCGCTAATAAACGCAAAAGGACGCGCATTTTGGAGAAATTACAAACGAAACACCGTAATCAAGCCCATTGACTCTCTCAGGGGCCTTCCGCAGAAAGTAAATTCCTAATCCTAAAGAAGAAAATGAACCACGGATAAACGCGGATCAACACTGATGCTAAGAGTATTAGAAAGAATTCTTAGTTCACCTAAAAAGTGAGACTGAAAAAATTCATAACTCTTTGATTATCCGTGTGTATTCGTGTCCATCTGTGGTTCCATTTCTGTTTCTAGGCTAATAGTACTCGCAGAAAAAGACAACACTCACAGTGATTTGCGCAAAACACAGATCAAGTATGTTACCTTGGCTACCTGAGCTTACAATTCGGTAGCGTCTTTCTAAAGGCTTCGACGCCTGCAATAGTAACCTTGGTATCAAGAACATTAAGTATTCCTAAGCTTTCTAGCGACTTCAAGTGTTCCAGATCTGTGTCGGTCAGGGGATTTTTTTCAATATGCAGCTCAGTCAGCTTCGTGAGTTTCCCAATTTCGGGCGGAAGCATGGTGAGTTGGTTACCTTCGAGATACAACCAGGTCAGGTTAGTTAGCTGTCCAATCTCAGGCGGTAGTGTGGTGAGTTGGTTACCTGCGAGCCCCAGATAAACTAGCTTTGTAAGTTTCCCAATCTCGGACGGTAGTGTGGTGAATTGTTTGCCATTGAGGGTCAAGACCGTCAGGTTTGTGAGCTGTCCAATTTCCGGTGGAAGCGTGGTGAGCTGGTTACTTTCAAGATACAACCACGTCAGGTTCGTAAGTTGTCCGATCTCAGGCGGGAGCGTGGTGAATGGGTTTTCTCCAAGCCCGATAATCATCAGCTTCGCGAGTTTCCCAATCACGGGTGGAAGCGTGGCGAATTGGTTGTTATGGAGAGACAACCCGGTCAGATTCACTAGCTGTGCAATCTCGGGCGGGAGCGTCGAGAGTTGGTTGTCCCAAAGACTCAAATCTATCAGATTTGTGAGCTGTCCGATCTCTGGGGGGAGCGTCGAGAGTTGGTTGTCCCAGAGCCTCAAATGTGTCAGGTTCATGAGCTGTCCAATTTCGGGCGGGAGCGTCGACAGATTGTTCCCAGTGAGGCTCAACTGCGTAAGCATTTTGAGTTTACCAATTTCGGGAGGAATCGTGGTGAGTTGGTTTTCTCCAATATCCAGATGGTTCAGATTCGTGAGCCTTGCAATCTCGATCGGGAATGTGGTGAATTGGTTACGTTTGAGCCCCAGATACGTCAGGTTTGTGAGCTGATAAATCTCGGGCGGAAGCGTGGAGAATTGGTTATCATGGAGGGTCAACCCGGTCAGGTTTGTAAGCTGTCCAACCTCTGGCGGGAGCGTTCGAAGGCCACTGAGCGTCAATAATTTATGGTCACGCTCAGCGCATTCATACATCTTTTTTAGAGCACGCTGGATTACAGGATCGTTGGTTTTTGCAGCCGCCTCATTGAGTTTCGCGAGAACGGCTGCTCGGTCATATTCGACCGGTACATCCTCGGCATTGCTGAAGCCGCAAACCAAAGTCAAATGCACAAGAGCAAGCAGCACGGAGTAAGACATTCGAGTCATGGGTTTTTTCTGTAAAAGATACGATACATCCAAGGCCTTTTCCTATTTGTCTGCAGCAACGATGACCCGAAGGCCGTAGTTATAGCGGACCGTCTTGGGATCGGTCCAGCTGTTGCGTTGTGCAGAGCGGGACACGGTAGGAACGCTGTGAAACGACCCACTGCGCAGAGATGGCTTGTCGGTCTTCGTGGTATTCACCGGATCAACACTCGGTGACCTGCTGTAGAAGTCCTTTTCATACCAGTCACGACAGAATTCCCAGACGTTACCATGCATATCATACAAGCCCCAAGGGTTGGGCTTCAGCTGGCCGACCCGGTGGGCGTAGTCTTCCTTCTGCCCTGCATTTTCCCCGCCGTACCAGCCGTAGTCGATGAGTTTCGATAGGTCATCTCCAAAGGAAAAAGTCGTGGTAGTTCCCGCGCGGCAGGCATACTCCCATTGCGCCTCCGTCGGGAGGGAGACGGTTCTACCCGTCTTCTTCGAAAGCTTATTGCAGAATTTGACGGCGTCATAAGAGTCAACAAAGGCAACGGGATAATCGTCAAAGCCTTCTGGTCTTGGCTGTAGACTCATGTATCCCAAGGCCCGCTCTGCCTTCCAAGGTTCAGTACTCATTACGGCCTTCCACTGGGCCTGCGTTACCTCGTAGATGCCCATGTAGAAAGGCTTACTGATCGTCACCTCATGCGCAGGATACTCGTCGACCAAGTTATTCTCGAAGCCCCCTACCTTCTCGACTGTTTCAGCCGGGCTGTCGTGGTTGCCCATCATCAACTTGCCGGCCGGAATGAGCACGAGCTTCATCGATACCCCTTTGCCAAGGTCCAGCGTGAGTTGCCCAGCAGTCGCCGTATCCCCGGACGCCTCGTTTAAAGAAGCGCCTTTCCTCGCATTCTGCCCAAACGCTACCGGCACCAAGTCTACCTGCGCAGCCGTTAGGAGGATTGCTGATAGCAGGACAGCCGAAAACGGTTTCCATCTCAGAATACGTGGGTGAGTCATTATTGGTTCCTTTGCGATGGATGATGCAGGACTTAAATTATTGTTTTGTGAATGATTCGTCGGCAATGATACTGACAATCAAATCACGCAATTTGTAATCGTTCTTCTTTGATTCATCCAAAAGGCGATGAATCTTTTCAGAATCAGCGTAATTCATCTTTCTTCCCATCGCATACTCCGAGAGCCTTGTGAGGACGTTCTTGGCAATTTTATCTTTGTCCTCCAACATTATTTTTTTTAATCCATCTATCCCCTCGATAGGCCGCCCGTCTCGGTCTACGGTAGAGGTGTCCACTTTCGTCGTGGGTTCGAACTTTTGCGCCGTATGCTCGGTCTTGTTCATCTTTCCTTCGACGGTTACTTCGGTCGTTGTCTTGGTTACAACTAACTTCTGGTAATTCTCGCGAAACCGTCCGAAAACATCGAAATTTTCCAAGGCTAGGCCAAAGGGATCCATCTTGACGTGACAAGAGGCGCAGCTCGGATTGTTACGATGCTCATTGATACTGTCTTTGATGGTGAATGTTTCCGTAGGCGCTTGCAGAGCTCCTCCTGGAATGTTGGGAGGAGGTTCCAGTTCCAGTCCATAGATACTTTTGGCCACCCAAGCCCCCCGATAGAACGGGTTGGTGAATTCGCCATTGGTATTCATCATCAAAATACCCGCCTGCGTTAGTAGGCCGCCACGCAAGGACTCTTTATCCAGCATCACTTTTCGGAAGGCCTTTGCTTGTTGTTGTTTCTTCTCGTTAGCAATGAGCTCCGAGATTTTTGGGGTAACGTCGTTTGGCGATTCCGTTTCTTCAGGAATGGTCACCGCATAAATCTGATTCAAAGGTTGATTGATTACCAAAAAATCAGAATCAATGAAATTGAGAAGGCTTAGATTCTCATTCAATATTACCTTAAAAAACTCAATACTTTCCTGCCTCATAAAGGGCCTAATTTCTGTAAACCCATTAAATGTTATTTTAAGAAGATCAGTTTGCGGATTGACGACATCAATCTTATGAAGTTGGAGCCACTGCTCGGAGAAATCGGTAACGAAACGCTGAGATTTAGGGTCTTCCAGCATCCTTAAGGCCTCCGCAGAACGAACGCTTGGATCCTTCAACTTCCCTTCAGCAGCCAGCTTGATCAAACGGTCATCAGGCAGTGTATTCCACAAAAAATAAGACAATCTGGAGGCAATGGCATACTCATCGAGATCGAGCAAATTTCCTTTATACTTATACAAAAAATTGGGTGAGCAGAGCATCATCGTCAAGCCCGATTGAACGGCATCGAAGACATTCTGATCCTTTTCATACCTCTTTTTTGCGGCATCGAAAAATAGCGCCAATTCCCCCTCGCTCACCGGTCGGCGGAAGAGCTTAACGGCCAGCTTCTTAATGAATTGTTGATACAGCTCATGGGGATCAAGGTCTTTTAGGTCTTCGTAGTAGGTATTGTAAAACGCATTTTTTGGAGGCCAACTCTCATAATAGGGACCAGTCACATCAGCTGAAATGAGGTGAAATAATGCTTTTGGGAGCTTGGAAAAGGTCCAATCTTGCGGCAATGGGGGTATCGGCTTTAGTTTACTTAGATCTTTGGGTAATGGATAAAAATAATTGTAACTATAAATAACAGCATTCTGCCCTGGCTCCAAATATACCCGCACGGTATCGCTTAATAAAAAATCTTGGGTGCTGAGTATTTTTTGACTGATCTGAGGGTCTACATTCGTAGTGATCCTCAACCGTTCATTTTCTTTACCTAGGTCAACCTTGAAATATAAATCACGTTCCCTAAGAGGAACGGCTGGATCAATAAACGTAAAATGTCCATTGACCTTCACATCGTAATGGCCGGGAAATTTATCACCATATTTGAGTCCAAGCCCACGGGATGCGTCGTCGTAACGATACCCTTCGGTAGTCATACCGTCATTGGTAGATTCATAGCCCGCCACTCCATCGCTACCTAATCTGCGCCCTAAACCATTGTCATAACTATGATTGGTAGAAGTGGCCTCAGGCATGCCTCCCACGACCTTCTCGGCTATTTCAGAGGCAACTCGGAAATAGCTATCCATGGCATAGGGTGACATCACGAGCTTATCACCTTCGTTGTCAAAGCCATGTCTGGTGTTGTCCACGGGCAAGTGATTTTTGACTTCTAACTTGGTGAACAAAACATCATTGATCGTGTTCTCATATTCCGCTCGATTCAAACGCGTGAGAACACCTGGTAACGTTGATTTGACTGCCAGGTACTGTTTGGCCAAGAGCTTTTCATAAATCGCCAGCTCCTCACTTGATGGCTTCTTCTTAGCTTTTTTGGGCGGCATTTCATTTTCCGCCAACACACCTAACAGTTCATCTAATAAATTATGATCGTTCCAATCGCTGTCACTAAAGTATTCAAAATTGTGTCCGCCCTTGGCTTTATCATCACCATGACAACTGACACAGTAAGTGGTTAAGAAGGTTTTATTAAGGTCGAAGTCGATATTGCTTTCAACACCATACGCCAAAGGGGCTGAAGCCGATGCCAGCAACGCTAGGGATAAGATTCTCATTGAACTTGACTTAAATCTTGGCGCTTCCACTGCTGGTAGCGAAACTTTCGATTTCGAGCCCCAGATGCTGCAAGGCTGCGAGGTAGACGTTGTTCCGGTTATCTGCTCCATTAAACTTAATATGTTTACCATGCTCAAATCCACCGCCAGCGACAATCACGGGATTATTCTTCATACCGTGGGCGCCTTCTTCTTTGTTAATACTCAGAGAACTGGTGATTAGACAAACTGTTTGATCCAATAGAGTTCCGCCCGATTTTGTCTTAGTCGACTTGAGCTTATCTAAGAAACGAGCCGTCTGCATCATGTAGGCTTGGTCCGCCTCGATGTTCTTAATAAATCCTTCTTCAGTATTAACCGCGTGGGAATCCGTATGATGACCAAGCCAATTCCATTCCGAATACACGTTTGCCACTCGGGTGACATCAAATTTGAATGCCAGATAGAGCAAATCCAAATAGGTTGAACGTTGATTGAAATGTGGGCACACTAAAATCTTTTGCAGATACTCACTGAGGCCGTCTGTTTTGAACTTCACGTTTTCAGGGAATGGCACCTCTACGTGCTCTTGACTCAACCAGCGCTCCGATCTTTGAATCGAAATTTCAGATTCACGCAAACTGGAAAAATACTCATCCAATTTGGCGCGGTCTTCTTGAGATACATTACCCATCATTCTCTTGGCATCATCTTTACTGGCATCCAGCATCGATTTTTTGAGCGCCAGCAATTCGGCCTGTTTTGTCTTATCGACTTTGCCGAAGATGTTTTGGAATAAAATCTGAACGTCCGCTATTGGGGAAACGGGCAATCCATTCTTCCAAGAAATTCCATAGGAACTTCTCTGTTCTACGACCAGATTTCTAATTCGCGTTTCATTACCAATGTGAGCTGCCGCGACCTCATCTACTGAATCTTTAATCATCTGGAAATTTCCGGGTTCAGCATATTCTGCGAAAGCGAACATCGTGCTTTCGTGATTCCCGTAGTTCCTCAAATTCGTACAGAGAGTGAAATCATCCTTCAAGTTTTCGAGTGGCTGGAAGGTGGAAGAACTCTGGTAGCCCGAGCCCGTCGAAGTCGGGAAGTTATCAGAACACATACCGTTGCCGATATTCATGCAAAACAGACGGTTAGCCTTGCCGGTATCATCGCCAGTCAGATAGTCTCCAGTCAGACTTCGACCAAAGCTTTCCAATGCAGGTAACATCAACACACAACCCGCCGACTTTAACATATTGCGCCTATTCATAATGACAGTGTATTAGTATTTATTCAGACTCTTATACTTAGTTAATCGGGCATTTTATACAGGAAATTTCAGGAAAATGACAAATTTTTCAATCCCTTCCGACTCAGTCAACCTGGCCCTGAGTCACTGGGGGGTTGGCCAACACCGGTAACTCGTCTACGCCGGAAGAGATAGGGCATGAGAAATAGCTGAACCCCGGTGATTACCAAGGCGGCAAGCACGATGCCAGCGGGCAGGAAGACCCAAAGCTTGAAATGGTCGTTGAAGTAGGACCCGTCATGAATGCTCTCGATCAGGTCGGAGCGGCGGAAGGCCACGTGCAAGATCTTGGCCGTCTCGCTGTCGATCTGAATCTCATAACGGTTCTTGCACTGCACTTTGACCACTCCGTTGCCGGGCCTTACGTCTAAACGGTCAACATCTTCCCAGGACTCGATCTCTGCCTTGGGGACAGTCTTCGCGACCTTGAGAATTCGCTCAAAGCCGATGGTGGGTTCTGTTCCGGCGCCGCGCTGGGTCGGCGGCTGGATGTAGGCTACGTCCTTCTTCAATTGCAGGACAATGCCGGAGGTGATGATGATCGTAATCGGCAGAAGGGCGATGATGGACCCCCACCTATGCAATAAGCGGCTGAGCTTGGAGAGTTTCATGCTGAGTGCTACTTTGCCATCTCCTGCTTGATCTTCTTAATCTGCTTTGTATCGAGGACAAAAACGCTTCTACCATGAGTACCTGCGACAATGTCGCCAGTCCCCTCATGGATTGCTAGATCATGCACCGGGCAGGTCGGCAGCGTCTTGCAAAGCGAGTGCCAAGTCTTGCCCTTATCGATGGAACAATATGCTCCTAGCTCGGTTCCAACATACAAAATATCCTGATCGGTCGGGTCTTCGCGTATCACATTGATTGACTCTGAGGGCATGTTGTTGACGATTGATTTCCAGGTCTCACCGAAGTCGGTCGAGATATACAGATAGGCCTCAAAATCGTCCTCACGGTATCCCGTCAGGGAAACAAACACGGTCCCCTCATCATACTTAGATGCGACAACGCGACTGACCCATTTATTCGGCAGGCCCTTGTTGATATTTGTCCAAGTAGCTCCATCGTCTTTTGTTACATGCAGTTGCCCGTCATCCGTTCCGGCATAGAGCAAGCCCTTCTTAAGTGCGGATTCGGAGATGTCGGTAATGGTTCCGAAGGGAACATCTCCTTGCTTTTCAGGTCCCGGATTGGTTGACAGGTCGGGGCTGATACATTTCCACTGGACGCCCCGGTTCTCGCTTTTGAATACGTAGTTGGCGCCAGCGTAGAGCGTCTTGGAGTCGTAATGCGACAGGATGAAGGGAGTCATCCAGTTGAATCGCAGTTGCTTTCCCGCCGGCGCTGGGCCGAGTTGGATGCCAAATCTCTCACCTGTCTTTAGATTTCTTCGCTCCATCCCGCCAAACATGCCTTCGGTGTACATCGTATCCAGTTCGTTCGGGTCGATCAGAGTAACGAAGTTGTCGCCACCATGGTCCCATTCCCAGTGCTCCTCGCCTAGGACCATCGGTTTCGCCTCACCACCAAGCACGCCGTTATCCTGGGTGCCGCCCCATATCTTGTAAGGCTCACGCGCGTCGACGGAGATGGCGTAGAACTCGGCGATGGGCAGCGTGTTGACGTGGAGCCACGTCTTGCCCCGATCGTGCGAGATATAGAGCCCGCCATCGGTAGCCAGCATAAGCCGGTCAGTATCGTCGGGATCAATGAACATGTCGTGATTGTCACAATGTGGAGTTTCGCGTCGGGCTTTGTAGGAAAGCATGGGAACGATGTGCTCGGAAATAATGCTCTGAGTCTTCCCTGCGTCGGGTGAATAGATAAGGTTGAAACCTACAATGAATATCTCGTCTTCGTTGTCCGGCATGACCCTGATGAGGCAGAAATCATAACCGATCCCCGTCTTCACTTCGCCCTCATGGGTTTTGTGCCAGCTCTCACCCTTGTTGTCGGATCGATAGACCTCGCCCCCCACGCCGCGGTGGTCGCAGATGAGGTAGAGAACATTCGGATTTGAGGCCGCGATGGTGATGCCCATTCTGCCAACCTTCTCACCAGTGGGGAGCCCCTTAGTCAAAAGCTTCCACGTCTCGCCCGCGTCGGTCGATTTGTAGATTCCGCTGCCAGCACCGGCGACCACATTATTCCAAGCCTTCCTGTCACGCTCCCAGGCAACAGCATACAGGGTCTTGCTGTCAGACGGGTCCATGACGACTTCCACGACGCCGACCTTCTCGGAGATATAGAGGATCTTTTCCCAGGTCTTGCCACCGTCGGTGGTCTTGAAGACGCCGCGCTGCTTGTTGTAGGTGTACTGGTGTCCGAGGGCCGCGACATACACGACGTCATTATTCTCCGGATCGATGATAACACGGCCGATGTGGTGCGTGTCGTTGAGCCCCATATTCTGCCATTCGCCCCCAGCGTCAGTAGACTTGAATACTCCCGTCCCGGCAATAGAACTGCGTGCCATGTGCCGCTCGCCGGTCCCAACCCAAACGAGGTTCGGATCCTTGTCGGATACCGTTACGACCGCAATAGAGGAAGTCGACTCGCTCTCAAAGATCGGTTTCCAAGTCGTGCCATTGTTGACGGATTTCCAGAGATTACCGGAGCCGGAGCCGCAGTAGAGGGTCGACTTCCGCTTTTTGACCGACCAAACGCTCTCGATCTTTCCGCCCTGGATCCTAGGACCAACAGCCGTCCACTCGACATCTTTGAATATCGACGATTCTCTCAGCTTCACATGATGATCCCAGGCCTTCATACGCACTTCGGGCGGTGTGGCCGGACCGACTTCCACTTCGGCTAAGAGGCGTAGTGGCGTGATTATTGAAAAAATGAAGAGGTAGATACTCAGGGTGCTGATTCTATTAGACATAAGGATTGATTCCAACGGAGAGTGGTGAGGCGGACGGACCCTTGGCGGTCACGGCTCCCATCGCGGTTCCACACCCAGCAGGTTGCGGACGAAGTAATCCTTCTGACGTCGATTCCCGTGGGCGGAGCCAGCCGCACCGTGGTCGGCGCCGGGGATGATCAGCATGTCGAAATCGCGATCGGCGTTAACCAAGGCATTGACGACCTGCATGGTCGACGCGGGATCGACGTTGCGGTCCAGTTCGCCCACAATCAGCAGTAGCTTGCCCTTGAGCTTATGGGCGTGGGTCACGTTGGAACTTTCGGCGTATTCCGGCCCCACAGGCCAACCCATCCAAGCTTCGTTCCACCAGATCTTATCCATGCGATTGTCGTGGCAACCGCAATCTGAGACGGCCACCTTGTAGAAATCTCCGTGATGGAGCAGGGCCCCGGTCGAACTTTGCCCGCCGGCCGAACCTCCGAAGATCCCGACGCGGTTGATGTCAATATAGGGGTACTTCTTCGCGGCCTCTTTGATCCAGAGAATGCGATCGGGGAAACCTGCGTCGCCCACATTCTTCCAGCACACGTCGTGGAAGGCCTTGCTGCGGTGCGACGTGCCCATGCCGTCGATCTGCACCAAGATGAATCCCAACTCGGACCACCTTTGGGCGCCGTGACAAGGCGAAAAACTCTTCGGCACGAAGGAACCGTGAGGCCCAGCGTATATCTGCTCAATTACCGGATACTTCTTGTTCGGGTCGAACGTCGAGGGGCGGTAAATCACCCCGTAGATGTCGGTCTTGCCGTCGCGCCCCTTGGCCACGAAACGCTCAGGTCTTTGCCAGGCGGTGGCCTCGAGTTCACTGGCATCGGACTCTTCCAAGCGGCAAACCAGCGAACCGTCACTAACCCGACGCAACTCGTTCACCGGCGGCATGTCCACGCGGGAATACGTGTCGATGATAAACTCACGGTCCGGCGAGTATTCGATCGAGTGCGTGCCATCGCCGGCGGTCAATTTCACCAGGCCCGTCCCGTCGAAATTGATGCGGCAAAAGTGGATGTAATAGGGATCCTGTTCGGGATAGATCCCCCCCGCCTGGAACCAGATCTGACGCTTGGCCGTATCCACGTGGTCGACCCCCCGCACGATCCACGGGCCCTTGGTAATCTGGTTCTTCAGCTGTCCGCTGCCGAAATCGAACAAGTACAAATGGTTCCACCCGTCGCGTTCCGACATCCAGATCATCTCGTTAGTAGACTCCAACAACTGGCGATAATTATAGTCGGAATAATTGACGAAAGTCTTGCTAGGATCGTCGATTAGCGCAGTGACTTCGCCGCTCTCGGCATCGATGGCCACGATCCTCACCACGTCGTGTCCCCGTTGGTTGTAGTAGAATGTGAATCTGCTGGAGTCCTTCTCCCAGCGATAAGCATCGATACTCCATGGGTTGGCAAAAAGCGTCTCGTCGAGCGGAACCTCCTTCTTTCCGACGATGTCGAACAGGTGCGGCTTGGTCTGGGCAATCTGGTCGCCCGGTTTGAGATAGCTGTTCGAATGCAACTTCGGTTGTAACTGATCCTTGGGCGAGGACTCGACGAAATGGACTATATGCTCTTGAGCCTTCTTATGACGGAAACCAATCAGCTTCTTCCGGTCGGGTGACCATTGAAAATTGTCTTGATAACCGTGGCTCTCCTCACCGTCCGTCGTCAGGGCGATTTCCTTGCCGCCCTCGCCGAGACGAAGCCAGACATTGTGGTCCTTGATGAAAACCTCTACCTTCTTCACTTCTTCCTTTTGTGCGGAGCCCTTCTTTTCCTCAGGCGATTGAGGGAACTGAAGTTTGGGCTCGGCCGGTTTCTCGTGCGGTTGCAAAGTCGCTTCGGCCGCAGCTTGCGGGGATTGCGAGAAGAGTAACTCCGAGGCCTCCTGTCGCAGAGCGGGGATTCCTCTTAAGATCGACACCTTTCGGTCCCCGGGCGTTTCTTCAGTGAGAGACTGATCCTTAAGATTGATTTTCCACGATTTATCCACCGCCTTGAAGTAGACGGCCTCTTCCAGCGATCCCTTGTCATCGCCATCCGCTTTCTTATATTCGATCGCATCGAAGGGCAGTTTATGAGCATCGAAGGCCTTACCGGTTGCTTGCGCGAGATTCTTTGCCAGCCGCTCGTGGTCGAAAGCCGCTTTTCGCTTCCCCGCGGCCGCATCAACAAAAACGAAAACTTTCCGGCCGTGCCTCAGGTCGTTGCGATACCAGAAGCACTTGGTTCCAGCCAGCCAATTCGCTTTGACATTCGTCCGAAACACCTTACCTCCGGTTATTTCGCCTATTTTATCGAAACGTTCGTAGTCCGCCTTGGTCCCCTGAGCCTGAAGAATCGTGACCGTTGACATCAAAACCAAAGCCCCGGCGCCGCCGATCCAGTAATTTATAGAAGGTAGATTGAGCATCGACATTTTTTCTCTTTAATCTTTAGCTTTTTCTTTTGCTTGCTCGGCTTCGATTCGATCGAAAGCCTCGACCACTGCGACTGGCCAGCGGAACTCGGGTGCGTCCGCCGGATCGAAGCCCTTCAGGTGTGGTTCATCCAACCGTTTCAAAACGGGCACGTAGACCCATTCGTTTTGTAGAAACGTATCATCGAGCAGTTTGGCGAATTCCGGTAAATGTGTTTTCAGCTGCTCGCGGGTCGTTAGGTGGGAGACAAGCTTTCCATCGGGCCCGATCACGGTGAACGAGTCCTGCCCTCTACCAGACTTCGGCCTCTTGCGTCCGTTGCACTCGAACCATGTCTGAACGCCTTCAGCCCAAAACTCCCCAACGCCACCATCGATTGCGTATCCACCGAAGCGACCACTCTCCTTTGCCTCGTCGAATAGCTTCCTAAGTCGCACGTTGAACTCCTCACCAAGGACACCGTGAATCCCGTGGGCGAATTCATGAATAAAAATATTTTCGCCTTTATAAGGATCTCCCTTGAGATCCAGCAAATTTTCTTCGCCACAACTGACCGGCCTAGAGCCTAGGCCTCGAGCGCGATAAGCCCACCACAGCGACATTCCTCGGCAGTCGGGCAAGTCGGTCTGCAACTCGCAGTAAGCCATCACGGCCACGAACATCTTTCGCTTTTCGCAAAGATCCCGAATCACATCAGGCCGATTGGCGAGCATCTTCTTTATCAGGTATCCCGCCTCTTCGAGAGCGTATAAAGATACTTTCTCCGAACCCGCGACAACGAGGCCATCAGCGACGATGTGCTGTTTGTAAAACGGATCGAGCGTGTTTCGTAATGCTTGCGGGCTGTACGGATCCAATATCCTTTCCCAGAGTGCGAACCGTTTGGGCGAGAGTTTCTTAATCTCCGCCAGATGTTCGGGGCCCGCATCCAGACAGACGGCGTATGTCATGGCGAATTCTGCGAGATCTTCATGGCGTACCGTGTCACCATAGTCGGAGACGGAGATCTTATCCGCATTGATGGCCTCATCCCACTTGTTGAGTATCTCGGGATCTGACTCCATAAAGACCTGCTCCAGTGTATGACCGGCTTCATGGGCGATCACCAAGGCGTCGGCATTAGGAACCAGATTTATATATCCTTTCCCGCCATGTGCACTTGCTCCACCGAGGTCCGCATAGATCGCGATCCCGTCCTCTCCCTCGTCAGAAACAGCTACGCACGCGCTTAGGTAGGAACTGGGAAGCTTCTCAAGACGCGCGACCAAAAGCTCGAGCTTGGCGCCAGTCGCATCTTCAATGGTAAGCTTGAACCGATACTCGCCGGAGGTCGCTATCCATTGCTTGCCGGCGACGCCTCCGTTTCTCATCTGAACGGCCTCGGGCCCAGACACCACTTTTATTTTCGTAGTACTATGCTGCCCGAATTTTTCAATGATCGGTTTGAAGTGCGATTTCAAATTTTCTATTACAGCAGCGCTCGTTACGGTATCGCCGCCAGAATTTTGCGCTTGGCCGAACGCTACCGGCACAAAAGCCAAGTGAGCTACCGTAAGGATGGCTCCAGTCAGCAGAAAAGACGAAAACGATTTCGGGTGGGATCTCCCCGTGGAAGACACGGCCGGGTTCCTATTGGTTCCGTGAGACGGCTGCCTGGCCAGAAGGCAAGAAAACGCCCTCCACAGGTCCGTACGAGCCCAATTAAGGCATACCTTTGCTGGGGGTGGGGGGGTATCACTTTTCGGAGCGTACAATGCGTGTAGGGATTTATGACTTATGTAAATAATATGCATGGAATATTTTGGAAGCGGATTTTTTCTGGTTATCAAGTGTACGAATATCTTGGAGCACAGCTTTTGGGAGGTAATCAATACGCTTCCTCCCATGCCTCATTATCATCTGTTACGCATAAGACACGTCGTTCTTTCATCGAACACTCGCTAACTACAGCCACCGCCGCGACAATCGGCGAGCTATCCGCAGAAGGGACATGGAAACGCAACCACCTCCCTTACTTGGATTTTGCCTAGTTAGAGACAAGCATCTCTGGGCTCCAGAGGCAGGTGACATTGATAAAATTTTCTCGATAGGCAGTTTCAATGGTGGCCGTTAATTACCATCATGCTCGACACAAAACCGCCCCCACAATTTGTAGCGGGGAACTATATCTACTCTACATCCCAACGCCACAGATTAATTTGTCATTACCAAAACATTGGCGATAGAACCCAAGTCGTTTTCCAACCCCCCCCAAATCCCATCGCCTGTGAATCATCCAACTCCAGCGAACCTGAAAAAACGCCATTTAGGCGGTTTTGCTCTCGTGGTAAGCCTGATGTTTATGATTCTCCTCACCGTTGTCGCGATAAGTCACCTCACCCTCTCCAGAGCACATCGTCTCTTTCAAAGGCCTTCAAGCTAATAGCAAATTCCTAGCAGGCATTTTTGAAATCAAAGACAATGAGGCGCACTCGTCGGCGTTACCAACCTCATCCGCTGATCACGGCAGATTCGTTACGCCCATCAGGAACTTGTCGCACTCGCGGGCGGCGGCGCGGCCTTCGTTGATGGCCCAGACGACGAGGGATTGGCCGCGGCGCATGTCACCAGCAGCAAAGACGCCGGGTAGGTTGGTGGTGAACTTGCCATGCTTTGCCTTGACGTTCGAACGGGCATCGGTTTCGAGCTCGAATTGTTTTACGATGTCGCTCTCTGGCCCGAGGAAACCCATGGCAAGCAGGGCGAGCTGGGCGGGAATAATCCGGGCGGTGCCGGGTTTTTCCTTTGGCATGTATCTGCCGTTTTCGTGCACCCATTCGATATCGGAAATTTCCAAACCTGTTAGATTGCCGGCCTCGTCCTTGAGGAAGCGCTTCGTCTGGATGAGGTATTGGCGAGGGTCCTGGCCTTGAACAGCCGCGGCTTCTTCCTGACCGTAGTCCATCTTGTAAACCTTCGGCCACTCGGGCCATGGATTATCGGCGGCACGCTCCATCGGCGGCATGGGCATGATTTCCAACTGAATGACGCTGTTGCAACCGTGGCGCAGGCTTGTGCCCACACAGTCAGTGCCGGTATCGCCACCGCCGATCACCACAACATCTTTGCCCTTGGCATTAAGTGCGGGGATCGTTCCGTCGAAGCCCTTGTCGAGTTGGTAACGAGTGTTTGCAGTGAGAAACTCCATCGCGAGATAAACGCCTTTGGCATCCCGACTCTCGATTGGGAGATCGCGGCCGAGGGTCGCGCCGCAGCAGAGAACAATGGCATCGAAATCCTTGCGGAGTTTTTCCGCCGTCCACTCACTGTCCTTGCCGATATGTATGCCCGTTTTGAAAACGATACCTTCCTCGGTGAGAAGGTTGACGCGGCGTTGCACGACGTCTTCCTTATCGAGTTTCATATTGGGAATGCCATACATCAGCAGGCCGCCGATGCGGTCTTCACGCTCGAAAACGGTGACATCGTGACCTGCTTGGTTGAGCTGATCTGCGCAAGCGAGACCGGACGGGCCGGAGCCGACGACAGCGACTTTCTTGCCAGTTCGCTTTTCCGGGATGCGTGGGATGACCCAGCCTTCCTCCCAACCCTTGTCGATGATCGCGCACTCGTTGTTCTTGATGGTGACGGGAGGTCCGATGATGCCGAGCACGCAGGAGCCTTCGCAGGGAGCGGGGCAGACGCGGCCGGTGAACTCGGGGAAATTATTGGTCTTGTGCAGGCGCTCTAGCGCTTCCTTCCAGCGGCCGCGGAAAACCAGATCGTTCCACTCGGGAATCAGGTTGTTGACCGGGCAGCCGGAGGCCATGCCGGAAACGATATGGCCGGTGTGGCAGAACGGCGTGCCGCAATCCATGCAGCGCGCGCCCTGTGCACGGCGTTCTTTATCTTCCCCGTGAACCTTGAATTCCTTCCAGTTCTTGAGGCGTTCGATTGGAGTGATTTCGAAATCGGTCTTGCGATCGATTTCCATGAATCCGGTTGGCTTGCCCATGGTGTGATTGAGTATTGAGTATTGAGTATTGGGAATTAGATCAGTTGCCTCCTACTCGGGAGAGATCTTTGAGGTTTTCCTCGAAGGCGGCCATCGCGGCTTCGTCGCCGGAGAGTCCTTGTTCTTCAACTTTCCGGAAGCATTCGAGCATGCGCTCGTAGTCGCGTGGGAAGACTTTGTAGAACTTGGGTATCTCGGCGCTCCAGTTTTCCAAAAGGAATTTTCCGCGAGCGGAACCGGTGAGAGTGAAGTGTTTTTCGATCTCGGCCTTGACGTTGGCGATGTCTCCATCACCGCACTCGATGAGTGGGTAGATGTTGACCATTTCCTTGTTTAGGCGTTTCTCGAATTGGCCGTCGATGTCATAGACGTAGGCGATTCCGCCGGACATTCCAGCCGCGAAGTTGCGGCCGGTCTCGCCGAGCACGATCACCTGACCACCGGTCATGTATTCGCAGCCGTGGTCGCCTACACCTTCGACGACGGTCTTGACCCCGGAGTTTCTGACGCAGAAGCGCTCCCCTGCGATGCCGTTTATGTAGGCGGTGCCGGTTGTCGCGCCGTAGAAGGCGACGTTGCCGATGAGGATGTTTTCCTCCGCTTTGAACAACGAGCCTTTCGGCGGATAGATGATGATCTTCGCACCGGAGAGACCTTTGCCGACGTAGTCATTGGCATCGCCCTCGAGTTCGAACGTCATGCCCGGCGGGCAGAAGGCAGCGAGTGATTGGCCGGCGCTGCCGTTGAACTTGAGGTGTATGGTGTCCTCCGGCAGACCCTTGCCGCCGTGTTTGCGGGTCAGTTCGCTGCCGGTGATGGTGCCAACCACGCGGTTGATGTTGATAATGGGCAGCTCGGCGCGGACTTTTTCACCACGCTCGATGGCGGGCTTGCAGAGCGTGAGCAGCATCGTTTGGTCGAGCGATTTTTCGAGGCCGTGATCCTGTTGTTTCTGGCAGTATGCTCCGACCTCATCGCCCACATCGGGCTTATGGAAGATCGAGGTGAGATCCACGCCATCGGCTTTCCAGTGCTCCGCGGCTTCGCGGGTGTCGAGATAATCGACCTGGCCGACCATTTCATTGATCGTGCGGAAGCCGAGTTCCGCCATGATCTCGCGCATTTCCATGGCGATGAAGGTCATGAAATTGACGACATGCTCGGGCTTACCGGCGAAGTTTTTGCGGAGCTTCGGATCTTGGGTGGCGACGCCGACCGGGCAGGTGTTTTTCTGGCAGACGCGCATCATGATGCAGCCGACAGAGACGAGCGGAGCTGTGGCGAAGCCGTATTCTTCAGCTCCCAGCAAGGCGGCGATGGCTACATCGCGGCCGGTTTTGAGCTGGCCGTCGGTTTCGAGAACCACGCGGGAACGGAGGTCGTTGAGGAGAAGTATTTGGTTCGTTTCCGCAAGGCCGAGTTCCCATGGGGCGCCGGCGTTGAAAATGGAGGACGAGGGTGATGCACCCGTGCCACCATCGTGACCCGAGATCAGGATGACATCCGCATGAGCCTTTGCCACGCCTGCAGCGATGGTGCCGACACCGACTTCCGCGACCAGCTTCACATTGATGCGGGCGCGCGGATTCGCGTTTTTCAGGTCGTGGATGAGTTCCGCGAGATCCTCAATGGAGTAGATGTCATGGTGCGGTGGCGGAGAAACGAGTCCCACCCCCGGAGTGGAGTAACGCACCTTGGCAATCCATGGATAGACCTTGGAACCGGGAAGCTCACCGCCCTCGCCGGGCTTGGCTCCTTGGGAAATCTTGATCTGAATTTCATCGGCGTTGACGAGGTATTCGCTAGTGACACCGAAGCGGCCGGAGGCGACCTGTTTGATGGCGGAGCGCTTGCTATCGCCGTTTTCCATCGGGATGAAACGATTGGGATCTTCACCGCCTTCGCCGGTGTTCGATTTGCCGCCAATGCGGTTCATCGCGATCGCGAGGGTTTCGTGGGCTTCTTGGGAAATCGATCCCCATGACATGGCTCCGGTCTTGAAGCGGCGGGTGATTTCCTGCACGGAATCCACTTCCTCGATCGGCACCGGCTTGCGCTTATTTTTGAAACGCATCAGGCCACGCAGAGTGGAGAGGTTCTCGCTCTGGTCGTTGATTTTTTGCGCGTATTTTTTGTAAACCTCATAGCTACCGGTGCGCACCGCCTTTTGCAGGAGGTGGATGGTTTCCGGGTTGAAAAGGTGGTATTCGCCATCGCTGCGCCATTGATAGACGCCGCCGGATTCGAGCGCGCGTTCTTCGGCTTCGATATGGCGATCCGGGAAAGCGACGCGATGGCGGATGAGAGCCTCTTCCGCAACGCGGTCGATATCGGAGCCCTCGCAGCGGCTAGATGTGCCGCAGAAATATTTATTCACGAGAGCGGTGCTGAGGCCGATTGTTTCAAAAATCTGCGCGCCGCGGTAGGAGGCGACGGTGGAGATGCCCATCTTGGCCATGGTTTTGACCACGCCTTTGATGGAGCCTTTGAGGAAATTGTAGACCGCTTTGTCGAAGTCTATTTCCAGCATTTCTTCCTTGATCATGCGGTGGATAGAATCGAAGGCCATGTAGGGGTTGATGGCATCCGCTCCGTAACCGATGAGCGTGGAGAAATGATGCACCTCACGAGCCTCCCCCGTTTCCAGAATGATGGAGACCCTGGTGCGGTTGCCAGAGCGGACAAGGTGGTGGTGGAGGCCGCCCATGACGAGCAGTGTCGGCATCGCGGCGTGGGCGGCGCTGATGTTGCGGTCGGAAACGATCAGGATATTGAAACCATCCGCAATGGCTTGGTCTGCAGCGGCGCAGAGCGATTCGAAGCCTTTCTCGAGACCGGCGCCACCTTGATCGGCGGGAAAGAGAGCATCGAGAGTGGTGGCCTTGAAGCCATCGAGCGCGACCTCGCGGAGTTTGGCGAGCTGTTTGTTATCGAGCAGCGGGTTGTCCAAACGGATCATGCGGCAGCTTTTCGGGCCGGGATCGAGCAGGTTGCCCTCTGAGCCGATGAAGGTTTCTGTGGCCGTGACGAGTTCCTCGCGGATACAATCAAGAGCAGGGTTTGTTACCTGTGCGAAGATCTGCTTGAAGTAGTTATAGAGATGCTTTGGCTTCTCCGAAAGCACGGCAAGCGGGGTGTCGTTGCCCATCGATGAGATTGGCTGAACTCCGCTGGAAGCCGTTGGTCCTAGTAGCATCCGGAGATCCTCGTAGGTGTAGCCGAAGGCGAGCTGGCGCTCTAGGACGCGATCCTCCTCAACGGTTTTTGGTGCCAGTGGAGCGGGCAGGTCTTTTATAAACACGCGGTTTTCATCCAGCCATTTTTCGTAGGGTTTGGCGGAATAGACGCGCTCCTTGACCTCTTCATCCGGCACGATCCGGCCTTCCTTCATGTCCACGAGGAACATGCGGCCCGGACGCAGACGGCCTTTTTGAACAATCGTGAGCGGGTCTAAATCCGGGATCACGCCCACTTCGGAGGCCATGATGACGAGGTCGTCTTCGGTAACGTAATAGCGGCTCGGGCGCAGGCCATTGCGGTCAAGCACAGCGCCGATCTGGGTGCCGTCCGAGAAAGTGATCGATGCGGGGCCGTCCCATGGCTCCATCATGCAGGCGTGGAACTCGTAGAAAGCCGTCTTCGCCTCATTCATCATCGTGTGACGCTCCCATGGCTCGGGGATCATCATCATCACGGCGTGAACTAGATCGTATCCGCCGAAATGCATGAATTCCAAGGCGTTGTCGAAACGCGCGGAGTCGGAGCCGTCCTCGTTGATGACCGGGAAGAGTTCCTTGATTTCATCGCCGTATTTTTCGCTCTGGCAGAGTGCCTGACGCGCCTTCATGAAGTTGGCGTTGCCCTGCACCGTGTTGATCTCGCCGTTGTGGGCGATGAAACGGTTCGGATGGGCGCGGGACCAGCTCGGGAAGGTATTGGTCGAGAACCGCGTGTGCATTAGGGCTAGCGCGGATTCGAAATCCGGGTCGTGGAAGTCCGGGAAATACTCCGAGAGCTGGCAAGGTGTGAGCATGCCCTTATATACCATCGTGCGTGCCGATAGATTGGTGATGTAAAGATAGGCAGCGCCAGGGAACGAGTTCGATTTATTGCCGTGCACACCATTGAATTGGTTCGGCATCTCGTTACTACAGATCCAGTAGGCCACGCGGCGGCGGATGATGTAGAGCTTGCGCTCGAAATCTTGGGGATCGGTAATGTCCACGCTTTTTCCGATGAAGAGCTGCTTGATGCATGGCTCGTAGCGACCCGAGGTTTTGCCGAGGATCTCGCTTTTTACTGGAACCGTGCGCCAGCCGAGGAATGCCTGGCCCTCGTCGGCGATGATGTGCTCGAAAACCTGCATCGCCGCCTCGCGCTCGCTCGGGTCTGGCGAAAGAAATACCACGCCCGATCCATAATCGCCTTCCGGTGGCAGTTCGATCCCCTTCTTGGCCATTTCCTTGCGGAGAAACTTGTCAGGCATCTGGACTAGCAGACCCGCGCCGTCACCCGTATCTGGATCCGATCCACTGGCTCCGCGATGATCCATATTCGTGTTCATCGTGAGGGTTTTCTGGACGATGTCGTGAGAGCGCTTGCCTTTGAGGTGTGCGATGAAACCTACACCGCACGAGTCTTTCTCATGGGAAGGATGCCAAAGGCCTTGTGGTTGGGGCCAGCCAAGTGGGGAAGTCTGCGAAACGGACATAAGCTTTAAAATAGTGGTATTGCGAAGCGGAGGTAGTATTTCGCGCAGGAAGCGCTAAAAAACAAGCCCAGTTCGCAGGAGTTATTACCATTCTTCGCGGGGCTCTGCGGCGGAAACTCTGGTCGCCGCCGTGGCAAGAGTGGAGATGGTTAGGGAATGCCTCCCTAGTGAAGGTGACCTCAAGGTTTTTGGCTTCATTGGAAGTTGAAATTATACGGCGACCGAAGATCGCCGCCATGTCACGCATAGCTGCGGATGGAAACCTTTACGGTTTCGTAAACCAGCGGCTCTTTATGAAGAGTGGGCGTTTTGCCGGGGCCGTGGTATTCCCAGGCGGAGACGTAGCCGAAGGTTTCATCGTGGCGCTTCGCCTCGCCGGGCTGAGTCTTTCCGGCCTGGACTTCAGAGTCGGTCTCGAAGAACTGGTGTTCGCCACGGAAGTGACCACCGCAAGATTCCTCGCGCTGGAGCGCATCGTGGCACATCAGTTCACCGAACTCGAGGAAGTCGGCAACGCGGCCAGCTTTTTCCAATTCCATGTTCGGGGAATCGGCGGTGCCGGGGATGCGGACGTTGTTCCAGAATTCCTCGCGAATGCGGGGTATTTCCTCAAGCGCCCACGTAAGTCCCTCGACGGTACGGAGCATGCCGCATTTGTCCCACATGACCTTGCCAAGATCGCGGTGGAAGGAATCGACCGTGCGCTTGCCCTGGATGGTGAGGAGCTTGGAAATGCGCTCGCGGACTTCGCCCTCGACCTGCGCGAAGGCAGGATGCTGGGTGGTGACAGTGCCGGGATTCTGAGTAGCGAGGTAGTTCGCGATGGTGGTAGGGATGACGAAATAGCCGTCGGCTAGACCTTGCATCAGAGCCGAGGCACCGAGGCGATTAGCACCGTGGTCGGAGAAGTTCGCCTCGCCGAGGACGTGGAGTCCTGGGATGTTGGACATCAGGTTGTAATCCACCCAGAGGCCGCCCATTGTGTAGTGGACGGCGGGATAAATCATCATCGGGCGCTCATAGGGGTTTTCGCCGGTGATCTTCTCATACATCTGAAAAAGGTTGCCGTAGCTAGCGCGAATCTTGTCTTCGCCAAGGCGCTTGATTGAGTCGCGAAAGTCTAGATAGACACCGAGGCCGGTGGGCGCGACGCCGCGGCCTTCATCGCAGACTTCTTTGGCGGTGCGGGAAGAGATATCGCGCGGGGCGAGGTTTCCGAAGGATGGGTATTTCCGCTCCAAGAAATAATCGCGGTCGTCCTCTGAGACATCGTTCGGGTGGAGTGCACCAGCGCGGATTTTCGCAGCGGATTCAGGGGATTTCGGTGCCCAAATGCGGCCATCGTTGCGAAGCGACTCGGACATGAGGGTGAGCTTCGACTGGTAATCGCCGGAGACCGGGATGCACGTTGGGTGGATCTGAGTGAAGCAGGGGTTGGCCATGAGCGCACCACGGCGAGCGGCTCGCCATGAGGCCATGACATTGCAGCCCATAGCGTTCGTAGAGAGGAAAAACACGTTGCCGTAACCGCCGGTAGCGAGGATGACCGCGTCCGCTGCGTGGCTGGAGATCGCACCGGTGTTTAGGTCGCGGACGACGATGCCCTTGGCGTGGCCATCGACCTGAACGAGATCGAGCATCTCCGTGCGTGGAAACATTTTCACGCCGCCTTTGTGGATTTCTTTTTCGAGTGCCTGGTAGCAACCGATCAGGAGCTGCTGGCCAGTCTGGCCGCGGGCATAGAAGGTGCGGGAAACCTGGGCTCCGCCGAAAGAGCGGTTATCTAACAGCCCACCATATTCGCGGGCGAAAGGCACGCCCTGGGCGACGCATTGGTCGATGATGCCGCTGGAAACCTCAGCGAGGCGATAGACGTTGGCCTCGCGGGAGCGGAAATCGCCGCCCTTTATAGTATCGTAGAAGAGGCGATAAACGGAGTCGCCATCGTTGCGGTAGTTCTTTGCGGCATTGATCCCGCCCTGCGCGGCGATGGAGTGGGCGCGGCGCGGCGAGTCTTGGTAGCAAAAACATTTTACGTTATAGCCCAGCTCGGAAAGAGTCGCCGCCGCTGAGCCACCGGCAAGACCGGAGCCGACGACGATAATATTAAATTTACGCTTGTTGGCGGGGCTGATGAGCTTCGAGTTCATCTTGTGGCTGGACCATTTCTGCTCCAGCTGACCTGCGGGAATTTTGCTATCGAGTGTCATGGAATTGAGGATTGGAGATTGAATAGTGGGTCAGTTCACAAATCCGAGAAGAATCGCGACCGGGATGGATACAAAGCCGGCCCATATGACCACTGCATAACCGAGCGAGACCCGCTTGATCAGGCTAGCGGATTTCTTCGAGCGGAAGCCAAGGGTCTGGAACATGGAGGCGACGCCGTGGCTGATGTGCGAGCAGAGCAGGGTCATCGCGATCACGTAGAAAAGGACGACGAGGACTTGGAGAAAACCGCCGCTGAAACCGGCGATGACCATTTCGTAGGGAGATTCCTTGGCGATCTCGGCGAGGTGGGAGTTCGTACGGACTGTGAAATGGAGAATGTGGAAGACGATGAAGGCGAGGACGGTGAGGCCTGACCAGATCATGATCCGCGAGGACTTCGAGGCCTGGATCGTGGCGTTGAATTCGTATTTGTTTCGCGCAGCCCTATTTTCCCTTGTCAGGAGGATGGTCGCCCAAACATGCAGCACAAGGACGACAATCAGCCCAAAGCGAGCGACCCAGATCAACGCGCCGTGACCCGCCGTGTGAAGGAATTCCGCGTATTCATCGAACGCCTCCTTGCCGGCGTAGATGAGGAGGTTTCCGGTCAGGTGACCCGCCAGAAAAAGCACCATGGCCAGACCGGTGACGGCGACTACGAGTTTTTTTCCGATGGAGGAATTCCAGTAGGCGGCGGCGCTGCGGGTAAGGGCGTTCATGGGAGCAAATACGGAGGCGCCTTTAGTTAGACCACGCTTTAGAGAACTTCAAGGGGAAGAAATGAAGGAAATTTTGCGGGGGCGGATCATGGATTGGCGGGTTGGCGCAACTCAATCCCCTCCTTGCCGAACTCGGGATTTTGCGATCCACCTGATCCGGCGGTTGTCTCGAACAGGGCGCACGCCTTTTTTAGATCGGCTAAGCCAACAGAATATCCCTTTCCACTGAGGATTGTCTGTCTCTGGGAAACGGATTCGCCTCCCGTTCGACAGCCGTCGCGTGCTCGATGCTTTTGTCATGGCACTCCGCCATGAACTCCGCGTAATGAATCAGCTCCATGCGCCCGTCGTGATGCTCGACGATAGCTGTCATACTCTCCACCCAATCGCCGGAATTCAAGTAATGGATGCTGCCTACGCGCTTGTCTTCGGGTGTGTGGATGTGGCCGCAGATGATGCCGTTGCACTTCTTGTGGAGGGCGAGTTCTTGCAGCAGGGTCTCGTATTTGTCGATGAAGCTGACAGCGGATTTTACCTTTGCCTTCACGCGTTTGCTTAGGGAGAAATATTCCTTTCCGCGCCATGCCCGCCATTTGTTATACCAGCGATTGATGCAGAGCAGTGTATCGTAGCCAACCGCGCCTAACAACGCGAGCCACTTGTGATTGGTGGAGACACTGTCGAAACCGTCGCCGTGGACGACGAGGTAGCGGAGACCGTTAACGGCTTTGTGGATATACTCCTTGGCAAATCGGATTTTCCCGAAGGCGAGCGGCAGGAAGCGCTCTAGGATCTCATCGTGGTTGCCACGCAGATAAATGACCTCAGTATCATCCTTCTCTGACATCTTAAGAATTTTACGGATCACCCGACTATGGCGGGACTGCCACTTTGATCCGCGCTTCAGCGCCCAACCGTCAATAATGTCGCCATTGAGTATGAGCTTTTGGCAGCTCACGCTTTTTAGAAAATCGACGACCTCGCTGGCCTTGCTGTCTTCGGTGCCGAGATGGATGTCGGAGAGGAAAACGGTGCGGAAGGAAGCCTTTCTGCGTTTCCCGATGCGGGGCAGCACACGACGAGTCTCGCTTGGTTTTGCATCCGGAGCTCTGATCGATTCAAGCCGCGCCTCGAACTCGGCGACCACTGCCGCCCAGCCCTGCGTTTCCGCTAGCTCACGGGCGGCGATCCGCATGCCGTGGCCTTGGCGGATGGCGAGCGCGGCATGGGCGTGATTTAGAAAATCCGCGGCGTCGCCTTTCCGCGCTTTCAGACCGTTGACGCCATGCTCCACATAGCGCGCGGCCGCTGCGTAATCATAGGCTACCGTCACCAAACCGCTGGCCATGCCCTCAAGCAATACGTTTCCGAAGGTCTCCGTCTCGCTTGGGAAAAGCAGGATATCTGCGGAGGCGTAATGCCGCGCCAAGTCCTCGCCGGTCCGCACGCCGGTGAAGTAGATCCACGGATGCTTCGCGGCGAGCTTTTCGCGTATCGGCCCGTCGCCGACCACCACACAGCGCAGGTCCGGCACGGCGGCGCGCATCTCCGTAAAGGCGATCATCGCCAACTCCAGGTTTTTCTCAGCGGCCACACGACCCACCACCATCGCGACGGGAGCCGCCGCCCGCGCGCCCCATTCGCCACGCAGGGTTTCGGAGCGTTTCCTTGGATCGAACAGCACGGTGTCGACGCCGCGCCCGAGCAGATGGACGTTTCTGAAACCCTCAGCCTTGAGACTCTCCACCAATTCCGGCGAAGGGGCGAGGGTGCAGTCGGCGCGCCCGTGGAAACGCTTCAGGTAGGCCATCGCCAGCGGCTGCAGGCCGCGCAGACTGTAGCGCTGCATGTATTCGTGGAAATTTGTGTGAAATCCGGTTGCCACCGGAATGCCGAGAGCTTTCGCGGCCTTCACGGCGGATTTACCCAGCGGGCTTTCCGTGGCGACGTAGATTACATCCGGGCGTTTTTCCTGCCATCGCTGTTTCAGCTTGAAAGGCTTCGGCAGCCCGACGCGCACCTCCTTGTATCCCGGCAACGGCAACGAGGCGGCGACCGTCTCACCTAGTTTGCCCACGCCTGTGCGGATCACGTGGACACGATGCCCGCAGGTCCGCAAGCCCTCGCAGAGCCTGCCCAGCGTCATCGCCACACCGTTCACATCGGGGGAGAAGGTGTCGGTCACAATGTCGATTTTCATAGCTATGGGGAAATAAATTTAAGCTAAATTGATAATCAACTGATTCATAGCCGTGTGCGCGACCGCGCTACGGTGACAGTTTCGTTACAAAATAATCCGTAGCTGGCAGCGCCATCCGGCTTCCAAAACCTGAGCCCACTTGCGGAGGAATATTTTTACTCCTAATTTTATTTCTGCTCATAGCCAGAATACCGCGCGAACCTGTTCTGGGGCATCTAGATGTTTGCGCAGTATGACAGGGATGCCGTAGCCCTGACTCGCCGCTGACTCCAGATGGTCATAAGAATCGCTTTCCTCCATGCTTGCCAGCGCCCGCTTCGCCGCTTATGACCCTTTTATCGGCAAGCGGGAAACTCCTTCCCACCCACCGTAATCGGGCCTGTAGCTCAGCGGTCAGAGCAGGGGACTCATAATCCTTTGGTCGTGGGTTCAAACCCCACCGGGCCCACCCGTTCCTCAAGGGATTGCGGAGATTCCATCAGATCGGAAAAATCGCCTAGGGCAATTATAGGCCACTTTTTAAAGCACCATTCCGTAGGACGTGTGGGCGTGAAGGATGCAAGCCGCTAGGTTGTCGTCTGGATCAAATGGTGGCGGCAGGAGATTACGACCTGCTCCGACCCCGCAAAAAATGCTAGATTGCACGTTTACTCCAAGGAAGCTTCATGGTCGTATCAAGGGACCTTGATTGAGGTTCCGTTTGAAAGTTCTCCTGTCATTTACCGGCTTCCATGATCCTTTCGCGCCTTCCCCTGCGACGGGCGAAATGCGTGCGGGGCCGATCCTGACCGTGGTGTCAGAGCGGCCTTTTGATCGGATCTATCTTTTCTCCACACCGAAGGCTGCGGAGATCAGCGAAAAGACTGCCTCAGCCATCACTGAGCGGCATCCCGGCGTGACGGTCGCGATTCTGGAAGTTCCGCTCAAGGATCCAACAAACTACCTAGGCATCCTCCGCCAGCTCCGCAGCCATTTCAAAAAGATCAACGCCTCCCACCCCGATGCGGAGTATTCGATCTCCGTGTCATCAGGCACTCCGCACATGCACGCCTGCTGGCTCCTGTTGGCCGCAAGCGGGGAAATCCCGGCCGCCATCCTGCAATCCACCCCGCCGGAATTCGTGCCGGATGGACGGAGCTTGGTTCGCGAGATCGATGTCCATCAGAAGGACTTCCCTACCATCACCCGCCCGGTGAATGCCCCGGAGCAAGCGGAGGATGACGAGTCGTCAGTTTCCTTGGCCTGCCGTGACCTCGGCATCGTCGGCGAGGATCCGGCGTTCCGGAAAGCGCTTCACGAAGCCTTCATCTACTCGCAATACGATGACTTCCACGTCCTCTTGCTCGGCGAGACGGGTAGCGGCAAAGAGCACTTCGCCCAATTCATCCACCATCTTGGCCCGCGAGCCGGTCGCCCGATAGTCACGGTGAACTGCGGCAGCATCCCGGAGAACCTTGTCGAGAGCCAGTTGTTCGGTCACAAAAAAGGCTCGTTCACGGGTGCGGCCACCGACCACGAAGGCAAATTCAAATCCGCCGACCGGGGCGTGCTGTTCCTCGATGAGATCGGCGAACTTCCGCTTCCCGCACAAGCGAAGTTGCTCCGTGCCCTCGACCAAGGCGAAATCGAACCCGTCGGCTCCTCCAAACCCGTCAAAGTCAACGTGCGCGTCATCGCCGCCACACATCGCAATCTCCGGGAAATGGTGCAGGCCGGCACGTTCCGCGAAGACCTGTATCAGCGTTTCGGATCCAGCATTTCGATCCCCCCGCTCCGTTCCCGGAAGGTGGACATCCCGTTGCTCGCATCCCATCTTCTCGGCTCATGGAACGCTCGCCATGAGCATCAAAAGCGCCTGGCTCCCGCCGCCATCAACGAACTCATCCGCTATCCATGGCCAGGCAACGTCCGGGAGCTTCGGCGTGTTGTCCAGCAATCGGCCATGTTCGCGTCCGGCAAAGTGATTCATCCCCAGGATTTGCGCTTCGAAACGCCTCTCCGCACCAATCCGATGTCCGCCCTGCCCGATCCGTCCGAGGGCTTTAAGGTCAACGAATTCCTCGACGAGATCAAATTGCACCAGATCCATCGCGCCATGGAACTTTCCGGTGGTGTTCAGGCTCGTGCCGCGCGCCTCCTCGGAATCACTCCCCAAGCGATCAACCAGTTTCTCAAAGGCAGAAATCTCCAGTGAATCACACCCAAAATTCCCTTTCCTTTCGTCAGAAGCTGTTACAGTATTTCTGACGAAATGGTAGCCGCCATGAACAAACACGCCGATTCCATCGACGCCGCCGTACTCGACCGCATCCGGTCGGGGCCGAAGGATCGCGTCTGGACGCCCCAGGATTTCCTCGATCTGGGTTCCCGGGCGGCGGTGGACAAGGCTCTGTCCCGCAACTGCAAAGGCGGCATCATCCGCCGTGCGGGACGCGGGCTATACCACGTTCCAAGGAAGCATCCCGCGCTCGGTTCGCTCGGTCCCAGCTATAATGCCATGCAGGATCTCGTCCAACGCAAGGCTGGCGGCGACGTGTTTCCCACCGGTGCCCACGCGGCCAATGTCCTTGGTCTCAGCGACCAGGTGCCGATGCGGAGCTGGCATCTCACCACCGGCTCCAGCCGCCGCATCGGTAGCGGCAAATCCGAAATCGTCCTCCGCCACGTTTCCCCGCGTTTTGTTTCCACCAAGAACCCGAAGAGCGCCCAGGTCATCCTCGCCCTGCGCTGGATCGGGAAACGGGGTGTGGACGATGACGTCATTTCCAAGCTTCGCCGGAACCTATCCCCGGCCGACCGCGCGGCTCTTCCCGCTGATGCCGCCAGCGCTCCCGCCTGGATCGCCGACATCTTCCATCGCATTGCCAAAGACTCCACAGCCGCCTGACCATGGGTGCCTTTCTGAAACTCACACCCGCCGACCAACTCGACGCCTACGTTGAGGTGAACCGTGCGATGGGTCTTGATGCCGCCAGCGTCGAAAAGGACTTCTGGGTGTGCTGGACGCTGCGCGAAATCTTCTCGGATCCGGACATCGGCGGCCACATCACGTTCAAAGGCGGCACTTCGCTTTCGAAAGCTTGGAAACTCATCGAGCGCTTTTCCGAGGACATCGATCTCATCGTGGATAAGGAGGTTCTCGGCTTCGGTGGAGATGCAGCCCCTGACAAGGCTCCCTCGAACAAACAACGCAAGGCGCGTCTCGAAGCGCTCATGGACGCCTGCCGCGATTGGGTTCAGGGAACACTCCAGCCCGCACTCGCTACCCGAATCCATAATGCACTCGGCGAATCCGCCTGGCAGCTCGAAGTCGATCCCGACATGCCCGACGGCCAATGTCTGCTCTTCCACTATCCCACCGTCTTCCCGGCCAGCGCGGCGGCATACGTTCGCCCTGTTGTGAAAATCGAACTCGGCGCGCGCTCCGACGATTGGCCCCACGAGGAGAAATCCATCCAGCCCTATGTGACCGAGCACTTTCCCATTCTCGACCCATCACCATCCTGCGTCGTCCGGGTGCTCGCAGCCGAACGCACGTTCTGGGAAAAGGCCTGCCTGCTTCACGAGGAAACCTTCCGTCCGCCGGGCAAGCCTCGGAAATTCCGCATGGCTCGCCATTACTACGATCTTTGGTGCCTTCTTCGAGCCGGAGTCGGCGAAAAAGCCCTCACACAAACCGCCCTCTTCGAGCGCGTCGCCGAGCATCGCGAACTCTTCTTCCGCTTTTCCTGGGTGGACTACACCACCCACAAACCCGGCACCTTCCGTCTCACGCCGCCCTCGGAACATCTCAGCGATTGGAAATCAGACTACGCCGCCATGCTCGGCCCCATGTTCTTCGGCGAGACTCCTTCCTTCGAGGAAATCATCACCCTCGCCGCCGACTTCGAGAAAACCTTCAACGCCACCGCGAAACCAGAACCCCCTTCAGGATCTTCAACAAAATGAGATCCAAACATCAATACAGATTGATTTCTGGGGCGTGGGGAGATGATCTATCCAACCTGTTATCCATTGGTTTCCAATCGTTTAAGCCACAATTAACCGCTTGGCACACTCTGTGCCATATCCAACGGCACGGATATGAGTGCCAAACTTCCCCCAGACGAACCCACCGCCGAGGCAGCAATGCCTCCGTCGGTTCTTCGTTTTCCGGCGGCACCCGTACTCCTCATGAAATCGCGTAACTTCGAATTCCTGCGGGATAATCACCGCGAACTCGCCGATCTCGGTGGCTTCGCCGAAACCTACGTCCACAGCGATCCGGGCTCCTGCCTGGTAAAGCTCCGCACCTTCGCCGAGTTCCTGGTCAAGGCGCTCTTCTCCCATCATCGGCTGGAGCTCACCTACCAGAGCAACCTCAACGACCTGCTCGCCGACCACTCGTTCAAATCGATCACCCCTCCGGTGATCCAGGACAAGCTCCACCTGATCCGGATCAAGGGAAATCACGCCGCCCACGGTACTCTGCATCCCACCACCCCGGTGCAGATGACCGGCATCCTCAAGGAAGCGTTCGACCTCGCCCGCTGGTTCTCCCTTTCTACCGGCCTCTTGGGCCGCGACGAATTGCCGTCATGGCAGGAGCCCCTCGCGCTAGATGGTGATTCGAAATCCCAGATCCAGAGGGAAAAGAAGGCCGCCCTCCAAAAGCTCGCCGAGCAGGAAGCCCTCCTCACGAAACTGCTCGCCGATCTCGAAGAAGCCCGCTCCCAAGCCGAAGCCGCCAGCACCACCGAGGCCGAGAAAACCGCCTTGCTTAACAAGGCGCAGCAAGCCGCCTCCGCCCTCGACTTCAGTGAGGAGGAAACCCGTTTCAAGCTCATCGACGAGCTTCTCGCCAAAGCCGGTTGGAAAGTCGGTGCGCGCGGTCAAAACACCGATGAAGTGACCCAGGAACATCCCGTCCTACACCAGCCGGTTCCCAGTGGCCAAGGCCGCGCCGATTATGTCGTCTGGGATCCTGACAACGGCCTGCCGCTCGGGGTTGTGGAAAGCAAGAAAACCGCCGAGGACGCCGCCAAGGGCAAGATGCAGGCGAAATACTACGCCGACGGCCTCGAAAAGGAACACGGTCAGCGCCCGGTCATCTTCTACACCAACGGCAACGAGATCTTCATCTGGGACGATGCCAAGGGCGAGCCTCCCCGCTCCATCTTCGGCTTCTACTCCCTGGACAGCCTGCGGTATTGCATCTTCCAGCGCAACCAGCGCGAAGCCGCGCTTGGCGCGCTTTTCCCGAAGGAAGCCATCATCGACCGCCTCTATCAGATCGAGTGCGTCAAGCGCACCTGCGAGAACTTCGACAAGCGCCGCCGCCACGCCCTCCTGATCCAGGCCACCGGCACCGGCAAGACCCGCGTCGCCGTCGCCCTCTCTGAACTCATGATCCGCGCGAAGTGGGGGAAACGCATCCTCTTCCTCTGCGACCGCCGCGAACTGCGTAAACAGGCGGGCAACACATTCGACGAATTCCTGCCTTCCGAACCCCGCGTCATCGTCACCCGCAACACCGCGAACGATAAGGAAAAGCGCATCTACCTCGCCACTTACCCGGCGATGATGAAGTGCTTCCAGAACTTCGATGTCGGCTTCTTCGACCTGATCATCGCGGACGAGAGCCACCGCAGCATTTACAACCGCTTCCGCGACATCTTCCGCTACTTCGACTGTTATCAGGTCGGCCTCACCGCCACCCCCGTGAAGTTCATCTTCCGGAACACCTACCAGCTCTTCGGCTGCGAGAACGAGGATCCCACCGCGAACTACACCTACGAGGAGGCGATCAATCACAAGCCGCCCTATCTCTGCCCCTTCACCGTGGTGAAACACACCACCAAATTCTTGCGGGACGGCATCAGATACAAGGATCTCAGCCCAGAGCAGCGCGAGCAACTCGCAGAACAAACAGCCGATTCCGAGAGCGTCGATTACGACAAGGAACAGGTCAGCAAGGCCGTCTTCAACAAGGACACCGACCGCGCCATCCTCCGCAACCTGATGGAAAAAGGCATCCGCAACGCCGACGGCACCCGTCTGGGGAAGACCATCGTCTTCGCCCGCAACCACCGCCACGCGAAACTCCTCGTCGAGCTCTTCGATGAAATGTATCCCCAATACGGCGGCGACTTCTGTCTGCGCATCGACAACTACGAACCGCGCGCCGAACAGCTCATCGACGATTTCAAAACCGCCGACGGCAGCAAGAACCTCACCATCGCCGTTTCCGTGGACATGCTCGACACCGGCATCGACGTCCCGCAGATCGTCAACCTCGTCTTCGCCAAGCCGGTGAAATCCTACGCCAAGTTCTGGCAGATGATAGGCCGCGGCACCCGCCTTTGCGAAAACCTCTTCGGCCCCGGCAAGCACAAGACCACCTTCCAGATCTTTGATCACTGGGGAAATTTCGAATACTTCGACGAGCTGAAAAAGGAAGTCGCCGCCACCCGTGCCAAGTCCCTTCCCGAGCAACTTTTCGAAGCCCGCATCGCCCTCGCCGAAGCCTCCCTTGCCGTGCAGGACCTGGATGCGTTCAAGCTCTCCATCAGCCTGATCGCTGCGGATATTTCCGCGCTGCCCTCCGAGTGCCTTTCCATCCGCGAAAAGTGGAAGGACATCCAGTCGATGAAAAAAGACGGCGTGCTTGAATCATTCTCTGCGGCCACTCGCGCCACGCTGAAAAACGTCATCGCGCCCCTCATGGTCTGGCGCGATGTCTTCAGCAAGGAAGCCGCCCTCAAGTTCGACCTTCTCACCGCTCGGCTATCCATCGCCACCTTGGCCAAGTCCTCGGATGCGGCGGACCTGCGTGATCAGGTCATCGACCACGTCTCGCGCCTGCCGATCAATCTCCAACCGGTTCAGGAAAAACTGCCAGCCATTCAGAAGGCCAAGCAGAAGTCCACCTACGAGGGCGCGACCACCGCCGACCTCGATTCCCTCCGCACCGAGTTGCGCGGCATCATGCGCTATCAGGTCAATCCCACCGGTGATCCGGCGGAGCCCCGCTACATCGATGTGAAGGAGGATGAGGGTGAATACATATTCACACCCCATCCCGTCAAACTCGCCGGCCTCGACCTCGCCGCTTACCGCAGCCGCGTCGAATCCATCTTGCGCGATCTTTTCGATCAAAGCGCCGCCCTCAAGAACATCCGCGCCGGCCTCCCCGTCGCCGAGGCGGATCTCGACCAACTCGTCCAGGATGTCCTGCTCCAAGACCCCGACCTCCACCTCGAAGAACTCCTCAACCACTATCCGAACAAGTCCGAGAACCTCGCCCTCGCCATCCGCCGGGTCATCGGTCTCGACGCGGCAAAGGTCAACGACCACTTCAAGGCCTTCGTCCAGCAATTCCCCGCACTCAATTCCAACCAGATCCGGTTCCTGGAATTGCTGAAATCCCAGATCGCCACCTATGGGGCCATCGAACTCGACCGCCTCTGGGAAGCCCCCTTCACCACCCTCCATGCCGAAGGCATCGACGGCATCTTCCCGGACTCCGCGCAGGTCGATTCCCTGCTAGATCTACTTCAGAACCTCAACCTCGCCGCTGCCTGAGAATGCCCGCCCCCTATTCACCACCCCACACCATCACTCCCGCCATTCTCTCGCTCGTCGCGGAGATCGCTGGCGAGGTGGGTCGTATCGGTGCGTTGAGTGGCGCTGCCCATGTCCCGAAACTCCGCCGCGAAAACCGCATCCGCAGCATCCATGCCTCGCTGGCCATCGAGAACAACACGTTGAGTCTGGACCAAGTCACCGCCGTCATTTCCGGTAAGCGAGTCCTCGGCCAGCCTCGTGAGATCCAGGAGGTGAAGAACGCCTTCGCCGCCTATGAGGCGATGACTTCCTGGAAATCTTCCTCCGTGAAGGACCTGCTCTCCGCCCATCGGTTACTGATGGAAGGCCTCGTTAATGACGCCGGCAAGTTCCGAACCCGCTCCGTCGGCATCGCCAAGGGCAACCGTATCGTCCACCTCGCCCCTCCGGCCGACCGCGTGCCCGGACTCATGAAGGATCTGCTCGGTTGGCTCAAGCGCACCGATGCGCATCCGCTCATCGCCGGTTGCGTGTTCCACTACGAACTCGAATTCATCCACCCCTTCGCCGATGGCAATGGCCGTATCGGTCGCCTCTGGCAAACCGTGATCCTCAGCCACTGGAATCCTTTGTTCGCCTACCTCCCGGCGGAATCCGTCATTCGCGACCGGCAGGCCGAGTATTACAAGGTTCTCGCCGCTTGCGACAAAGCCGGAAACTCCACCGCCTTCGTTGAGTTCCTGCTCGCCGCCCTCCTGACCGCTCTTCGTGAAACCGGAAATCTCCACTCAGGTGAGCAAGTCGATGAGCAACTCAGTGAGCAAGTCGCCCGCATCCTCAAGGCTTGCGCGAAAGCCCCCTGCACCAAGGCGCAACTCCTCAAAAGCGCCGGCCTCTCCAACGCCTACCTCAACTACAAGCGCCACATCCAGCCCCTCGTCCAATCCGGCCTCCTCGAAATGACCATCCCCGACAAACCCAACTCCCGCCTCCAAAAATACAAACTCACTGAAAATGGCCGCTCACTTCTCAGCTGATCACCTTGGATGCGCATTCCATGACCGTGTCTCGGTTGACGCAAAAAACACCCATTTAATCCGTCTGAAATCTGATTTGGAAATGACCTATTTCATTGATTTAGGGGAAACAAGCTCGCAACCCGAGCGCATTTGCCACCTTGCGACCCCGTTTTTCATCGAGAACCAGCAGGCTGCTATCCCGGTGTTCCCACGCCAATGTGATGGCGGAGGCCTCTCCGGGATCCAAAGCAGCCGTTTCTTCAAGATAAGGGATTTCGTCCGGAACCACCGAAATCCAGTCCGGCATCGCCGAAATCAGACTTCTCAGATTCTCCGGCGCACCCGGATGAACGGCTTCACACCGAATGGTCTCCGTAATGGTCACCTTGCCGTAAAGCCTGTGGAGCAAATCCAGCTCGCCGATTTCGGCCAAACAGGACAGGACGGAATTGTCGCTGACAACGATCACGGGATGGCGTTCCGGAATTCGAACGAGCTGCGGGCATCCTGCAGAATCTCCTCAGCCGAATGTCCCGGCCAAACGCCATGTTGCTTCAGCACGGCCTGCGCTTCCCAGCGCGATCCCAAGTCCAGCATCCTGCGGACCTGTTCCAGCGACAGCACTTCCTTCGCATACGCATCCGCCGCCAAGGCTTCGAGAGCTGCATGGCCAAGGTTCTGGAACTCGTTGCCAAGCTCCGCCGCCAAATCGTCGGGTATGTTCACGGTCAGAGTCATCGCACCGGAGCTTATCCCAACCAGCACCACTCCGCAAATACGAAAACTTCCTGACAAATTCAGCCTTCTCGCCCAGCATTTTCACTGATCACCGGTCATCCGGCACTTCTCTCTCTCTTTCTCCCTCTCGGCTTTTCAGCATCTCAGCCTCTCAGCTTTTACCCCACATGACCCTCGCCACCGCCTACCGTAATAAAATCGACGCCCTCTGGTTGGACTTCCACTCCGGTGGCATCACCAATCCCATCACGGTCATCGAGCAGATTTCCTACCTGATGTTCGCCCGCCTGCTGGACATCACCGAGTCCCGCGAAGAAAAGCGCTCCGCCCGGCTCAAGAAGGACTTCAAGCGCCTCTTCCCGGCGGACAAGCAGCACCTCCGCTGGTCCCACTTCCGCAATGAAGGCGGCGACCGCATGCTCACCATCGTCCGCGACGAGTTCTTCCCCTTCATGCGGACCAATCTCCAGCAGCACCCGCTGGGCCGTTACCTCAAGGACGCCAACTGCCTCATCCCCTCCGGAAACCTGCTCTCCCGCGCCGTCGCCGCCATCGAGGAACTCCCACTCACCGAGGGCGATGCCAAGGGCGACATCTACGAACACTTGCTCGGCAAGCTCTCGACCGCCGGCATCGCCGGGCAGTTCCGCTCACCGCGCCACATCATCGCCGCCATGGTGGAAATACTCGACCCCAAGCCCACGGACACCGTCTGCGATCCTGCTTGCGGCACTGGCGGCTTCCTCATCTCCGTGATGCTCTACCTCTACGAAAAATACTCCACCGCCGCCCTGGTGGAAACCGACGCGGAGGGAAACAAACACTACCCCGGCGACCTGCTGGAACCCTACCTCTCCCACATCCGCGGCGGCATGTTTCATGGCTTCGATTTCGACATCACCATGCTCCGCACTGCGGCCATGAACCTGCTGCTTCACAACGTCGAGGCCCCCAGCATCCACTTCCAAGACACCCTCGGCTCGAACTTCTCGGAAAAGTTTCCCAAGGAATGCTCAAACTTCTTCGACGTCATTCTCGCCAATCCACCCTTCAAGGGCACCATCGACCTCGAAAACGTCGATCCCATGCTCAAGAGCAAGGTCAAGACCAAGAAGACCGAGCTGCTCTTCCTCGTCCTCATCCTCCACATGCTCAAGATGGGCGGACGCGCCGCCGTCATCGTGCCGGACGGCGTGCTCTTCGGCTCCAGCCAGGCCCACCTCGGCGTGCGCCAGATCATCGTCGATGACAACCAGCTCGAAGCCGTCATCTCCCTGCCCGCCGGTGTTTTCAAACCCTACGCCGGCGTTTCCACCGCCATCCTCATCTTCGCCAAAGGCGGCCGCACCGGCGATGTCTGGTTCTACGATGTCCAGGCCGACGGCTACTCGCTCGACGACAAACGCACGCCCCAGCCCGACAAGAACGACCTCCCGGATCTGGTGAAGCAGTGGAAAACGCGGAACGGGGAACTCGGAACGCGGAATAAGAAAGCCAAAGAAGTGTCGAAATCTTCCTCTTCACTTCCGAGTTCCGAGCTCCCACATCCGCGTTCAGGAAAGCACTTCTTCGTCCCCGTCGCCGACATCCGGGAAAACAAATACGACCTCTCGCTCAACCGCTACAAGATCACCCAGCACAAGGAATCCACTTACGAACCACCCAAGACCCTCCTCAAGCGCATGAACAAGCTCGGCCAGGAAGTGATCAAGGACATTGCTGATTTGGAGGGAATGCTGAGATGAACTCGGAATGCGGAACACGGAACGCGGAAGGGCAAGAAACGGGGAGCGCGGAACTCGGAACGCGAAACGCGGAACGCGGAAGGGAAGAAATTGAAATGCATACAGAACCAGAAAGTGCCAATGATCTGAATTCGCTCCCCAGCGTGGAGCGAATTGTAAAACACTGATCTAGAACGCAGAATGGAAGAAAATGAAATGAACACAGATCCAGAAAACGACAACGACCCAAGCGCGGAGCAAACTTCCGAGTTCCGCCATCCCCGCTCCGCGTTCCCAGCGCGCTCGGACTTGCGCGCGCGCACTTTTGACTTTTCCCTGCGCGTCATGCGTCTAGCAGAGAGCCTGCCAGACACCAAAAGCGGGCGGACCGTCGCGAACCAGATAATCCGAAGCGGAACATCCGTCGGAGCAAATTACCGCGCCGCCAAACGGGCGAAGTCCACCAAGGATTTCATTTCGAAAATGGGCACGGTCGAAGAGGAGTGTGATGAGACCATCTACTGGATCGAAATCGCTATTGCTTCCGGCTGCGTCGAAAATGAAAAAGTGGAATCACTCTTGGCCGAAGCTAACGAACTGCTGGCCATTACCGTCGCGTCCATTGTCACAGCAAAAAGGAGGAAAGAATGAAAAGAAACGGGGAAGTCGGAACGCGGAACGCGGAATGGATGACGGTCCGCCTTTGTGACGTAGTTGAGATCGACCGCACCGGAGTTGATCCTGCAAAACTGGAGTCCCAGGTTTCCTATGTGGGGCTTGAGCACTTGGATGCTTCTGGCGAAATCAACTGGTCCGAAACCATTGGTAGTGCAGGCATCAAAAGCACAAAGTTTCGCTTTGGGCCGGATCACATTCTGTTTGGGAAGCTTCGACCCTATTTACGGAAAGTGGTCAGGCCTGATAGGAAAGGAGTTTGCAGCACGGATGTTCTTCCTCTGCTTCCAAAGAGCGGATTCGATAAGAGCTTTCTATTCCACCTTCTTCGAACGGACGATGTCATTCAAAGGGCGACACAGGCTTGCGCCGGGGCGAATCTCCCGAGGCTGAGTCCAGAAAAATTCCGTGTTTTCGAGTTTCGAGTTCCGCGTTCCCTGCCTGAGCAAAAGCGCCTGGCCAAGATATTGGACAAAGCAGATGAGGTCCGCCGCAAGCTCCAACAATCCCTCCGCCTCTCCGACGACTTCCTCCGCTCCGTCTTCCTCGACATGTTCGGCGACCCCGTGACGAATCCGAAGGGTTTAAAGACAGCCAGAATGGGCGACTACTCAGATCAGCTAACGGGTTATGCATTCAAGAGCTCAGAATACGTTCCAGCCGGTGATGGGATCCGTCTTTGCAGAGGGACAAATGTTCTGCCCAGCTTGATTGACTGGTCGGACAGAGCCGATTGGCCTGAAGACCAATGTTCTCAGCTCGGACGTTATGAGCTCATTGAAGGCGACATTGTTGTCGCCATGGATCGTCCTTGGATTTCATCTGGGTTCAAAACCGCCAGAATCACCGAACATGACGTTCCTTCCTTATTGGTCCAACGCGTGGCCCGCATTCGAGCAAAAGCGCCGCTGAGTAACAACTACCTGTTCAGCCTCCTGAACCAAGGGTCGTTTGCACGCCATTGCAAGCCAACCGAAACAACCATCCCTCACATTTCGCCTATCGAGCTGAGAGAGTTTCCTGTCGCGATTCCCAGCAAAACACACTTGGAGAAATTCGACAAAATCTACCTAAAGCTAAGCCACGCGAAATGCGCGATACAAAGGAAGGCCGACGAAGCCGAAACCCTCTTCTCCTCCCTCCAACAACGCGCCTTCCGGGGCGAACTCTGAGCCATGCCATCGGACGCGACAGACAAGTGCTTCCTTTGCGGATCTACGGAAAACCTCACGCGAGATCACATCCCACCGAAAGGTCTCTTCCCGAAGCCGCGACCATCGAATCTCTACACCGTCCCATGCTGCGAACCCTGCAACAATGGTGCCTCCAAGGAGGACGAATACTTCCGCGTCGCCGCAAGCTGCCTGATCAACGCTCACCCAACAGGCAAAGCCAGCTTCGAACGGGTAGTCGAGAGCACCCTGCCATCCCGGAGGATCGCCAAGCAAATCGCCAAACTTCGCGACAATGTGGAACTGGTAACGCTACGAACCCCGGACGGCGACATTGAGGCGCGGCGACATCTTTTCGATGCTTCCATGATTTGCAGGGTCTTGGTCCGGATCACGAAAGGCTTCCTCGCCGCGTCCCACCCCGAACTGGATACCTCAAACCTCGATTTTGAGATTACCCATATTGACCAGTTCCGCACCAATACTCTCGCTGAGTCAGGCCTCACCGAACACTTCACTCGGTGGGGCGCAGGAAACGGCGTCTACGAACAATACCGCGCTGCCTCAGCCGAGGATTACGGAAGAGGCATGATGGTTCACGTTTTCTACGGCGCAGCGGTCTGGATGGTCCGATACCAACCCGGGATCGGCCTAATGACGAGCAGCCAACACCCAGGTTGGAGTGAGTCCGCTCCCGGCTCTCCAGCAGACATCAAGAATTCGCTGAATAAATACAAATCGTGAGTGCCATCCCTCCATTTCCAGAAGGTCAAATCGAGTCGCTCGCGCGGATGCTCGGGGAATGCGGCACGGCCGACCAGATCACACGTGCCTTGCACGACCGAGGGTTGGAAGATCACTCCGGCCAATCCACGAAATGGCGGCGTCTCCACTGGGTCTTCTCTGACAGCCAGAGGCAACACGGCTGCGCCAACCGCATCATCGACTTCATCCAAGCCTTTCTCGCCCCCAGTCGCTTCGTCGGCAACTCCAGTGAGTTCGAAGACCATCGCACCAAGCTCAATACGATCCTGTCCCTATCCGGCCTCGTATATGGCAAGGACGGCAAGTTCCGTAGAAGCACGGTGGCCACCACGCTCGACCAGGCCGAAGCCCGCCTCAAAACCATCCAGCACAAATTCCGCGGCCGATCCATTCACGCGGAAGTCACCAAATACTGCACGACCGAACTCCTCCAAGACAACTACTTCCACGCCGTCTACGAAGCCTCCAAAGGCCTTGCCCAACGAATCCGCGATCTATCCGGCATCGAAGGCAACGGAGCCGCCCTGGTGGACAAAGTCTTCTCGATCGACAATCCCATCCTCGCCCTCAACTTTCTCAAATCCGACACCGAAAAGTCAGAGCACAAAGGCTTCGCGCAGCTTTTAAAAGGCTGCTTCGGTGCCGTCCGAAATCCACTCGCCCACGAACCCAAGATCCTCTGGCAAGGCGAAGAAGATGCAGCCGATTACTTTTCCCTGATCTCCCTCCTTCATCGCCGGCTGGATGGCTGCTTTCGGACTAGGTCAATCAATCCCTAAACGACTCGGATCACTTTCCCGTCAGCGACAAAAAATCTTTTTTGGATCCGACCGCCGGAGCAAAAACATTAACCACATGCAATCCACAGATCAATTCACGTTGATCTGATCACTCATTCCATTTTGTAGGTTTCGCCGTATCCCATTGATTTTCAATGCACAGACAACCATTAAACCACTTGGCACGACCATTGCGATAAGAACAATCAGACGAGCATCGCTAAAATCCAGAGGCGAAATGCATGAAGAACTAATCTGGATTTCGTTGATCCGAGCCGAATCCGACAATCACAAGAATGCCCCCACAATTTGAGATGAGCACTGACAAAGTAGATGAATCAGGAAAAATTGATTCACAATTCATGAAAAGAACTCCCGACGATGTTCGCCAAGCCTTGTGGAATTATCTCCACCGGAAGAAGTCCAAAATTGCATTGGATTTGTGGTGGCTCGTATCTGCACTCGTCATACTGGATAAGTGCGGATTGCTCGGAGGTGCGCCAGATAGGTCCACGGAACCCTCTGAATTAGGAGAGGCTTTTGCAAAACTTTTCCCCAAGTCCAACACTCCAACCCGGAATCTATCATTGCTGCTCAAGAGCGAAGTTGTCCAATTGCTCGCCTCATACGAGAACACGGGCCATCCCTTGGGAGCGATTCCCGGAGCGCTCCGTAAAATATCCTTACCCAAGGAAGCGCTCAAGGCTGTCAACTTCTTGAATCAAAAAGGTCCGGAGGTGGAAGCGCCTTTGGATTTAGATTCCATTTGGGCGACTATAACCGAGTTCATGAATAGGATCGCCTTCGACTCGCATGAAAGCTACTATAGCGACGACAGAATTGACGATTTGATTGCTTCAAGCCTGGCGCATGCGAAGAGCACCTCGGTGATCGATCTGTGCGCCTGTTCAGGGCAGACTGCCGCCGCCTTCGCCGGGCCGGACACCGAACTTGGCCTCCTGACAGAAAATGCGGGCACCGGAATCGTTGCGGTTGCAAGGGTTTTGGTTGCAGGGCAATCGGTAGGTCGATTGAAAATCCACGTCGGTCATCCCACCGAAATTCAAGTGGTGAATCGAAAGTGGGATGTCGTCATTGCTGCTCCAGCTCTATGGCCAGACGAACGACCAGATTCCGTCGCGAATTTCGACCTAGGGTATTTAGAGGCGGCGATGGATCTCGTTGCAAAGGGTGGAAAAGCGGTGGTGCATTTACCACTCTCCGTGCTCTCTGGCAAAAAATCCCAAAAGCTAAGGCAACGACTGCTGGAAGACTACCGAATTGATTGCCTCATCCACGGGGATATTGAAAATGAAAATGAGGTAATCGAAGACTCTACACTGTTGTTTTTCACAAAAACGAGATCTTCTCTCCGGACTCAGATGATTGATAGTTGGACTTTCTATCAGGTATTTGATAGTTGGGGTTCGTATAAGCCCACCAAGTGCGGTTTTATTCTTAAGAATTGCTTTATCGCGGCGGTGCAAACATTTTTGGGAGTTGGGTTGGAGGCTAGCGCGAGTGCATTCAAGACGAAGAGGCACGAGCTTCTCAAGAACCTTGCTCGTCAGGCTGGAAATCTATTGGAAGAATTGGAGTTATCGACAGTGCCCTCTGACAATCTGGCCTATGATGTGGACGCCGCCACAGCCGGGCTGAAACTTGTCAAACAGGCCATCAAGTGCATAGATGGCCACAACGACCCAACCGACGAAGCGTCGTACAAAGAACAACCATTTGTCGCTGAAATTATTGCCCGAGGTTACGACCTGTGCTATTCGAGGACCTCTGTCGCCGACTACGAGCGTTTTTTAGATCAAGCTGAGAAAAAGCACGGCGCCCAGATTTTGACACTGGATCAGATCGGCGTGATCCGCAGTGGAATCAACTGTCCCACGAGCCACTTGACCAAGAAAGGATCCCCAACCCAGGATGCCGAAAGTCGTGTCGTCCGAGTCGTGACGGCGCGAAATGATCGAGGAAGCAATAACAGACAACTGGAGCTTATTGATCTTGAAACGACACTTGTTCCCGAAGTGGCTGTCGCGCTTTCCGATGACGAACTCCTGCGGGACGGTGATCTACTGGTTGCGCTGAGTGGGTATCCAGGGAAAATCAAAAGAGTGCGGGACATTTGTTCCGATTTGATGGAAAGCGGTATCCTGATACCGGCAGTCGCGACCAATCGTTACGCGATTCTTCATCTCCATGATTCATTCAAAGCCGATCTAGGTGGCTTTGAAATGGTTGCCAAATTACTTGCATCGGAGCCGTACCAGGAGGCTTTCAAGACGCTAGCAGTTGGAGATAGAACAAAGAAAATCGACGTCGCGACTCTTGGTAAATTCAAAATCCCGTTATTGCCGCTAGAGAAGCGCCTGTTACTTGATCTCGCGCTGAATGAGGAAGAGGTAACTATTCAGGCCATGCTGGGGGCTATGAACAAGGCTCTGATTTCGGTAGATGCGATTCGTTGCTTCACAGGTACGCCCGAGTGGCGACACTTCTCGGAGCAGGCGTCTACTGCTCCAACTGGAGAACTACGTTCAGAACTTAGCAGGCTCGTGGCCATTCACGCCAAGGAAGTTTTGGATCAGGGACCAAGCCAGGATGATCCATTTCTCGACTGGATACGGCAATTCACGGGGGTCGCAGACAGCTTGGAGCAAATCCTGAAGCGTCCGCTTACAGCCGAACAGATTCTCTCCCTCCAACAGTGGAGAGGCAGAGTGGCAGACGCCAAAAGCCCGTATGAATCTGCATGGACAACATTCAGAGAAGCCATCGAACTGGATCCCGAAAAGATTCGAGATGCCGTGTTGGAGCGGAGCAAGGGAGTCATCGAAGCAATCCGGACGCTTTCCCTCCGTTGCGAGCGTGAGCTGACACAAGAGTTGAATGCATCCCAGGAGCGCGAGCGTGCGATTTCTGAATTCTGGGAGATTTCGAGAGGCTCTGGCTTGCGAGGAACAGATTTCTTCGTTCTGCCATTCCTACTGATGCTCGCGAAGGAACCGCGTGTTCAGGAGGCGCTGGAGCATAGCAACAAAAACGCATTTGACGCGGCATTGTTCGAACTCATGTCCAGATCCCGGACGTTCCAAACGGCAGTGCAATGGTTCAAAAGCGTCCAGTCAAAAATCGAAGAGCCGCAGCTGTGGCAAATACTCAAGAAGGGTCGGAACCTATGGGCTAACCAAGGAGAGGCCGGTCTGGAGATATTAGTCTCGAACTTTCTACAACAAATTCCCGGACGCGGCTCGCGCTTCCAGGGAGAACCGGCAATGCCCGCAGAAGCAATGGCATTCATGATCGCCGCCGCAGGTCTGACGCCTCCCGGACAGGTTTACGTTCCTTACGCTCCAGGCTACGGATTCTCAGGAGTCCTTCCTGCGGGCGTCGAAGGATACTTCCAGTTTCGGACAGAGCATGAGGCCGGGATTTTCGCCATCCATGAGATGGCCGCTGGCAGGCACTCGCCATTTGAAGTTTCCGATCCTACGACGCACTGGAATCCACTCGACAGGAGATTCAATGCTGTGATCGCTATGCCCCCCTTCAATCAACGGATCAGCAGGAACAGCGATCCGGTAGAAGTAGCTTGCATCAAAAAAGCCCTGTCTGCACTGAGTCCGAGGGGAAAAGCTGTCATCTGTGTGAACTCAGGATTTCTCATGAGGAGTGATCGCGTTGTTAGGGATTTTCGCAGAGAGCTAGTCACCGATAGTGAGATCGAGGCTGTGATTCAGCTCCCGTCTGGGATCCTCGCAGGTTCTTCGATTGCGATTAGCCTTCTAGTTTTGAGGAACAGCGAACGAAAGATGCAATCGGTTCGTTTCATCGACGCAACGGACTGTGTGGTATCCGGGCAGCGGAACGAGCCTCCTCGTCTTGATTTAGCAGAACTCCAAAAGCGCTGGCATGATGATTCACACTCGAAGTCCCGCTCTGTCGCTATGGAAGAGCTTGAACGGAAGGAGTTCGATCTCACCCCCGCACGCTATCTGGTCGCTGAGATCATGGCTCCCGATAATCATACACTGATTCGCCTCGGAGACCTCATTAGCCAGATTCGTTTTCCACGTTGCCAGCTAGGAGATCGCGGTATCCCGCTTGGGCCACGATCCATCCCGTCCATTGGCTCTCTCGATTCTGTCAGCTTCGAGAATCATGAAGTTATAGATGCCGAAGGTTTGACGCATTTGGAAAACACCATCCGGGTGAACAAGAGCGCCCTTATCATCAACCCTATATTCTCGCGAGACGGTCTTGCGGCCTGCTTGTTCGAACATAATGGAGTGGATCTTTTCCTTCTGAGGCCAGACATGCTCACGTTCGAGGTGAAGTCCGAGCTCGTGGATACTCAGTGGCTCCTGCTGGCACTCGGATCGGAACTGACAAGGAAGCAGATCGAAGCACTCACAGTCGGAATCGGAATTCCACGAGTTCGGCAATCCCTGCTCTTGGACGTCAAGCTGGCCGTTCCCAATCAGAAGTCGCAACAGAGAGCTCTTGTCGCCTTCCACAAGGAGTCCCTCCTGAAGAGTCGAGCCAAAGAGCTTGGCCTCGAAGATCTAGTTCATACTTTAAAAAGTCGCTTTCGTAATGAACTTCGTCAAAGGAGGCACAATCTTGCGCCCGCCGTAAACCAAATTAAGAGCAGGATAGAAACTCTTTCAAAGACCTTGGAGATTGGGGGCAAAATATCAGCGGATCAGATTATCAGTCGCGCTTCTCTTGTTTCATTCAAGGATTACCTACAGTCAACAAGCTTGGAATGCGAGTATCTCTGTAGGTCGGTCGAAAGACTTGCCGAAGAAAGCCTATTTGAGACTCCCAAGCCTCTAGATTTTATCAAAGAGTTGAGGAATCTCGCAAAGAAGCACAGCCCCGATGGCATCAAGGTTTCCGTTGAGGTGGACGAAATATCGTTTGTTAATCCGCTCAAGAATCAAAAGATCAAACCGATTGTCAGCATTGGCGATGGCGACTTCAAGGATCTCTTCCGGAATATAGTCGATAATGCCAAAAGACACGGATTCGCAGAAAATCCTGATGAAGGCCACGTCCACATCGCGGTATCTTTCCTGCAACAGCAACAAATGCTCGAATTGATATTTATGAACAACGGAGTCCCGTTGCCCGAGGGTATGGATACACATCGGTTCGCCCTATGGGGTGAAAAGGCGGGGAGGTCAGGGAACACCGGAATTGGCGGCTACCACATCAACTCAATCATGGAACATGTAGGTGGCAGTCTTGAAGTCCTGAGCGTTCCGAATCACTCTTTCCCAGTACAACTCAAACTTTTATTCCCAATTTGCTATGAAGACACAATATAACATTATTTGGATTGATGACGAGCATGACAAGCAAGGGGCTTTTATCGACTCAGCCGAACTTTCTGGATTTAAACTGATCGCTTTCAAGACATCGCGTGAAGGCATGGAATACTTACGCGAGAACCTGCACGATGTGGACGCGGTCATTCTGGATGCCAAGGTTTTCAAAGATAATACCAACGAACTGGCCTCAACAAAAGGGTTGAGGGCATCGCTAGATGAGATCGCGAAAATCAGCGGCCTGCACAATCGGCGCGAAATTCCACATGTGATTTTCACCGGGCAACCGGATCTCTTCGGACGGCAAGAGTTTGAAGACATGGTCGATGGCGTCGATATTTTCAGCAAACTTCAAAGCAACGAGGTTCTTTTCCAGAGGCTCCGAGAACTCATTGGAGAGTCAGCAAGCGCATCGCTCCGCAATCAATTTCCCGCAGGATACGAAGCCTGTGAATGGATGGGAAAAGATTCCTGGCGCATGCTTTTTCCAATTCTGGACTCGATGCGATCCGGAGTGAAATTGATGTCGGCTCCCTACAACGATCTTCGAAAGGTGGTGGAGATCGCGTTCAGAAAGCTCCATGAAGCTGGAGTCATTCATGAACGACTGATCGATAATGGAAACGTGATTTTGCAGGGATGCAGCATCTTCCTAGCTGGTATGGACGCTACACTTAAAAAGCAGGGAGATAGCGTGAAAGCCACGGCAAGAGTTACCCCCAAGTTGGTCGGAGACCAGCTCAAGTTTGTCCTAGATGTCTGTCAAGTTGGCTCGCATACACAGAGTGATCACGAGATCCCTGAGAACAAGCCGAGCATTTTAGAGGTCGAAAAATGGAACCCAAATCATCAACTGCTTGAAACGGCAACCTTGATGACCTTGGATTTTATCGTGTGGACCAAGGCTTATGTCGAAGCCAACCCTGATCCGGTTCTCAATATGGCAAACTGGGAGCCGATCTCCCAATGTGAAATTGGTTCGTCAATCGAGGTGGAAGGTGAGGTTATGTCAGGTAACGCGCGTGGCGATTTCTTCGTTAGAGCCCGAACACTCGAAGAAACCGATCACAGGAACATTTGCATCGGTAGCCGACTGGTAAGATCCAACGAACTTGCGGTAGGTGTCCATGTCCGTGTTACCACATCCGGCAGGATACTAGGGAACAACGCTCTGGCTGCTGACTCCTACACCTGCTTATAAACCACGAACATAATCTCCTCTGCAAACACCTTCCTACCCCGCTGGACGAAGCGCGCCGTGCTCGAAGGAAGCGGTCGAGATCCACTGGGATTATCCCGGGTTTCCGACAATTTCACGGATCTGCTATTGCCCTCGATTATCACGACCACAAACCGTGATCGCTATTACTCTTCTACCCATGGGCATCGCGCGAAAGCCAAGAAAGCCCTGGGAACGACGACGCTTTGTTACTCTCCGCATGGGGACGCTAGATTCTCAAGAACGTCACCAAAGCCAGATCATGAGTGAGAAGGACAACGGCATCAACCTGCACGTGAATACTGGGATGGAAAATCCGTCAGGCCAATCATCGCCTCATAGAATCGCCTTTTACCCATGCTGCGCCTAGGACATCGAGGAACCCCGCCACTTTCTCGCACCCTACGTGGACGAGATTCTCTTTTGTGACCTCAAAAAGCCCAAGACTTGGAATAATTTGCGGGACGAACCCGATCTTCCAGTCGCCACATTTCTTCAAGGCGATGTCCGCAAATTGATAGCCACTCTACCGCTCATTTGTGTCTTATTTTACCGCAATGATAGTAGCGGCGAAGGTGGCAGTAGCCAGCACATCGTCGGCAAGGTATTGCTACCCAAGATTCTCGCCCGTTTCGATCGGGGCGGTGGCTGGATATTCACTGATGGAGCAAACAGCAACGGGGGTAAGACTTTAAAGAAGTTGCTGGGTGCCGATGGGTATGGAAAACCGAGTTGGGGTTTTCACGTGCGCCGAGTGGATGGCTGCAATCTCAGAAATAGGCTCGACGCACCTGTTCACGCCATTGAGGTGAGTCCGCTCCCTCCGGTTAAACCACAGTTACACATACGCCAGGGCTGGGTGCCGCCACGGGACTATACCTTTGATTCACTGGATGCCCTCTGGGAGTTCTGCACTGATAACAACCGCCTGGTTCCAATGCCGCCTCAGTGGAGTCAGCTGTACGGTATGCTCAAGAATACTTGCCAGAAACCCTCCGGCGGGTGGGAACCACCGCTCCCGCTCGTTCTCGCCGCGTGGCATCACTACAAGCCCATTGATAAGCAGCTCCGGTTCAAAGAACACCTGCGGTGGGCCGATGCACAGAACCAACTCCCCGAGATCACCGCATTTCTCCGCTCGCTCCCAGAAACCAAGTGGTGTCATTTTGGCGAAATCTAAAATCGAACGCTACTCAACTCGTAAATTGGACAAAACAATGAAAGACGATCAACCCCCAAACAGTCAGCCGGAAAAGCCGATGAAATTCCGCTCCACTCTGCCGACATTTCCAGAGGGACGCCCGGTCACCGGTGCTGAGTATGAAGCATTCATCAAAGAGCGGATCGAGGCGAGCGGGGGGACGGATCTGAACGCGCTCTACCAACTTTCCGGAATTTACTCCCGAACCGGACGTTTGGAGCAGGCCGAAAAGTGTATCCTCCTTTTAATGGAGTTAAACAAAACCCCCGGCGGCATGGCAGCGCATCTGCTCCAATTAGGGCAAATCGCAGAAAGGGTCGATGATTATGAGATTGCCGCAAGCCACTACCGGCGGGGGCTGGAAGCAGGACCTGTCGAAACTCAAATCCGTTACTTCCTGCGCAACAACCTAGGGTATTCGTTGAACCGGTTGCGCCGCCATGCCGAGGCCGAGCCACTGCTCCGGGAGGCTATCGAGATCGACCCTGAACAGCCGAACGCATACAAGAACCTGGGACTATGCATGTGGGGGTTGAAGCGTCCTACCGAGGCCGCCTTGTGCTTCATCAATGCCACCCGTGTAAACGCGGCAGATGCCCGGGCGCTGCGCCATTTGGAGAAGTTATATGAGCTTCGTCCAGTGGTCGCTGATACCATTCCTGACTTCGACGCCCTGCTCGGAGCCTGCCGCGCGGCGGTAGCGGAAACCGCACGCCATTGGCCGGATCTCCAAGCCTGGTGGCGGAAAATCCGGGAGGAAACCGCAGGGTCGCCCCCGCAAGGTTTCGACCGTCCCGACTGAAATCAAGTTCTCCTACGTGGAATCATGTTGACTTCGGCGAGGAAATCGAACCAGCCCGCCTCGATTGCAGGAATTTGCTTTTGGGATGGAGGCCGTTGATAGAGCCGGTGACCGATCGGATGGCGGGGAACAGGCTGAAGTTCGTGGCAACATACGAACCGAACTCCTTTCGCAGCGCGTGGCAAGGCTTGGGATCGTCCACCCCCATTTTCCTGAGCCACACTACCAGCACCCGGTGGGCTTCCTCACACCGGTAGACAACACTCTTGTTCACGGAACCACTCTTGGATTTTGGCTCAGGAGATTTCACGATGAAGCGCTCATCCTTTTTCACGCCCAGGAGCAGATCCCAGATCCCAGATCCCAGATCCCAGATCCCAGATCACCGGGTCGATGGGAATGATGCGGGAGTTCTTTGACTTCGGGATGAACAGATCGGTCTCACGCACCTGCAGAAACCGACGACTGTCAGGTGCTTCATACACCCAGGCCCACTCCGCCTTGTCGGCCTCATTTCTGCGAAGTCCCAACCCGAGTTCGAGAAGGAAAATGGCAAACGCATCAGGGTGGGGAACCCGGAAGTTGATAGCGGCAGCGCTTCTCCTGCCCTTACTGGGGTCGCACTTTTCTGCCTTGGAGTCGCCGTCCCTCAGCTCCGAGGAATTCTTCCAGATCGCGTCCAGGAGTTCCCGTGGAAAGGGAGTGTGCGACTTGATGGTCACCCGTTTCATCTTCGTCCCTGCGAACGGATTCTGTAAGTCGAGACCCCTGTTCCTGTATGCCGCCATGGCGCTCTGGGAAAACAATGCCGCCGCGATCCGGATGACTCCATTCAACGTTGTCCGGACGCTGTTCGCATCCCTTGTCTTCTTGGGCGGGATTGATTTGGAGGCTCGCTTCTTCGGCACGTCGTTTCCCTGAGGAGGCAGCGCACTGCCAATGAACTTCTCCTTGAATCGCTCAACCGCAGCGGAATCGAACTTCCGGATCCGACCCACTTTGCTCTCCTCGCAGATCCGTTGAAGGCATCTGACGTAGCGTTCCAACGTGACACGGGCAGGCGGAAAGTCCGCCTTGGAAATGACCGTGCGGTAGAGCTCGCAGAATTCATCGATTGTCGGATCTTCCGGAACCTGGTCCCTGCGTTTGCTGTGTAGTTTGATCGCCGCCTCAAAGCCCTGGCTCTTGATGTCGGCCATGATCGCGATCGCCTTCGACTTGGCTGCTCGCTCCTTGGTCTCCCCGGTAGTGAACCGCCGCCGCTTTCCGTCCACCATCAACCGCACGGAGTAGTAGCGGCTACCCGGTTGTTGGAAGAGGTGAAACTGGTTCGCCCGGCTGGATTGTGTTTTTGCTTTTGCCATTTCAGATTGCCCTAGGCACCCTAGCCTAGGGCAAACATAGGGCAAACATAGGGCAAACATAGGGCAATCTAGGAATCGCCAGACTTGACAAAAATCCACCAGAATCCACTTTCAAATCCCCGCAAATCCTTTATATATAAGGAATTCAAGTTCAGTCGGGTGAATTCACGTAAAGTCCCGTAAACCCCAAAAAACCAGACTCATAATCCTTTGGTCGTGGGTTCAAACCCCACCGGGCCCACCAATTTTATGTGAATTGCGGAGATTTCCACAGACCGTGAAAATCGCTTTGGGCAATCATAGGCTACTTTTCAGAATACATCCTTAGAAATGGATCCGAATATGACCCGATAAACACCGCGGTCTTAATACTGGGAATTTATTTTTTGGGTGAAGGCCGTTGAAAGAGTTGGTAAGCGATACGTAGGGCGGGGATAGGAGAGGATTCTATGTGCCAACGCGTTTCGTTAGAGACAACACGCTGCTGCTGCTGCTGCAAAACTCATCCCACCACACCCTTCACTTCTTGCCGCTACTTTGTAACCCGTTGCTCCCAAATAAATTTTGTCGCCATCAATTCTACCAATTACGTTGTAACCGCTGGATCCACCATAAATTTTGTTACCTTCAACTCGCGCTGTGACGTTATAACCGCTGGATCCCGAGTAAACCTTACCGTTTTCAAATCTAGCTACTACTGAATACCCGCTGGGCCCAGAATAAACCTTACCGTTTTCAACTCTTGCTGCAACGGTATACCCACTGGCGCCCGAGTAAACTTTGCACTGTGCATTCGCAAATCCTGATGCAAGCAACAGGATTGCTAGAATTAAGAAATTTTTCATTATTTTGGCTACACCATTGCCGCGCGCGTCGAGTAACTTAATCGATTCAGTGGCTAACCCGAATAATGATGCTTTAGATTTACTATTTTGCAAATTATCCATTGTGAATGTAAGCCCACCTCCAACAAGAGTAGTCAACTCTAAAAAAATTGAGAAAATGTGTATGCCTCTGTCTCTAGACGAACCTGTTTATGCAGAAACGGTATCTGGGATGTGCTGATGGAGCATACACTTACTTCTTTGCTCCCGAAGGCGGAAGCGGTGCACGCAACCCAGTCTCGCATGCTCCGTTGCTAGTGCTCTTGCCGGTGTATAGACCGGAAGCATCGCGTCGCGTGGTGGTCGTGGTGCCTTTGCCTAGAGTGCTTTCAGTACCGGTGAGGCGTCGCGATACTGAGTGCGGCTGCCGCGGCTCGAAAAATTATTGGTAGTGGCGCTGCCGGTCTGACGTCCACTGGCGTACCGAAAATTGGTGTGAGACGTACTGGTTGAACTACCCTGCGTCGTCGCTGTTGCCACTAACCTTCCGCTAGCATCTCGTAAAGTGGTCTGCCCGCCGCCGCCAGTAGCGGCACGGGTCGTGGCAGTGCCGATGACCCGCCCGGAAGCATCGCGTATCACCGCCCGCTCTGTGCCGCCCGCCTGCTTTTGGCGGTCGATAGTCTGAACAATACGACCGGAGGAGTCACGCACCACCTCCCGGCAGGTCTGGGCGGGAGAGACGGTGGAGAGAACGAATGACAATATGGCTAACAGCAGAATTATCTTCATGCTGGTGTAAACGGATTAATGCGGGGATTCATTCAACTAAAATACAAGCGGTCAAAAAGAATCCATTTGTCTGAGAACCATCATTTCCTACTATCTCAATTACACGCTCGCCTTCACATGATAGACAGAAGAAAAAGCAATGATATCCGGCAAGTTTTTACGCGACCGCGTCCCGGGCTTCGCGCAGTCTCGCAGCGCATACCGCCATGAACACCTTGCCGCGCGCGCCGATTTCCGAAGCCGAGTTTATTCCCCCACATTATTACAGGCGGCTGAAGGCGGAGGAGATCCGCATAGACGACAGGCCGTTGGAGATCGACCTGGGATGCGGGGACGGATCGTTTCTGGTCGAACTCTCGGGGCATCATCCAGAGCGGGATTTTATCGGGGTGGAGAGGCTGCTCGGGCGCTGCAAAAAGGTGGCGAAAAAGATCAGGCGGGCGAGCTTAGGCAACGCGCGCATCCTGCGGCTGGATTCGAAATATGTGGTGGAGTGGCTGCTGCCGCAATCGTCCGTTTCCCGCATCCACCTGCTGTGCCCAGATCCTTGGCCGAAGTTCAAGCACCACCGCCGCCGCCTTGTGCAGATCCCTTTTTTGGAGGCGGTGAAGACCGTGCTGGAACCCGGCGGCGAGTTCCTTTTTATGACGGATCACGAGGAATATTTCGAGTATGCCTGCGAGAAAATCCACGCAAGCGGGCTTTTCGCGATCGAGCCGTGGGGGGAAGATTCCTTTTTCTACCCGAAGACGGATTTCCAGATCCAGTGGGAGGCCGAGGGGAAATCAATGCACCGGATTCGGTGCGTGAAGGCGTAATACGCGATTTGTTGTTGCGGTTCGGAGCGAGGCGGGTTTGTTTTCGCTGCTGTCAGGAGCCGTAGAGGTGAGGCAAGCGAACCCCGCCAGGCCTTGATTGGAGCAACGGTAGTTTGTCCTCGTTTGCTACGGTTTCCTGGCGGCACTTTTCTGGCGGCACTTTTTTTGGCATGGAAATTCGCGTTGGTACGGGCGGGATTTCTGCCCTACCAGTGGCTCGGATGATCCAGTTTTCCTTTTTCAATATCCCGATCCGCGTCCTACCATGGTTTTGGCTAACAATGGCTTTCATCGGTGGCGTGCTACAAGTGGATGGCAAAGAGGCGTTCTTACGTCTGCTTTTGTTTCTGATCGCCGGATTCATCTCCATCCTAGTGCATGAGCTGGGTCATGCGCTCACAGCGAAGGGCTTTGGAAAAAGGGTCGAGATCGTGCTGCAGGCCTTCGGCGGATACGCGGCTTACAGCGGCGGCGCACCTTTGAGCCGCACACAGACTTTCCTTGTAACGGCGGCGGGCCCGGCTCTGCAGATTGTACTGGGGCTCGCGGTTTATTTTTACGCGAAGGCGTTCCCCAGCATGAATTTCCAAGCGATCTATTTCGTGAAAGTGCTTTATGGGATCAGTTTCGTCTGGGCGATCCTCAACCTCTTGCCGGTGCTGCCTCTGGATGGCGGGCGCCTTTTACAGACAATACTCGGCCCGAGCCGCATCAAGCTCACACTGGTGATCTCCATCGCGGTCGCCATCGGGGTGGGTGGACTCTATTTCATGAAGACGGACGATATCCTGTTGCCGATGTTCATGGGCATGTTTGCTTACCAAGCATTCCAGGAGTTGAAATCGTTGCGGTAATTTTCAGTAAAGCAGCCTAATCGCAGCGGCGGCAGAGAAGGCGACGACCATCCACTCGAAGGCCGCCTGTGGCACGCGCCCGATGAGCATGCGCCCTAGGACGATGCCTGCGAACACGCCCGGCAAGAGCTTCGCGTTTTCCCAAAGGCTGTCCGGCGTGATCAGGGCAAGACAGGCGTTGAGCGGGATCTTGATGATGTTCACCAGCAGGAAAAACCGCGCGCCGATTCCGATCATCTCCATCTTCGGTAGGCGGCGGGCTAGAAAATAGAGCTGGATCACGGGGCCGGCTGCGTTGGCCAGCATGGTCGCGAAACCACCCATCGCGCCCGTCGCCACGCCCAGTCCGCGTGATTCCACCAGCTTATCGAAAAACACCGGCTTCATTTTCCGGAACGCCTGGATCAGCACCATCAGCAGCACGCAGGCACCGATGATGCGGCGCGCGATCTGGTCATCAATTCTCCCCAGCAGCCACCAACCCAGCGCTAGTCCGACAAACGTGGCGGGTAGAAGTTTCCAAACAGGCTTCCATGAGCCGTGTTTCAGAAAAGTGGGATAGGCCATCAGATCCGCCGCAATGAGCAGCGGTAGCGCGAGGCCGACGGACCCCTTCGCTCCATAAACCTCTGCTAGCAGCACCACGGAAACCATCGAGATCCCGCTGAAGCCCGCCTTAGAAATGCCGATGCAAATCGCAGCCACCAGTGCGATCAGAAGCAGCTTTGGATCATCGACCATCTGCAGAGCAGCGTGGCTTGTTGAGCGCCAAGTTGAAAGCGGCATCTGGGGAAACAGCTGGGATCGAAAGTTAATGTGATATCGGCAAGTTTACCAACATCCATGGTACGCACACGCTTCTTCGTTATCCTACCCGTCCTTCCGTTGTCCGCCACCTCGCTGGTTATCCGCACGGATCCCGCCAAGCTCCCTCACGGTAAACTGCGCGTGCACAACCATTCGCCGCTTCCTATAGCCAATAGCCATGCAGTTCGGCACCGGCAAACAACAGCAGATGTGACTGCGAGAGACCATACTCGTAATCGCGCTAGAAGGCTTCGCTGCCTGACGCGCCGAATCATTGCCATGGTTGCTGCGTCTAGGACCATCAAACGCCCAGCATCAGCGAGATGTGTTCGGCGGTGAGTTCGCCCATGGATTTACAGTCGCGAAAATCGGTGGTGCCGTGCATGCGGTCGAGTTCGAGCGCGAGGCGATGGACATGTTCCAGCGGGGCGATTTGCTCGCGGCGCATGATGCCGAGCAGGGCGCGCAGGCGGGTGGATTCCACTTTCGCTCGGCGCGCCATTTGGGCGTGTTCTTCGTTGACGTATTGATCGATGGATTTCCGATTCAGAACGTTGAAAGCAAGGCGTGTGACGGGGCGGTTTGAATTGAAGCGGAAGGCGAGGTAGATATTGCCGTTACCCTCGTAGGACTGCTGGTCGAAGTCGATCGGGCGGACGCGGTATTGCACCTCCTCGAAGTCCGGGGTGATATCGACGACGTAGTTCACGCTCCGCATATCCCCAAGCAGGCGGATGAAGGAACGCTCGGTGAATTTCGTGAACTCCTTGGCGATGCGGACTTTATTGAGCTTCGGATCTGGCAGGTAATCGCGCAGGAAAACATCGCCCGGCACACCCGCGATGTGCTCTTCGATGAGCGTGTTGCCTTTGACCATGTAGTTGATCCGGTTCGGCGAAAGAATGTGCTCCAGCTCTAGGCCGTAAATCCGGGAGGCATCGGCTTGCTTCACGTAAAAGTAGTCGGAGTTGTCGTTGAAAAGGTTCGTGACCCGGATGCGAAAGGGTTTGGAATTTCCAAAATCGCCGAAGTCAACGCGATCCACCAGCAAGTGCTCGTGCTCGACGGCGTTGCGCCCGATTTTCAGCTCGCTGTAAATCCGAATAAGTCGTGGCCGCAGCTCCGCAATGACTTCGGGCGGATACATCACCGTGAGCCAAAGCGTTTCACGCCCCTGCGGATCGTCATAAGGCACGGCGCCCGTGAATCTTGTCAGCTCCGAATAAACCCTTGGAATGTCCCGCAGCCGATCGAAGTGGTAGAGATACTGCCGCAGCGACTGGGAAACCTCATACATGACTTTTCTCGCCGGGATCATCTTGCGGGAAACTTTAAAACTTAAACTTTAAACTCGAAGGAAGAACACGAATACGAAACAGGCTGATCCCTTTCGGAACCGGCCTCTTCATTGAGGATTAAACTTTAAAACTTAAACTTTAAACTCGAAGGAAGAACACGAATACGAAACAGGCTGATCCCTTTCGGAACCGGCCTCTTCATTGAGGATTAAACTTTAAAACTTAAACTTTAAACTCG
>CAMAXN010000011.1 GCA_945862245.1 Prosthecobacter debontii
TACTGCCACACCGTCCGCTCGGCCAAGAAGATGATCGACCGCAAGACAACAGAGGTCTGGGACATCCTCGCGGAAGTCACCAAGGGTCATCCGATCCTGCTGAACCGCGCTCCCACGCTTCACCGCCTTTCTATCCAGGCGTTCGAGCCGAAGCTCATCGAGGGCTCCGCGATCCGCGTCCATCCGCTCGTCTGCACCGCCTACAACGCGGACTTCGACGGCGACCAGATGGCCGTCCACGTGCCGCTTTCAATCGAGGCCCAGATGGAGTGCCGCCAGCTCATGCTCGCGCCGAACAACATCTTCTCGCCCGCGTCCGGACGCCCGATCACGGTTCCTTCGCAGGATATCATTCTCGGCACCTACTACCTCACTTGGGCCGGCATCCGCACCCAGGTGGACCGCGACAAGCAGGAGCACCTCCCTCTGTTCGAAAACTCCTCGGAAGTCGAGTTCGCCATCGCGTCGCGGAAAATCGATTACCACTCCTGGATCCGCATCCGCAACCAGGACTACGGCAAGGACACCCCGTACGGTGACAAAGACCTCAAGGTCATCGAAACCACCCCGGGCCGCGTCCGCTTCAACGAAATCTGGCCCAAGGAAATCGGTTTCTACAACAAGACCGTCGGCAAGAAACAGATCGGTGACATCATCTGGCGCAGCACCCAGGTGGCGGGCAAAAAGGAAACGGTTGTCGTCCTCGACAAGCTCAAGACCCTCGGTTTCATGGAAGCCATGCGCTCCGGCATCTCCATCGGGATCATCGACATGCTCATCCCCGAGGAGAAACCCGAGGTCATCGCCAAGGCTTACGAGGAGGTCGAGAAGGTCTCCAAGCAATACCGCAACGGCGTCATCACCAACGGCGAGCGCTACCAGAAGGTAGTGGACATCTGGACCCAGGCCACCGACACCATCGCCAACGCCCTCTACCGCAAGATCGAGTATAACGAAGGCAAGAAGAAGGCTTCTCCGCTCTTCATGATGGTCGATTCCGGCGCGCGCGGCAACAAGTCCCAGATCAAGCAGCTCGGCGGCATGCGCGGCCTCATGGCCAAGCCCTCCGGCGAGATCATCGAGCGCCCCATCATCTCGAACTTCCGCGAAGGCCTCTCCGTGCTGGAGTATTTCATCTCCACCCACGGCGCCCGCAAGGGTCTGTCCGACACCGCCCTGAAAACGGCGGACTCCGGATACATGACCCGCAAGCTCGTCGATGTCGCCCAGGACGTGATCGTTTTCCAACAGGATTGCGGCACCGCCAACGGCATCACCGTGGCAGCGATCTACGACGGCGACGAGGAAGTTGCCTCGCTCTCCACCCGCGTCTATGGCCGCGTCTCTTGTGAGAAGGTCACCGATCCGATCACCGGTGAGGTCATCGTGAAAGTCGATGACGTGATCTCTGAGACCCAGGCGAATGCGCTTGAGAAAATCGGCCATGAGAAGCTTAAGATCCGTTCCGTCCTCACCTGCGAGGCGGATCGCGGCTGCTGCGCGAACTGCTACGGCCTCAACCTCGCCACTGGCCTTCCGGTGAAGATCGGTGAGGCGGTCGGCATCATCGCCGCCCAGTCGATCGGCGAGCCGGGAACTCAGCTCACCATGCGGACTTTCCACGTCGGTGGTGTGGCCTCGGCGACTTTCAAGCAGCCCACGATCAAAGCGAAGAACAGCGGACGTCTCATCTACAAGGATCTGCGCACTGTCCAGGACTCCGATGGTAACTGGGTCGTCCTCAACAAGAATGGCTCGATCTCCATCCGCGACAAGGGCGGTCTCGAGCTCGAGAGCCACAGCATCATCATCGGTTCTGTCATCAAGGTGAAGGATGGCGAGGAAGCGAAGAAGAACGATATCATCGTCGAATGGGATCCCTACAACGTGCCGATTCTCACCGAGAAGGCCGGCAAGGTTGAGTTCCGGGACATGATTTTGGGCATCACCGTCGCCGCCGAGGTGGATAAGGAAACCGGCAAGAAGGGAACCATGGTCACCGAGCACAAGGAGGATCTCCATCCCCAGGTTTGCATCACCGATCCGAAAACCGGCGAGGTCATCATCAGCTACTCGATCCCTGTGGGAGCCCACCTTTCCGTCAAGGAAGGTGAGAAGGTCACCGGCGGCACGCAGCTTGCCAAGACCCCACGGAAAGTGGCACGCACCAAGGACATCACCGGCGGTCTGCCGCGTGTAGCCGAACTCTTCGAAGCGCGTAAACCTAAAGAGGCTTGCGTCATCTCCAAGATCGAGGGCGAGGTTTCCTTCGGCGGCAACGTCCGTGGTAAGAAAAAAGTCATTGTCACTGATCCCGTCACCGGCGAGCAGATCGATCACCTCGTCCCCATGGGCAAGCACATCATTGTCACCGAAGGCGACAAAGTGAAACGTGGCGACCAGATCACGGAAGGTCCCGTTTCCCCCGAGGATCTCCTCGAGGCCTGCGGTGCCACCGAACTTCAGGAACACTTGGTCAACGAAGTGCAGTCCGTCTATCGCGTCCAGGGCGTGGAGATCAACGACAAGCACATCGAGGTCATCGTCCGCCAGATGCTCCGCAAGGTGAAAATCACCGAGCCGGGCGATGCCGATCAGTTCCTCTGGGGCGACCAGGTCGAGCGCACCACCTTCAAGAAGGTCAACGCCGAGATCATCGCCAACGGCGGCAAGCCTGCCGAGGGCGAGCCTGTCTTGCTTGGTATCACCAAGGCCTCGCTTGAGACCGATTCGTTCATCTCTGCCGCCTCCTTCCAGGACACCACTCGTGTCCTCACGGAAGCCGCGACCCTCGGACGAATCGATTACCTCACCGGCTTCAAGGAAAACGTCATCATGGGACATCTAATCCCTGCTGGCACTGGCTTCCATCACCACCGTGACTCAGAATTTGAGTTCACCGTAGAGGAACCAGAACCGATTATTGAGGAACGCGAAACTCTCGAAGAGGAGGAAGACGTGGTCTCTGCCTAATACGCTATAAATTCACAAAACCCCGGTCATCACGAGATGGTCGGGGTTTTTCGTCTTTTGGAAAGGAGAGTAGGCTTCAGCCTAGCGAGGGCCATGGACTTCAGCCCATTCTTCATTCTTTCGAAAGCCGCCGGGCTGAAGCCCGCGATCCTTGGTAGGCTGAAGCCTACGCTCCGTTGTTTTCCTGCCTATTCCCGCCTCAGTTCTTGCTCTGAGAGGCGGTTGGGATAAAGCTCAAGCATGCTTGAGCAATTGAGAAATGCGATACGGGACGTGGAGGATTTTCCGAAGGAGGGGATCGTGTTCAAGGATATCACACCCATCCTCGGGGACGGGGCGCTTTTCCGAGCATCCATCGACTTGCTCTGTGAGACGGCCGGAGGGGCGAAGGTGGACAAGGTGGTGGGGATCGATGCGCGTGGATTTATTTTTGCGGCGGCGGTGGCGGATCGGCTCGGGGCGGGCTTTGTGCCGGTGAGGAAAAAAGGCAAGCTGCCGTGGCGGTGCAATGAGGAGGCTTACGCGCTGGAATACGGGGAGGCGATCGTTGAGATTCATGAGGACGCGGTAAAGCCGGGCGAAACTATCCTGCTCGTTGATGATCTCTTGGCAACTGGTGGGACGGCCGCTGCAGCGGTGAAACTCCTCGACGGCCTCGGCGCAGACATCGTGGCGGTATCCTTTTTGATCGAGCTTTCCTTCCTCGGCGGGCGCGGGAAACTCCCCGCCGATAAAGTGAAAGCCATCCTCCATTACTGAAGCAAGGCAGATGCACCAAGAAGAATAAAACCACGGATGAACTCGGATGAACACGGATTGAGATTTGAGGTGGAGACGGGTGCCATTGTCAGTTGTGCATTTGAGATTTTGAACACTTTGGGACACGGCCTTGTGGAGAAGCCTTACGAAAACTCGCTCTGCGTAGAGTTCGGATTGCGTGGCATCCCTTGCATCCAGCAGCCGCGTTTCGATGTTGTTTACAAAAATGTGAGGGTGGGGGAATACATCCCGGACTTGATCGCGTTCGGTTTTATCGTCGTCGATGCAAAAGTCATCGATCGCATCACGGATCATAAACTTGGCCAGATGCTCAATTACCTCAAAATTACGGGCCATCCCGTAGGCCTGATCCTGAATTTCAAGTGCGGTCGCCTCGAATGGAAGCGCGTCATCAACCACTTTTCCGAAGCAAGAGAACTACGGATGAACCCGGAAAAAATGTAACAAGAATGGAAAATGGGCGGCGCAAGATCGGCTGCATCATCCATCCGCGTTCATCCGCGTCCATCCGTGGTTCGTTCTTCTATTAACGAACATTTACCCAAAACAATATGAGCTGGAAAACCTACAACGAGAATTTGGTGCGATACGATGACCTTGGCTTCAGCCTGGATCTTTCCCTGATGGATCTGGACAATGCTTACACCGGCGCCCTTGGAGCAAAGGTGGACAAGGCCTTCGCCGATATGGTCGCGCTAGAAAACGGCGCGATCGCAAACCCGGATGAGGGGCGCATGGTCGGCCATTATTGGCTGCGAAATGCGGATCTGGCGCCGACGCCTGAGCTGAAGGCGGCGATCACCGAACCGCTCAAGGCGCTGAAGGAATTCGTGGGAAAAGTGCACACCGGTGCGGTGCGCGCGGCGAACGGCGGGTCATTCAAACAGATCCTGCTGATAGGCATTGGCGGTTCTGCGTTGGGACCCCAACTCGTTTCCCAAGCCATCGGCCAGAAGGCGAGGATGCCCATCGCATTTTTCGATAACACCGATCCGCAAGGTATCGACGATACGCTCGCTACATTGAACCTTGAGGAAACTTTGATACTCGTGATCTCGAAATCCGGCGGTACGCCTGAGACGCGCAACGGGATGCTAGAGGCGAAAGCCGCGTTCGAGATAGCGGGTATCGATTTTTGGAAACATGCGGTCGCGGTAACTGGTATCGGATCCAAGCTCGACAAGTTCGCGACGGAGCAGGGATTCATCGCGCGCTTCCCGATGGATGACTGGGTCGGCGGGCGCACCTCCGTGCTTTCTACCGTCGGACTCGTCCCCGCTGCATTACAAGGTCTCGACATCGACAGCATGCTCGCTGGCGCGGCTGCGATGGATGAGAAAACTCGGGTTCACGACGCCGAAAAAAACGTGGCGATGCGGCTCGCCATCGCTTGGCACAAGGCGACGAACGGCAAGGGTGAGAAGGATATGGTCGTTCTACCTTACAAGGATTCGCTGGTGCTGTTTTCCAAATACCTCCAGCAGCTCGTCATGGAATCGCTCGGCAAGGAGAAGGATCTCGATGGCAATATCGTGAACCAAGGCATCGCCGTTTATGGAAACAAGGGCTCCACCGACCAGCACGCTTACGTTCAGCAACTCCGCGACGGGGTTAATAATTTCTTCGCGTGCTTCATTGAGGTGCGCTGCGGACGGAAGGGAAAATCCATCGAGGTCGATCCCGGCAACACCAGCCAGGACTACCTGCAAGGCTTCCTGCGCGGCACCCGCAGCGCGCTTTATGACAGCGGGCGCAATTCACTCACAATCTCGATCCGCGAGGTCTCGCCTTTCAACCTCGGCCTGCTCATCGCGTTGTTCGAGCGAACGGTTTCCTTCTACGCCTCCCTCGTGAATATTAACGCCTACCACCAGCCAGGCGTCGAGGCGGGGAAAGCCGCTGCCGTAACCTTTCTCAATCTACTCGGGCAGGTTCGCAGCCGTCTCGTTTCCGAAGCGAAAACGGCGGAGCAAGTCGCCTTCGAGGTCGATGCTGATCCCGAGGCTGTCTACCACTGCCTAGTCCACCTCGCTAACAACGGCGAAGCACAGATATCCATCGGAAAAAATCCAGCGGATGATTTGTTTCAGCTTTGATAGTTAGGATCACCTCGATTAGGTGATCGCCCTTAACTTCGGTCGTTTCGGCGAATCGACCCTACCTCAAGTTTAAGGTTTCAACTCACGGTATCCGGGATATTTTCCGGGTGTGGAGATCATCGGCATAACGGAGAAGGCGAGGAAGGAACTCGGTACTTTGCTCGAAAGCAAGGCCGCTTCCCTGACGGCGGGCTTGCGGCTCGGGGTTAGCAAGGGGGGGTGTGCTGGCTGGCAGTATGAGATGAAAGTGGCAGAACCAGAGGCGGGCGACGAAATCGTCCAACTGGGTGCAGCGCGGGTGATCGTAGCGGCGGACAGTCTCGACAAATTACGCGGTTGCGAGGTGGATTTTTCCGATGACCTAACTGATGCGGGATTTAAGATTCATAATCCCAAAGCACGTCGTGCCTGTGGCTGCGGGACATCCTTCGAGCCAGAGGATGAGCCGGAAGTTTTGGGGGTGGAGGATGGCGAAGTCTGCGGCGGGGGAGGCGCGGCCTGATGATCTCTGCGGCGCATATGCCGAAGAAAAAGGAAGTTGAGGAGGATCTGCCGCGCAAGCCCGCCTACTTCTGGTGGTTACTTGCGAATACACTGGCGCTTTGTTTCGCCATCGTAAGTTGGGCGGTCTGTCTGAATGTCTTCGGCAACCCGGAGGTTCCCCGCAATTATCGGATACTAAAAAAACTAGACCGTTTGCCTGAGTTGCGCCGTTACACCGTGCTCGACGTGCCGAATGGAAATGCCCTATCCGCCAGTGAACTTTACGCAAAATACTTCGGTCTCGATGAGTCAAAGCACCATCGCCTAAATTCTCTGCTGATGCGCAACTACATGCGGAACTTTAGAAAGAACCTGCTACTTACATACGTCGAGGGCGAGTATCAGGTGATGGACTCGCGCAAACTCGACAAAGTTGACTTTTTATATCCCGGCTTCGCGATCCGGGCGCAGGCCTTGGTGCGAGCGGACGAGTTTACCCAGTCAGTAGATTTCCCCGTAGTGATTGAATACATTTTTCCGACAAAGGATACCGATGCTACCGATCTTTTTAGCGTAGGCGATGTGCTCGAGGTGAACAAGAATCCGAATTGCGCCGCTGTGGTGTACGTTTCCAAAACGGTGGCCGATGATGAGCCTGCCTTACTTCTCACGGTGATCCCCATTGCGTACGGGCCTTACCGGGTAGGTGCCGCGAGATCATTTTCTATCGAGCCACCAACGGAATTGAATCCCTCTAAAGGTTTGCCAGTATGGAAGTAATTTAATGATTGGGTTATATTGCTGAAATGCCCCGACCAAAGATAGGTTACAGATATACCTTTTTTCCACCGTCATGTGCGGACTCGTAGATCGCGCGTATCGTCGCGACGGCTTTGCGCGCCTCGCCCGCATGTGTGAAGCATTGCCGTTCCTCCGAAATTGACTGCACCACTTCCTCAAAGTTGCGCTGGTGTTGGTAGAAATTGATGGCCGTTGGATCATTCGCACCCAGACCTGCGGTTTGACCTTTCATGAGGGTGGATTTTATCGTGGCATCCTCCTCTTTCTCTTCGCGGAAGTCCCATATCTCGAAGGACTCATCGGCAAGAAAAACGGAGCCGTCGGTTCCAGCAAGTTGGACGCGGGCCGGGTGACCGTCCTTGGACCATGCGCAGGTAGAGCACTCGATAACGCCGAGTGCGCCACTCTCGAACTCCACCGTGGCGACGACGATGTCCTCAACCTCGATGCGCTGATGCGCGAGGCAGGCGGTGGTCGCCTGAACGGATTTGATAGGGCCGGCGAGATAGATCAAAGCGTCTACGGTGTGGATCGACTGGTTCATAAGCGCGCCGCCGCCATCGAGCGCCCAGGTGCCACGCCATCCGGCGGAGTCGTAGTAAGCTTGGTCGCGGAACCACTTCACGTAGCAAGATGCGGAAGTGAGCTTGCCAAAGCGGCCTGCGTCGGCGGCTTTCTTGAACGCCTCCATGCCGGGGTGGAAACGGCGATTCAGCACGGCGGAAAGGGTCTTGCCGTTTTTTGCAGCGGCGCCGATGAGTCGATCAATGCGATCGATGCTGATCTCCAGTGGCTTCTCGCAGATCACGTGTTTGCCTGCGTTCAGAGCGGCAAGCGCGGGATCGAGGTGCGCTCCAGAGGGTGTGCCAATGGTGACGATCTCAAGCTCGGGGTCGGCGAGGAATTCCGCGATATTGGAGTATGCTTTACAGCCGTATTCTGCCGCGAGTTTTTCCGCAGCCTCGCCGCGGAGATCGAAGACGGATTGGAGTTCGCCGCCCATCATGGCGGTGATAGCTTTTGCGTGAAAGTGGCCGATCATGCCGGCGCCAATAATTCCGAATTTCATGGTAGGAAGGGGTTTGGTTGATGCGTGCAAGGTTTTGCGGAGATGGCGGAGGAGGCAAGGTTGCATTTACTGCACGGCGGGATAAGCTTGCTATTACGTGCCAATTAATCAACTGCCACCGAAAAAATCCTGCTGCGGCTGTAACCCGCAAACAGAGGAGGTGAAACCCTCTTTCAGCTCGAGGTATTTCTGCTCGATGTGCCCCGGTGTAGAGTCGGACATACCCGACGATTGCCCAAAATGCGGCATGGGACTGGAGCGCAACCCATTGCTAGCAGATAACGGCGAAGATCCCGAATTCCGCGTGCTGATACGTAAGTTCTGGATCGCCGCCGCACTCACGCTGCCAGTGTTTTTTCTTGCGATGGGGCACATGATTCCGGATGTGTATTTCCGCAAGGACATCACGAAATGGATCGAGTTCATCCTAACGATTCCGGTAGTTTTTTGGGCGGGCGGGATGTTTTTCATGAAGGCATGGGTTTCCCTGAAAACATGGAAACTCAACATGTTCACGCTCATCGCTACGGGTGTAGGCGCGGCATTCCTCTACAGCACAGTGGCAGTTTTCACTCCCAGTGTGTTCCCCGAATCTTTCAAGGAGCACGGCGAGGTTGGCCTCTACTTTGAGGCGGCGGCAGTGATTACGGTGTTTGTTCTTCTCGGTCAGTTGTTAGAGTCGAGCGCGCGCGCGCGCACTGGCGAAGCCATCCAATTGCTTATCGGGCTTGCCGCAAAAACCGCCCATCGCTTGCGTGATGGCAATGAGGAGGACGTGCCTGTCAATGAGATCGCAGTGGGCGATCATCTGCGCGTGCGTCCCGGCGAGAAAGTTCCCATCGACGGCACAATCACTGAAGGCGGCGGCAACCTCGATGAATCCATGATCACCGGCGAGCCTATGCCGGTTATGAAAAAGGAAGGCGACCCCGTGATCGGTGCGACCCTGAACCAGAACGAAAGTTTCGTGATGCGCGCGGAAAAAATCGGCAGCGACACCCTGCTCTCGCAAATCGTCCGCATGGTTGCGGAAGCCCAGCGCAGCCGAGCACCGATTCAAAAAGTCGCTGATACGGTGGCGGGCTGGTTTGTGCCCATCGTAGTCGCCGCGGCGGTGGTCACATGTTTCGTGTGGGTGGTCTATGGCCCCACGCCAGCCATGGCCTTCGCCTTGGTCAACGCTGTTTCTGTGCTCATTATTGCCTGTCCCTGCGCGCTCGGGTTGGCGACGCCGATGTCAATCATGGTTGGAGTTGGACGCGCGGCGAGCATGGGAATTCTCGTGAAAAACGCGGACGCCATTGAGCTGGCGGAGAAAGTCACTCATTTAGTCACAGATAAGACTGGCACACTCACCACAGGAAAACCGCGAGTCACAGATATCATCCCTGCATCCGGCTACGAAAACGATGTCCTGCTACGGTTCGTCGCTTCCGTTGAGTCGCCCAGCGAACATCCACTCGCTCGCGCGATAAACGATGCCGCGCAGGAAGCCCACATCGAACTTTTCCCCATCACTGGTTTCGAATCTATCACGGCGGCTGGCGTTTCGGGCAGCGTGGATGGGAAAGTTGTGCTGGTAGGGAAATCTTCATTCCTCGCCCAACGCGGCGTCATTATACCTGACGATTGGGAACAGCGGGCCGAGGTCTTGCGGAAAAAAGCTAGGACGGTTGTTTGGGTGAGTGTCGGCAACGAACTGGCGGGCATCATCGCAATTGCGGATCCGATTAAGGCAACAAGCGCGGAAGCGATCCGCAAGTTGCACGGGATGGGTTTAAAAGTCATCATGTGCAGCGGCGATAACCGCGCGACCGCCGAAGCCGTCGCCCGGGAGCTTGGGATCGACGAAGTCCACGCCGAGGTTATGCCACAGGATAAGATCGACCTCGTCCGCAAGCTCAAGCAACAGGGAGCCGTCGTCGCCATGGCGGGCGACGGGATCAACGACGCTCCTGCCTTGGCCGCAGCGGATGTTGGCATAGCGATGGGCACGGGTTCTGACGTCGCTATCGGCAGCGCATCCGTCACCCTTGTAAAAGGCGATCTTCTAGCCATCGCAAAAACCATCTTCCTAAGTCGAGCTGTGATGACCAATATCCGCCAAAACCTTTTTTTCGCCCTCATCTATAACGCCCTCGGCGTCCCCATCGCTGCTGGAATATTATATCCGTTCTGCGGACTCCTCCTCAGTCCGATGATCGCAGGCGCAGCAATGAGTTTCTCCTCTGTTTGTGTGATCCTCAACGCCCTACGTTTGCGAAAAAAGGGGATCTGATTTCGGTATACTGAGTGGATAGCGTTCGGGGCCATCCTGTCTATCCGGGGTTGTTTTTTCTAAACTGAACGAATGAAAGTGTGGAAATTTCATTCTTGCATCGGAGTGAGTGATGAGGCTATTTATTAATAGTGATTAGCCCATGCCCCTAACAAGGCGACATGGCACAAGCCTATGATTTCCTTGGAACGCAAGCCCGCCCCTATCACCACCGGATCTTTTGTCCGGTGCGGGTTCCTCGTCTCTTTTCCATGACTTGTCGTTCCATGTCTTCCCACATTCTCCCGACGGCTCGGATCCGCGCGGCGCAATCGCCGACATTTGGTTCCAGTCGACAATCAAAAACACGCAAAGGATAAAGCCATAGCCAAGCCGCAGAATAACAACAGGGCACGTTTCCGCGACATGACGCGAATCAACGACCGAATCCGTGCACCGAAAGTGCGAGTCGTAAACGCAAACGGGGAGCAACTCGGCGTGATGTCATCGCGCGATGCTCTTATCAAGGCGCAGTCCGTAGGACTAGATCTTGTCGAGATCGCCGGCCAGGCGGATCCGCCGGTCTGTAAGATCATCGACTACGGGAAATACAAATACACCCAGGCGAAGCTCAAGAAGGGCAAGTCGAAATCCTCGACAAAGATGAAAGAGGTGAAGTTTCGCGTCGGCACCGGCAGTCACGACTACAACATCAAGCTGGGCCGTGCGGAAACATTCCTCGAAGGCAACCACAAGGTGCGCTTCGTTCTTCAATTCAAGGGACGCGAGAACGCTCACAAGGAACTTGGTTTTGTAGTGCTGAAGCGCATTATCGAAGATCTGAAGACTATGGCCGCTGTCGACCAGCAACCGCGTTTGAACGGCCGTGCTGTAGCGATGATCCTTTCCCCGCTGCCTGCGCATCAGCGCAAGCGCCACTTCCATCTCTTCCACGGCGAACTCATTGAAGAGGATGACCACGATGAGGAAGAGGACGACGACGCCGAGATCGACGAGGAGGTGGACGAGTCATACTCGATCTCTACCGACGATATCGTAGAGCCGGAGATGCAGGAAGTTTCTGACAAATCCGCGGAAGCAAAGCCCGCCGAGTGATGCCAGGAAAGATCAGTGAACTCAACGAGTGCCTGCGGAGCCAATCTGTTCCTTGGCTCTTACTTTTCGACATCGATGGCACACTCGTCGATACGGGTGGAAAGGGGATGGTTGCGTTGCGGAAAACGGCCATCGAGATTTTTGGAAATGAGGGGCCGCCGCTCGATCTCGCAGGTTCTACAGATCTCGGGATTTTGGAAAACTTACATACCCACTTCGGAACAGCTCCTTGCGCCGAGCGGACTCACCGTTTTTTCGAAACGTATCATTTCCATCTTGAAGCGTACTTGTCCTCGTCCCCATCTGAGGGCAGGGTGCTCGACGGCGTGGTTGAACTCCTACAGGACATCGCTGTAGCGCCTCATGTAAAGCCCGCTTTGCTGACGGGGAACACGATGCAAGGCGCATCGATCAAGCTCCGCCACTACCGCCTCGACCATCATTTTTCTTTTGGTGCCTATGGGTCGGATCGGGCGGACAGGAATCTACTCGGCCATATCGCCCTCGAACGGGCCCTCGCTCACACTGGCCATGCCTACACTCCAGAGCGCACGCTCGTCATTGGCGACACGCCCAAGGACATCGCCTGCGCCCATGCCGTCGGCGCGAAATGCGTCGCGGTGGCGACTGGACAATTCTCCAAAGACCAACTCGCGGCGGCCGGTGCGGATTGGGTGGTGAGCAGTCTGCGGGAAATTTCATGTAGGTGAGGCTCTCATATTGGCCGTTCATCTGTGGACATCCCGCACCACCCGGAATTAAGCTTCGAGCATGTTCAACATTGTGCTTCTTGAGCCGGAGATTCCACACAACGCCGGGGCAGCGGGTCGGTTGGCGCTGGCTACGGGCTCGACGCTGCATCTGGTCAAGCCTCTGGGCTTTTCACTAGATGATAAATATATAAAGCGCACCGGCTTGGACTACTGGCGGGATGTTGACCTGCATATCTGGGAAAATTTTTCCGATCTGAAGACGGCGATGGCGGGTAAAGGGATGTGGTTCCTTTCCACAAAGGCGAGGCAGACTCCGTGGGAGGCAGATTTTGAGCCTGGAGATTGCTTCGTCTTCGGAAAGGAGACGAAGGGCTTGCCGGAGGAGATGTTGAAAGCAGCAGGTGACCGTGCGCTGCGTATCCCGATGAAAAGCGGCAGCACGCGAAGCCTGAACCTATCGACGGCGGTAGCCATCGTACTCTATGAGGCGGTTAGACAACAATCCCCGGGTTGGTGAAAAGTGCGATTCACTTAACGTCCTTCATCTTCTCACGGGAACGGATCATCACATATTGCTTGCCTGTTGGCTCCTTGAATACCGTTCCATCGAAGCGCATCTTCTTTCCGATCAAATCTCTGTAGGCGGTGACGGTGAAATCGTCCTTTTCCTTGTAATCGCTCTTGTGCGCCACGGCCATGATCTCGGTAGCGTTGGTGTTTTTTGAAAATTCGAAATACAGGCTTTTGCCGCTTTCCGATAGCCGCACATTAAGTACAACGCCCGTCACGCTCGCAGGGCTGTTGGCATTCAGTTTTTTCATCTTTTCCCCATCGCCGGCAGTGAAATCGCGGAGAGGGGGGGCTGCGACCACCGGGGGAGCGAGCGCAGCGGCGCGTTCCTTTTCCTTTTCCCGGGCGAGTTTTTCAGCCATCTCCTGCACCCGGGAGATGGCAATGGCTTCGGCGTCCTCTGCCGGTGCAGCAGTTGGCTTTGGTTGCGGAACCACAACGACTGGGAGCGGCTGTTCAACAGGCGCTGACGTGGGCTTGGTTTTGGGCGGGGGATTTGTTTCCTCCGCTGTCAGGTGATAATACGCTAGTCCAGCCACTGCGACCAACAGGCCGGTGCAGGCTGTGATCATGAGCGGCGATATGGAGGACGGCGATTTCAATTTCACCGCAGACTGGCGTGCAATAGGTGCGGCGAAAGGTGGTTTTGGCGGTGGCGGCGAATCGTCGTCGGAGGCGAAGGCGGGCAGAGATTCGAGAGCTTCGGCAAGGCTCGCGTCTGGATTATTCTTCATCCATTTTAGCCAGCCACCCAGGCCGTAGCCTGCATTGTTGCCGATGAGCTTGCCTTTCCATCCGGCCAAGCGCTCGCCCATTTCAACGAGCGCAGCGAGTTTGCGGGATTCGAATTCAGCCCCCAGCCATTTGAAAGGCGAGAGCCAGAATACGAAGCCTCTACCGCTTTCCTCTGAGCCTACGAAGATCGAATCCGCATCCGTTTCCACCCAAACTGCCTCCTCACCGAGGATTTTGGAAAGCGTAAGTGAAACCTCCAGAGCGAGTTGGAGTACCTGGATTACCAGCCTTGGGTCGAGGGCTTCTCCGTTCAGAACATCGCAGAGCTTTGCGCCATCAACCCACTCCACGACAATGTAAGGCATATTATCGATGGGATCGACTGCACCGCTGAAAACGGATCGCAATGCCGGATGAGATACGCCCGCGAGTCGCTGCGCTGCGATAAGGAATACGGCTGTTTCCTCTTCCTTGAGTCCTCCCCCATCCTGGCCGAATGGAAAGAAACGTCGTAGCGCGACCGTGTGCCCTTTTTCCGAATCATGGGCGCGGAAAACGATACCCCTTTTATTTTGGGATACGATGTCCTCGATCTTGTAGCGGCTCATGTGCTCGGGGGTGTAGTTTAGTTAATCATTTCACTCCGCCAAGTGATAACCTTATAGGGGGACTCTCGAAAAGCATCCGAATGAGGCTGGCTGATGGAAGTCTGGGTCGGCACCTGGCAGCTTGTGCGCGCTGTGGAATGTCTGAAGAGGGGAGTTCAGAATTGCCGTTACATTTGCAGTGGTTTTCTCGCCGAAGCCGATTTCTGTTGCCAAAAAGGCGAGCGGAACACGGATTGCCGCACACCATGCCTCATCAGAAGGATCCCCCCTGTGGCTGGTGACAATGGACGGAAAATCTGACTGTTTGGCAGCGCGTACACGCGGGGCATCAAATTTCGCAGCCCACCATGCCCCGTTCGGGGCGAGGTTGAATTCGAGGTAAGCGCCGCATGTGGGATTGGCTAGAAAGAGCTCTGCGACATCGTATTCCCAGAGACCTTCTGTGAAGGAACCCGGCTCCGCGCCGGGGCGACAGGTGGCCGGTGCTTGCCTTGTGGCCACAAACCATAAGCTTGAGGAATCGCTTGCTATGGTGAAACAGAGCGGGGGGTGGAGGGTCACACCATACCAATCCGTGTCCATGCCCATAACCGGTAGGTCGAGCTGCCCCCAAGCCAGTTTGGTTTCGCATTCGAAAATTCTCATGCAAAATGTTTGATAGTGAGATAGGCGAAAAGGCGAGCTTGGACTCTCAGTCATGATTATTTTCACAACTTTACCGTATTTTTATGGCAGTCAGGTCTTGGACTTGTTTGTATTATGCGTACCAATTATATGCCTCGTCAACGATCTGGTTATTACAATGCAATCGAATACATCGGTCCTCGGCCACAAAAGCCAAAGAAGCCGAATTTTTTCGGAGGCTGGGTGATTCTAGTCATCGCACTGGTCGCTGTTTTTTTGTTTGGAAAACCCTTGGTTAGCGAAGTGCTGGCGGCAGACAAAGATCCGACGACCGCACAGGTGGAAATGATCGTCAGACAGCTTGAGGAATCCGGTATTTTTTCCGAAAAACTTGCCGCTGAGGCAATGAAATATTCCGGAAAGGGGGTCACTTATGATAGAGCCTATTACAAAATCCAATACCCCGAAGGTGATGTGCCCGCCGACAAAGGGTTAGCCGCCGATCTTTTGATTCGTTGCTACCGCAAGCTCGGCATAGACCTCCAGAAGGAAATCCATATGGATATGGTAAGCCACTTTCGACTCTATCCTCAGCTCTGGGAAGCGACAGCTCCCGACCGGAACATCGACCACCGCCGCGTCCCTAACCTCAAGCGATTCCTGAGCCGCAAGGGAGTGACTCTAACCACTTCATCCGATCCCGCTGAATACAAGGTGGGTGACATTGTCATCTGGGCGCTCTCGAACGCCGAGATGCATATCGGTATCGTGGTACCAGGCTCCGCACCTGACCGAAGCGGCGGCACCCCTTGGGTTGTTCATCATCCTGCGGGAGGCAGTGTGAAATGGGAGAAGGCACTGTTCGAACAACAGATACTCGGGCATTTCCGCTTTCCTGGTGAGTAAGGCCGGGCTTTCTGTTAAATCGTATCGGTGAAGTGAATGGCGTGTGATTCTGTCTATTAGTTAAAAACGCGTAACTATGTCAACCTGGCGACCCATCGAAAAAACACCGCTGTGGAAGCGATGGCTGCCGACGTTTTTGCATGCCCCTCTGGTAATCTTATTTCAGCTATCAATCGCGGCTGCCGTGGTTGGTTTCGGTGTGGTTTTTTTCTATTTCATTCTGGCATCTAAATACGATCTGGATGAAGTTGCAAAACTACCTCAGTCTGCGGTTTACTTTGACCACAATGGCAAGGAACTTGAGGCTCCGGGTGAATCCGGGCGGCGCGTAGTGAAGCGAGGGGAAGTTCCGGAGTTTATGGTTGAGGCTTTAGCCGCCCGTGAGGACGCTAGGTTTTTCGACCATAACGGTGTAGATATACGCGGCCTCGCGCGTGCTACGGTTCGTAATGTGAGGGATAGGGATTTTACCCAAGGTGCCTCAACCATAACCATGCAGCTCGCCCGTAACTCCTATGACATGCGTGCCAAATCACTGCACAGGAAGGCGTTGGAAATTGCTCTGACCCTTCGGATCGAGTCCCGCTACTCAAAGGATGAGATTTTGACGAATTATCTTAACCGTATTTATTATGGTGCCGGTGCTTATGGAATTGAGCAGGCGGCGCGGACATATTTTGGCAAAACGACTTCGCAGCTCCATCCGGGCGAGTGCGCGATGATCGTGGGCATCATCAGGGGGCCTCATTTATTTTCTCCAAGTAGGAATTTTGATGGGGCGATGGAGCAGCGCGATCAGACCTTGGCGCGTATGATCGATGCCGGGTTCATCACTCAGGATCGGGTGGATGAAGTGAAGGCTATGAAGATTCGGCTTTCTAAGGTGGGGCAAACCGGAAGCCTTCCCTCCTATGCGCTGCGGCAGGTGCGGTGGGAACTGGAGAAAATCATGGAGAGGGAAAACCTCACGATGGGTGGAATCCATGTCCACACCACCCTCGATATTGGTTGGCAAACACGGCTGGAGTCAGAACTTGCACGCGCGGTATCAAACATTGAGGCGGAGAAAGGCTGGTCGCATCCGAAAATCGGTGCCCATCAGGCGGGTATGGATGCCGAATATGTCCAGTTTGCCGCTGTCACTACCCAGACAAAATCTGGTGCGGTTCTTGCCCTGATTGGAGGCCGTGATTTCGCGGACTCGCGTTTTGACCGCAGCCGTTCTAAGCGCGATCTGGGCTCCGCTTTCGAGCCATTTATTGCAGCTGCTGCGGCGGAGCGTGGAAAGTTGGTCTTCGCGGGTAAGCCCATCCAAACCGGTAGGCAAATCGGCCGGATGGAAGTAGAGAGGCTAGCCAAGCGATGCGGGATCTCCGGTCCATTCCTGAAGACCGAGGATCTCTTCCGCGGTGCGGTTGCGGCCACTCCGATGGAAATGTCCGTGGGACTTGCAACACTGGGTAACAAAGGCAAGAAACCGAAGCCTTATTTCATTTCCCGCATAGAGGATTCTGAGGGAAATGTGGTATACCGCGCAAAAACGGTGGCCTACAGTGCGCTCGGCGAACAGGCGGCACGGGAAGCAGTGTCTGTTCTGGAAAGCCGCTCCGGAACGCGCTGCTTCACTGGTGCAACTAGTTCCGAGCGCGATGCCTGGACGTTGCGTCTGGGCCCTATTGGCTCGACTGCCATTTGGATAGGCTTCGATGAGCCGAAAAAGATCGCCGATGAGAAGCGCCTCAATACTCTGCTTGACGAGTTTGTCCAACGGCTCGGAAATTAATACGAAGTATCAGTGAAACCATGCCTGCACCATGACATGGGGTTTCTAAACTCACAGTTCTTCGCCAAGGCTTAGAAGTGTACTTGCTGGCTGCTAGGAAGTTGCTTTCTGCGGGAGCTCCTGAAAGAGCCATTGGGCCGAACCGGAGGGCGGGGAAAAGGGGGTTGCTTGGAAAATTAACCCGGTTTATCCGGGGCGACTTTGGTCCGGTCGTAACTGCTGGCCTGCTTGCAGGTGAATTCCGGCTGCGGCCAGCGGGCGATGGACTCGACGTCCAGCATTTCCTGCAACAAGGAGTCGAGCGAGACGGGGGCCGCGGCGCTGAACGCCAGCGAAGCGAGCAGGAAGGCGGCGACGAGGGATGGAATGCGGTTCATGAGATTCGAGGTTCGAACTCCGAATTTGATTACTGCGCCGGTGCCTGCGCCGTGTAGTCGGCGGCCGTCATCGTCTTCCAGTAAATCGTGTAACGCTGGTGGTGCAGGAACGCGAGCGGACTGAGCGTGACATCCTGCGGCTTGGCCACCCCGGTGGTCCGGAAGCGCAGACCTTCGCCCGGTTCGCGCTTGAGCCAGGTGGCAGGATCAGCGGCCGCATCCACCAGAACCGGCACCGGCGGCGTTTTGGCATCGAGGTGGGCGACGTTGTTGCCGGTGACCAAGTTCGGGGGCATCCCTTCGGTGCCCAGTTCACCCGCCAGCACCAGCGGACCATACATCACCACGACCATGGACTTATCGTCGCGGGCCGGACGGAGATGCAGGCTCAGGGGAAACTGCACTTTGATCGTGTCGCCATCCTTCCAGGTGCGAGTCAGGGTCAGGTAGCTCGATGGCTTGGCATCGACGGCCTGCTTCTCGCCGTTGACGGTGATTTTCGGTGCCTTGGCGGCCCAGTAGGGAACGCGGATTTTGACCGACAACTTCTGCGCTTGCTTGGTGCCGATCTTGAGGGTTGTGGTGTCCTTGACGGGGAACTCCGTTTCCTGGCGGACAGTGAGACCCTTCTCCTGCCAGTTGAGTTCCGAGGGGATGAAAAGGTTCACCCACAAGTTCTCGGCGTCGCGGCTGTAGATCGTGTCGGCGTACTTCGAGTGGTTCTCCATGCCGGTGCCCACGCAGCACCACATGGCGTCCTCAGGCGAGCTGTAGATTTTGAAATGTCCCGGCTTCATCGAATTGAAATAGGTATAGCCGCCGCTTTTCGGATCCTGCGAACTCAGAATCGTGTTATACAGGCCGCGCTCGTAGTAATCCATGTAGCGGGCATCCGGCTGCCAGCCGAAGAGTTGGCGCGTAAGCTTCAGCGTGTTGTAAACCACGCACGTCTCGCTGGCATTGGTAGCCAGTTGCTTCGATTCCTGGCCTGCCGCGATGTAGCGCTCGCGCACGTCCATGCCTCCCGGTGCAAAGGTCCGGCTGTCCACCATGCTGTCCCAGAGAAAGTTGGCGATGGTGGCATCCCGCTGTTGGCCGTCCAATTCATACAGGCGCGCCGCGCCCAGGATTTTTGGAAGGTTGGTGTTGACGTGCTTGTCGGTCAGGATGTCCTGCTTTGCGGCTAGGGGATCGGTGATGGCCTTGTGGTCAAAGCGCCGGGCGAGGGTCAGGTAATCCTTCTTGCCGGTGAGCGCGTAAAGTTCCGACAGCGACTCCACCATGCCGCCGAATTCGCAAGCCAGCATCATCTGGAACTGTTCCTCGGTCAGGTTGTCGGTGCCCTTTTTCGCCCAGTCGGCAAACTTCGTGACGACCTCGAGCGCCTGCTTGTTGCCGGTGAGGACATGGGCATTGATCAGGCCGGCATAGACCTTGTGCATGACATACCACGGCACATAGCCGCCGCACATACCCCAGGCATCGGCCTTGATGTCGCCGGAAAACGCCATCTTCCAAACCTCCAACCGGACCGGCCCGGCGTAACCGTCGCCGTGCTTCTCCTGCACGCGGGCGATCTCGCTCACCATGTAGTCCGCGCGCTTTTTCATCTCGGCATCGCCGGTGCTGGCATACATCAGCGCGAGGGCGCTCAAATAGTGTCCGGCCTCATGACCCACGCAGTCTTTCTTCGCCCAGCCGCCGTATCGTTCCCCCTTGGTCGGCAGGCCGGCGTATTGGTGAAACGGCCAGAGCATCCGATCCGGCTCCACCTTCAGCAAGTAGGCCTTGTTGATCTCCATCGCCTTCTTGAACGGACCGTCCAGCAGACGCACCTGATTCAAGGCAAATGGTTTGACCTTGATGGGAACCACCGGCGCGATGGGCTCCGCGTGGAGTGGGTGGCCCAAAAGGGCGGTGAGCAGGATGGTCAGGAGGGGTTTCGGTTTCATAGGTGTGCTATCGTTGTGGATTGCTGGCTGCTAGGAATTTGCTGGCTGCGGGAGGCTCCTAAAAGAGCCAATGGGTCGGACCGGAGGGCGGGGAAAAGGGGGTTATCTACGTGGGCAAGGCAAAAGACTTACGCAAGCGAATGTCCGGGTATTTCATGCCATCTCGAAAAATGCGTGCTGATATCAAAACCCGCGCGTTGATCGATGCTATCTGGGATTTTGAGTATCATCTTGTCCGCAACGAGCAGGAGTCGTTGTTGCTGGAGGGAAAACTCATCAAGGACTACCGACCCCGCTACAATGTTAGCTTTCGGGACGACAAGCGCTTTTATCTCGTGAAGATCAATCCGCACGACCCTAGCCGCGGCTGGTGATGACGCGTTTGAAAAAGGACGACCATGCGCGCTACTTTGGACCCTTTGCCCATTCCAGCGCACTTCGGGCATCGGTCGAATGGTTGAACCGGAAATTCGTAATTGTATGCCTGGCAGTTTATTTGGCAATTTGACCCGAAATACCTGACCCGAAATATCGCACTCATGAACCGCAGGACAGCCCATGCTTAGCGGATTTGCTCAACTGCTAGGAAATTGCTTTCACTGCCCGTCGTCCCTCCCGCCGCCGGTGGGCGGGGGTTGGAGGGGGTTAATGGTCGGATTTCGCGGAGTGATCCTCGCTGATGGGCTGCGCACCCGGCAAACCGCGTTTGGTGCGGATTAGCCTCCCCCGCCGGACGGCGCCTCGGTCACGCGCAGCTTGAAGAAGCCGATTCCGGGCGGGACCCCGGGATCGACCTCCAACTCCAGCACCGGCGCCTCGTCAGGATCGGTTCCCCAGGCGATGGTGGCCTCCGTGAGCGGATGGATGTCCCAGTTCCAACCACCGCCATCCCGACCGTCGGACCCCAGAATGTGGTAGCCGATCCCGTCGAGATGGTAACCGTCGGTCGCAAACTGGCCGTCTGTCCAGCGAACGCGGGATCGATAAAACAGCCGCCCATCCTGGGCCCTGGCGCTGCTAGGAATTTGCTTTTGGCGGGATGCTCCTGAAAGAGCCATTGGGTCGGACCGGAGGGCGGGGAAAAGGGGATTTTCTCTGGCTACCTTCCCTCCAATAGAGGGAGAACATCGAGTAGCCGTCCTTGCGATTGATTGTGTAGATCCGGACTTTGGCCGGACCTGTTCCAACTTCCACGATGGCACTGCGTCGTTTGCGTTTCTGGGTCATCGAACCCGGCTTCCGCGTCAACTTGTGTGGAATTGTGTGTGGAAAACCTGTCGCGGTTTCCGGTGATGGCTCGCAATCCTTTGATTGATAAAGCCTTGCGGGAATCGTGCTAGACGATGGCGGAACGGGAGGGATTTGAACCCTCGGTAGAGGTACCCCTACGTTCCCTTAGCAAGGGAGTGCTTTCGACCACTCAGCCACCGTTCCAGAAATAAATCTTCTTGTTTCAATCATAGGCCGGGCGACTCGTCAACCCCAGCCGATAGGTTCTTGTGAAAATTTTGCTTTTGAAACTGATTCGTGCTCGTATTTGGAAACGGGGGGGTTGTCCAACAGACGAGAATCGAACGCGGTGCGCAAATCTTGGCGTCAGCTTAGTAGGTGGTGATCAGATTTTTTTATTTTATTAGGGGGAGGAAGAATTCGTCCCATCGTTGAATTTGAAAGGCTGATTAATAGAACAGTTCCAAATAGAAAAAAGAATCTACTTAATGCTATTACGCTGGATGCGACTGGGAGTAAGTAAGGTTCAACACGAGATCCGCCATGTCATTTATCTACGTGCGGCCGAGGAAAGCACACATAAAGCCGACGCCATGCATCGGCCTGATGTTCGCTACTGCTCCCCCAGTAGTTTCTTCAGTTCCGGTTCGAGAGCCCTTGTCCAGATTTCGAAGCCCTTTTCGCTTAGATGAGTCGTGTCCGGCGCAATTTCTTTAGAGAGGATACCTTTTTCGTCGAGAAACTTCGGGCCGATATCCAGTAGGCTGACGTTTTTCAAGTCCTTGAGCAGGTCGGGGAGAAGGGAGTTAATTTCGTTTATTTGTTTGCGGTGAGGATGGTCTGGATCAGCTCTTCTAGGAAAGACGGCGAGGACTAGAATCTTAGTCGTGGGATAGAGCTCCTGCAGTTTGTGAACGATGGTCTGAATCCCATCGGCAGCCTGTTTTGGCGTGTCACTTCCCCAGCCGATGTTATTGGTGCCGATGAGGAGGACGGCCACTTTTGGTTCCTTCTTGGGTTTAGGCAAATGGTCCAGTCGCCATAGGACATGCTGGGTGAGATCTCCACCGGCCCCGAAGTTGAGCGCCTTAAGAGGCTCAAAAACTTCTTTCCAGTATTTGGCGCCCACGGCGTCGAAACCGTGAGTGATCGAGTCGCCGATCATCAGCACGTCGATGTCCTTCTCAGCCATATCGCCGATCCTTTCCGACTGGAGAGCAAACCACCACTTTTCGATTCGGGGGACGGGTATTGAGGAGGCGTGCTTTCCTTGTGCAGTGGGCTTTGTCTCCGCGGCAGGTTCGGCGGCGTCAAGGGCGGCCGTCAGGCTAAGAAATGTCAGCAGGAAAGAGCGCAATATATTAAATGATTTCATAATTGTAATGCTAGGTATTTTTTAGCCTTATCGGAGAATATATTAAAGAGGTGTTCTGGGAAGAAAAAAAGGGGCTGTTTCATGATCGAACAGGGAGGGTTTCCACAGAGTTGTGTATTTGTCAGTAGCTTGATGTTCGACACAATGTTGAATACTCCTGGGTCGTCTGGCTTTGAGAGTGGGGCTTCTCCTCAGGCCAAAATGCCCTTGACTACTTCGCCGTGCACGTCGGTCAGGCGCATGTCGCGGCCGCTGTAGCGGTAGGTGAGCTTTTCGTGGTTCATGCCAAGCAGGTGCAGCATGGTCGCGTGCAGGTCGTGGATGCTCACGCGGTTTTCGATGGCTTTGTAGCCATACTCATCCGTCGCGCCATAAATCGTCCCGCCTTTCACACCACCGCCGGCCATCCACATGGTGAATCCAAAGGGATTGTGGTCGCGTCCGTTGTTGCCTTGGGCGAACGGGGTGCGCCCGAATTCGCCGCCCCATACGACGAGGGTGGATTCGAGGAGTCCGCGTGATTTTAGGTCCTTCAGCAGCCCGGCGATGCCCTGATCTACGAAGAGGGCGTTCATCTCATGTCCGGCTTTCAAATCGCCATGCTGATCCCAGCGATCGCCGCCGCCGGCCGGGCAGGTGAGCTCGATGAAGCGCACGCCGCGCTCGACGAGGCGGCGGGCGACTAGACACTGAGTGCTAAAGGTGCGGGTCTGCTCGGTTTTCGCGTTCAGTCCGTAGAGTTCCTTGGTGGCGGCGGTCTCTCCGGCGATGTCCATGAGGTCGGGCACCTCAAGTTGCATGCGGGCTGCGAGTTCGTAGTTGGCGATGGCGCTTTCGAGTGCGTCCACTTTGCCAAACCGGTCGAGCACACCGGCGTCGAGTTTTTGCAGGAGCGCGAGCTTGTTTTTTTGCAGGTCGGCGGCTGCCTCGGTCGGGGTGACGTTGGCGACGGCCTGGCCGGACGGCTTGAAAATCGAGCCCTGGAAACTCGCGGGCAGGAAGCCGCTGTTGAAATTGTCCAGCCCGCCGGGCGGGGTGAGGCCGCCGTTGAGCACGACAAAGCCGGGCAGATTCTGGCTCTCGCTGCCGAGGCCATATCCGGCCCATGCGCCCATGCTCGGGCGCCCCTGCAGGCCGCTGCCGGTGTGAAGGAAATAGTTCGCATTGGTGTGCTCGGAGAAGTTGCTCGTCATCGAGCGGATGATCGCTAGGTCATCCACACATTGGGCGACGTAAGGAAACAGGCTGCTGACCGGGATACCGCTTTGCCCATACTGCTGGAATTGCCATGGCGAGCCGAGTGTTTTGCCGTTGCTGTTGAACTGCGTGGGCTCCATTTTCATCTTGAATGGCTGGCCGTTGTCCTTTGTGAGCTGGGGCTTCGGGTCGAAGGTGTCCACCTGCGAGGGACCGCCGTCCATGTAGAGGAAAATGACGCTGGTTGCCTTGGCCGCGAAATGCGGGCTGCGCGGCAGCATCGGGCTGAGCGGAGCAGCGGAGGTGATTGTTTTGCCAAACGCCTTGTCGCCCATCAGTGCTAGGAGTGCGAGGCCGCCGAAGCCGTTGGCGCATTTAGACAACATTTCTCGCCGGTTCAGCGGCGCAGGTAGGAAGTGGTTACAATGAGACATTAGTTGATGTAGATGAATTCTTTGACGTTGATAAGAACATGGGCCAGATCTGCCCAGACGCGTTCGTCGGAAAGCGCCGCGTCTCCCTCGAGGCCGTGCGCCTTACCTTGCTGGTTGAGAAAAGCCGTGGACGATGCGATTTCCGCCGGAGACGGCGGGCGGCCAAACGCGGTGAGGTACATCTCGCGCAGCAGAGACTCGGGCGCGAGACCGGCATTGGGCGCGAGGCGCTTCGCCCACAGCTTGGACTGCTCGACGACGAACGGATCGTTCATTAACGTAAGCGCCTGCGCGGGAACGTTCGAGACGTTGCGGCGGCTGATGGAGCTGAACGGAATCGGCGTGTCGAAGACCAGCATCATGGGCGAGAGAAAATTGCGCCGCACGGAGATGTAGATGCTGCGGCGCCCATCGCCGTCTAGTGGACCGCTGCCCGGCCTACCGCGTCCCTCCATGAACGGCGTCAGATGCAGCGGCACTGAGTTACCAAACGCGGTCGGATTCAGCCGGCCGGAAACGGCGAGGATCGAGTCGCGAATCGCCTCACCCTCGAGGCGGCGCAAGTTAGCGCGATGCAGGAGCAGGTTCTCGGGGTCGAGTTGCTCTGCTTGTGCGTTGGTGGGCCGGCTTGTCATCCGGTACGTCTGCGAGAGCATGATCTCACGGATGAGTTTTTTCCTGGACCAAGTGAGGTCGCGGGAAAAACGCGCCGCCAGATGGTCGAGTAATTCCGGATGCGATGGCGCTTGGCCGAGCACGCCAAAGTTGTCCACTGTCGGCACAAGACCGCGGCCAAAGAGATGGTGCCACACGCGGTTAACTGCTACGCGAGTGGTGAACGGACTAGCCGGGTCGGTCATTTGCCGCGCGAGTTGCAGGCGGCCGCTACCGGAGCCGTAGTCGGGCTGTTGCCCGCTGGAGAGGGCTTCGAGGAAACGGCGCGGTATCGGTTCGCCGGGAAATTTGGGAGAACCGCGAGGGAGGAAGAATTCGCTCGTACCGTTGCCATCGAGCATTGCGGGGGCGGTTTTGGAGTTGGCTCTAATCTGGGCGATTTGCTCGTCTCGCTGCTGGGCGAGGGGCTGTATGGCTTGGTCGAATGCCTCCCGCGCGGGTGAGTTCGGCGCGCAGAACAGGTCGATGTTCATCGCCAGCCAGTCTGAGAGCGCGGCTTCCTCCGCATCAGGCTCGGCAGCTAGTTGGCTGCCTTTTAACTGCTCAAGTAGACTGAGGAACACGCCTTGCAGCGAGCTCGCGATTTTTTCTGGTGACTCCGCCCCGTCACCGAGCGCCGTCGCCAGCCGGCTGTCTGCCACTGGCTTAGTCTTGGCTGCCTTCGGATCGGTCTGCACCACCATGGCGACCGCGAATTCGCCCGGGCCAGCGGGCGTGAACTCCACGTGGGTGCGATGGCCGGGGTAGGTGCTCAAATTGTGCTCTACCCATTGCCACTGGTCCTGACTTCCCAAGTCCAGTGTCAATGAGCCGTGCAGCGGTCCGGCGATGATGAGATGCGAGTTCACCGCCGAGTACGCGCGCCCGTGCCCTTTTACCAGATACCAGAGCCGCCCGGTTTTCATAGTGAACTCGGGCGTGCGCAGCGTTCGCTCGCTGCGCTCCCATTTTGCGATCGGGCCGACGTCCTGCTCGGAACCGGTTACCTGCAATATCTTCCATGCGTCGTCCCACCACGCTCCGCCTTCCGAAATGAATCTAGGCAACGGCTGGGCCGCGCTCCCGCTGATCCGGAATTCTCCTGTCTGAGCGGGCCGCAGACCGAAAGAAAATCCGTCCTGATACCAGTGCTTCGCGGGAATCTGAGTGTAATCCACCACCACGTCCTCCGGGGCAAACACAGGCCGCTCTAGGCTCTTACGCCATGTTTCCAGCGACGCTGCGACCGGCTGCCCGTCGGCTCCAGCAGGCAGGACGGCAAATGCGTGCAGCGGATGCAGCGGATCGGCCTTGGCTTTGGCCAGTTCCTTGACCCAAAGGTCGGTGGTGTCTGCTGGAGCGGCGTTCGACTGGTTGCGCGCGGTCAGAAGTTGTGCGGCCATTTTCTCCACGCCCGGACGTACCGCCGCCGCGAATTTTGCCGGCAGTTCCAGCTGGCTCTGGGTGCGGATTTGGTCGAGTCGGGTGGCCACGCGCTTGTTGTGTTCAATCGACTCGAAGCGCACCTGACGGTAGCTGCTGCTGAGCACAAACCCCATCATGCTGTAGTAGTCTTTCTGCGAAATCGCATCGAACTTGTGATCATGGCAGCGCGCGCAGGCCACGGTCAGGCCGAGAAAGGTCTTCGTCATCGTGTCGAGGCGGTTGTCGAGGCGGTCACACTCGTCCTGGCGGATGTCCACCGGCGAATGAACTTCCTCGCCGAGGAACCAAAAGCCCGTGCCAAGCACGGACTCATTCGCGCCGTCCGCGGTCAGGCGTGGTGTAGGCATAAGATCGCCGGCCACATGCTCGGTCAGGAACTGGTCATATGGCACGTCGGCATTGAGCGCACGGATGACGTAGTCGCGATATTGGTACGCGTTCGGAATGTTGTGGTCGAACTCGTGTCCTCGTGACTCCCCATATCGCACCGAGTCGAGCCAGTGCCGCGCCCAGCGCTCACCGAAATGCGGCGACGCGAGCAGATTGTCCACGACCTTCGCAAAAGCTTGTGGCGATGAATCGGCAAGAAACGCCTCGACGTCCGTGGGCTTTGGCGGCATCCCAACCACGTCGAAATATGCGCGCCGCAATAGCGCGGTCTTTTCCGCCGGCGCGTTAGGCTTGAGCTTCCTCGCTTCCAGTCGGGCGAGGATAAAACGGTCGATGTCCGATGCCGGCCAGCGGGTGTCGCTAACCGCCGGTGCTGTGACTGCGGCTGGCACTGGTGCCCATGCCCAATGCTCCTGCCGTCGCTTTTTGAGATCGAAGGTCTCTTTTGTCGGCCCGGGCTTGGTCCCCGCCGACGCCGGCCACACTGCACCCGCCTTCACCCATGCCGTGAGATCCGCGACTTCCTTGGCCGGGAGCCTGGTCTTGGGAGGCATCTTCAGATCCTCGTTCGTGTAATGAACTGCCGTGATCAGCAAACTTTTTTCTGGGTCGCCCGGCATCAGTGCGGGCCCGGTGTCCCCGCCTTTGAGTAAATCCTCGCGCGAGTCCATCAGCAGGCCACCCTTCACCTTTTCGCCTGTCACGCTGTGGCATTTGTAGCACCGCTCGACCAGCAGTGGGCGCACGCGTTTTTCAAAAAAATCGAGTTCCGCCTGTGCCGCGCTCAACCGACCCGCTTCAAGCAGGAAGCACAGACCTACTAGGATCGCACCGAGTGTTGCCACGGCCCGTCCAGTGGCTGGACGAGTTGCATTTTGTGGACTAAAAAGAGCAATCATCATATCGTTGATATGCAAGTACGCTACTTTAGTTATTAGTCTTTCTTACCTCTCGAAGTTAAATAGCGCATCAAATCGACCAGTTCGTCACGGCGAAGGGGTGAAGTCAGGCCGGGAGGCATCAGGGAGACTGGACTAGTGTCGAGTTTGGCAATGTCACTATTCTGGATAGACACAACATTACCTGCGGGATCACGGATCAAATGGGCATCGTTGGTTTTCCGTTGGAGCAAGCCGGTTACGACGGCATTGTCTTTGGTAGTCACCATTACGGTTTCGTAGCCTTGCTTAATAGTGCTGCTGGGGTTGATCAGAGACTCGAGGAGGGACTCAGGCGTCATGTAGCTGCCGACGGTGGAGAGGTTGGGCCCAAGCTGGCCTCCCTTATTATCGATCATGTGGCAGGTCGCACAGAGCAGGTCTTTGCGATGGTAGATGTCCCGCCCGCGGGCGACGTCGCCTTTGGCCGAGGCATCGGCGAGGAGCGCGCGACGATCATCTGCGCTGAGTTGCAAGCCGACTGACTTGAGATTCCCCGCTGTATTCAGCGCGGCGACGAGCGGGCCCACGTCGCGCCCGGAAGCGTAGGCGAGACGCGTAGCGGCGATGGCGAGTGTTTCGGGTAGTTTGACGCTGACAAGTCCGCCGGCGAGAATTGCCGGCCCTTCAGAATGTTGCAGGTAGGCGGCGACGATGGGCTCGGATAGCTTGGCAATGGCTGCGGGTAAGGCTTCGGATGGCTGCGCTGCAGCCCAGGCGGCGATTGAGTTTGCAGTGTTAATGGCTTTCAGTTGATCGATCGCCCCCAGTCTGGCGAGTGCCACGGCAGCGCTGGTGTCGTCCTTCTCACGCAGCAGTTTTACAAGATTATCTACTGCTGCGGCAACGCCCCAGCGACCGCAGAGTTCTGCCGAGGCGGAGGCGAGTGTAGCGTCGCCATTTAACAGTCCAACAAGGTGTTCGGTCTTGGTGGCTTTGGCGGAATTGGCGCGCGTGCCTTCTGCGATAGCGGGTAATAGTGTCGGCGATTGCTCAAGCAGTGCGTTGAGGTGCTCGGTAGAGCCTAGGGTAGCAACTGTTCGCGCTGCGTATGCGAGTTGTTCACCCTCTAGGTCACCGCGCTGAACGATCTCTAGGAGGCGTCCGACGGCGCGCGGGTCATTAACTTCACGCAGCGCATAGTTCAGCCGCGCGGGGTTGCCGTCGAAGACAGGCTTGCCGCTCTCCAGCGCGGGCAACCATACGTCGCGGAGGCCGCGGACGGTGAGTTCGATGGCAAATTTCAAATCGTTATCGTTCTCGCGATCGATGGCCCGCAGGGCGGCACTAATACCCTCAAGAGTGCCGAGGCCTCGCAGACCATTCACGGCCTCCAAGCGGACTTGTGGGTGATCGTCTTCGACCCCCCTAGTTAGCAGAGCGAGCCGATCGATGCTTTCAGCCTGCGAGCTCCAGTTAGAGACGGCGCGCATGGCGGCAGCGCGGGCGTGGTGGTCGGGAGAGCGGAGGATATCCTCGACCAGGGCCGGTGGCTCGATCCGATGGGTCATGAGCACCCAGAGTGCCTCAAGGCGGTGTTGTTCGTATTCCAGGCTGGTGGCGTCGAGTGCAGCGACCCACTCCAGTACCTGCTTAGACAAATCCTGGCTGGGCCGCGATGCGAGTTCGCGGTTTACCTGGGTGCGGGTGTATTGCTCGGGGGCTTTCAGTAGGTTTAGAAGGTCCGGGATCGGAGCGCCGTGAATTTTCGGACGCTCGACCAGCGGGCGGCTTTTGGCGGTCAGGCGCCAGATCCGGCCGTGCGATTTATCACGTAGAGGGTGGTGGAAATCGATCTCGCCGTGGCCGATAATCGGGTTGTACCAATCGACGACATAGATGGCTCCATCGGGTCCCATTTTGATGTCTACCGGGCGGAATGAGCGGTGCGTCGATTGCAAAATTGTCTCCACTTCGGCTGCTTTATAGCCGCTGCCGCTTTCCTGCAGTTCGTAGCGCACGGTGCGGTTGGCGCGGAAGTCATTGCCAAGAAGACTGCCCTGCAAGCGCTCGGGCATGTGCCGGCCAGAGACGAACTCGGCGCCGGTGTTTTTGGGCTTGCCTGGTATCAGCCCGGGGAGCACGCGGTGCACTCCGACGGCAGTGGGAAACGCAGCACCGGGGAAAATATAGTGTGGCCCGGACCCACCCGCGCCGTCGGTGCTAAATCCTTGGCCCCATGCATTCAGAGCGTATCCCCACGGATTAACCATACCGACCGCGAGGGGATCGAGTTGGCTGGTTTCAGGTCGGAAGCGCCAGATGCCGCTTCCATTAACTCGCCGGTTGCCCCATGGGGTCTCCACAAAGCTGTTTATATAGATCGACTGGGTGAAGAGCAGGTCGCCCCACGGTGCCCAGCGCAGGCCGTGGATCATGTGATGCACGTCCGCGTTGCCGAAGCCGGAATACACGACACGGCGCGATTCCGACACATCGTCACCATCGGCATCGGCCAGGAACAGAAACTCCGTTGCGCTGCACACGTAGGCTCCGCCCGGCACCGGCATCACCGAGTGCGGCACCAGTAGGCCATCGGCAAATACCGTGTGTTTGTCGGCGCGGCCATCTTGGTTGGTATCTTCCAGAATGACGATGCGGTCATTAGGAATATGACCGGGTTTGATGTGGGGGTAGGTAGTCGAGGTCGAAACCCATGCCCGCCCGCGAGTATCCCAGTTCAAGTTGATCGGATTGGCGATCATTGGATTCTCGGCGAAAAGATTAACCTCGAGACCATCCGCGACGGTGAACTCTTTCAATTCGTTGTCTGTGTTTGGCGTCGGAATGTTTTTAGGAATATCGTAGTCGGGATATTCCTTCGGTGATTTCCAGACTCTGCTCTGCTCGAGGCTGTAGCGGTGAGGCCGGGGGACTCGTAGCTTGGCGATCACCTCTTCGTTCTCCTCTGCAATCCGCTGGAGGTCGTCCAGTTCGTAGGCAAGGTGCCCCATTTCGTAGCGACGGAAAAGAGAGATGTAAGTCTTGTTCAGGGGGCGCAACCGCTGGCGGTAGAATTTATTTTTCTTCTCGATCAATTGGCGCAATTCTTCTGCTTGGTCGATCTCCGGGCTGGAGGTGATAGGTACGCCTTTGCCCCACTGTTCGCCACTGGTCTCGGCGCGAGTTTCGGCGTCGATCTTCAACGTTGTATCGCCCGTGGCAGCTATGAACGCTGGAGCAGCCCATGCGGCGGTGGGTAGCGTGTCGGTCGTGAGGTCGAACCGGAAGCCGCGCTTTGTTTGTTCAACCTCACTGAGTCGCACTCCGGTGGACTGAAGAACTCTGCCGCGTTCTCCAAAAGACAGATTCGCGCCATCCTCCTGAATACCGAGCTGACGGACCATCGTTTCCGCCATCCGCTGATAGCCAAGCCGATTGAGATGCACGCCATTATCCGTCAGGCGCTCTTCTTTTGTGCGGGCCACGAGAGAGTCGAAAAGTTCAACAAAGCGATGGCCCCGCTTTTTTGCAACTTCACCGATCCATGCGGAGACGCGCTGAAGTCGGACATTCTGCTCTGCAGGATCGGGCATCGGAGCGCCGAAGGCCTCGTGCCGCGGTGGCCCAAGTAGAATGATTTTTGCACCGCTCTTTTCCAGAGTAGCCAACAGATCCTCGTAGCCTCCCTGAAAGCGTTTAAACTCAGAATCACTAGTAGCAAACGCTACTTCACTGCCGTAGCCAACGATCAAGCTAGTGGGCCGGGAGTCGGTGAGCTGTCTGATCATCACCGTGTATCCGAATCCTTGCTTGGCGCCGGGTGGCTGCCAGCCGCCGGTGTCCTGGTCGGACCCAAACTCGGACCGGGCAGTACCAAATACGTCATCTGCCGGCCAGCCGAGGTTGCGGAAGGTGAGATCATGATACGGCCAGCGAGCGGTCAGAGCGGTTTCGAGGTAACCGTTTTGATCCATGCCATACAGCAGCGTGTTGCCGAGAAAGACGATCCGATGCTGCGATGGATCCGCTGCGAGCTCGGGTTTCTTGTCGGCTTCGTTGTCGAGATTGCCGTCCAGTTTCCAATGCCCAAGGATGTCATCCGTTGACGGTTCTCCTTTGTTTTCGAAAAGTTGGGAGATTTGCCTGTCGGCCAGAGCACCGCTGTAAACACGCATGTCGTCAATACCGCCGTGGAATGGCTCATTGCGCCCGTTGTAGGCACCGATGGAACCGGGCGTCGGGCGACCGGGAGCCAGTTGGCCCGGTTCCTCCCTCTCGCTGACTTTCGCTCCGTCGATGTAAAGCCGGAGGTGCTGTCCATCAAAGGTTCCCGCTACATGGTGCCAATTGCCATCGGCGAGCTTCTTGGGGTCATAGGCGGCGGAAATTTCAGTGTATTTGCCGGCGATGCCCAACCCGAACCAGAGGCCCCATATGTTTTTAGCCCCGCCGATCGCCATGAAGCGGCGGTCATCTCCGTCCTCGATGCGGAAGACGGTTTGCTTTCCTTTTGACACTTCAGAGGTCCTGATCCAAGCGCAGACAGTGGTTCCATGAAGCGGACGCAACTCGGGATAGGCAGGAACGCGGATGATTGGAGCTTCAGGGCCAAACTCAATCGCCTTGCCGTTCTTGCCGTCGATGTATTGCGGCTGCCCACCTTCGGCATTCGCCGCGCGGCTCGGGGTTACAGGAGGCTTCGGAAGAGCCGCGATTTTGATGGATGATGCTTCGCTGAATGCACCCGTCGCGCTGATGTCGCTGCGGATCCTGACCTTCCACCAGACCTCTGAATTTGCACGCAGTGCCGCCCCGCGATAGAGTACATCTGAATTCTGCGCCGAATGCCTCCATCCGCTATCCCAAAGATCGCCAACGTTGGCGTCGAGTTTATGGCGATCGCTCGCCACTAGGATATGAAACGCCGATTGTTTTCCATTCGCCGCGGTGGACTGCCATCCAAATGAATACTCATTCAAGTTCAAGCCTAGTGAGTTTATGACTGGCTTGGCAGCCAATTCTCGGGGTCCTTCCAGGCGGCGGTTGATCGGGGCGTAAGGGTCCTTGGGACGCTGGGCCGGATCGACATATCTTACCAAATCCCGCATCGCAATCACCGTGCACTTTTCCTCTTTGAGAAACTGCATATACTTCTCAAAATCGCTCGGATTTGTGTTCACCCAGGGGTGATCAAAGCCGGGAATACCGTGAAAATTTAGCACGCAGATTTTGCCATCCCGCGCCTGAGAGACGGCCCATTTCAGATCGTCAAAGCACCACTTCGGTCCGGCATAGCCGGTGGTCGGAATCAGCAGCGGGTGATCGCTTTTCGGATCGTAAGCTGGTCCGCGACCGCCTTCGCCGCCGTCCGGGAATTCCGGACCGACGCCTCGCCGAGCAAATTGGAATTGCAGTCCTTCCAGAGTCCGCACCACCTGCAGATTATTTTCGAAGCCGGGATAGCAAAACGTTGTGGGTAGCGGGATACCATTTTCGATGCAGCGCTGATCAATGTGTTTCAGCGAAGCGGTTAGCTGCTCGTGCGTCACCTGGGTGACATTCTCATGAAACTGCGTTTGGTTGCCGATCTCATAGCCCAGATCGTGCAGTTCACGGATTTCCTGCCAAGTAGTGTAGTGGTCCTTGTTTTTCAAAAAGCCAAGACCTTCGGTGACATAGAATGTTCCGCCGAAACTGTGTTTCTTCAGAACATGCGCAACTAAGCTACGATCCGATTTATTCGCGTCGTCGAACGTTAGGACGATAAGCTTGTCAGGGATCGGCAGTAATTCTTTCGCCTGCCCCGGCAGCATGAAGAACCCGGCGAGCGAAAGAAGGATGGTGGATCGGTGGAAGAGAAGACGGTACATGGGATTAAGAATAAGGAGGTAATACTTGGAATTTAATGCTAGGTTTTTGCATTTACATCTATAGTGAATAATACACTAGGTAGCTGGACTGGGAAGGGGAAAAAGGAATGTCTCACAGCCCGCTCTTAAATCAAATATCTCTGACGCGCTTCAGAGATAGCGCCTTAACAACCAGCGCGGACGGAAACTGCTACTTGGCGACGAAAATTTGCTGAACCTCCAAAGTCTTGCTCGGAAGCACTTCTTTAAAACCCGCATGAGTGTATTTGCTCATCAGTCGTGAGTAAAAAGTTTCGATACTTATTTTGAAAACAGTCTCGAAAGATTTTTCCCACTCTAGGTTTTCCCTGCTGATCCTACGCTGTTTGCTATTTTCGATCCAAAAATCCCTGAAGACCATCTCAAATGCCCTTTGCTCGGAGATGCCTTGCTTTCGCAATTCCTTCACCAGCGCCAAAACCATGAACGTGGAACTACCATAGTTGATATCCATCTGCTTTCCCGCAGGATCATTCGATGATGTTTGATACTTTTCGAATAACTTTGGGTTTGTGAATACGTACTTCGATACATTGTTCTCAAGCTCTTGATCGAGGGCGCGTTTTCCTTCATATTGCTGATAGTCGATTTCTTCAAATGCGTTGGCCCCGCCCTCAATAAGCCACTTCGGCATCATGGCGTCTTTGGATAATCCTATCTGATAAACGTGGAAATATTCATGCACGACACGTTGAACATCGCCGTTAGAGAATGAGTCCGCTGACATTTCTAAAATCATAGACGAACCACTAATACTCGATCCACTTATGCCAGGCTTTTCGGGAAATGGATTCGTTTCCCCGGTCTTCCAAGCATAAACGTTCATGAATGGGTCCGTGAAGACTTGATTAATATTCGAGGTGATAGGAAGGAGTTCTTCGAGGAAATCCATCTTCTTCTTAAATTCAGTAACCCAAGCGTCGGGAAGACTTTTGTGAAGGTTGTATTTGAAATGGAATTTTTCTGGAGTCAGCGAGGTTTTTAGACTGCTTGTCGGCGAGGCTTGCGCGTTGAACATCGCGCCGCCGTAGGCCAACAAGCAAATCGTAGTGAGTGAGAGTGTTTTGGATGTCATTGTTAAATTATCAAGCGCAAGTAAGGGAGATATCCAAAAGCGTCGTTCAGGTAGAAATATTGATTGATTATTGATTGATTACTAGGAATTTGCCGCGCTTAGAGCTTTTTTCGAGAGCCTCCTTAAGTAACTTAATTTCCAGCATCGCATCAGCATACATCTTTTTAAGCTCGCCGTTTTCCTTCTCGAGCGCTTTGAGTCGCTCAGCGTATTCCAAGTCCATCATCCCAAATTTCTTGCGCCAGCGGTGCAGCGTGGCTACCGAGATTTGCTTCTGCTGGCAGAACTGTTCTTGGCTCAGGTGAATCGCGTCACATTCACGCAGGAGGAGGATGATTTCTTCGGGCTCGTGTCTTTTTTGTAGTTTCATTTTTGTAGGATTTGGTTTTAACAAATCCTCTCACTCGACATGGACCACTTTTTCTGACGGCGACCAATCGGCTTTGCCATCAAAGTGTTGCTCACACGCCCGCAATCACCCGCGCCAACCACTCCGGCTCCGGCTGCTCCGGATCGAAATACTCGAAGATCAGATGGATGCGGTCGCCATCGCCAGCGTTCTTCACCGCATGCACGCCCATATTGTTGACCTCGGCGGCCTCGCCTTCAGGCAGGTGATAACCTATACCGTCGACGTAGAACGTCACCTTGTCGTTCGTCAGCAGCGGCACATGGATCTTGTGCGGCCATTTCGCGGCGGCGTTCGCGTCACTATGCGGCTTGATCTCGCCGCCAGGCGCCATCCGCGCCAGCATCACCCGCGGGAACTGACCGCCGGCATAGCCGTAAGGCGCCACCGCGGCCTGCATCACCGGCGCCAGCAGCGCCTGCCACTCGACCCATGCCGGGCGGTCGTGCGAGCCGCGCCAATCGCGCGTGCTGTCGACGAAACGGAAGACGATGTGCCGGGTCTTGTCCAGGGCCTCGAACCGGTTCGGCTTGTCGGCGTTCTCGGCGTCCCACACCGCTTCCGGAATCGCCAGTACCGCGGCTTTCAGCGCGGCGATATCGACCGCGCCCAGACGGCGGATCGTGATGGTCTTGCGCGGGTTGACGTAGGGGGCGTGGCTCATAGTAGGTCTCTTGTGGCTTGGTCTCGAGGCTCGATCAGATTGCTAGGAATTTACTTTTTCATCGATGGTGTAAAATACTGCGGGGGTCGGTTTGGCAAGGGTAAAAGGGGTCTGGCGAACCTTGTCGAGAAGCACGGCGCCGAGGATCACGAGACCGAGCACGACCTTCTGTGTGTAGCTCTCGACGTTGGTCAGGTTCATGCCGTTTTGAATCACGGCGATGGTGAACGCACCGATGAGCGTGCCGAGCATTTTCCCCTCGCCTCCGCTGAGACTCGTGCCGCCGACGACGACGGCGGCAATGACGTAGAGTTCATACATGTTGCCATAAGTCGCGGAACCGCTCTTGAGCTGGGAGGCCATGATTACGCCGCCTAGACCCGCGAGCAGGGCGCTGGTGATGTAGGCAAACATGAGCACGCGCTTCACCGGTACGCCGGAGAGGCGGGCCGCTTCCCCATTGCCGCCCACAGCATAGAGATAGCGGCCCAGTTTCATCCGGGACATGAGCACATGCGCGAGGGCGTAAAGGATAAGCATGAGCACGACAGCATTCGGGAGGCTCAGCAGGTCCGCATCGCGACCAAGCCACACGAAGGAATCAGGGATCTGGTAAATGGACTGACCTTTCGCCAATATGTAAGCCAACCCGCTGCCGACGAGCATCATGGCGAGCGTGACGATGAAAGGTGGTATGGCGAACCGCGTGATCATTGCTCCCGTGAAGGCTCCGATGATGCCGCAGAGTCCGATAGCCGCGAGGCTGGCGAGCAGCATTCCTCCCGCCGAGGCGGCTACCCCTCCAGCAAGATCGCGGATGAACCCCGCAGTAAGCACCGCCGACAGCGCCAGCAGGCTGCCCACAGAGAGATCAATCCCGCCCGTGATGATGACCATCGTCATGCCGATGGCGATGATGGCGATGACGGCGATTTGGTTGGCGATGTTCAGCAGGTTCTCGGATTTCAGGAAATTGGGCCAGCGATAGCTGCGCGGCGCGATCACCCGCGGATCGCCAAGTGCCGGGAAGTCCGTCTTCAAGTCGGAGAACACGATCCATGCTCCGGTGACTTGTGTGCAGGCGATGGCGTCGATCCCGCCGCCGGCAGTATTGATTTTCACCAGCGCCTCGCGGGCGACTGGCGGTTGCCCTTTGGCGGTCGCGAGAACTTGAGCCCCCGAGGCGGCAAGGCTGCGCTCAAGGCTGGCGGCGAACTCGGCGTCGCCGGGCTGTTCACCGACGGCGATGAGCACGCGCGGTGCATTGCCGAACTGCTCAGTAATCGACCCGGCGACCTGCTTCGCGGCGGCTTCGCCCGTAGGCGACTGATCGCTGATCGTCACTACGCTGAAGAATCCGCACAGCAGCAGCAGCACAAAAATCATGCCGTAGTCGGAGAGAAATCTGTAGAATATCTGTTTCATGGATTGGTCAGGCCACTGCGAGTTGCATGATCTGCTCCTGAGTGGCGCGGCGTGCATCCTCGATTTCACCGGTCACACGGCCATCGTGCATGACGAGGATGCGGTCCGCCATGCCCAGCACTTCGGGCAGTTCGGAACTGACCATGATGATGGCTTTGCCCGCGGCGGCGAGTTCATTCATCAGGAGGTAGATTTCGTATTTCGCACCGACGTCGATGCCGCGTGTCGGTTCATCGAAAATCAGGACGTCGCAGTTCCGCGCCAGCCATTTGGCAAGGACGACCTTCTGCTGGTTGCCGCCGGAGAGATTGCCGGCGCGTGCTTCCTGGTTCGGCACTTTGACTTGGAGCTGGCTCACGTAACGGCCGAATTCCCCGCGTTCCTGACGGAGTTGCACAAAGCCGTGGTGCGAAAGGCGTTCCAGATTGGGCAGGCCGAAATTCTCGCGCACCGAGTGCCTGAGCACCAGTCCCTGCAGTTTGCGGTCTTCCGTCAAAAGACCGATGCCCGCCGCAATGGCGTCCCGCGGCGAACGGATCGCGAGCAGGTTGCCATCGAGCCGGATTTCACCGGCTTCGCGCGGGTCGGCCCCGAAAATGAGGCGCACCGTTTCTGTGCGGCCCGCACCCACGAGGCCGGTCAGCGCGAGGATTTCGCCGCGGCGCACAGAAAAGGAGACATCGCGCACGTTGCGGCCGCGGCGCAGGCCGTAGACCTCCAGCCGCGCCGCGCCGGGATTCATCGTGCGCGCGGGGTATTCGTCCTTCAGTTCGCGGCCCACCATTAGTTCGATCATTTCGTTGCGGGTGATCTGCGCGATGGGGCGTTCGCCCACGTTCCGGCCATCCCGGAGGACAGTCACGCGGTTGGCGATGGTGAAAACCTCGTCGAGCCGATGACTGATGTAAATGATGCCGATGCCGTGACTTTTCAGGTCGCGGATAATTTCGAAGAGTCGCGCGACTTCATGGGAGGTGAGCGCGGCGCTGGGTTCATCCATCACAATGATTCGCGCATCGAAAGCGAGTGCCTTCGCGATTTCGACGAGTTGCTGCTGCGCCGTAGTGAGCCGGCGGCAGGGTGCACCCAGGTCAATCTCCACTCCCAGACGTTTGAATATCTCCGCCGCACGGGCACGTTCCTGTTTTTGCCCAATGAACCCGGCTCGCGTCACTTCCTGACCGAGGAAAATGTTTTCCACCGCCGTCAGTCCCGGCACGAGGTTGAACTCCTGATAGATCACCGCCACGCCCGCGCGGCGGGAATCCTGCGGTGACGCGAATGGCGACTCCCGGCCATCAATGGAGATCGTGCCTTCATCCGCCCGATGGGCGCCACCGAGCACTTTCATCAGCGTGCTTTTTCCCGCGCCGTTTTCGCCGAGCAGCGCTAGCACTTCACCCGCGCGTAAACTGAGGTCTACTCCGCGCAGCGCCTGAACCCCTGGAAAGGACTTCACGATGCCGCGCATTTCAAGCAATGGCGCGGCGGCGCTCATAAGCCCATCGCAGCCTCAAGGGCCTTGCGCATCACGTCCGCATTCGGCGTGATGCCGGTCCAGTATTCCACGCCGACGATGCCTTGGTTCACAAGCATACCGAGACCATCAATGGCCCGGCAGCCGCGGGCGGCGGAATCGTCGAGGAAACGGGTGCGGAACGGATTGAATATCACATCGGCCACGACCATGCCGGGCTTGAGCGAATCCAAAGCGAGGTCCAGCCGTGCTACCGCGTCGTAGAGGCCAATGGAAGTGCCGTTGATGACGATATCGGTCCCGGTTGGCACGGTGTAATCTCCTTGCCACACTACGAGTTCGGCATCCACCTTCAGCTTATCGCGTAGCAGAGTAACCAGTTCCGCGCCACGCTTCTCGGAGCGGTTCACGATGGTGATGAGCCTGCTTCCCGCTAGACCGAGTTCTACGGCGATGGCGCGGGATGCTCCACCGGCACCGAAGAGTAGTACGGATTTTCCTTTTGGATCGATTTCCGTCTCCAGCGACTTCAGGAATCCTTTCCCGTCCGTGTTTTCACCAATGAACTGATCTCCGCGGCGCACGACGCAGTTCACGGCACCAATAACTGCAGCAGATTCACCCAGGCCGTCGAGGTGCGGAATGACGGTGACCTTGTGAGGCAGGCTACAGTTGAAACCTCGAAAGCCCATCGCCTTCGCCCCACGCACGGCAACCCCGAGATCGTCCGGCGTTACTTCCATGTTCACATAGCGCCAGTGTACTCCGTGATGCGCAAATGCGGCCTCAATCATGGCCACGGTGGGATTGCCCGCCGCGCCCTGCGACATCGAGCCAACGAGTTCGTGAAGAAATTTTGCGGGGCTCATGGTTTATTTCAATTCGGGGTCTTTCATTGCGTCCGCCTTGCGATAGAGGCTAGTGGGAATGAGCATCTGCGGAGGAAGACTCTCACCCTTGGAGTGGCGGACGATTGCATCCACAATTTGCACTCCCATTTTGTCAGGAAACTGAATTGGGTCAGCGTAAATCTTGCCGTCTTTGATCGCCTGCTTGCCCTCCGGTTGGCCGTCAAATCCAACAATCACGACCTGCGTTTTGTCGGCCTTCTCCAGCGCCGCCCGGGCGCCGAGTGCTGCAGGGTCGTTGATAGCGAAAATGCCGCGCAGATCCGGGTTGGCCTGTAGCGCATCCTCAGCTGCCTTAAAGCCCATGTCCTTGGCCGCGCCGCTTTCCAATTCAGTGACGATATCGATCTTTGTTTTGCCGCTCGCATTGTGGGTGTCAATAACCTCCCGGAACCCCTTAACGCGCAGTTGGCATGACTCCGCCTGTTTAAAATGGAGCACGGCGATTTTACCGCCTGCTTCGCCTAGCGCTTCGATCATCGCCTGTCCTGCCTCTTTGCCCCCGCCATAGTTGTCTGTGGCGATCTGCGTCACAATTTTTACGCCGGGCTCATTGCAGGGAATGTCCACCGTGAAGACCGGGATGCCCGCCGTATTGGCTTCCTGGATCACGGTGACGCTGGCCTTGGAATCACACGGGCTGATTACAATGGCGCTCACCTTTTTGACGATGAAATCTTTGATCTGATTGGCCTGCTTCGCAGGATCCTTGTCTGCGCTGACTACAATGGTCTCGTAGCCATGCTTCTTGCCCTCGGTAGTAATTTTATCACCGATCACCATGAAGAATGGATTATCGAGTGTAATTAGAGAGACGCCGATGGTGCCTTTGGATTTGATCTCCGGGTTCGCGGGCTTGCCGCAGCCGGCAAGCAGCGCGATGGCGCAGGTTAGAAACGTGAGGATGGTGCGAATCATGGGGGTATGCTGATGGTCTATTTTCGTATCAGAGTTGTCCAGCCTTCAGGAACTCGTGACGAATCGGAGCGGTGACCCGCTTGCCGGTGGTCGAGACAAACGTCACGAGACCGGGGGTGAATTCCAAGGTCTTCACGTTCTCAAACTCGGCTGGAATCCTAATAACACCTTGGATGTAGTTCACGGCGGTCGGTTTGGTGGCGCTGAGCGCAACGGTGGTCGCTACGCCTTCTTTCGTGAGGATGTTCTCGTTCATTGAGGGCAGGAGGCCGTTGGCAAAGAAGGCGGTGACGTCCTCAAGCCCGAGGCAGTTGTTGCGCCCGTTCCAAGGATGCCCGTGCCGACCGTGGAATTCCATCCAGATGACCAAGCTATTGAGCACGTCCTGATCCTTCAGCGAGAACCAGACGTAGCCTTCGTCGGCGTAGGTTGCCGTCGTCCAGGCGGGGGTGTGCGTCTTCGATCGAGGTTCGTGGGCCAGTTGAACGAGGTCGGCATAGCCATAGCTGCCGGGGAGGCGCGTCAGGTCGGTATCTGGGGTATTTTTCCAGGCGGCAGGGACTTTGGTTAGGTCGTTCCATTTGGCGCCGGGTTGCAAGGCTTGGTATTCGCGATGCTTCGGGTCGCTGAAGAGCCCTGGGTTGGTCATCCCGAAGCTGAAGGCGCTGGTCGCGATACGGACAGCGCCCTCTTTCTCCGGCATGGCCAGCATCGCGTGGTGTCCGAGCGGCACATTCCCCGTGAAGCCTTCGATGAGTTGGCGGGAGTAGATCACATTCTGACCATCGACGAGCGAGAGTTCCTTTGTGACACGACCCTTGCGGATCTTGGTGTCGATGCCGAGTGTGAGCGTGGTGACATCGCCAGTCTTCTTCGAGCTCACCTGATGCCAGATATCGCCAGCGATTTCGCCGTGAGGCGGATGCTTCTCACCGGCGACCTCACTACTGTTTCCGCCGAAGGGCATGCAGAAGTAGTCCCCACGAAATGGGACCAGCAAAGGCGCGGGCATAGCCGAGTGTGTTTCCTCCTGCCATGGGCTGACGTAGTAGGGTTTCACGGGCTTTTCCGTGTCGCGGAAAAACGTCACCGGGGCCATGTGCCCGCCGGTCTTTGTGATGGCGAGTTCGACTTCTTTGGTGGTGACGACGAAGCTCGCTTGAGCGTGGATGGTGTGCAATGTCGTCTCATCAGCCGACGCCGCAGATCCGATGAGGGACAGATTCATGAGCAGGGCGAGAAGCCGGGGGAGTTGGGGGTTCGAGGTCATGGGGCGATGGGGTAGTCGTGAATGGTCGGGTCGGACGGTGCCGGCATCTGCTTACGTGCGCAGGCGCGAGCTGCTTGACGGGGATGAAATCGTTGGTCGAGGGGAGCCAAGAAGCGCGTCGATCGTGAGGGTGAATTGCGAGCCGTCGTGGATGCAGACGACTTCATGCCAATCCTTGGTGAGATCGGTCAGAATCCTAGAAGCTTGTGGTCTCACATTACTTAAAATACAATAAACAGCTGGTTTGGGAAGGAGAAAAGAGGGTTGGTCGGACGCGCGCCATAAAACTGGACGCTCTACGAACTCAGCGCCGCTGCGCGCGACAGCATTAAGGCACGCAATTTCGAAAATGGACGTAGGATGTTAGCCGCCGCTGCCTGCTATATGTGCCACCTATGCTGTTCGCCATGCTGACGAAGGAAGAAATCCTCAATCTCTTCGCCAATATTCTCTGCGCCAACGACCCTGTGCATCCGAATTTCAAAAAGTGATCGTGGCGGGGGCTTCCAGTACCCATGCTCAGTATCGCTCGACATAAGCGTATTGCAATTCAGCGAGATTGGACGGCAACTTTGAGTTGTTTCTGAGCGAAACTGAGCATAGCGCGCCAGTCTTCCTCGGTCACATCGTGGGGACCCTCGCGTAGGAAGTAGGCAAGGGTGGAGTTTGCGAGTTTTCCCGGTTCTGGCCATTTATCCACGCTTAGGCCCTTTATTCCTAGTAAATCATAGACAGGGGCGGCGTTTTGCAGGCTGAGGAACTCTCCGTGAGGGTCTGCCCATTGGTCCTTAGTGGCGCTAGTGGCTAACAATGGACGTGGGGCAATGATTGCCGCGAGCTGGTGTTGGTCGAAGGGCAGAGTATTTTCCTTGGCTGCGTATTGAGCGAAATTTCCTGCAAACCAGTGAGGAAAGCGGGATGTTAGGTCCTCCACCCTTTCTCCAAAAATACGTTTACTCAAGGCCATGCCACCTGCACCGGAGCCGTTGGAGACGACGGCAGCAAATCGCGTATCTTGCGCTCCAGCCCAGAGCGATGCTTTGCCCAAGCGACTGAATCCTATGACGATGACTCGACTTTTGTCGACGCGGTCATCGGTCACGAGGTAGTCCATGGCGCGGCTCAGCCCCCACGCCCATGCGCCGATGGCACCCCAGTCGCCCGGCCCTGGCTCTTTGGCAAGGCCACGCACACCTTCTTTCCAACGTCCGGGAGTATCGGGCTCTATTTCTCCGCAAGCTGCGGTAGCCAAACCGACGCCGGCTTCTAACAACATATCCACGCTCCACATGTAAGCGTGCATTCCGCGGGCTGATGGTTGTGGCTTGTTAGCAGGAGGTTTATTTTTGAAGAGGCCGGTAACGTAGTGCGTCGGAACGGGCAGGTCTGGATCGGTCGTCGTGGTATAGTTGCCGTCAAAATTTAGCCCCAAGAACAATGGAACTGGTCCGGTGACGTCATTGGGAAAATAGACTAGCAATTCCATCTGGCGTCCTGTCTCGGTGCCTTCAAAAAGCACGCCTACGCGCAAGCGTGTGGCTCGTCCATCTCTGGCATCTTTCTTTTCTTCGCGCACGATAAATTTCATAGCATCGGGCCGACTTATGGGGGTAACGCCAAACATTTGTTCCCCAAAAAGTTTCAACAACTCGGCTCGACGCACGGCCCAGACTTCGGGCGAGGAGATTTTTGTGCCGTCGGAATTCTCCAGCAGGTGCGGCAAGATGTAGGGCGGAACTTTGGCCTCATCTGTGATGTTTTCGGCGAGGGCAATGGTCGCCATAGTAGGGAAATAGACGAGTAGAGATAGCAAACGCATGATATAGGATAAGTGTATAGTATGGCAGGCAGTTATGCTTTTTTTATCTGAATGGCCAGCGCTAGTGTAGTCCGTCAAGCGGATTGCAAATGATTCCTTTCCGCCCTTCCACATATGTCCTTCTCGAGAATAACGTTGGCTATGGCTTTTTAGATAAAGGGTGCCGGGGCCTCGTTGTGTGCATTGATGTATTCAAGTAAACATCGCCCGTATAATTCAATGGCCTAAAAACGGGCTAATGTAGTCTAGTTGTATTGGAGAGGACTTCATCTCGTTGTAGATAAGGGGCATGATAAGGATAAGCCAGATGGAGTTATCTAACAAATAATTTAGGTCAGCCCGTTCAGACGTCCAGATCCGTCCACGAAGCGCTCTTGCTCGACACCCATGGCTTGCAGTATGGTGACGTGGAGATTGCAGAGTGGGGTGGCATCGTTTTCGTAAACGAGGTGCTGGCCCTGCTTGATGCCGAGGCTGCGACCGCCAGCTAAGAGCGTGGGGAGCTTGCGCGTGGAGTGATTGCCGCCGCCATCTTCCAAGCCCGTGCCGTTATTCATGCCGCTGCCGTAGAGGACGAGGGTGCGGTCGAGCATGGTGCAACCTTCTTCATTGATGGCTTGCAGGCCTTTAAGGAAATCTGCTAGGAGGTCGACTCCCCGTTTGTCCACTTTGGCGACATTTTCCAGGGTGCCCTTATTCCCTCCGTGGTGCTGAATGCCGTGCATGGTATCATTCACGCCCACTTCTATCCATTTGTAGGAATCGACCTCCACCCCGGACATCAGCGTGATGATGCGTGTGGTGTCAGTGCGCAGTGAGAGGAGCATTAAATCATACATGACTTTGAGAAACTCGGAGCGGTTTTTGAATTCAAATTGAAGCTGGCTGGCGTCAATTTTAGGTTTGGGTTGATCGAGCCACTTCTGGTTTCGATCGATTTGAAGTTCCACGTCGCGAACGGAATCGAGGTATTGGTCGAGCCGGGCACGATCCTCATGACTGAGTTTGCGATTTAGGGCCTTAGACTCTCTGATGACGTTGTCGAGGAGGCTGCGCTGGCGTTGATAGCGCGCATTTTCGGACGCGAGGTCTTCAGGGGTGTCGGGGACGAAGAGGCGATGGAACAATGCCCGCGGATTGTTCATGGCGGCCAAGGGTAGGCCGCGTGAGTTGAAGGAGAGGGTATTGCTGCGTCCAGGAACGCCGGCACCGGCTTCAGTGGAGAGTTGCAGGGAGGGCCAGCGGGTTTGCCGGCCGAGTTGGGCGGCTACCACTTGATCCATGGAATGCGATACGTTAGGCGAGGCAAAGTCCACCAGGATGCGGTCGTTGTCCTGCACTCCGGTGAGCCATCTTCCGGCTGCGGCATGGCCGACATTAGCCGACATGCGGGGATGACAGAGTCCGGTGAGGACAGAAAGTTCTTTGCGCACCGGCTCGAGCGACTGGAGAGTGGGCGAGAGGATGTAGTCGCTGCCGGTTTCCTTGGGATACCAATCGCTGTTGCGGACGCCATGGGGGGCATAAATGCAAACCATTCTTGCTGGCGACTTTTTCGGTTTCTCTGCGGCAGGCAGACGCGGCGCGAGGCTTTCCAGAGCGGGCAGGGCAATGCAGGCACCGGCTCCACGGAGAATATTGCGGCGGGTAAAGTTTTTCATGGTTGGGTGGGATTTTCTAAAAATCGATCGCTGAGTACGATTTGTTCAATTAATGTGCGTAAAGTGGGTGTTTGTTCCAGCTTATTGACTATTGTTTTGACGGTGGTTCTATCGCCAAATGATACGGTATTACCGGTGGCATAAATGAGCATTTTTTCTGTGAGCGATTTTAGCAGTGCAGTCTTATTTTGCATCAGGTGGCTCTTGAACTCGCTGACATTCTTGAAGCTACGTCCATCGGAAAAAGTGCCGGTGGCATCAACGGGTGCCCATGCCAAGGCCTTGGTCTGATCTCCGGCATTTAGCAGGAGCGGGGCCTTGCGGTTGCTTGTGCTGTCAGCAGCGACCTTGAAACGTTGGCTGGCTGCTGCGGTCTCTAGGCAACCAGTCAGAAAGTAGCGCGCTTCGTATTCGCCGGGCTCTTTGGGCGCGTTCAGAGTGATGATCCCGTTGAAAAGGCCATTGGGAAGCTGCTTCCGGGTGTCGGTGGTGAATTTCCAGCTATCCAGCTTCTCGAACTGCTTGTTGTCCGTCTCAGCAGCGGGTAGGACGGCGATCTTGTCGCTACCTTCACCGGTTCCGTTGGCAAAATGGATGGTGATAACCTCGCCGGGAGCAAATACCTGATTTTCCTGCTTATTGCGTTCCACTTCGACCAGTTCCTGACTGCGCCAGGCGCCAATGGCATCGAAACTCTCTAATGCAAAACCTGGTGGATCAATTTTCTCGTGGCAGTTGATGCAGGAGGGATCGTTGCGGTGTTGTTCCAGCCGCTCACGCAAGGTAGCGACGGGCTTGGTAACCTTGACGTTTTCGATCCCGGGCACATCCGGTGGTGGCGGCTTGGGTGGGTCTGCCAAGATTTGCTCTAGCACGAAGGCGCCCCGGGCGATGGGGAGAGTTCGTAGTCCATTGGCGGTGGCCGTGAGCACTCCGGCTTGAGTCATGACGCCGCCGCGGTGATGGTTGGCGTCGATTGGCACTTTGCGGAAGTTGTTTCCTTTCACGCCTTCGATTCCATAGTGTTTCGCGATGCGTTCATTGAGCATCAGGAAATCGGAATTTATGAATTGATAGATGCTGAGGTCGTTCTGGAGGATTTCGCGAAAGAAAGCATTTGCCTCACCGACCATGGCCTCGCGCAGCGCGAGGTCGTAGGATGGATAGAGGGTTCCATCGACCGTGAGTTTGGAGAGCTTGTCGAGGCCTAACCACTGGCTGGTGAAGTGCTCAATGAGGGTCTCTGCTTTTGGGTCTTTCAGCATACGATGGATTTCCGCAATAATCGTCGCGGGCTTCATCAACTCTCCGCTTTGGGCGAGTTCCATGAGACGATCATCGGGCATGGTGCGCCAGAGGAAGTAGGAAAGGCGGGAGGCCATTTCCCAAGCTTTCTGTTCCGGCACGGCATCGGGAGTCGCCCCGTAATAGAGGAACGATGGTGAGGAGAGAATGGAGGCCAGCGGCATGCGCAGGGCTTTTTTTAGAGCGAGGCCGGTAGCACGCTGTTTTTGATAAATTTCAACCATGCGGGCAACTTCGTCCTCGTTGACTGGACGGCGATAGGCACGCTTCATGAAGGAAGAGAGAACGCGTTTTGCGTAAGCGTCGTCTTGTTCGTCGGCTAACTTTTCAGGAAAGACTCGCTTATGCCAGGCTGGCGGCCACTCCGGATGGTAGGGGCCTTCGACCTCGATGTTGGAGATGTGCAGGCCGAAAGGCACTGGATTACCGTCCCCGCCCTTTTCATGCTTGAGCACATAGTAGAGTTTCAGTCCCCAGAACCGGTTGCCACTGGTTTCAACATACCAGGGGATGTCGTCGCGGTAGAGGTCGATAGCAACGGTGTGGGACTGGTTTAGATCTAGAAGCCGCTCTTGCCACAGAGTTCCCTCCGGATCACGGAAGATTTGGAGTTTTGGAGGCAGTCCTTTCCAGTCACTGGGGCCAAAGGTGGAGAGGTGGATGCGGATGCGATATGTTCCTTCTTCATAGGCGAACCACTTGAAGCCGAAAACATTGTCCTCATCACGGATAATGACCCCTTCGTCAGTTGCACTGGCACCGTAGCAGCGGATGTCCCAGGAGCCTTCATATTCAACCGGTGGATCTTGCGCGAGATCGACCATTCGATAGGGCGTTGCCCCGTTGGGGATTTCTGAATTCGCCTGTACGTTACCCTGGAGGCGTCCTGGCTTGATTCTCTCCTGCGGCTTTCCGCGGTGCCCGTCGTGCCAGGCACCGTCGTCCTTAAGTAGGGGCCTCTTTTCTTGGGTGGCATTGACAATGCGCCAGTGCTGACGCTGAGGAGGCTGATCCGGGATGTTGATGACCTTGTCGAGAAGGCGGTCAGTGGCCTTGACAATATTCTCAACGTGAAAGGGAGAAACAACTAGGGCTTCACCGATGTTGTCGAAACCGTGCGATGATGGATCAGGAGAAAGCAGATCGGTTGGATCATAGGGGTGGCCAATGAGGTCTCGCATGGTGTTGCTATATTCCAAGCGTGTGAACCGGCGGAGATCGGTGCGCCTCTCATTGGCTCGGAAAGCCGTTTCCGCCTCATCAATCCCGCTTGTCAGCCACACGACAGTTTCACGAAGTGCCTCCTCCGATGGACGTTTCTTCTTTTTTGGGGGCATTTCACCCGTCTCGATTCTCTTCAGAACATTAGCCCATTGCGGACCGCTTTTTAAGTCGATGGGATTCTTACTTAGTTCCTCTAAATTGAGATCGCCTTTCTGCCTATCCGAGTCATGACAGTCGACACAGTGCTCTTCAAAAAAGGGTTGAAGTTTGCTATTGGGAGCAGCGGTGGAATCGATGGACGCAGGAGTATTCTGCCCGCGAATTGCCGCCGGGAAGATAAAGCAAGTCAGAAAAATGCTAATGCTGGAAATTTGCGTTTTCAATCTTGATACAGAATACGGTCTAGAGCCGGTCTGGGAAGGGAAAAAGATGATTATTCGTGCTCGCAAACTCTTATCTGCCATTTTCTTATCGCACTGGAACTGAAAGAAATTTGCTTTTGCGGGTGGCGTCGTTGGTGGCTTCCGGAACGGCATTCAGGATCACAACATCCCGCCGCAGCTCAAACGTTCCGGGCTTTTCCGCGAGATACCGGTCGGTAAAGACGAACCGTGTGCCTTGGCCGGTGGTGACGATGCCTTCGCAGGGGAGTATTCCCTTTTCCAAGGATGCCGTTCGGTAGATTCCGTCGATGCGGACGCCGTTGACGTCCAGCGACAGCGGCTTGCCAGGATCATACGTGCACATGAGTTTGCCGGCGTGCCGGTAAACCAGCGAGTAACCCGCAGCAGCGGTTTCTCAGGATACACGGATCGACGCGTCGCCCGAGACAAGATTGATGTCTGATTCCGCGCCTAGGACAGAGGTTCCGAACAGGGCGAAGCCTTTGGCGAATATTATGGTATTGATGAGTATGAGTTTTAATTTCACGGTCGTAAGTCTATCGAGCGGGTATCCAGCAAGATTTGCTTCAGCATCCCAGTGGGCAGGGCTTGACCGACTTACTGGCAATCGAAGTAGCCGAGGATGTAGGGCTTGACGAAGGCGGAGGAGGAGTTCTTGAAGGGAATTTGCTTATTGTGCGCGGCGTCATTTGGGGGGCGATGAATGCAAGGATTCAAAGTCATCTGAGCAAAGACCATGCAGATAAATTGCTGACGATAGTCAAAATGTCGGAATGAGCCACTCGGATCATATCGCTTTGCAATATGTTCATGGCCGAAAAACCTTTAAATAGCATTTTGAAGTTCAAATGCGTCACATTATTTTCTGGTCGCTATCGATTTAGCGACAATAGAATTTACTAATCGAAATTTAATTTAATCGGACACCCGTGTACGAAAATATTTAACAAAGATTGTCCCATTTCATTAGTTGTAAATGTCCACTTCAAAAATAAATTTCATGAATATATATTTTAGCCTTAGTTTACTCTTTATCTCTTCCATTTTTGCAGCCCAAACTCCGGATTACACGATTCGCACCGGCACCGGTCAGGCTACGATATACGTTGTCGCCGAAGATGAGCTACACAACCTAACCCGCGACCGTGCCGAGGTCGTGACTAGCGGTAACCCGCGACTGCAAGCGAGGACGGTTGGCGATGCAGACGTTCGCGACTTGGTACTGTATCCCAAGGATGGTGCGCGCACCGAGTGGACTCGCCGCGTGCTCACACGTGAGGTGCTGGTGCGGCTAGCCGCTGGGACGGATGTCGCACAAGTGGCGGAAATAGTGGATGCCATAGCAGGTCCAGAAGTTTCCTATGCGCCACGCCATTATATCCTGCGCATGACTCAACCAGGCGCGGCGTTGGAAGCGGCGGTCGCGCTGGCGGGCGTGCCCAGTGTAGAACATGTCGAACCCATACTGAAGCGAAAGTTGGCCAAACGGCTGCTCCCGAACGATCCGCTTTTCAGCCAACAATGGACTCTCCGTAACACTGGCCAAAACGAAGCGGCCGTCGGAGCAGACATCAATGTAAGCAACGTTTGGGACAGCTTCCGGGGCGCTGGGATCACTATCGGCGTGATCGACGACGGCTTGCAATACACCCACCCAGATTTGGAGGATAACGCGGACACCGCCATCGACTATGATTATCGAGACGACGACGATGATCCGGAGCCCTTAGGCTCCGAGGGTGTAGACGCGAATGGCTCCCCCAACGCCGACTCTCACGGCACCGCCACTGCCGGCGTCATCGCGGCCCGAGGCGATAACGGCATCGGTTCGACGGGTGTGGCTTATGAGGCGAAGCTGGTGGGCCTCCGACTTATCGGCGGCGAGGCTGGCGACCCACAAGAAGGTTCAGCCCTTTCGCATGAAAATTCGCTTATCCATATCTATAACAACAGCTGGGGACCTAACGATGACGGCAGCGTGAAGGGCGGAGCAGGCACGCTCGCCTTGGCCGCTTTGCAAAACGGCGTTAACATAGGACGAGGTGCACGCGGGAGCATATTTGTCTGGGCTGCTGGCAATGGTGGCGCTGGGTTGGACAACGCGGGTTACGACTCTTACAATGGCTCCATTTACACCATTAGTGTTGGTGCACTGACCGACCTCGGCACCAAAGCTGACTACAGTGAACGCGGCGCCTGTCTAATCATAGCCGCGCCATCCGGTGCCGAAACCGAAGGCCTTCCAAATACACGCCTGCAAGGCACGACCACCACTGACTTGGTCGGCGATTATGGTTATAACCGTTCCGACGTGACTGTCGGCTTGGCCCCCGGCGACCTCGCGGACCGCGACTACACCCAGAACTACAACGGCACTTCCTCGGCTGCGCCGGTGGTTTCCGGCGTTGTCGCCCTGATGCTCCAAGCGAATCCAAATCTCGGCTGGCGCGACGTGCAGGAAGTGCTGATTCGTTCTGCTACACAAACGGACCCCACCAACAACGAGTGGCGGACAAACGGGGCCGGCTTCAAGTTCAACCCCAATTTCGGCGCGGGACGCGTCAATGCCGGGGCAGCCGTTACGCTTGCCACCAACTGGAGCAATCTTCCGGCGATGACCTCCACTGCCTCTGAGCAAGCCGACCTCAACGAGGAGATCCCTGACGACGACGAGAGCGGCATAACCTGTTCTTTCGACCTGAACGCCTCAAACCTGCGCGTCGAGCAAACCGTTGTAACCGTGGACATCACGCACGCGAAACGCGGCGACCTCGTCATCGACCTCGTCTCGCCCTCCGGCACCATCAGCCCTCTCGCCGAGTTGCACGGGGATACCAACGCTGACTATCAGGCGATGACTTTCCGCTCGACCTTCAACTGGGGCGAGGACTCCAATGGCATATGGCAGTTGAAAATCTCCGACCGCCGCGCAGGCAACGCGGGCACGCTCACCCGTGCCAAACTCGAAGTCTTCGGCACCATTCCCTCTGTTCCTGTGGTCATTACGCAATATCAACGTGCGGGAGCCAATCACACTCTTGACTTCACTGGACCGGCCGGTCGCACGAACTGGTCGTTCCGCGGAAGTGCCAACCTGACCGACTTTAGCACCGACCATACGAACTCTGCAGAATTGGATGAGCTAACTCCGGGCGTCTACCGAGCACTGCTCAACCTGCCCAACCTCACCGCCCCGCACTATTTCTTCCGGATCCAGTAACTTAGAACGACCGGGTCGCGATTACTAGAAGTTTGCTTTTGGCGTGAAAGGCCGGTGAGAAATTTCATGAGAGGCACAGTGGGGGATAGAAGAGGGTTGTTTGGTAAGAATTTGCATTCGTGCCCGCCACACCGGAACCGGTCAGTATGGGTAAGGGCGTCGAGGAGAGAGTGGGCTCTGAGGTTATTGCCTAGATTCTTTACACTGGCGTTTCATTAGGGGCACCAACCTGAGGCGGCATTTCACGGCAGCGAGATGAGTTGACCCCAAAAATCCTACCACGCAGCGGCCAAGTTAACTTATGGTGGAGGGGTGTGGCGGATTGATGGGAAGTCATGGTTCTTTTGTCAATGTTACTCTTCTTCTGGTGGAAATGCCTGATCGCCTCCGGCGCGAATAAACTCGACGTGCCACCACCGAAGAACATCGAGTCTATGCGCCGCCCTGCCGCGAGCTGTGCGCGGGTCAAGCACCAGTGCCGAGGTGTAGTCGTTCACTGACCTGGGTATATGGATATAGAGCGACAGCGGCAGCATGCCGACAGGGTAGCGCGCTTCTCCGCGTCGAGGTGGATCAGTGGATCAGTGGATCAGAACTTGAACGTGCCGCCGATGTAGAAGCTGTTGTTACTCGCATCCTTACTGGCGATATTCGAGTCGCGGTCGCCGCTCTCGTAGCCAATTTCGGCCGTGAACATCTCGCCGAAGTTCTTGGTCACCTGCACACCCCAGGTTTTGTTGTCGTCCTGGCGGTTAGGCTCGAGGTTCTTGAAGTCGACGAAATCGAACTTGTAGCCGATGCCCGCAGTCATTTCCCACGGCAGTTTGCGAGTGTAGGTGACTTCCCAGCCCCAGGCATCGGTGCTGCGCTTGTAATCGGTCGAGTTTTCGACGTTCGGCGCAAACTTGACCTTGAAGATGTCGTCGTCGGTTGCCTTGAAGCCGGCGCCGAGGGCAAGCGTGTCGACGCGTGCGTCCGGCGAGGTCGACTCGGTGATGTCTTTGTCCTGGTAGTTGTAGATGGCGGTCAGGCCTAAGCGCTTGGAGACTTCGTAGCTATATCCCAGCGACACTACGAAGGTGGTCGAGAAACTGTCGTTGTCCTTGTCCAACGCGACGTACGACAGCGACGGCTTGAAGCCGTGCTTGCTGCCCTCAGGCGAGAAATCGAAGCCGGTGGTTAGCGCCCAGTTGAACTTGTCCAGGTCATCGCGCCGGTTGTGGGTGTCGGTGGCAAAGCGGATGCCGTTGTTCCACGATGTGGTACCATTTTCGAACGCGTAATTGTGGCCGAGACCGACCTTGGTGGTGAAGCGGCTTTCCTTGTCTATTACGTTGTCTACGTTCGGGTCGATGAGGTCATCGATGCCGTCACCGTCCTCGTCGATCGCGTCGTCTTGCTCGATCTCGTCCTCGGACGGATCGACATCGATGAGTTGGTCGAAGCCATCCTGCTCGTTTTCCTCCTCGTTTTCCTGCTCGTTTTCCTCCTCCGAGTCGTCGGCGTTGGTCTCGTCCTCGTCCTCGTCCTCAATTCCGAAATCGGAAAGCTCGGCGTAGTCGAAGCTATTACCCGACGACGGTGCGACCGATACGTTGTCGTTGGTGCGGTACTGCCCCTCGATGCTGCCCTTGAACTTGTGGCCGGCCTTGGGCTTTGCGCCCTTAGCCTCAGCGTTGGTGGAAATCCCAATGCCTAGAACGGCGACCGCGATCGCTAGATAGATTGCACTGCGTTGCAAATAAATAATACTAGGTAATTGTTTTTTCATTTCCTAATCAAAATGTGTTGAGAAGCTAGATAGTACAAGGGAAAATAGGGTTATTTTCTGTGAGAGGATCCCGAAGGAGCTATTGAGTCGAACCGGATGAACTGTAAGAAAATGATGCTCTACAAAACACTGGATTCGGCAGAACAGGGAGATTTTACGACTGTTTTTTCCATCTCGAGCGTAGCTATCTGCACTAATTTGCCAAGATTTCCTTACGCAGCGGTTGTTCGTCGAGTCTGTACGTATCTCAAGGTGTATTCGAGAACCAAGATGAAGTTATCCTTTGCTTCGGTGGGGATCTGCGGTGTCGCTGCGCCTATCTTGAGGCGGCTATCGCGGCCGGGGCAGTGTCTTTCAAATGGATTTCAGATTGATCGTTGTTGATTTTAAAAAGATTCCGGCGGTCGGATGAGGAGGAGGTGTAGAGAGAGAGCTGTCGCAAGGTCTCAGCTACCGGGCGCCCTTTGATTTCTTTTTGCCATATTTCACCTTCTTCTGCGGAGGCATGACGGGCGTGGCGTTCTTGAGCGTGGCGATCTGGTCACGGAGGTGGGCGGCGCGCTCGAACTCGAGCTTGGAGGACGCCTCGCGCATTTCCTGCTCCAGCTCGGCGATGACGCGGAGCTTGTCGTAGGAGGTTTCGTCCTCGGCGACGAGGGAGGCGTTGAGTTTCTCGGCGTGCTGTTTGCCTTTTTCATAGGAATGCAGGCTTTGCTGGACGGAGCGGACGACGGATTGCGGGGTGATGCCGTGTTCCTCGTTGTGAGCGATCTGGCGGGCGCGGCGGTATTCCGTGACGTTTATGAGGGTCTGGATAGAATCCGTAACGACATCCGCGAAAAGAACGCATTCGCCATTGAGGTGGCGGGCGGCGCGGCCCGCAGTCTGGATCAGAGAGGTTTCGTTACGGAGGAAACCTTCCTTGTCGGCGTCGAGAATGCAGACGAGGGAAACCTCCGGGAGGTCGAGCCCTTCACGGAGGAGGTTGATGCCGATCAAAATGTCAAACGTCGCAGCGCGAAGTTGGCGGAGGATTTCCACGCGCTCGATGGCATCGATGTCGGAGTGGAGGTAGCGGCACTTCAGGCCGGTGGACGAAAGGTATTCGGCGAGGTCTTCGGCAGTCTTTTTTGTGAGAGTGGTCACGAGGACCCGCTCGCCCTTCTCGACGCGCTGGCGGCAGAGTTCGATGGTCTCGTCGATCTGGCCCTTGAGCGGCCGTATCGTCAGCACCGGATCTAACAGCCCCGTCGGGCGGATGATCTGCTCGACGACGAGCGGCGTTCCGCGTTTCTCCGGATCGAAATCGGCGATGGCTTCCTCGTTGCCCGAGGGCTTGACCTTAATTTTTTTGAAATCAAACGGAGTCAGCCCGTCCTCGCCGAGCCTGCCTTTGGTAGCGATGAACTTCTTGTTTTCAGGCCGTGAGTTGACGATGTCGAACGGTCCCGGCGTGGCGGAAACATAGACGCGCTGGTTCGTCATTTCCATGAACTCGTCGAAGCGCAGCGGGCGGTTGTCCATCGCGGATGGCAGGCGGAAGCCGTGCTCGACGAGGGTGGTTTTACGGGATTTATCGCCCTCGAACATGCCGCCAATCTGTGGGATTGTGGCGTGGGACTCATCGACGAGCAGGAGGAAATCGCGCGGAAAGAAATCGAGCAGCGTGTGCGGGCGCGAGCCGGGCGGGCGACCTGTTAGATGGCGCGAGTAGTTCTCGATGCCTTGGCAGAAACCCATTTCCGACATCATCTCCAGATCATATTCAGTCCGCATCCTCAGGCGCTGCGCCTCAATGAGCTTGCCTTGTTTTTCAAGCTCGGGGATGCGCTGGTCTAGCTCCTCGCGGATTTTTCCAATCGCGGTCTTCATCTTGTCTCCGGCGGTGACGAACTGCTTGGCGGGGTAGAGCGTGTGGTTTTCCAACACCTCGATCACTTTCCCGCTGACCGTGTGGATGGAGGAGATGCGCTCCACCTCATCACCGAAGAACTCGATACGGATCGCGGTCTCATCGAGGTAGGCGGGATGCACCTCCACCACATCGCCGCGCACCCGATATTTGCCGCGGCCGAAAGCGATGTCGTTTCTTTCGAAAAGCATTCCGACGAGGGCGTTGAGTAATTCCTCACGGCTGATCTGCTGGCCTACCCAGACGGGGAACATCATGCCCTTGTAGTCCTCTGGCGAACCCAAGCCGTAGATGCAGGAGACCGATGCAATCACGATGGTGTCGTCGCGAGTGAGCAGCGAACCCATAGTGGAAAGGCGCAGGCGCTCGATTTCCTCGTTCACTGATGAATCCTTCTCGATGTAGGTGTCGGAGCGCGGGATGTAAGCCTCGGGCTGGTAGTAATCGAAGTAGGAAACGAAATACTCCACCGCGTTGTGCGGGAAGAAGTTTTTGAACTCGGAATAGAGTTGGGCGGCGAGGGTCTTGTTGTGGCTCATGACCAAGGCGGGCTTGCCGTGGCGCGCGATAAGGTTCGCCATGGTGAATGTTTTCCCGGAACCTGTGACCCCGAGCAAAGTCTGGTGCTTGTTTCCCGCCTCCAGCGATTTCACCAGCTTCTCGATGGCTTGGTGCTGATCGCCCTGGGGACTGTATTCGCTGGATAAACGGAACGGCATGTAGCTGGGAAGATGGGGCAAGGCGCGGAGATTTCCAGCGGCGAAATTTCCATCTATCGCCGCAATCTGTTCGAGGTTTAGGTTCCGCAGAACGTTTCGTAGGGAATCGCTGTGGCAGTGGGTGGCTCGATGAAAGCTGCATCTTGTGGCTCGTCGTAGGGCATTGCGAGAACGCGCAATAACCTGTGGAACAGGGTGAGATCGCCGTTATTGCTTGCGGCATCGAGAGCTGCCTCGACCAGATGGTTGCGGGGGATCACGGCGGGATTCGAGGAGCACATCCTTTTCACAGCCTCTGCGGTACCATTGGCTTGGTCGCCCAGACGTTGCAACCAAGCAGCGTGCCATGTTACGAAATCGCAGTCCTCAAACGGAGCCTGCATGAGCGCATTCTCAGAGCTGAGGAGGCGGAAAGTGTTCGTGAAATCCGCATGATTGCGATGCATCCAATCCAGCAATCCATCGATCAATGGCTGGTCTTCTTCCGTGGCTTTCGAGAGGCCGAGCTTGGCTCCCATAACCGCCAACCAGTGTTGTTGGTATCGGGCAGGAAATGCCTCGACCGCCTCCTTCGCGAGCTCGAAAGCTTTTTCCGGCTTCTCGTGCAGCAGTCCAAGCATGGCCTCCGCTAGGCAGGCAAGATTCCACTGTGCGATGCGCGGCTGGTGAGAGAACGCGTAGCGGCCGTAGCGGTCGATCGAACTGAATACCGTTTCGGGATCATAAGCGTCGACGAAGGCGCAAGGTCCGTAGTCGATGGTTTCACCCGAGATAGCCATGTTATCGGTGTTCATCACGCCGTGCACGAAGCCCACCCCGATCCAGCGGGCGACCAAGGCCGCCTGACGCTCAACAACGGCGTAAAGCAAGGCTGGATAGGGTTCCTTTTCTTCGAGAAGGTCGGGGTAATGGCGCTGTAATGTGTAATCCGCCAGCGCCCGTAATGCGCCGGCGTCCTTGCGGGCGCTGATGCATTCGAAAGTTCCCACTCTGATATGGCTGGCGGCCACGCGTGTGAGCACGGCACCGGGTAGCAATTCTTGGCGAAAAACGTGTTCACCGGTCGTCGCAACGGCAAGGCTGCGGGTGGTCGGTATCCCGAGCGCGTGCATGGCCTCGCTGATGAGATACTCGCGTAGCATCGGTCCGAGCGCGGCGCGTCCGTCCCCGCGTCTTGAAAATGGGGTCGGCCCGGCGCCTTTCAACTGTATATCGAAACGCTCGCTTGAGGGCGTGATCTGCTCGCCAAGCAAAATGGCGCGTCCATCGCCGAGTGTGGTAAAATGTCCGTATTGGTGGCCTGCATAAGCTTGGGCGATCGGAAACGCTCCGGGCGGCAGCCGGTTTCCCGTGAACAAGGGTGCGGCGAAGGGTTGGGATAACTCTGCCGGATCAAGCCCGAGTTCTGAAGCCAGCTTCTCATTGAAAATAGCCAGCCGAGGTTCTTTCACTTCCGTGGGCTCGCAAGGCTCATGCAGAAGGGGCGGGAGCTGTGCGTAACTGTGCTCCAGGTTCCAACCATTCGCACTCATTCGGCGGCGTGTTGTTTCAGATCTTCTAAGTCGATGAATTCAAGGGCGCTGATGTGTGTGGCTTCGAGGCAAACCTTGGGCGCTACGCTCGCTTCGAACGCCTCTGCCCAGCGGCGCACGCACAGGCACCATTTGTCTCCAGGTTTCAGTCCCGGAAAGCCGTATTCCGGATGCAGAGTGATGAGATCGTTGCCTCGTGATTTGCTGAAATGAAGAAACTCGGCGATAACTAACGCACACACCGTATGCAAACCCACATCGTCCGGTCCGGTGCGGCAGTAGCCATCGCGGTAAAATCCAGTGACTGGCGATGTGCAGCAACATTGCAGGGCTTTCCCAAAAACATTGGATGGCATGAGCTATCCATCGCACGATTTCATGTGGAGTCCAGCCATGCCTGTAGTAAAAACGCGATTTTGTCGGGTATGATCTTTCCCGGGCGATAGCTTTTGGATCGGGGTGCACAAGCGCCAACGTGTGTTCCGAAGCGCGCTCTTGCGGGACGGCGGCTCACCAAGGGCCGCATGTCCCGTAGTGTTTCAAAATCCACCGGTCTGACCTGCTCTCCATTGCGTGTGAGATGCCATTCGCTCTTCAATGACTGGTTCAGAAAAATGCTCCCGCAAGTGAGAGACCTCACGCGAAGCTGATATTAGGATTTTCCAAACACCCTCTGCCTCTCAATTTTTCTATTTCCCTATAATCCAATTTGAAATCCCTAATTTCTCTCTTGCAACCGGCATTTCCGAGCCCATAAACATATGCAATATGAAAACAGAATTGGCATTTGTACTGGCTACCACAATACTCCTCAGTTCTTGCGCGCAAGACAGCATCACCGGTGATGTTTACTCGCGCGGTGAAGCTGGCCGATCCCAAGCGGTTCAGACTGGTAGCATCACCTCGATCCGCCCGGTGAAAATTGAAGGAGATAGCGAAGGTGGTGCCCTCTTAGGTGCTATCGCGGGGGGGGTTCTCGGCAGCAACATCGGTGGAGGTCGCGCCTCCAACACTGCCGGCGCCGTCGGCGGAGCCGTGGTGGGCAGCGCCATCGCCTCACAAGCTCAAAAAGCAATGACCTCACGCCAAGGTATCGAAATCTCCGTCCGCCTCGACCAAGGCGACTCGGTCGCGATCGTCCAAGAAGTGAACCCACGCGAGCGATTCTTCGTCGGCGACCGCGTTCGCATCATTAACTCCGGCGGTCGTTCGCGCGTTTCTTACTAATCACTCTCAAAACTCCCTCAAGCCCCCTATGCTCTGACGCTGGAGGCTTTTTCACAGGGATGTCGCAAATGGCTGATAAAAATTTGTTTTGTCGAACCGGTATTGGGAGCGGGTGCTCATGTCATGTGGGGGGAAAGAGCAGAGTGCCAGTGTGAAAACTGACGTCGCCAGAACAATCAGCTGTTTCATGAGGCTAAGCTAGAGGTTGCCAGCGCCCTCTTCAAAACCAAATAAGACCCCTGCGCACCTACCTCAACATCATCCTCAGCTGTTAGGATGCGCGGGTGCGCGTGGGTGGGTTTCATCTCTTTAGCGAATCATGGGCTGGCTTTCTGAAGGCTCACACATTTTCGAGCGCGGGCGGAGAATGCAAATCAACCAATCCACGCGTGCGTTTGCCGTTGAGGAAAGTTCCGATAAAGGTGAAGCGGATCATCTTTTTTCCCGAGCAGAAAAAATATCGGAACAACCCGATACACCCGAAGATCATCAGCCAGCATTACAAGACCATGCATCCGCTGGCGTCGATGGCGGCGTTGAGGAAATCGTTGAGTATGACGCACAGTGCGCGGGAGCCATCTGCGAGGCGCGGTAGAAGATCACGTTGGAAAGTGGTTTTCCCGGCCCCGAGGAAACCGGCGATGATGAGGGCGTGTGCTTGGTGGCATGGATTGCAATACAGACATAACGCAATTTATTTGCAATGGTATCTAACGTAAGTAAATTGCGTTAATTGCGCTATCAAAGAAACAGCAAGAGACAAATCCGTGTTTTGGGTATTCATTAAGCGGATGGAGGTGCGCAAGGATTTAGTTAAAAATCTAGCCATGCTCGTGCTGCTGTGCGGTGTGGGCTTTATAGCATATCTCGCCACCGTACTAACCATATACAAAGCTTCGGAGAAAACGGAGCAGTCCGCGCTGGAGATAAAGCCGAGATACGACGCACAAGATGAACCCACACTAAGAACGAAAACCGGTCAGCGAGAGGCTTCCCATCGCCCGGATCAGGCGGCGATAAATGACGGAGCACTCCCAAACCAGCGCGTGATCGTCTTCAAAGACCGCGCAGCGCTCGAGGTCTTTCTCGCGAAACTTGGCAACGGCGTGAACCTGCTAGGTCGACTCGACAAACTCAACGCCCTGCACCTCGGCTTCGGCAGCGAGGACGACCTGCTCGCGCTGCTGGATGGCACGGAAGAAACGGGAATGATCTACCCAGTGAACATCCCGAAGATCGGTGCCGGGGCGCAAGCGGGCGCAGCTCCTCTCGGCAATGGGTTGCTCGATTGGCTGGGCGTCACCGGCGACAACTCGCTTTGGGGAAAAGGCGTGAAGATCGCCATCCTCGATACCGGCATCGCCGACCACATCGCGTTCCGTAATGCTATTGAGCGCATTAATCTTGTTCCTTTGCCCACGAACGCTGCCGACCTCAACGGCCACGGTACCTCGGTCGCGTCGCTCATTTTCAGTTCAAATCCACTCGCCCCTGGAATCGCGCCGGGAGCTACGCCTCTGTCCGTCCGCATCGCGGATGACAAAGGCAACTCTAATAGTTTCCTCATTGCACAAGGGATCATCGCCGCCGTGGATGCGGGGGCACAGCTCATCAATATTTCGCTCGGCGGAAACGGCCGCAGTGGCCTAGTGGAAACCGCACTCGACTATGCGAAACAAGCGGGGGTTGTCGTCGTCGCGGCCGCCGGAAACAGCGGCACGGAGGGCGTGATGCAACCCGCCGCTAGTCCTATGGTGGTCGCCGTTGGCGCGGTGGACGCGAAGAACCAGCCCATGGCTTTCTCGACGACTGGAAAAGAAGTGGCCGTTTCCGCACCGGGTTTTTCCGTTGCCGCCGCCTATCCCGGAAATATGGCGGCTTCCGTGTCCGGCACTTCGTTTGCCGCACCTATCGTAACCGGCGTCATCGCCGCGACGATGCGCCAAGGTGGTAGCCAAAGCCTCAGCGCCACTGCCGCCCTCAGCGCTGCGAATTCGAACCTCAACGACATCGGCACACCGGGAGGGGATCCCGCGACAGGAGCTGGAGTTCCCGACATGTGGCGTATCCTTAACGGAAAGAAGCTCGGCATTTACGATGCTGCAGTCACCTCCATCACCATTTCGGGCACGCAGGCCCAGGTGCTCGTGCAGAACCTCGGCACCGAAACCCTCATCAATGCCGGAGTCTCAGTGAATATCAACGGCGCGGCCACTAACGCGAACATCACCACCCTCGCACCCGGCGATACCCGTGTCATCACCGTGCCTCTCGGTGGCGCTGAAAACTTTAACATTCGGAGCGGCGTGCGACTCTCTGGCGGACAGACCGATCAGCGTCCTTCAAATGACATTCTTTCACAGAGTAGCGCCGCTCAATAGGCTGCTATTCGGGGTCTGCACCACCGCGACTGCTTCTAGAAGTTATAGAAACTTTCTGCAAAGCCATTCGATCAGCTCGCCATCGCATGCAACGCGCGCGGCCCGGCGATGCGCGATTCAAACTTCTTACCCAGACGTTCCTAAAGGGCAGGGAAACCTGCGGCGATTGCGTGGACATGCCGCTAAAGCGGTTCTGAGCGCCGCTTCGTCGCCCTGTCTTCGTGTTTGACCACATACGCCCACCTCAGCATCTTGCGCGTATGACATCGCTGAAGCCGCTGGCTCTTGCTCTATTCGCCGTCCTTTTTATATCCTCCTGCGGTGGAAATCCTTCGCCGCGCTCTTCCTTCAATAATCCCAGCGGAGCAGTGCCTGCGCTTATCGCCTCGATCCCGCGCACGCCGCCACCGCCTGTCGCTGCAGAAAGTGTGATCGTCATGGATGCAAACAGCGGCAGGATTCTCTACGCGAAAAACGCCGACAACGTGCGCCCCGTGGCTTCCACGCAGAAAATCATCACCGCCCTCTGCGTGTTGGACGCAGGAAACATCGACAAGCCCGTAGTGATCACCGCCTACGACACCGCCTGTGAGCCTACGAAGCTTTACCTGAAACCAGGCGACAGCTACACCCGCCGCGAACTACTCAAGGTGCTGATGGTGAAAAGCGCGAACGACGTCGCCCGGGCTCTGGCTCGCGATGTCGGCGGCAGCGTCGAGGGTTTTGCGGCGATCATGAACAACAAGTGCCAACAGCTCGGCATGCGCAATTCGAACTTCGTGAACCCGCATGGCCTCACTGAGCCCGGCCAGTATTCCACCGCACGTGACATGGCCATCGCCGCCCGCGTCGCTCACCGCAGCCCGCTGCTCCGGAGTTATGCCGCCACGAAATCCTACACTTTCAAATTCAACGATGGCCGCGTCCGCCTTCTCCACAATACCAACAAGCTCCTCAAGACCGTGCCATTCTGCGATGGCATGAAAACCGGCACAACCAACGCATCCGGGCGCTGCCTGATTTCCAGCGGCAGCATAAACGGACGCTCGGTGATCTGCGTCGTCCTGAAGTCGAATACTCCAAATATCTGGTCGGATTCGGAAAAACTTCTCCGCTGGTCACTCGAACGGCCCGCTGCGGAATGACACCGCGCCAACAGCTCGAGGATCTTGCGGAGCGGAAACTTCTCCGCAGCCTCACGACCTTGCCCGCCACAGGTACGAGAGTCACCGTAGATGGGCGTGAGCTGTGGAACTTCGCCTCCAACGATTACCTCGGGCTGGCGCATCATCCGGCGATTACTGCGGCCTTCATCGACGGTATCGGGAAATACGGAACCGGCGCCACCGCATCACGCCTCGTCACGGGAAGTGCCGCGCCACACCTCTTATTGGAAGAAACCATCGCCACCGCGAAACGCACCGAGGCCGCCCTCACTTTCACCTCCGGCTACAACACCGCCCTCAGCGCGATTCCGGTCATCATCGGGAAAGGCGATTTCATCCTCTTAGACAGGCTTGCCCATGCCTGTCTCATCGATGCCGCTCGCATGTCCGGTGCGACCCTCCGCGTCTTTCCCCACAACGATACCACAAAACTCGGCGACATCCTTTCCAAGCTCCGTGCGAAAAATCCCACTGCCCGCATCCTCGTCGTAACGGAATCGGTATTCTCTATGGACGGCGATCTCTGCCCGCTCGCGGAAATCCTCAACATCTGCGAAACGCACGGCGCGTTGCTACTGTTGGATGAGGCGCACGCCACCGGCATCCTTGGCCCGCACGGCATGGGTCTCGCGGAGCAGCTCGGACTTCAAGGAAAAATCCATTTCCAAATGGGCACGCTTAGTAAGGCGGTGGGTCTCTCCGGCGGATACCTCGCCGCATCGCGGGACTGGATCGATCTCATCACGAACCGCGCCCGCCCTTTCATCTACACCACCGCCCCGCCGCCCGCGCTCGCCCACGCCGCTCTCGCCGCTCTTGCTATCATCCGCTCTGACGAGGGGAAATTGCTGCGTGAAATGCTTTTCCAAAACATTGCGATCCTTCGGAAGAACCATCCCAGCGCGATCATTCCCTACATCCTCGGCGACAACGAAACCACTCTCGCGGCCTCCGCCGCGCTGCGTGAAAAAGGCTTCCTCGCGCCCGCCATCCGTTTCCCCACCGTCCCCCAAGGCACCGCCCGCCTGCGTATCACCGTTTCCTCTGGGCATCCTGCGGAAGCTGTAGAAGCTCTCGCGCGAGAACTGTTCTGAGATTAGGAAAGCATTCGTCTAACGTCGGCAAAGCCGAGGGGGAGCATACGCGCCCTCGCGTGTTCCGAGCTGCGCCCTCGCTGCTCGGTGGCTGGAAACAAGGTTGGTATTTCCTTGGGATCAAGGCACAAAACATCCCGCGGTTTCCAGCCAAGTTTCCGGCGAGGGCGCCGGAAACAGCACGCGAGGGCGCATGCGCTCCCCACGGATGCCGCTTTCGCGGACTTGAACAACACTTTCAGTTACACCCGCCTCCGCTCTTGCGCTCCCTCTCCGTTTCCTGAAACCTTCACGTATGGAATACGCTACCGAGTCCGAAGTCGCCGAAGCAGCGAAGCATCTCCGCTCCCTCAGCCAAGGCCTCAACCGCGTGCTTTTCGGCCAAGAGGAAATCATCGAGCTGGTCATCACCGGCGTCCTCGCCCGTGGCCATATTCTTCTGGAGGGCTTGCCCGGTCTCGGCAAAACCGAACTCGTAAAAGGACTCTCCAAGCTCCTGCGCCTGGAAAACAAACGCGTCCAGTTCACTCCCGATCTCCTCCCCGGCGATATTACGGGAAACCCCGTACTTCAGGAAGTCGATGGCCGCCGCGAGTTCGTATTCCAGCCCGGCCCGCTGTTCGCGAACATTGTCCTCGCTGACGAGATTAACCGCGCCTCGCCGAAAACGCAATCCGCTCTCCTCGAAGCCATGCAAGAACGCTGCGTGACCGTGCTAGGAAAAACCCACGAACTGCCGCTGCCATTTTTCGTCCTCGCCACGCAAAACCCCATCGAACTCGAGGGCACCTATCCACTGCCCGAGGCTCAGCTTGATCGCTTCCTTTTCAAGCTGGAGATCACCCGCAACAATGTGGAGACGCTCCAGCGCATCGTTTCCCAACGCGAGATCGGCACCGAACCCGTGGTAGAGCCAATCATGACCGGCGAAACACTCACCAGCCTGCTAGCCCTAGTCCGCCGCATCCACATGCCGGATGTCGTCGCGAATTATATCGCCCGCCTCGTCGATTCCACCCACCCCGGCCAATCCGACACCGCCGCGCTAATCCGCTTCGGAGCCAGCCCCCGCGCCGCCCTCGCCATGGCCTCCGCCGCGAAGGCCCGCGCCCTCCTCCACGAGCGCATGAATGCCTCTTTCGAGGACGTCAAAGCCATCGCTCCCTCCGTCCTCCGCCATCGCATCGTGCTAGATTATAACGCCCGAGTAGATGGTCACTCGCCGAACTCTGTCGTCGCAACCCTTCTCAAACAGGTGCTCTTCCAGGACTTCCCCACCCCGAAAACCCTAGTCCCAGCATAATGTAGCTGCGGCGTCTCGCCGCAGGCCGTGCAAGCTGCGTCCCGCAGCGACACCCCTCCATCCATCCCATGAGCCGCCTCCTTCTCGCTCTCCTAGTTTCCCTCCTCCCGCTCCACGCCCAGGAAACGCTTTTCCGCCAAGTCGCCGACACTAGGACCGACACCCACATCGAGGCTATGGCGCTGTTTTCGAACCCCAGCCTCGGCGGCTTCCACCCCGTCCGCGTTACCATTTCGAATAACCAGAAAATCCCGCACAGAGTTTCCCTCGATTTTATCGACAGCTCAACTCACAGCCAAGGTACTACCGCATCTTCGAGTTTCTCATTCGAAGCCGCTCCGGGGAAAGCTGTGGTGACAGATATCCTCGTGCCTCTCACCGTCCAGAATGGACAACATGTT
>CAMAXN010000012.1 GCA_945862245.1 Prosthecobacter debontii
ATACCGTGCGGATTCCAAAACTTATCTGTGACGAAAAAATGTTTCGACTAGGAAACTAAACGGGCGAAAGGATCATCCGGCTCCAAGCACTTTCGCCGTACCGGAAAATACCATGACGAATCGTATAATTGAGTATGCCAACCCTACGCACCATAAAAATAATGGCTTCTGAGCAATCTATGGATTGATTTTTAGCGAAATATTTAATTCTTTGGGAGATGAGCAAAACATCCCCTCTCGCTGCGGTATATTCGGTTTTAGTTTTCATTATCGGCTGCTCCTCGCTTCCAGCGCGCACATGGACGGACGCGAAAAGCGGCAGAACCCTAGAAGCAGAGTTCATCGGCCTCAAGGACGGCAAGCTTACCTTGAAACGCAAGGACGGCAAATCCTCATATCTAGTGTTGGATCGCTTATCCCCAGCCGACAAAGTATCTACCGAAAAGGCCGCTGCCGATAAGCCCGCGAATGCCACCGATTGGCCGACGTGGCGCGGTGCGGCTCGCGACGGTAAATCACTAGACTCCGGCTTGTTGAAAGAATGGCCGAAGGATGGTCCGGAGTTGCTGTGGACCTTTGAAAGCGCCGGTAAGGGCTACAGCTCGCCCGCGCTGGTAGGCGGAAAAATTTACCTAACAGGTAGCCGCGACAAAAAAGCTGAGATCATTTGCATCGATTCCGGCGGCAAAGAGCTATGGTCGGCTCCGATCGGTGAGGATCCGGAGAAGGGCTACAATACGGGTTGGGGCGCTGGTCCTCGCGGTGCGGTGACCGTAAGCGACGGGATGGTTTTTGCAATGAACGCAAACGGCGATCTTGCCTGCTTCAACGCAGACGATGGAAAGCGGATTTGGAACAAGGACCTTGTGAAAGATTTCGGCGGCGGTATACCGAGCTGGGGATTTTCGGAATCGCCCCTAGTAGACGGAGACAAGGTCGTCGTCACACCCGGCGGAGATAAGGGGGCGATCGTCGCGCTGGATAAAAAAACTGGAAAAGAGCTCTGGCGCAGCAAGGGCCTAAAGGACGGTGCGCAGTATTCCTCGCTGGTTGCCGCCGAGGTCAAAGGCAGGCGGCAATACATCCAGCTTTTCATGAATACGCTGGCCGGTGTGGACGCCAAAAACGGCGATGTCCTGTGGACGTCACCATGGCCTGAAGGTCGCACCGCCGTCATCCCGACGCCGGTCTATCACGAGGGCACGGTTTACATGACCTCAGGTTATGGCTCGGGTTGCAAACTAGTGAAAATCGATGGCGGCAAGGCCGAGGATATCTGGGAAAACAAGGTGATGAAAAACCATCACGGCGGCGTGGTGCTAGTAGACGGCCACATCTTCGGGTTTTCCGATGGCGGCGGCCTTGTTTGCCAAGAGCTAGCAACTGGTAAGCAAAAGTGGAATCATCGTGATGAAGGTAGCCAGAAAGGTGCGGTGCATTACGCGGACGGAATGCTTTACTGCATGGATGAAGAGGCGGGATCAGTTTTTTTGGCTGAGGCAAATACCGAAAAATACATCGAGCATGGCCGCTTTGAAATACCTCGCCAAACGAAACTGCGCGAAGGTACAAACGGCAAGATCTGGACCCATCCAGTGGTGATCGGTGGCAAACTTTACCTGCGCGATCAGGACCTGTTATTTTGTTACGACGTGAAGCCCTGAGCAATCCAACGCTCACTTCTCACCGAAACAAAAGAGGCTGTTTTCGCTGCGGATGATCAAGCGGCTCCCTACGGAAATCGGCGAGGCGACGACTCCTTCCTCAAGCGCATGGCTATTGATATCTGACAGTCCGTCTTTCGTGATTTTTCCGCTGTAAACCATCCCGTCTTCCCTGACGCAATAGATCTGGTCTCCCACGAGAAGCGGTGACGAGTAATAGACTTGTGGAGCTTTCGGCAGGTTCGATTCCCATAGTTGCTTGCCGGTTTTGGCATCCAGGCAGGTCAGCCGGCCGCGTTCCGGGCCGCCATCCTTAAGAATATAAAACTTGCCATCGTGGAGGATGGGGGAGGCGGCATCGGAGCCGATCCCATCGTTGCGCCAAGCCCAACTATTCTCAGGAAGATCGCCACTGCCGCCGAGGCGAATCGACGCAAGCGACTCTCCCCGATTGAAAGGCACTACTGCGAACCCATCACCAATAACAGCGGAAGCGATGACCCGTTGCATGCCCGCACGCTTCGGATTAAATCCACCGCATTGCCAAAGAAGTTTTCCGGTCGCCGCATCGTGGCCGGTTAGGTGATCCGCGCCCCAGCAAATAATTTGCTCCTTGCCGTCCAACTTGACCATGTGCGGTGTGGTGTAGGAATCGCCGGACTCCTCACCAGTTTCATACTTTCTGGCGGTTTTCCAAATCTCCTTACCGGTCTTAGGATCCAGCGAGACGAGATAGGATTCACCCGCCGTCTGCAACACCGCCAGCACCACCTTGCCCCCTGCGAAAAGAGGCGAAGTGCCCTGATCCCACCAGAGCTCGTCTTTGCCGTATTTCTCTTGTAAGTTGAGCTCCCACAGCGGTTTCCCGTCAAGGTCGAGGCAGGCGACAGTTCCTGATTTAAAATAGGCTACGACGACATTTCCGTCGGTGATCGGCGAGGAATTCGAAGAGCTTGCTCTTTGCGAGCGCCCGGGAGTGCCGGCTCCGAATGTTTTACGCCAGATTTCCTTGCCCTTCAAATCATACGCTAACAAGCCGTCCTTATCACCGACCGGGCTGCTGACAAAGAGCTTTTCGCCCCACACGATCGGGGTCGAACAGCCGCGGCCGGGGAGCTCGGTTTTCCAGAGCAATTTCTCCGCCAGCTCGAGAGGCGGCGGCTCACCGGTGACCGCGCCGTTTCCACCCTCACCACGCCAAGCAGGCCAGTTTCCAGCACTAAGGAATCCCGCTAGCAATAAGCTCGTTACAAATATTTTCACTTTCATCACCTAGAAATACGAAACAGAGAATCGAGCTCTGTCAAAATAGTCAGCAATTCATTTCACCTCGAGGCAGACCGCTTCGCCTTTATTGGACCGGGCGAAAATTCTGCCATTTGCAAATGCGACATTTCCCCAACAGACGGAAGACAGAGCTTTCACGCGGCCATTTTCTTTCCATCCGTCCTTGGCCGGCTCGCCGCAGATGATCTCGCCGGTTTCGGAAAGTATTACCATCTGGTTGCCGACCATCAGCGAGCTTCCGCGTGTTCCAGGCATCTTTGCACGCCAGCGCGGCTTGCCGGATTTCATGTCCATGCGGATCAGTTCGGCAGCGATGTTTTTATCGCCAAATACGCCGAGTATATCGCCTTCAATAAGGATGCTATTCTGGAAAATCATGCGGATGTCCTCGTCCTTGTGGAGCACTTTCGGCTCGCTGCCGGAGACATCGATTACGACATAGCCCATGCCGTAGCCTGAGGCGAGGAACATCATACCGTCGTGGTATTGGGGATTACTGGCGTTTACATCATAGGAAGTCCTCCAGCCGAATTCGAAAGCCGGCTTGCCCTTGCCATCCAGGTTGTAGGCCACCAGTTGACGCCCGTGGAACGCCGCAACGAATTCCTTGCCCTTGTGGGTGAAAAAAACCGGAGTCGCATATCCCGCCCGGGTGTCGTCGCCCGATTTCCAGGACACCTTACCGGTCGATTTTTCCAGCGCATACAATCCGCCGTCTTCCGCGCATGGCAGGCAGTAGAGTAGATTCCCTTTCACCACTGGCGAGGCGGAATAACCCCAGTCCGGCACCTTGCCATTGAAATTCTTTTTGTAATGCACCTTCCACTTCGGTTTGCCATCCGACATGGATAGGCAAAACAGGTTTCCGGATTTGCTGAGCGTGTAAACGACATCCCCATCGATCGTCGGAGTGGCGTTCGGGCCTCCATCGTAAAGCTTCGGATCCAACTTCTCTGGATACTTGTGTGTCCAGATTTCCTTCCCCGTCGCTGCATCGAGGCACCAGATGATGTCCGTGTTGTTCTTGTTGCCCATGGCCACAACTTTCTGCCCTGCGATTGCGAAGCTGGTGCAGCCTTTACCTAGATTCTTGCGCCAAAGCTCCTTCGGCTTCTCCTCGTTCCAATTTGTGCGAATTTTGCCATCCACGATTCCAGTTCCATCCGCACCCAGATGGCGTGGCCAGTCTTGGGAAAAGGCGATGGCGGGAATGCACGCGAAGAAAATGGGTAATGTGATGGCGAGGATTTTCATAGTAATCGGTTCGTGTATCTTTGGAATCTGTCGACATGCTTGTTACGGCTCGACAATGAGTTACGCTAAATTTTACACAGAGTCTGCCCGAAGCCAGTGGTTTTTCGCCATCATTTTTGCTACAATACTATTGAATTAGAGGCTGTACTAGCTAAGCGACAAAAAATGGCATAACTAGACAAGTCAATGTATCAAACAAAAATGTTGTACAACTACCCTCTAAGACTCTTTTTTATATTTAACTCCTGACACAATACGTATTCGCAAATTTAAAGCTTAGTGACAGCTACCTGATAGTCATCCCATGTTCGAAATCACTCGCCGCCGTTTTCTTTCTAGGTTCTCAACCGGTATCGGCGGAGCGGCACTCGCTTCCCTATTGCCAGAAAGGAGCTCCGCAGCCGCACTAGCAGAAAGGCTAATAGCCAACCACGCGCCGAAGGCAAAGCGTGTGATTTATCTTTTTATGTCTGGCGGTCCATCACACATGGATCTGTTCGATTACAAGCCAAGGCTGAACGAACTCAACGGCCAAGAGCTACCCACCGAAGTCCGCGGTACTCAGCGCCTCACCGGCATGTCCGGAAACCAAGCATCCCTTCCGCTCGCCGGCTCTCAGTTCAAATTCACTCAACACGGAAAATCCGGTGCGTGGGTCAGCGAGCTGCTACCACATACTGCCAAAATAGTCGATGATCTATGCTTCGTAAAATCCCTTTGGACTGAGGCGATCAACCATGATCCCGCAATGACCTTCTTCCAAACCGGCTCGCAGATCGCAGGCCGCCCTTCACTCGGCTCCTGGGTTACCTATGGCTTGGGTTCGGAAAATGAAAACCTTCCCGGCTTCGTTGTTCTCGTAACCAAGAAAGCCACCGATCAGCCACTCGCCTCTCGCCTCTGGGGCACTGGCTTTATCGATTCCCGCTACCAAGGCGTGCGTTTCTCCTCCGGTAGGGACGCCGTGTTCTACCTCACCAACCCCGACGGTGTCTGCCAATCTGGCCGCCGCGCATTGCTGGACAAGCTCTCCGCCCTCAACAGAATCGAGTTCCAGAATGAGCTCGATCCCGAGATCGAGACGCGCATAACACAATACGAGATGGCCTTCCGTATGCAGACCAGCGTGCCGGAAGTCACCGACATCGGCGGCGAGCCGCAATCAATTAAGGATCTGTACGGACCCGACGCTCAGAAGCCCGGCACTTTCGCTGCGAACTGCCTGCTCGCCCGACGCCTCGCCGAAAAAGGCGTGCGTTTCATCCAGCTTTACCATCCCGGCTGGGATCAGCACGGCAACCTGCCCGGCGCCATCCGCGGCCAGTGTAATGAGACCGACCAAGGCTGCGCCGCTCTCATCACCGACCTCAAACAGCGTGGCATGCTGGAAGATACCCTCGTCGTCTGGAGCGGCGAGTTCGGACGCACCGCCTACTCGCAGGGTCAGCTCACCAATACCAATTACGGCCGCGACCACCACCCGCGCTGCTTCACTGCATGGATGGCGGGCGGCGGCGTAAAACCCGGCATCACGTTTGGTCAAACAGACGACTACGGCTACAATATCGTGGATTCAGATGGTAATACCATCGCAAAACCAGACAAGGACGGCAAAACTCCAGACGCCGTCCACGTCCACGACTTCCACGCCACCATCCTCAACCAGCTTGGCATAGATCACACCCGCCTCACCTACACCTTCCAAGGTCGCAGATTCCGGCTCACGGATGTCCACGGTCGCGTAGTTAAGGAAGTGCTAGCATAACCTAGCAGCCTTGCCTTCAAGAGCTTGCCGTGCACCATAAGAAGTATGCTTGCTTTGCACCCAATCAACCACTCCGTCTGCCGCTGGCCCTACGCTGACATCCCGCTGGAGGATTTTTGCGTCGCGGCAAAGAACATGGGTATCGGCTCGATTGAACTACTAGAGACATCGGACTTTGTGACTTTACGGAAATACGGACTTGAATGCGCTGTCGTGTCCTTTCCTGTCACCACAACAAATGAAGGCGTGAAGGTCGGCATGATCGAGAAAGCCTTCAACCGACTTGAGCACCACGATGCGCTCGTCGAGGTTTACGAAAGGAAACTAGAAGACTGCGCGGAGGTCGGGGCGGAGCAGCTCATCTGCTTTTCAGGAAACCGAGATGGCATGGGCGACGAGCAAGGTCTGGAAAACTGTGCGGTCGGTCTCAAACGCATCCTGCCCCTCGCCGAAAAGTTTGGGATCACGTTGGTAATGGAGCTGCTCAACTCACGGGTCGATCATCCGGGCTACATGTGCGATCACAGTGCATGGGGCGTCGCCCTTTCCGAAAAAATCGCCAGCACGCATTTTCGGCTGCTTTACGACATCTACCACATGCAGGTCATGGAGGGCGATATCATCGCCACGATCCGCGCCCACCATCCGCATTTCTCCCACTACCACACCGGCGGCTGCCCCGGCCGCAACGAAATCGATGCGACCCAAGAAATCAATTACCCCGCGATCATGCGCGCCATTTCCGCCACCGGCTACAAGGGCTACGTCGGCCAGGAATTCATCCCGAAAAATACCGACAAGCTCGCCAGCCTAAGACATGGCGTGAAGATTTGCACGTTGTGATATTGTGGAAATGCAAGCCTCCGACCCGTAACCCAACGCCCCTACATCCTGAAATCCTCGCCGAGGTAATACTTGCGGGCGATGGGATCGTTGACGAGTTCGTTGGAAGCACCTTCGAGTATGACCTTGCCGTCGTGGATGAGGAAGGCGCGGTCGGTGATGCTGAGCGTCTCGCGTACGGAGTGATCGGTGATGAGGATGGCGAGGCCGTCCTTTTCGCGGAGTTCGCGGACGATGCGCTGGATGTCCTCTACGGCGATGGGATCGATGCCGGCGAAAGGTTCGTCGAGCATCAGTACCTTGGGATCGGAGCAAAGCGAGCGGGCGATGGCGAGGCGGCGTTTCTCACCGCCCGAAAGGGTGATGGCGAGCGACTTAGAAAGTTTCGTAATACCGAAACGCTGGAGCAGGTCGTCAGCCCGGGCTTTCTGGTCGGCGCGGGAGAGTCCGGGGCGGGTTTCGAGGATGGCGAGGAGGTTATCGAGGACGGAGAGCTTGCGGAACACGGATTCTTCCTGCGGCAGGTAGCCTAGCCCGAGTCGGGCGCGGCGGTGCATGGGCAGCTTGGAAATGTCCTGCCCGTTGAGGTGGACTGTGCCCTCCTCCGCGGGGATTAAGCCAGCGATCATATAGAAAGAAGTCGTTTTTCCTGCACCATTGGGGCCGAGTAGACCGACGATTTCCTTGGGTTGGACAGTGACGCAGACGCCATCGACCACGGCGCGGCCGCCGTAGGTTTTGCGCAGCCCCTGCGCGGAAAGGACGGCGTCTTCGGAGTTCTTGCTGGTGGAGCCTGGATCGTGCACTTCGTGAAACTCTAAACTTTAAATCTTAATCTCTAAGGAGGGGGTCAGTCGCCTTTAATGTTGAGATTACCGCCCATTTCCCAGTTGCCCTGGGTGGAGAAGGAACCGTTGTTGAGCAGGCGGAGCGTGAGGTCAGGTTCCTTGGCGCGGGCGAAGTAGGTGCCCTGTTTGACCCATGGGTAACCGCCGTGGATAATGATCTCTCCGCTGGGGATGTTGTAGGTCAGGATGCGCCCGCTGGCCTGCACCGGCTGTTTTCCGCCGACACCTTTCTGGTCGATCTGCACCGCGCCCTCGGCGACGATTTTTTGCACGTCACCAAAGTTGCCCATGCCGCCCGACTCCTTCGCATCCTTCTGCCCTTCTTTTTTGGCAGCTTGCTTTTTCTCGGACTTTTTCTCAAAGAAAACCTTTAGCTGCTGCGCGCCGCTGAGATTGAATCGCGGATCGGTGACTTTCACATTACCCAGATAAACAAGGATACCCTCGTCGGCATCGAAATACATTCCGTCGTTGCTGGTGATCACCGTGTCATCGGGGCCGGGCTTCACTTCGAGCGGTTTCGCTTCGGCTTCCGCTATGGGTTCCTCCGCTGCGATATTCTTGATCTCGTTGGTGCTAATAAATTCCAGCGCAGCGACGGATGCTTTTCCTCCCAGTTCGACCGATTCATTGAAGCTCGCTTTCGTTGTGGCGAAAAGCTTTTCTGCCTGCGGTTTTGCGGGAGCCGAGTCGGCCTTGATCGCGGCGACTTTCTCCTCGGAAACAAATGCGGGTGCAGCGGCGACGAGCGGCGCGGGTGCGAGGCAGAGGGCAATGATTGCGGCTGCGTTGAAGGGTTTGCTGTTCATGGATGTGGCGGTCGGAGGAGCAGAAATCCTAGTGGATACCGGACCTTCTAGGAAACCCTCGCCTTCCTGCAGTGAATATACAAGCCCGCCGCCCCGAGCAACTAACCTGTCGGAGGTGATCTCCACGGGTTCACGCGTTAAGACGCGGGACTTCGCCTGATTAAACGTCACGTTCTTCATCTCCACCTTCCCGCGTAAGGTGCGGTCGGTGTTGAAAAAGCGTATACGCACGTTCTCGCCCTGCACCTGCTTGGAGTCGAGCAGGGTCATGGTCTCCGCTTTCATGTCGCCCACCAGATTGCGATCTTTGTCGTAGCGCGGCAGCAGCACGCCCTTGAGCACGCTGCCATCCGGCAGCAGGGAAACCGGGTTTTTCTTTATGTCCAGCGAGGTTCCTTGGGCGCAAAGCGCGGGAGCGGCGAGCAGGAACATGGAAAGTAAATGTGTCAATGTGAGTTCAGTTCGGGGTGTGTATTAGGAAAAACCTAGCCGCTGTGTCTCGTCATACAATTGCAATGTATGCCCTGAGGGAAAATATTGCCTGCTGTGGGATGTATGTTGATAAGCAGGGTTGATTCGGGCGCGCGGCACGGTGATGCTCTGTGCATGAAACCTGAGCTTGGCAAAATGGCACCGGATTTCACCGCAACAATGGTGGACGGGGAAACGGAGACCGAACTCACGCTCTCCGCTTTGCACGGAGAAACTGTTGTACTGTTCTTTTACCCGAAGGATAGCACGCCGGGCTGCACGATACAAGCTTGCTCGCTGCGCGACCATTGGGCGAAACTCAAGGATAAGGCGCGCGTCTTCGGCGTCAGCGCGGATGGCGTAGCGAGCCATAAGAAATTCATTTCCAAACGGCAACTGCCCTACCCTCTCATCGCGGATCCAGACAAAGCCATCTGTCAGGCCTTCGGCGTGTGGGTCCAGAAATCGATGATGGGGAAAAAATACATGGGTGTGGAACGAAGCACGTTCGTGATTGATCCGGAAGGCCGCATCAAGGCGCACTTGGAAAAGGTCTCACCGCTGAGCCACACAGAGAAGCTTTTGGAAATCCTCAGATGAAAGGAAATCAGAACGCCCCCGCGCATGTCGGCCTCCCGGTTCTTTCGGTTGGGGTAATGGCGCTGGCCTTAGCAGCAGGATTGAGTTTCCTCGGGCTAATAGAAAAACTCGACGGCTTGCTGGAAAGCCTTTTTTTACTGAAAGGTTTAGCTCCGCCTTCGATTTCACTCGGCCAATTTGAGTTATGGAGTGGCTCCGCCTTGCTTGCGTTTCTCCTCCCCGCCGTCATACTGAATATCCCCAGCCTATGGCGTAGGCTAGTGTTATGGGGCTTCACTTTTGCGCTCACTCTCGCATGGGGGCCGGTGATGTTGCTGGCAGCCCACAAGCCAGAGATCGGGGTGGCGCTGGTCGCCGTCCTATGGTCGGGTTTCTGCACCATCTTCTATACTACTAACCACGTCCTACCCGTGGATAAAGCACCCTCAAAAAACCATGGCGCGAGCTGATTTCCCCACCCCTGTCCGCACCCTAATCGACGAACTGAAACGCTTGCCCGGCATCGGCCCGCGCAGCGCCGAGCGCATGGCCGTGTGGCTTCTACAAAAACGAAACGCAGAGCCAAAAGTACTCGCCGAAGCGCTGGTGAAGGCGGACGAGGAAATTATCGCATGCCCCACCTGCGGGTTCTTCGCCACCCGCGAAAGCTGCGATATCTGCGACGACCCGAAGCGCGACAACTCCATTCTCTGCGTCGTCGAGCAGGCAACCGATGTGATCCCGCTCGAAAGATCGGGCGCGTTTAAAGGCCGTTACCATTGCCTCGGTGGGAAACTCTCGCCGCTCGACCGTGTTTCTCCTGAAGACCTCAACATCCCCGCCCTGATGCAGCGCGTGGAAAACGGCGGCGGTATGGAGATCATCCTCGCACTCGGCGCGGATGTGGAGGGCGAGGCGACATCGAACTACCTCGCCGAAATGATGAGGGGGAAACCCGTCAAACTCACCCGCATCGCGCAAGGCCTCCCAGCCGGTGGCGGCCTCGAGCACGCCGATGAACTCACGCTAATCCGCGCCCTGCAGGGACGGCGGGATTTCTGAGTTAGCAACCCTCACTGCACCCGCCGACAGAAATCGCTTTTGATCATTCCAACCCAGCCTGCCCTTTGGTCAGATTGACTTTTTAGTTGCATGAGCTGCTGATCGGGGAGCACACGCGCCTGTTCAAAACCACCTCTGACCGACCAGCCCCTTCAACAATAAATGAAAGAGATTACGGGCAGCAGTAAGGAGACCACTGCACCCTCAATGCGGCGAAATAAGACCGAGGAATGATGTTGTTGTTTCCCTCGCCGATGGGATAGTGGTCGCGTTCGCAACTGACCGCGACCAATCGTCAGGATACGATCTAAACCGCACCATGAAAGAAGCAGCTTCGGTCGTTGAATACCCTAGCTGCCGACTGATCACCATTCAAGTGGGGCCATCGAATATAAAAAAACCTAGGAAGCGCTGGAGAAGCTGTGATCCATACCACCAAGCAAACTGACGAACGTCTCCAAGCCGCTGCTAAGGTCAGGGATGAGAGCCTTGCGCCAGTGGAATGCTGGTGTCTGCATGGAGCAGTCGGTGTAGTTTCAGACTGGCAAGAGTTAGCGCAGTCGCTCGCCTTGAAGGGAATTTCCACCCGCGCCGTCGATCTCTGGCGGTTCTTGGAATGCGAGGGCGTGACGATGCCGGAATTCGGCAAGCGGCTCAACGCCGAAGCATCCGGAGAGATCCCCAGAGCGGCGCGGCGCATCTTGATAGGCTACTCGATGGGCGGACGGCTCGCCTTGCACGCTTTGTTAGAAGGCGGTCCGTGGGATGCCGCGGTGATCATTTCCGCGAACCCGGGCATCCGCGATCCCAACGAAGCGGCGCAGCGGCGTGTGGCGGACACCGTTTGGGCCACGCAGGCGCTGACCTTGCCATGGTACGATTTTCTCGAAAAATGGAACGCCCAGCCCCTCCTCGGCGGCGCGATGCGCGACAGCCGCAAGGATGGAAAGCTGATACAACGCCGCCGTGAAATCGCGCGGAGCTTCGTCGATTGGTCAGTGGGCAAACAGCAAGCTCTGTGGGACAGGCTGCCGGAAATCAAGATCCCCACACTTTGGATCGCCGGGGAAAACGATGTGAAATTTCGCGCGATCGCGGAGGAAGTAGTGGGGCTTTCGGATCAATTCTCTCTGGCCATCGCACCCAATGTGGGGCACCGAGTGCCGTGGGAGAGCGGTGGCTGGCTGGCGGAAAGGATTGCGGGGTTTGTAGCGTGATTTGTTGTAGCTTTGGACTGCGGAAGCCTGCTGCCGCTTTCCGCGAGACAGCCTGCTGTCAGCGGCGGAGGACTGGGAGTAAACAAGCTTAGCCGTTCCAATGCCGTCCGGCTCGCAGCAGGGCTGCATGGCCGAAAGCTACAGCGGGCTGTAGCAGTCCATGGCTGCCGCTTTCCGCGAGACAGCTTGCTGCCAGCGGCGGAGGACTGGGAGTAAAAAGCCTAGCCGTTCCAATGCCGTCCGGCTCGCAGCAGGGCTGCATGGCCGAAAGCTACAGCGGGCTGTAGCAGTCCATGGCTGCCGCTTTAGAAATGAATCGCGTGGCCTTCCGCCGCGAGGGTGGCCTCGTGGATGACCTCCGACATGGTCGGGTGGGCGTGGATGGTGGCGTGAATCTCGTCGATGGTGAGTTCCTGATCGAGGGCGAGTCCCATCTCGGCAATGAGTTCGGTGGCGTTGTCGCCGATGATATGTGCGCCGAGCAGTTCGCCGTGTTTTTTGCCGTAGAGCAGTTTTGCGAAGCCATCCGTCTCACCGGCGGCGACCGCTTTTCCGATGGCGACGAAGGGGATTTTTCCGACGACGTAATCCACGCCCTCTTCCTTGAGCGCGCGCTCGGTTTTTCCGACTGAGGCGACCTGCGGATGGCAGTAGGTGCAGCCGGGGAAATTCGTGACCATGCGCGGCTTGTGACCATCGACATAAAGGCCATCGACGCACTGGAAAGCCTCGAAGGAAGCGACGTGCGCCAGCCATGGCGGGCCGTTGATATCGCCGATGGCGTAAACGCCGGGGAGGTTCGTTTCGTAACGATCCCCGATCTTGATGTAGCCACGGTCGGTGAGCTCTGGCTGGAGTCCGCCGGGAAGCACCGGCTGAATACCGATCGCTACAAGGCAGACATCGGCGGAGATCGTTCCGTTTTCCTTCGGTCCCTCGACGGTGATTTCGACGCGGTCGCCGAGATCCTTGGTGGCGGTGACCTTGGTGTTCACGAGGCAGCGGATGCCTTGCTTGGTGAGGGATTTTTCCAACGCCTCACCGACCTCCGTGTCCTCTACAGGCAGTATGTTCGGCAGCATTTCCACGATCGTTACCTTGGTGCCAAAAGCATTGTAGATGTAGGCGAATTCGACGCCGATCGCACCCGCACCGATGATGATCATTTCCTTTGGTTGCTCGGCGAGCACCATCGCTTCTTTCGATCCGATCACGGATTTTCCGTTGAATGGCAGCGGCGGCAGCGGGCGGGATTTGCAGCCCGTCGCGATGATGATCGCCTTGCCTTCGAGCGTTTGCGTGGTGCCATCGGCCGCTTTCACGCCGACTTTTCCTTCCGCCTCGATGGAGCCGAAGCCGCGGATGTAATCGACCTTGTTTTTCTTGAAAAGGAACTCGATGCCACCGGCGAGACGATCCGAAACCTTGCGCGAGCGCCCGACCACCGTGCTCCAATCGTAGGAAAGCCCTTGGATGGAGATTCCCATCTCGCCCGCTTTGTGCATGAGCGTCTGATAGAGCTCGGCGTTTTTCAAAAGAGCCTTCGTGGGTATGCAACCCCAGTTCAGGCAAGTGCCGCCGGCGCGATCTGCCTCAACGCAGGCCACTTTTTTGCCGTGCTGAGCCGCGCGGATTGCTGCAACATAACCGGCCGGGCCGCCGCCAATGACAATGAGATCGTAGGACATGATATTTCTTGGAAAAGGGATTCGCGGCGAGCGTGGTTCGCGGCGCTGGGATTGTCAAAGGGGGATGAGAGAAAATCGCTCAGGCTTGATTGCGCCCGTTGATCTGGCCGTTGAGCGTGCAGAAATCGTAGAGCCAGCCGATGCCGAGTAGGCCGAGGGTGAAAAACCAGATCGCTCCCGTGATGGGTTTCCCGAAGTAGAAACGGTGGGCGCCGGTGAATCCGAAGATCCAAAGGAGGTAGCCGATCGTCTTCGAATGGGTGGGAACGGTGGACATGGAGGCGCCGTAAATCAAATCATCGAAAGCACCTTCTCCACGATCCGCTTGGGGTTCGGGAGTTGGTCGTTTTCGACGTGCGGGGAGTAGATTGCGGGGGCGTCGATGGTGCAGACGCGTTTGATCGGACCGTCGAGTTCATCGAAGGCGTGCTCTTGGATGAGGTGGGAGACCATCGCGGAAACACCGCCGAAGGGTTTCGATTCATCAACTAGGACAACCCGGTGGGTCTTGGCGACGGTGGCGAGGATCGCGTCCACATCGAGCGGACGGATTGAGCGGAGGTCGAGGATTTCGGCGCTGATACCATGCTCGTTCTGGAGAGTTTCGGCGGCTTCAAGGCAATGGATCACGGAACGACCGTGGGCGATGAGAGAGATGTCGGAGCCCTCGCGTTTCACCTCGGCTTTTCCGAGAGGGATGACGAAATCACCGTCCGCCGGATCGGGCACTTCGCCGGTCATGCCGTAGAGAAGAGTGTTCTCCATGAAATAGACTGGGTCGTTGTCGCGGATGGCGGTTTTGATGAGGCCTTTCGCGTCGGCGGGGGTGGCGGGAGCGCAGACTTTCAGGCCGGGGAAGGCGGCGAAGAGGCCTTCGGGGATGTGGGAGTGTGTGGCGCCGACGTTGGTGCCGCCGTTGGCCGGGCCGCGGACGACGATGGGGCAGCTGCATAGGCCGCCGGACATGTAGCGCACGCAGGCAGCGTTGTTAACGAGTTGGTCGAAGGCGACGGAGTGAAACGACCAGAACATCAGCTCCATCACCGGGCGCACGCCGAGCATGGAAGCGCCAATGCCCATGCCAATGAAGCCGGCCTCGGAGATCGGCGTATCAATAATGCGTTTGTCGCCCCATTTTTCCCAAAGACCTTGGGTGACTTTGTAGGCGCCGTTGTATTGAGCGACTTCTTCGCCCATGATGACAACGTTGGGATCGCGGGCGAGTTCCTCATCGAGGCCTTCGCGAATGGCTTCACGGTAGGTTAAGGTGCGCATGTTGGGAAAGGGATTGGAAGTTGGAAATCTGGGGATCAGGCGAAGAAGTGATGGCCGATTTTCGATGCCTCGGTGTTGTTATCGGTTTCCCAATACACATCAGTGGAGATATCGGCGATGCTTGGAGGCGGCGAATCCTCGGCGAATTTCACGGCTTCGGCAGTCTCGACGTTGGCGGCTTTGGTGATCTCATCGTGGATCGCATCGGTGAGGATTCCTTCTTTGGTGAGCTTGCGGCGGAAGACGGCGAGAGGATCGTGGTTCTTCTTATAATCCTCAATTTCCTCGGGGGTGCGGTATTTCGTGGCATTGGCGTCCGCGACAGAGTGGCCGTAGTAGCGGTAGGTTTCGATCTCGAGGACAGTAGGCTTGTTTTGCTTGCGCGCACGTTCCAGCGCGATTTGTGTTTTTGCGCGGACTTCGTAGATATCGGAGCCGTTGATCACGTCCCACTCGATTTCGTAACTTTCGGCACGCTGGGCGAGGCAACCGGTGTAGGAGGAGGAGCGCTTTTGTGATGTGCCCATCGAGTAACCGTTGTTTTCGATCACATAGATGACAGGAATTTCGAAAAGGGAAGCGATGTTGAGGGATTCATGGAACGCGCCTTGGTTGACCGCACCATCGCCGAGAAAGCAGAGGCAGGAGCCTTCCTTGCCTAGATATTTCACCCCGTAGGCGAGGCCAAGACCGAGCGGTGTTTGACCGGCGACGATGCCGTGGCCACCCCAGTAATTTTTGTCTGGGGCGAAGAAGTGCATCGATCCGCCTTTTCCTTTTGAGCAGCCAGTCGCTTTTCCGAAAAGCTCAGCCATGCATTCCTTCATGTTCATGCCAGAGGCGAGTGCGTGGGCGTGGCAGCGGTAGGCGGTGATATTGTGGTCGTTCTCACCGCAGAGCGAGAGGGTTCCCACGGCGACCGATTCTTGTCCGATGTAGAGATGCAAGAAGCCGCCCATGCGGCCGGGCTTCTGGTAATTAGCGAGAGCGACCTGCTCAAAGCGCCGGATCCGCACCATTTGAGAGTAGAGTCTGATTTTTTGCTCGGCGGAGAGCGACTGGTTGATCGGCGAGGAGGCGAAATCGAGATCGGACATAGTGGGCGGGGATACTAAGAAACCGGGGCTTGGTTAGGAGGAGAGAGCGGTGGCGGCAAGTTTTATCTGGCAGCGGCAGGCCGGACTTGGAGCGAGAAGCGCGGAAGGGCGAGGCGGGCAGAGACGAAAATAGCGGTGAAGAGCATGTTCGCACAAGCCATGTTGCGTAGGAAGACCCATGACGGGATTGTGCTGCCAACCGGCCCTGTCCAGAGAGACTGCCAGAGGCCTTCGGCGGTTTTAGGGTAGAGCGGGCTGCCGATCCATGCGGCTCCATTGGTGATTGCATGAAAGGCGAGGGCAGCGGCGAGGGAACCGCCAATCAGTAAGGCGAAGCCCGCCTCGGAAAACCTTTTCCCGATAAAAAACGTAACCGCAAATGCCATGCCGGTGACTATGATTAACGAAGGTGATAGAAACGCGAAGTTCCCGGAAAAGATCGCTGGGGCGGGAAAGGTCAGCACCCATGCGGCGAATGGGATCGCCCAACCGCGCCAGCCCCGCGCCATTAATGCGCCGCAAAAAAACAGGGCGGCAAGCGGTTGAAAATTGGGCAGCGTTTCCGGCAAAGCGCTACCGACGATACGGAAGGCGATGAGGAGCAGTATAATCAACGCCGTGGGTAGGATGCGGTTCATGCGAGGAAACTATCCGCACTTTCCAGCCTGCGGCGAGGCGAAATTTCGACTTGGGGCAAGACACCGCTGTTGGAATGTTCACCTTGATCGCCAGTTCGCTTTTTTTCTGATCGGCGAGGCGCGGGCCGCGCTGCTTGGCGATGAGCTTTTAGCGCGCGCAATGACGGCTCAAAGCACTTCCGAAACAAAGCGCTCCTTTTCGAAAATCGAGAATGCTTCCGGCTCCTCACCGGTTCCGATGAAGCGGGGGGCGATGCCGAGCTGATCGAAGATCGTGAAGGCGATACCGCCTTTGCCGGAGCCGTCTAGCTTGGTGATGATGAGACCATCGAGCGGGCTGGCTTTGTGAAACTCCTTAGCTTGGTTCAACGCGTTTGAGCCAGTGGAGGCATCCACAACGAGCAGGGTGAGGTGCCGGGCACTTGGATCTTGTTTCGCAATGGTGCGACTGATTTTTCCAAGCTCCTCCATGAGGTTGTGGCGTGTGTGGATACGCCCGGCGGTGTCGCAAATCAGGAAATCGGATTTCGCTTCGGTCGCGCGCTGGTAGGCATTGAAGCAGACGGAGGAGGGATCGGAGTTGGTCTTACCGGTGACGACGGGGATGTCGAGCCTCTCGCCCCAGCGTTGGAGTTGCTCGACGGCGGCGGCGCGAAAGGTGTCGGCGGCGGCGAGCATTACAGAGTGGCCGCGCTGTTTCAACCAAAGGCCGAGTTTGGCAGACGAGGTGGTTTTGCCGGTGCCGTTCACGCCAACTACTAGAATAACCGTAGGTTTTCCGTCGGACTGCGGAGCGGGAGCCTGGAAATCCTCCGGAAGAATTTTTGCAAGGCGTTTTCTGGTAACCTCCACGACGTCGTTGGCGGTGACCTCGCGACCGAGATCATAAAGTTCATCAACGATTCCGGTGCTGAGTTTTACACCGAGGTCGGCGGCGATCAGGTTCGCTTCAAGTTCGTCCCAATCGACCTCCGCTTGGTCGGTGATCTGGTTGAACAGCTTTTTGAAGAACCCGGCCATGGATGTGCGGTAGGCTAGCCCGCAGAGCCAAGTCGTCAAGGATAGGTCATATAGACCCTGTACGACCTATTGAGTATTGCCCGCTTCCCAGTAATTCTACAAACTACGTCTATGCCCTTGGTGAAAGTACTGCCCGATATCCTCGCCAGCCAAGTGGCGGCGGGTGAGGTGGTGGAGCGGCCTTCCAGCGTGGTGAAGGAGTTGGTGGAGAACAGCATCGACGCGGGGGCGATGACGGTGATGGTCGATATCGAGCGCGGCGGCGTGGGTTTAATCCGGGTAGCGGATGATGGCTGCGGTATGGCGCGGGAGGATGCGCTGCTTTCGCTAGAACGACACGCGACGAGCAAACTGCGCACTGCGGCGGATCTCGCTTCTGTTATGACCCTAGGTTTCCGCGGCGAGGCGGTACCGAGCATCGCAAGCGTAGCCAAGTTCCGCATGCTCACTCGGCGCACAGAGGATATTTCCGGTACGGAAATCATAGTGGATGGAGGGAAAGTGCGCGATGTGCGCGATGCGGGCGCTGCGCCGGGAACAGTGATCGAGGCGAGAAGCCTGTTTTTCAACATGCCCGCGCGGCGGAAATTCATGCGCGCGGAAAGCACCGAGGCGGCCCACGTTGAGCAGCAGGTAAGGCTACACGCCCTAGCTGCTCCGGGCATAAGGTTCCGTTTTCGCAGGGATGACAAAGTGGTCTTCGATTTACCCGGCGTGGTCAATGCGATAGATCGCGTGCGGCAACTCCTCGGCAACGAAATGGGCGGCGAGCTGATTACCATACCGGAGCGCTTGGGACCGGGAATGAGCCTGAAAGGCTTCGTGCTACCCGCAAAGCACGCGCGGAAAGGCCGGCGGTACCAGTTTGTTTTCCTCAACGGCAGGCCCATCGAGGACGCGGCGGTTACCAAAGGATTGGGCGAGGGTTTCCGAGGAAACCTGCAGGAAGGTTTGCATCCGGCAGCGTGGCTATGGTTGGTGATGGAGCCACAACTGGTAGATATCAACGTGCATCCTGCAAAGCGTGAGGTGAGGTTTCATCGCCCCTTCGAGGTTCGCGATCTCATCGCGCAAACGGTCGCGGAGTGCTTACGCCCCGCTCCCGTGAAACGCCCCGAGCCTTCGAAGGAAATAAGTATCGCGCCGATCACACGCCCGACCTTTCACTCCCATCAGCCGGAACTGGTGACCGCGCCGCCCACCGAAACCGCTTCCACTACGAAACGCCGCGCCCCCGATTTCCGCCTCATCGGGATGCTGCAGGAGCGATACATGATTATGGAAAGCGCGGATGGGCTAGTGCTCTTCGACCCCAAGGCCGCGCGCGAACGCATCCTATTCGAGAAGCTTTTCAAAGCCCGCAAAGACGGTATGGAAACGCAGAGCCTGCTCGTGCCTTTGCTTTTCGAACTCGATCCACGCGATTTCGATCTTCTCCTCCGCGAGCGCATGGCGCTACAGGAGGCGGGAATCGAGGTTGAGGCCTTCGGCGGCAACACGCTGCAGGTACGCAGCCTGCCCGAGTGTCTGACGCCCGGCGATCCTCACGAGTTCCTCGATAATCTGCTAGAGGAATTACTCCACGGCCCGGCGGCCGCAGGCCGATTCGCGTTTGACCGTATCTCCAAAGTGATCGCCATGAAAGCCGCGCAACGTGTGGTGCCACGCTTCAATGAGACCGCCTCGCTACTAGAGGAACTTTTCCAGTGCGATCTTCCCTACTGCGCCGCAGATGGACGCCCGACCCTCACCGAATACAACCGCAAGGACATCGACCGCCGCTTTGGCGTCGGTAGAAGTTGAGGTTTACTCGATTCAAGAAGTTAACCTAATAAGGCCTGTAGATCCTTGAATTAGTTCAATAAACTGGTAGGGTATTCGGGAATGTTCGCTTGTTTTTGGGATATCTGGATGACTGGCGTGATTAAGCTGCTGTCAAGCTTGCTGGGGAATGGTACGTCCATCTACTCGGCCACTTGGCTCTTCAGCCATTCAATCATACAAGAGCTATCCAGCCGGATACTCTCTCATTGAAATGCCTCATCTACATCGAGGAAAGGCACAGCGAATTCTACCGGCGGGCAGGTGGTACACGAGGACGGGATCGAACCGCCGACCGACCCGGTGTAAACGGGTTGCTCTACCGCTGAGCTACTCGTGCGCAAAGGAGATAATTTGTATCTGATATCAGGCCAGTACATGCAAGCCCATATTCCATTTAAAACCGCTTTTGGGGGGAATAAGTCCTTGTTTCCCCCCCCAGGATTTCAGACCATTTCTCAGAACCATGTCAGATATCCCCAACGAGCCGGAACAAGCGCAAACCAAGGTCGGAGTAGAGCAAGAATACAACGCCGGACAGATCGACAAATTAGAGGGTCTTGAAGCCGTCCGTAAGCGTCCCGGAATGTATATCGGAGATCCTGACGAGCGCGGTCTACACCACTGTGTTTTCGAAGTTCTCGACAACTCTATCGACGAGCACCTCGCTGGCTATTGCTCGCGCATCAAGGTCGCCATCCATGTTGACGGCTCGATTACCGTTTCCGACAACGGCCGTGGCATCCCCGTGGACATGCACCCGAAATTCGGCATCCCTGCCGTCGAGTTGGTGCTGACAAATCTCCACGCCGGCGGAAAATTCGGCCAGGGGGCCTACAAATATTCCGGCGGACTCCACGGCGTCGGTGCGAAATGCGTGAATGCGCTCTCCGATTGGTTCCGCGCCGACATCATGCGTGATGGCAAGATCCACCGCATTGCCTTCGAGCGCGGCAAAACCACCGAGCAACTCCACGTTGTCGGTGAAGTGGATGTGAAAAAAACCGGCACATCTATCACCTTTTTTCCGGACGCCACGATCTTCGTCGATACCATTGCCTTCCAGTTCGACCGCCTCGCGACCCGCCTGCGCGAACTCGCCTTCCTCAACCCCGGCCTCACCATCGACCTCGAGGACGAGCGCCCGGAATCCGCGAAAAAGACCTCGTTTTTTTATAAGGACGGCATTGTCGAGTTTGTCGCGCAGCTGTGCGAGAACAAAAACGTCGTCCACGAGCACCCGGTCATCATTCAGGGTAAGCGCGAAATCGACTACGATTACGATGGCAAGCAAACGAAAGAGGACGTCTTTGCGGATGTCGTTTTCCAATACAACGACTCCTACAACGACCAGATCCTCTGCTTTGCAAACAGCATCCCCAACGCCGATGGCGGCACTCACCTCACCGGCTTCCGCGGTGCCCTTACCCGCGCGATCAACCAATACGCCAAGGCCAACAAGATCCTCAAGGACAAGGATCCCGCCCTCTCCGGCGACGATGTCCGCGAAGGCCTCGTCTGCGTTATTTCGGTAAAAATGCCCAGCCCGCGTTTCTCCTCCCAGACGAAAGGCAAACTCGTAAACTCCGAGATCGAGGGCGTTGTCTCCTCGATCGTTTACGAAGGCCTCAATACCTACTTCGAGGAAAACCCTTCGCTCGCCCGCAAGATCATCGAGAAATCCGTCAACGCCGCCCGTGCCCGTGAGGCGGCCCGCAAAGCCCGCGAGACCGTTCGGAAATCCGCTCTCTCCGGCGGCGGACTTCCCGGAAAACTCGCCGACTGCTCGGAGCGCGATCCCGCAAAATCCGAACTCTACATTGTCGAAGGAGACTCCGCTGGCGGCTCCGCCAAACAAGGCCGCGACCGCCGCACCCAGGCGATCCTGCCGCTGCGCGGAAAACTCATCAACGTCGAGAAAGCCCGCCTCCACCGCGCCCTTCAGAACAAGGAAATCCAATCTATGATCACCGCCATCGGCGCGGGCATCGGCGACGGCGAACAGGACGGCTCCTTCAATATCGAGAAATGCCGCTACCACAAGATCGTCATCATGACCGATGCCGATGTCGATGGCTCCCACATCCGCACCCTGCTGCTGACGTTTTTCTGTCGCCACATGCCGGCTCTCGTGAAAAGTGGCTATCTCTACATCGCCCAACCGCCGCTTTACCTCGTTACCCGCAAAAAACGCTCCGAATACGTCCAGGACAACGACGAGCTCAACAAGATCCTCATCGACCTCGGAGCTGGCGAGGTGATCCTCCGCACCTTCGACCACTCCCGCGAGTTCACCGCCGAGGAACTGAAAGGCATCTTGGAAAACCTTTCCTCTCTCGCCCGTTTCCAGAAATCCATCGCGGGCAACGGCGGTAATTTCCAGGAATACCTCGATGCCCGCCGCACCGACGGACATCTGCCAGAATACATGATCCGCATCCGCGAAGGCAACATCGAGGCGGTCCTCTATTTCACCGACGAGGCCGCCCTCTCCACCTTCGCCGCCGAGAACCGCGACTTGGGCCTGTTCGACGAGCAGCTCTCCGACGAGGAACTCGCCCTGATCACCGGCCCATCCCGCCGCGCCGTCCTCCACGAACTCCACGAGTCCAGCGCCATCGCGAAACTCTTCGCCCGCCTCAACGAACTCGGCATCGACACCAAAGTCTTCCACTCGATGGACACGCCGATCTTCGAGCTTTCCGAAGGCGACGGCGAGAAGAAGACCAAGACCCCGATCTTCGTCGTCTCCGACATCCTCTCAAAGGTGCTCGAAATCTCCGCCAAAGGCGTTCAGATCAAGCGCTTCAAGGGTCTCGGCGAAATGAACGCCAAGCAGCTTTTCGAAACCACCATGGATCCGGAAACACGCCAGTTCCTCCGCGTCCGCCTCGACGAGGACAACGCCGTCGAAGCCGACAGGATGTTCGATATCCTCATGGGCGACGTCGTCGAACCCCGCAAACGCTTCATCGAGGACAACGCCCTCAACGTCCGCAATCTTGATGTTTGATACACCCTCATCCTCTCATCTCCTTACTTTTTAGCCTTCCATGTCTGACTCAATCAAGCCTATCAACGTCGCCGACGAACTCTCGCAGTCGTTCCTCGAGTATTCGATGTCCGTCATCATTTCCCGGGCGCTTCCCGATGTCCGCGACGGCCTCAAACCCTCTCAGCGCCGCGTGCTTTTCGCGATGCGCCAGCTCGGGGTGACACCTTCGAAATCTCACGTGAAATGCGCGAAAATCGTCGGTGAAACGATGGGTAACTACCACCCACACGGCGATTCCTCGATTTACTCCACCCTCGTGAACATGGGCCAGCCGTGGTCGATGCGTGAGCTGATTGTCGATGGCCAAGGAAACTTCGGATCGGTGGAAGGCGATGCCCCGGCCTCGATGCGTTACACTGAGGCGCGGCTCCACCCGCTCGGCATGGCGATGATGGAAGATCTCGACAAGGACACGGTCGATTTCGTCCCGAACTACGACGGCACTCTCCAAGAGCCTTCCGTAATGCCCTCCGCTTTTCCGAACTTCCTTGTCAACGGCGGCACCGGCATCGCTGTCGGCATGGCCACGAATCTCGCGCCACACAACCTCGGCGAGGTCATCGACGGTATTTGCGCGATGATTAACGATCCGAAAATCGACCTCCCCGGCCTGATGCAATACATCAAAGGCCCCGATTTCCCGGTCGCTTGCGAGATCCGTGGAAAACGCGGTATCGAGGATTATTTCCGCACCGGCAGAGGCTCCATGCGCCTCCGTGGCAAGGTCGAGATCGAGGAAAATGAGAATGGGAAATCCATGATCATCATCCGCGAGGTGCCTTACGGAGTGAACCGCGCCGTGCTTCAGACGCGCATCGCGGAGCTGGTGAACGAGAAGACCCTCACCGGCATTTCCGGCATGCGCGATCTTTCCGACGAGGAAACCCGTATTGAGATCGAGCTGAAACGCGATGCCCGCCCACAGGTGGTCGTCAACCAACTCTTCAAACTTACCGCGCTCGAAACCTCGTTCAGCGTCAACATGCTGGCGATCCACCAGAACCGCCCGAAACAGCTTTCGCTGAAAGAAGCGATCGACTGCTACATTGAGCACCGCCGTGAGGTTGTCATCCGCCGCACCCGCCATCTGTTAGGAAAAGCAGAAGAGCGCGCCGAGTTGTTGGAAGCCTTCCTCCTCGCCCTCGGCCACCTCGACGATTTTATCAAGGTCATCCGCGATTCCAAAAACCGCGACGAAGCCCGCGAGCGTCTCGCCGCCTACACTTTCAGCAAGGAGACGGCCGAAAGACTCGGCATCTTGCTCCGCTCCCAAGCCGCCTTGCAAGGCGACCGCTACGTTTTCTCCGAACGTCAGGTCAACGCCATCCTCGAGCTCCGCCTCTATCAGCTCACCGGTATGGAGCAGGACAAGGTGAAAGGCGAATACGACGGCATCCTCGTAGAGATCAAAGACTTCCTCGATATTCTTGCCCGCGAGGAGCGCGTCCTCACCATCATCAAGGACGAATTACAAGCGATCAAAGCCAAGTACGCCACTCCTCGTAAATGCCCGATCGTTGCAGAAGTCGGCGAGGTCGCGATGGAAGATCTCATTGCGAACGACGCGATGATCGTCACGCTCTCACACCGCGGTTACATAAAGCGCACCCCGGCCACCGAATACCGCCTCCAAGGTCGCGGTGGCAAAGGCCTCAAAGGCATGGAAACGAAGGCCACGGCGAAGGACGTGGAGGACGATTTCGTCGAGCACCTGTTCTCCGTCCAAGCCCACGATTACCTCCTGTTCTTCACCAACACCGGCCGCCTCTATGTCGAGCGCGTTTATGAACTGCCCGAGGGCTCCCGCACTTCCGTTGGCCGCAGCATCAAGAACGTCCTCGACCTCCAGCCGGATGAAAAAATCGCGGCCATGCTGCGTCTCGAGCGCACAGTCGATGAAAACGGCAACGACATCACTTTCCGCGAGGAGGCGGGCTTCGTGTTCTTCGCTACCCGCAGCGGTAAGGTCAAGAAGACCGCCGTCAACGAATTCCGCAACTACCGCAAAGCCGGCATCATCGCCATCATCCTTGAGGAACAGAACGAGCTCATCGGCTGCACCCTGACCTCCGGAAACAACGAGGTCATCCTCGTCACACATAAAGGCATCAGCCTCCGCTTCTCGGAGCAGGACACGCGCCCGCTCGGCCGCTCGTCGCAGGGCGTCATGGGCATCCGCCCTGTCGAGGGTGATTACGTCGTCGGCCTCGCGCTCGTCGAGGAGAACCACACGCTTCTTGTCGCTTCGGAAAACGGCCTGGGCAAGCGCACCGCCTTCGAGGAATACCGCCAGCAATCGCGCGGCGGCAAGGGCATCATCACGATGAAGGTCACGGAAAAAACCGGCCCGCTCGTCGGCGCACTTTCCGTAGAGGAAACCCATGAGCTGATGCTCATGACCTCCACCGGCCAGAGCATTCGCATCCGCGTTAACGAAGTCCGCACCACGGGCCGCAACGCCCAAGGCGTGAAGCTCCTCACCCTCAAGGAAGGCGAGAAACTCCAGGACATCTCCCTCGTCATCCCCGACGGCGAGGACAGTGACGCCCCAACAGACTCCGCTGTGAGTCCTCCGACGCCCGCCGTGGGATAAGGGGTGGGACTAAATCCGAAAAATTCATGGAAAAACGGATTATCTGTCCATGAGGCGAAAGAGTCATTGACCGCCAACTACGAAACGGTCTTTCGAGGCATCACGATAAGGTTGTGGCGGACTGACACCCGCCGCTCAGTCCCGCAGCGTCCACTCCGGCAGGCGGACGATCTCGCCGCCCTTGAGTGCTGACTCGTGGGCTAAAATACCGGTGCAAGTGATGTTCGCGCTCTGCACGGCGTTCGGATAGGCATCGACACCGGTCTGGAGCATTTTCACGAACTGATGGACTAGGTGCGGATGGCTGCCGCCGTGGCCTGCACCCTGCGTAAATGAAAGGTGCTCCTCGCCGCCTTCGCCGCCGTAAACGCCGCCCGTGGTAAACAGCTGGATCTCCTCAGGTAAGTAGTGTGCGAAGTCCGGGCATTTCACCTCCTCGGGAATTTCCGGCTCCGGCTTTTTCGCGGTGTGGATGACGAGCGGATCGTGCTCAATGAGTGGCCATTCGACGGATTTCTTCGTGCCATAGACCTCGAACGACTCGCGATACTGGCGGGCGACATCAAAGAGTGAGCGTACCACCTGCGCGGAGAGGTCGCTGTCTTTCATCTTGATATGGCAGGTCTCGATGGCGAAGGGAGATCCGTAGCAGGCGTGCATTTCCTCGGCAATGGTGCCGGAGCCGAAACAGGAAACGTATTCAGCCTGGCTGCCCATCAGGCCGAGGATGGGACCGACGCAGTGGGTCGCGTAGTACATAGGCGGGAGACCCGGCCAGTAGCCCGGCCAACCTTCCATGTCCTGCTGGTGGGTGGCGCGCAGAAACTGCACCTTGCCGAGTTCGCCCTTTTCGTAGAGCTCCTTCATGAAAAGGAACTCGCGGGCGTAAACCACAGTTTCCATCATCATGTATTTCAAGCCGGTGGATTTGCAGAGGTCGATGATCTCCTTGCACTCATCGAGGCTGGTGGCCATCGGCACCGTGCAGGCCACATGCTTGCCTGCCTTAAGCGCCTTGATCGACTGCTGGCCATGGTCGGGAATGGGCGAGTTGATGTGGACGGCATGGACTTCAGGATCCGCCAGCAGTTCGTCATAGCAGGTGTAGCGCTTCGCGATGCCAAACTTGTCGCCGACCTCGTCCAGCTTCGACTGTGTGCGTTGGCAGATGGCATACATCTCTACGCCCTTGAGGCGCTGGTAGATGGGGATGAACTCGGCTCCGAATCCGAGACCGACGATGGCGATGTTGATGGATGACATGGTTGGGTAGTGTCCGGGCTGCAGGACTTTGTGAAACTAGCTGGATTACCATTCACTGCTTGTATTTTATCGGCGTTCTTGTGTATGATTCCGACGTTTTAGGCGAATCAATATTTTCTGACATCGAAATCGTGCTAGATATGCCAAAAACAGACGTATATATATTCTGATCAATTTATTAGCCATGATTACAACAACCCTGTCTTATCCCTGCCGTGCAATCTTCGGCAGCGCCCTGCTTGTCACGCTAGCCCACACCGCCGAAGTCGATACCGGCGAAACCTTTGTCCCTGAGGAAATGTTCACCCTCGCCGACGACAACCTCGAGATCACGGTTTGGGCCACCAGTCCGATGTTGCAGAACCCCACAAATATCGACTTTGATGCCGAAGGTCGCCTCTACGTCGCCGAAGGTGTGAAATACCGCAACGCCAGAGACAAACGCCCGGAGGGCGACCGCATCGTAATCCTGGAGGATACCAATGGCGATGGCAAAGCTGATAAATCAGAAACCTTCGTTCAGGATCCAAATTTGGAGGCCCCACTTGGCGTCACTGTGCTGGAGAACAAAGTCATCGTCGCCATGCCGCCGGATATGTTGCTTTACACTGACTCTAATGGTGACCGGAAGTTCGATCCTGCTGTTGATAAGCTCGATAAGCACTTGACGGGATTCAATGGTCGCCAGCACGACCACTCGCTGCACAGCGTCACGGTCGGCCCAGACGGACAGTGGAATTTCAATGCAGGAAATTGTGGCGCTGTTTTTACTGACAATTCCAGAAAGACTTTCCGCATCCTTAGCAACTACATGGGCAATCCAAATGCAAAGCCCGGAGATGCCAGCGATGACGGCAACGTCTGGGTGGGCGGTTTTTCCGTGCGGATGAATCCTGACGGCACCAACGCACGTATCGTCGGGCACAACTACCGAAACTCCTATGAGCAGTCGATCACGTCCTTCGGCGATCTCTTTCAAAGCGACAATGATGACCCTCCCGCGTGCCGCGTAGGTGAGGTCATAGAGGGCGGAAATGCCGGTTTTGCATCCGCAGACGGTCAGCGCTCATGGGGAGCAGACATGCGCCCTGGTCAAGACACTCCCACCGCCGAGTGGCGGCAGGAGGATCCCGGCACCATGCCTGCGGGTGATATCTATGGTGGTGGATCGCCCACCGGAGTCGCCTATTACGAGAACGGCGCGCTCGGGAAAAAATGGCAGGGTCTGCTCCTCGCCTGCGAGGCCGGCAAGAACGTCGTTTTTGGCTACCTCCCCGTGCCCGATGGCGCAGGCTTCAAGCTCGAGCGCATCGATTTCCTCACCTCCAACAAGGAACGTAAATTCGCAGGCTCCGACTTCATCGGCGGTCCAAACAACGAACTCAACACCCGCTTCCGCCCAGCCGATATCGCCGTCGGCCCCGATGGCGCGCTTTACGTTGCGGATTGGTTCGATCCACGCGTCGGCGGCCACGATACCAAGGACGTATCCGGCTCCGGCACCATCTATCGCATCGCCCCGAAGGGCTTTAAATCCGTCGTGCCGAAAATCGACCTCGCCACCACGACAGGCCGCATCCTTGCATTAAAAAGCCCAGCGGTAAATGTCCGCAACAGCGGTTTCACCCGACTGAAAGCCGATGGTAAAAAAGCCGTCCCCGCCGTAGCCGCGTTGCTGAAAGATCCCAACAAATACATCGCCGCCCGTGCTGTTTGGCTGCTCGCCCAGATGGGTGACTCCGGACAGGCCATCGTCATCAAACTACTCGATTCCCCCGATCCGCGCACCCGCCTCGTCGCTTGCCGCGCTCTTCGCGCCAGCGGTTTCGATGTCTTGAAGCTCGCTGGAAAAATGGCCGCCGACCGCGCTCCCATGGTGCGTCGCGAGGTCGCCCTGAGCCTGCGCGACGTGCCGCTCGGTTCATCCCTTCCCCATCTCGTCACTATTGCAAAACAATTCGATGGTAAGGATCGCGCCTACCTCGAAGCCTTCGGCCTCGGTTGCACTGGCAAGGAAGCAGAGGTATACGACGCCCTACGCAAGGAAATCACCGCCGCGCCCGATGCATGGACGGATGCCTTCGCATGGCTCGCCTGGCGTCTGCACCCGCCACAAGCCGTTGCCGACCAAAAAAACCGTGCGCTTTTGGCAAAAGTTAGCCCCGAGCAATCCAAGCTCTCACTCACCGCGCTCGCTTTCACCCGCAGCGCCGCAGCTGCCACCGCCATGATCCAACTCGCGAATACCGAAGGCTTCGTCCACAAGGAACTCGCCAACTGGTGGGTCAACAACCGCAAAGACAATCTCTGGAAAGTCCACAACATCGACGCAATCCTCAAGGCCATGGGACAGGATCCCGCCAGCGCGGAGCTTGTCGCCGTAGAAATGCCTGCTGAGCCCGCCAACGCACCCAAGCTACCGTCGACTACGGAAATCCTCAAACTCCAAGGTGATGCCGGTCGCGGTAAAGCTTCCATTGCCACCTGCTACATGTGCCACCAAATCGGCGACCAAGGCGTCAATTATGGGCCTGATCTAACCAGCTTTGGCAAACAGCAACCGGCGGAAGTCATCATCGATGCCATCCTGAATCCCTCCGCCGATATCTCCCACGGCTACGAAGGCACGGAGATTAAGACCACCGATGGCCTCATCATCACCGGCATGCTCCTCGCCGAAGGCGATCCCGTCATCATCAAATGCCTTAGCGGCCAAAACCAGACCATCGCCAAATCACGCATCGCCTCCATGAAACGCATGGAAAAGTCCCTGATGTATGGCCCATCCAACCTAGGACTAAGCGCCCAATCCATCGCCGACATGACGGCTTATCTCAAAGGTCTATGAAGCGAAATTACTAGATCTCAAACTCCACGCCCGGCTCAGGGATGATTACTTCTACGCCGGGTAGGCGGGTTTGCAACTCGTGCTTGAACCAGGCCATCGCGCCGTCATCACCGTGAACGAGGAAAACTTTCTTCGGTTTCAGGCGGCAGGCGAAATCGGCTATGGCCTCACGGATGGAGTGGCCGGAGAAATCGAAAACACGCACCTCGCAGTTAAGCGGGACGGCGGGATAGGCGGGATCGAGCAAGACTTTGTCGCCGGGCTTCGCGGCGCGTATGCGGCCGCCGGGCGTTTCCGAATCCGCGTAGCCGACGAAAAACAGGCCGTGCTTCTTGTTTTCCAAAACGCCCTGCCGCGCGAAATTGTTAGAAACTGTTTTCTCCGACATCATGCCGCTAGAGAGGGCGTAGATGCAGCCGTTATGGAAAGGGATGGGGCCGACCCGGCGCTTGTTGCCGCCAGCCAGCTCCATATCGGTCATGAACTTGAAACCGCGGCGGTTGCGGCGGCTCACATCGCTAAACTTATCGTAGATCGTGGTCATCTTCGTGCTAAGCCCGCCGATGTAGATGGGGACTTTTGAGTCGATCAGTCCCTCTTCCTTAAAGCGCTGCAGCATCGCTAGCACCTCCTGAGTTTTTCCCATCGCGAAGACCGGCACCAGTGCCGAGCCGCCGCGCTTGAGCACGCCGTTGATCGCCGCTGCAAACTCATTTTCTTCCTCGCGCCGCGAGTAATCAACCCGCCGCGCCTGCTCGCCGCGCGTGGTTTCGACGATCAGCGCGTCCACCTCACACTCGGGAAATATAGCACCCTTCTGTATCGTGCTGTCCTCGAAGTTCACATCCCCCGTATAGAAAACCTTTTTCCCCTCCGCCTCAAACATCACGCCCACGGAGCCCATGATATGCCCCGCATCGAAAAACTCGGCGGTGATCTTGCCGCCGATATCCACGGGGAATTTACTACCCACCCTCATTGTCTCGAAACGCCCCTTCAGGCGATCGAGTTGGCCGTGGTGGAAAAATGGATACTCGGTGATGCCGAGCTCCATGCGCTTTGATTCCATCACGTTCACTGAATTGTGCAGCATCGCGAGGGTCAGCTCCGCAGCCTCCGGTGAAATGAAGATACGGGCGTTCTCCTGCCGCTCCGCGAGCACTGGCAATGTTCCCACGTGGTCAAGGTGCGAATGGGTCACGAAAAGCGCCTCCGCCGTATCATCGCCGATCAGCTCGTAGCGCGGCTGTGCATTAAGGCCCTCCTCTTTCGGATGCATCCCTGCATCAAGCACCATCCTCACTCCGGCGGCATCCAGCGAATAGCAATTCGCCCCGATCCCCACATCCCTACACAAACTTTTGAAAACTATCATGTGTGTGGAGACTCAGCGAGGCACACCGCTCTTGTCAACCCACGCGCGACCCCATGATTTTCGATACCAATCCGCTGATCTTCAAGTTGCTCCGGTGTCATGCTCTTCAAATCAACATTAATCATTCATAATCGGCATTCATCAATCGGCGTTCCAGCTTCAACCCAACGCCTCCAGCGCATCTAGCGGGCTCCGCACGCCTTTCCCGTTCACCCCTTTCGCAACGTGCGTGTAGATCTCGGTTGTCCGCACATCCGAGTGACCCAGCAGGGTCTGGATCGTCCGAATATCCGTCCCAGCCTCCAGTAGATGCGTCGCGAAGCTGTGCCGCAGTGCATGGCTGGTCACCCTTTTTGAACCCCCGCTTCCCGCGCGCCCCGCTTGATCGCCTGGTTGTAAACGGAACCATGCAGGTGATGTCTGCGTGTCACCCCGCTCACTGGATCGACGGATAAATCCCTTGCCGGGAAGAGCCACATCCATTCCCAGCTTTCCCCCGCCCGGGAGAACTTACGGCCGAGCGCCCCCGGAAGCGCCACACCCGGTAAGCCCTTTTCCCTGTCCGCCTCATAAATCCCGCGCACCTCATCGAAATGACTCCCAAGTATTTCCTTCAGGCATTCCGGGATCACCGTTGTCCTGTCCAGATCCCCCTTGCCGCCGCGCACGGTCAGAACACCGCGCCCGAGATCCACATCCTTGACCCGCAGGCTCACTAGCTCGTTGAGGCGTAGCCCCGACCCATACTGCAGCTTCCCCGGAATCCGGTATCGCGGCTCGATGTGGGCGACCAGGCGCATCACCTCCGAGACCGAGAGGACGGTCGGCACCCGCTTCGAAGTCTTTCTCATCCTCACCTCCAAATCCAGTTCCTCCACCCCGCACACATCGCGGAAAAAGAAAACAAGAGCATTGAGCCCGAAATCCGAAGTTGAATTAATTTTAGGCTAAGCTGCGCAGTGGTTTTCACTAGTTTCGCCGCCTGATTTTTCATCTCCGGGTGGCTCTGGTGGCAACTTCGGCGAAGTTGCTCCTGGCCATCGTAAAATGTTTTCTAGCAATGGCTTATGCTTATCGAGCCCACCCCAACTTTCGGCAATATAGAGCACAGGCGTGCGACTTCGAGTTCCCAACACCGCGCCACCGATGAAAACCTCCGCTCGTAGCGTGACGGGTCGTTTGAACCCTGTTTTGCGCTGCTCTGGTGAGCTGGCGTGTTGATAGAGACTGAGAAGATTGTAGGTGAAGCACACGCTCAGAAAGGCGCTTTCGGCAGCGTAAAAATCTTTCATACAGAAGCCGTCGGCTTGTAGATCATTCTTGAGTTCTTCGATGTGTTGTTCGCAGCAGGCGCGTTGATTGTAGTCGCGCCAGAGTTCCGCACCATCGCCTTGGCGATTTGTGACAACAACTCTTCAATCGCGCCCGTAGGAGCACTCAAACGTTGGTGGCATCAAACTTAATCAAAAGGAGGAATCAGCATGGCTTCTGAAATCAAAGACACATCTGGAAAGACTTTTTACAAATTTGAAGGAACTGAAATTAAGGAAACTTCAGGAAAGACCATTTTTAAAATTACTGGCAGTGAAATTAAGGCTCCCAGTGGAAAAACACTTTATAAATTTACAGGGGACGAAATAAAGGAGCCCAGTGGGAAAACTATTTATAAATTCCAGTGCCAGTATTATTTGCATTGAGTTTAATATGAATCATTCTCGCTGGTTGATTTTGTCTCAGTTTCATAACCTGAAGGCCAGCTAACCCATCGCTCCAGCGGATTCGGTTTTACTCCGCTCCGCTCCGCAAAACCGAACCGCTGAGCTTGGCGTTGTGCAAAAAATGAAGACTCAGACCGTCAAGCACACACCAACGACCAAACCACAATGAACTATTCCCACACACCACGCAGCGCGATTCTAGCAACTGCGCTACTCATCGCTTCTTTCAGCGCACACGCTCAAGACGAAGCCAAGCAAGACGCCAAGAACGGAACGACTCGCGCTATGCCCGCAGTTCGTGACGTGGACACTCGCAACAACGTCGAGAAGGTTTCCATCGCCAGCCCTGCGGCTGGCCGCTACCGCATCACCGTCACCCACTCAGGCGGCCTATCCGGGAATCCGGCTCCAAGCACACAGGTCGTTTCCGCCGCCCTTAGCGGCGTGACACCCGAGTTGCCGACGATTACCTCCTTGGCGGCATCGCCGACTGCAACAGAGTTCATCCTGAGTTTCACCGCTGATCCGGGTGCATTTTTCACGATTCAGAGTTCGCCGGATTTGGAGACATGGACGGATGAGGGAACGGTTCAGGCTGAGACCGTGACGAACTCCGTGATCGTCACGTCTGGTGTGGGCGATTCCAAGCTCTTCTGGCGCATGAGGAGAGGACAATGAGCCGCAGCCTACTAACCGCAGTCATTGTAGCCGCCGTGGCCTTCGGCCCGGCGGCTCGTGCTGCCGTTGTCATCACGGCTTTGTCATCCCAGCTGGAGATACGCGACGATTTTTTCGGACGTTACGACCCTGTCGATGTCGACGGAGACGGAACTGTGGATTTCACCTTTGGAAGTAATTCATCAGCGATCGGCATTCAGACGGAACGAAGCAATCGCATTGTTATCAGGATTGATCCACCACCCAACATTGGTGGGCCGCCCACTTCACTCCCCCCTGGCTATGCTTTATCATCGACTTTGGTTACCGAGGGCTTCGGGGATTTTTCTTGGGCTTCATCCGACTATCTTGGTGGATACGTCTCTCCGGGTGAGAATGCTTACGTGGTTATATCCATTGTATTAAGCACGGGTTCCGCCAGCGACTTCAATGGCCGTGGTGGCGTTGGCTTCGAGTTTCATGCTCAGGATGGTATTCACTACGGGTATTTTGACATCAATGCCAGTAAGGGCTACGCAGGACTCACACTCTATGGCTGGGCATACGAGTCACAGCCGGGTGTGGCGATACTAGTTGGCCAAGTTCCAGAGCCTTCCGCTTTGGTTCTTGTCGGGTTGGCTTCAGATAGTAGTTTCTTCATTTCCATGTTCTGGTATTTCTACAAGGAACTTGAACCCCATTTACAACGTGCCCATGCTGGGCACACACAAGACGCTGCTGGACAACAGATGGGGCGGCCTTGTTCTCGGAGCGTCGCGTAGCTTGGGAGATTTCCCTGCTATCGACGCCCCCCCCTCGCCCCATCTGTGCCATAGCAACATCTAGCAGCAAATCGGGAAAAACATCTGCAAGACCTCGTTGTTGGCGCAGGTGATGTCCACATGCCCGAAGCACTTCTGCGCAAATGGCCGAACGCCAGCAGAGAATGGCCATGGCAATATCTTTTCCCCTCCGCAACTCTCTGTCCCCACCCACGAACCGGACGCGTGGCCCGTCATCACCTCCATGAATCCTCCATGCAGCGTCAGATGAAAGACGCGGTTCGCAAAGCCGCCGTTCCCAAACGCGTGACCTGCCACACCATGCGCCATTCCTTCGCGACCCATCTGCTCGAATCCGGAACCGAAATCCGTACCGTCCAATCCCTCATGGGTCATTCCAGCGTCGAAACCACCATGATTTATCTCCATGTCATGAAACGACCCGGTGCTGGCGCACCAAGCCCTCTTGATCTCGATTGAGCAGAGCTACAAACCAAATTCCCCAAAGCGACCTATAGAGCAACCACCCTACACATAAAATCATCTTGCCCATCCTCCTTGTGGTGATTAAAAATTCATCCAATGAACGGACAACCTAGAACTACGCTCTTCCGAGTTGTATTTGCAGGTATTCTACAACGTGTTGTATATGCAGGACAAATACTGCGTGTTGTTCAATAACACTGTTGTGCAAAAAATCGGACTGAAATTCTGAGAAGGACAAGGTAGCCTAATACCGTGAACACATTTACCGAAATACGAGAATCTGTCGTAGGCCTTTCTAAGCCCGAGCGGGCGGAATTGGCCGTTTTTCTGCTTGGTAGCCTCGATGACACCCACTACTGGGTTGACGATGAAGAGGTCGATCAACGGTCTGCGGAGATGGACTCTGGAGCCGTTGTTGGTGTGACCAAGGAGGAATTCCGCAAGCTTTGCGGGCGATGAGTGGCAGCATAAAGCCACTTATTATCCATCCCAGTGCAGCAAAGGATGCGAGTGATATCGCCGCGATGTATGCGGAGGTATCCAATGAGTTGCGTGACAAGTTTTGGAGGGAGATTGATGATGCAATCGATTACATTGAGCAGTATCCCGAGAGACATCATTACGACCCAAGTGGGAGAAGAAGGAGCAATCTCAAACGGTTTCCATACCACATTCTATTTGAAGAACGTCTTGAGTGTAATCGAGTCATGGTGATACGGCACCATCACCGAAATCCTTGCTACGGACTACGAAGAGGATAACAGAAGCCTAACAAGCCAGTGGTGGCAACGTCGGGTAATGTCTCTCGTTCGCTTCGCTCTGGGCGACTTGTTGCCGCCGGTGAATTTACCGGCTCCGGCACCGGGGCATCCATGGACCTTCAGGATCACCGCGCCTACTCGCCGGGGGACGATCCGCGCCACATCAACTGGCAGGCTTACGCCCGCACCGGGCAGTATTCCATGAAGCTCTTCCGCGAGGAAATTCGCCCAGTCGTCGATCTCATACTCGATGCCTCAAGCTCGATGTTTTTCTCCCCGGAAAAGGCAAGCCGGACGGATGCACGGCCTCCGCTTCAGAACTCGCAATACCCTGGGGTGCGGGGGAACGGGATCACGTCCCGGATGTTGTGAGTGCCGGTTACGAACATCAGTAAACGCTCGAAACCTAGGCCGAAGCCCGCGTGTGGCACCGTGCCGTATTTCCGCAGATCCGCATACCAGCCGTAGGCCTCCGCATCAATGCCGTGGTGTTTAAAATTCTCCAGCAACACATCGTAACGCTCCTCCCGCTGCGAGCCGCCGATGATCTCGCCAATGCCGGGAACGAGCAGATCCATCGCAGTGACGGTCTGGCCATCGTCGTTGAGGCGCATGTAGAAGGGTTTGATCTCCTTAGGATAATTGAAGACGGTGGTCGGCTGTTTGAAATACTCCTCCGTGAGCCAGCGTTCGTGCTCGGACTGGAGGTTTAGTCCGTAGGCGACGGGGTATTGGAACGTTTTCCCCGACCCTTCCAGCAGCTTCACCGCATCCGTATAAGAAATGCGCTGGAACGGCTTTTCGACAACGTGTTGCAGGCGATCACGAAGGCTCTTATCGACGAATTTCTCGAAGATTGCGAGGTCGGGGTCGGCGAGCGCCTCAGCGACGAGGAATTTAATGATTTCCTCCGCGCAATCCATATCGCCCGCGAGGTCGCAGAAGGCCATCTCGGGCTCTACCATCCAAAACTCGGCGGCGTGGCGGGAGGTGTTGGAGTTCTCCGCGCGAAAGGTCGGGCCGAAGGTATAAATATTAGAAAGGGCGCAGGCGAAGGTTTCGCCCTCAAGCTGGCCGGAAACGGTGAGGTAGGCTCGTTTTGCGAAAAAGTCCTCCGAGACCCTCGCGATCTTGTCGTCCGGCAGGGTAGTGACGCGGAACATCTCCCCTGCCCCCTCGCAGTCGCTGGCGGTAATGATCGGCGTATGGACATGGACGAAATCTCGTTCTTGGAAAAAACGGTGGATCGCGTGGGACATGCGGGAGCGGAGGCGGAAGGTGGCACCAAACAGATTGGTGCGCGGGCGGAGGTGGGCGATGGAACGCAAGAACTCCGGCGTATGCCCTTTTTTCTGCAGCGGGTAATCCTCCGGCGCAGTCCCGAGGAGCTTGATCTGCGAGGCTTGCATTTCCCAATCCTGCCCTTGGGCGGGCGAGAGAATCATTTTTCCCGAGACGGAAACCGAGGCGCCGGTGGTCATGAGGTGTATGTCGCTGTATCCGGGAATCCCCGCGTCCGCGACGATCTGGAGATTCCCGAGGCAGGAGCCGTCGTTCAGTTCGATGAAAGAGAAAGCTTTTGAGTCCCGCCGCGTCCGCACCCATCCGGCGACCTCCAACGAATCGGATCCCTCTTTTCGTGCTAGGATGTGCTTGATGAGCGTACGCATGGCGAAACTCTAAATTTCAAATTTCAAAGCTCAAGGAAGATGCTTCATAACACTGGCTTTTGAGTTCCGACTAAGCACCGCAATCCATTCAAGTGACTGATCCAGACCCTATGGCGATGCTCAAAACGGTGCGAGAGGCAATACTTGCAAAGACAGGGCGGGGGGGGTAAAGTTAAATTAATTGATGAAGCGCTTCACCTTTTACATCGCTGTGCTGCTGTGCGGCACTTTCACCTCCTCCGCACAGGAGTCCGCTGAGGCTGCAACTCAGGTCAAAGAAACTAATTTCCTGGAAATCGTCGCAGCCGGCGGGGTGATGATGTATCCACTCGCGCTAATTTCTGTAGTCGGATGCGTCCTCATTCTTCTTTACCTACTGACAATTCGCCGCAACGCGGTGGTCAGCGACCGTTTTATGAACGCCGCCGAGGCAATGATCCGCAAGCGCGACTACCTTGGCCTCATCGCCTTCTGCCACCGCCAAAACGAATCCATGGCCCGCATCACCCAGAAGACCCTAGATTTCTTCACAAAATATCCCAGCGCGTCCTTCGGCGATGTCCGCGAGGTGGCCGAGGCCGAGGGATCACGCCAAGCTGGGCTGTTAAGTTCCCGCATCACCTACCTCGCCGACATCGGCTCGATCGCTCCCATGGTCGGACTGCTCGGCACGGTGCTCGGTATGATCAAGTCGTTCATGCAGATCTCCGGCGGAGATGTTCAGGGCGTTCGCCAGATGGGCCTTGCGGAGGGCGTTTCCGAAGCCCTCATCACCACCGCCGCCGGCCTAATGATCGGCATCCCAGCGCTGGTTTTTTATTCCCTGTTCCGCGGGCGGGTTCAGAAATACATCGCCGAGCTCGAGGCTGCCGCAACGCATCTCATGGCGCTGCTCCACACGCAGGTCGAGCACCAGCTGCCCGGTGAGCGTGAGTCCTACTCACCCGCCCACCGCGTCAGCCAAGATTACACCGTGCCGGTACCCTCCCCCCTCGGCGGAGACCGCCCCGATCTCCATGGAATCTAAGGATAAGCTCCGATGAAATTCTCCAGCAGGCAACCGGAACCGGCCCAGATGCAGTTGGCACCGATGATCGACATCGTGTTCCTGCTTCTCATTTTTTTTATCGTCACCTGGCAGTTTACAAAATCGGAGACGGAACTTTCCGTATCCGTCCCTACTGCCCAAGAAGGAGCAGATCCCCAGCGCAGCCAAGGAGAAATCATCATCAACATCCTCTCCGACGGCACCGTTAAGATCGAGGGCAGTGCGGTCGATTTGACACAGCTTCTCGCAAAACTCGCATCGATTGCCGCCCAATACGAGAACCAACCCGTCCGCATACGCGGTGACGGTGCGGTTGCCTACCAGCGCATCGTCGAGGTCATCGACACCTGCCAGAAAGCCGGCATCTGGAATATTTCCTTCGCCACCCAGCGACCTACGCCTGCCGAATGATCCTAATTGCGAATCCTGACTCCGTATCGAAACTCCCTGCATCTTGAAAGTATCCCTGTTCTTTTTTTTGTTTCTTTCCCTGCCCGCCGCCGCGCAGGAACCGCTGCGCGCCGGCATCGTCCCAGAAGATCTCCTACCCGATGCCGGAAACGATTTCTTTGCTCGTGGGAAGAACCTCTTCGACACCGCACAGGCCAGCGTCGATTTCGAAACGCGACGTGGACTTTACATCAGCTCAGCTGATATATTCTCCGAATACATCAACCAATTTCCCAACCATGCCAATACCGAGGCAGCGTGGTGGTATCTCGGCAGTAGTTTCTACCAAGCTGGTCTTATCGATGATGCAAAGCGCTGCTTCAGCACACTCCTAGACAGCTACGGCAAGGGGAAATACGCTGCTGCTGCCGCCTACACTCTCGCCGCAGACCATTATAACAAAAGCGAATACGCCTTCGCCGCTCCGCTCTTCGAGCGCTTTGCCGCAAACTCCACCAAGCCTGACGACAAGCCTAAGGGCAACCTCTTCGCCGCTAACTGCTATCGTCTTCTAGGCCGCGACCGCGAAGCCATGACAGCCTACAGCCGCGTGATTGAGGATCCAGCAGCGGCCCTTTACAAGGCGCAGGCGCAAACCGAGTTCGGCAAACTCATACTCCAAGCCGGCAAGCTTCTCGACGCCCTCAAAATTTTCCGCGAAGTCGCCGATTCCACTGCCGTGCCAAAACAACGCGGTGACGCTGCACTCCACGCAGCCATCGCCGCCACCAAGCTTGGCGAGAACGCGACCGCCGAGAAATATCTGCGATTAATACTCGACGGCCAGGGCATGGAGGAGTTTCGCCCCGATGCGCAGACCGCGCTGATGGAGAACCTTTACGCCAAGAAAGACTACAACGCGGTGCTCGACATTTACCGCAAAAGCACCCTCAAAGCTGAGGGTCAAAAGGAGGCCATGCGTCTCATGATCGCCGCCCGCGCTTTGATGAAAATCAAGCTCCCCAACGAGGCCAGCCAACTTTTCCGCGAGGTTGAGCGGCTGGTGAAACCAGAGAACGAACTCGCTTTCCAGGCCTCCTACTACCGCCTTAACTGCTTCTTCCAGATCGAGGGTAAGCACGTCGTCGATCAGGTCGACGCCTTCCTACAGATCTACGAGAAATTTCACCCTGACGACACCCGTATACACACCGCGATGCTCATGAAAGCGGAGACGCTTTTTTCGGAAAATAAGCCCGCTGAAGCCGCGAAAACCTACTCCAAAATTGACCCCAACCTCCTCAGCGAGACGAACCGCCCCGGTTTTCTTTACCAACGCGGATGGTGCCTCGCCGAAGCGGGAGACGCCCAGGGAGCTATCCGTTCGTTCACCGATTTCGTCGCAAAATATCCCAAGGACAATCGCATCCACCCCGCCCTTGTGAAACGCGCCAAGGCCTACGCCGAAACCGGAGAGTCCGCCAAGGCCGTCGCCGACTTCGACCGGCTAACTACTGACGCCGCATCGCCCGAAGAACTCGTCGCCCTCGCTTGGCTGGAGTCTGCCCGCACCCGCCGCAAAGAAGGTAATATTGAGAACATGCTCGTCCGCTACAAAGGCCTGTTGGAAAAAGTCGATGACCTTACTGACAACCTCAAAGCCGAGGCGCACTACTGGATCGGCTGGGGCATGGTGAAAACCAATCAGCCCAAGGAAGCAACTCACTACCTTAACACCGCCCGTGAGCTCCGCGCTGAAGCCTACGCCAAGCACGCCGGCCTGCTCCTAGCCCTCTCCCACTTTGCCGCCCAAGATCCGAAAAAACTCGCTACTGAGATCGACCTAGCCATCAAGGAAAAATACATCGACGACGTGCCCCAGCAGGCCGTCCAGTGGGCAGGCATGCAAGCCTACAACGCCGGAGAGTTCAAGGCCTCCACCCGTTTCCTAGAAATTATCGCCGATCTCGACGAGCCCCGCGCAACCCCCAAGGAAGTCTGGCGATACTTAGCTAAAGCACTCATCGAGATCGGCAAATTCACCGAAGCGCTGCCCGCTATCGCCAACCTCCTAAATGTTGAGGACAACTCTGCTTGGAAAGCCGACGCCGTGCTCGACAGCGCCCGTGCCCTCTATGGCTTGAAACGTTTCGCGGAGTCCCGCAAAGCTACCGACGAAGCCCTCGCCCTGCGTCCCCAAGGCCGCACCTCCGCTTATCTCCGCATCATTTCTGGCGATCTCTACATTCAGGAAAACAACCTTGGCCAAGCCGCCGCGGATTACCTTTACGTGATCAACTTCCACGAAGATGCCGACCTTAAGCCGCTCGCGATGTATAATTATATTGGCGTCCTCAAAAATCAGTCTAACACCGCCGAGGCCACCAAGTTCGCCACGAAACTCGCCACCGAGTTCCCAGACTGGAAGGCGCCATGAGTCGGTCCGCAAAACGAATAGAGGGGCGAACCAAAAATACGCCCCAGTCCACTGAGTGACGGTCGGAAACGCAAAAAGCACCCAACCATCGACTACTATGGTCACCGGCGAATTCTCATCCGCCGCCGCATGCCATAATTCAATGTAGATGCTTGCGCTTGAAGCGAAGGGCGGCAGTTTGCTTGGCGATGACACCTTGCAGGTACGCGACTTCATCTGCGCCCAAGTCTTGATCCATGGTCTTGAGCTTCTCCTCGGCACGATTCATCGCCTCCTCGGCGGCTTTCTCATCGATCTCCGACTCGCCGAGCGCCATGTCAGTGAGGACGATAACCTTATCATGTGCAATCTCTGCGAAACCGGAACCAATGGCAAGAGTGACAACCTGTCCTTCGCGTAGGTAGCGCAACTCGCCGGGCTGTAGTGCAGTAACTAGACCGGCGTGACTGGGCAGGATGCCCATTTCACCATCTGCTCCGGGCAGATAGACGTTCTCAACGGTATCCGAGAAAATCTTTTTCTCAGGTGTGACGATTTCGAGGTGAAGGGACATATTGTGAGAATCCAGAATTCAGAAACCAGAGCTTGAAACCGCGAGACTGGACTCTGGTTTCTGGACTCTGGCATCTTAGGAGTTAGTCGCGTGAGACGGTTTCGATGCCGGCCTTCATGTAGAAGTTACCTTCGGAGACATCGTCCCACTTGCCATCGAGGATTTCCGCGAAGCCTTTGACAGTGTCTTCGAGGGAAACGAGGGCGCCGGGAACGTTGGTGAAAATTTCGGCAACGTGGAAGGGCTGGGTGAGGAAGCGCTGGATTTTACGGGCGCGGAAGACGGACATCTTGTCCTCATCGTTAAGCTCGTCCATGCCGAGAATCGCGATGATGTCTTGAAGATCCTTGTAGCGCTGAAGGACGAGCTGCACGCCACGAGCGACGCGGTAATGCTCGGCTCCGACGACTTCCGGCGCGAGCGCTTTGGAAGTCGAAGCAAGCGGGTCAACGGCGGGGAAGAGAGCCTGCTCAGCGAGCGAGCGCTCAAGAACCACGGTGGCATCAAGGTGAGCGAAGGTGTTCGCGGGAGCGGGGTCAGTAAGGTCGTCCGCAGGAACGTAAACGGCCTGGATGGAGGTGATGGAGCCCTTATTGGTGGAGGTGATGCGCTCTTGAAGAACGGACATTTCCTCGGAAAGGGTCGGCTGGTAACCCACGGCGGAGGGTGTCCGGCCAAGAAGGGCGGAAACCTCGGAACCGGCTTGGGAGAAACGGAAGATGTTATCGACGAAGAGGAGAACGTCTTGGCCTTCCTCGTCGCGGAAGTATTCCGCCATGGTGAGTGCGGAAAGAGCGACGCGGAGACGGGCACCCGGAGGCTCGTTCATCTGGCCGTAGCAAAGAGCCACCTTGGAGCCTTCTGCGGCGAGAACTGGGTTACCATTGCTGTCGAGTTTCGGATGTCCTTTATCGTCCTTTTCGGTGGCGATAACGCCGGACTCGATCATTTCCCAGTAGAGGTCGTTTCCTTCACGAGTCCGCTCACCCACACCGGCGAAGACGGAGAAGCCACCGTGCGCTTTCGCGATGTTGTTGATGAGTTCCATGATGACGACGGTCTTGCCGACGCCTGCACCACCGAACATGCCGCCTTTGCCACCCTTGAGCAGCGGGCAAATGAGGTCGATGACCTTGATACCGGTCACGAGAACTTCTGTCGCGGCGGATTGATCGGTGAGCGATGGGGCGGGGCGATGGATTGGGGAGCGGTGGTTGGGGTCTGCGAGCGGGACGTTTTCATCCACGAGATCACCAGTGACGTTGAAGATACGTCCGAGAACTTGTTTGCCGACAGGAACGGCGATGGCCTTGCCGGTATCGGTCAGGGACATGCCACGCTTGAGGCCGTCCGTTGTGGACATGGCGACGGCGCGCACCCAGCCATCACCAAGGTGCTGCTGCACTTCGAGCACGAGCTTAGTCTGCACGTCGTTGAGAACGTAGTGTATCTCGAGGGCGTTGTAGATTTCTGGAAGCTTGGCTGCTTTCGAGAAATCGGCGTCGATAACGGCACCGATGATTTGGACGATGGTTCCTTGGTTGCTCATGGGGAGGTTGCTAGTTTGAAGTTTTCAGTTTAGGGAAGTGATTGATTAAGTGCTGTCAGTCTCGCATTTCGGTTTTCTTCGTGAAAACTGAAACTGAAACCTTACAGCTTTGGATTATTCCATCGCCTTCATGGCGGTGGTGATTTCGAGTAGCTCGGCGGTAATCGCGCCTTGGCGGAGCTTGTTGTATTCTAGGGTGAGTTCCTTGATGAATTTCTTGGCGTTGTCGGTGGCTGCTTTCATGGCGACCATACGAGCGGAGTGTTCGGTGGCGCGTGCTTCGAGAAGCGCCTGATAGAGTTGGTAATTGATGTAAAGCGGCAGGATGGAGGCTAGGACTTCGGCGGCGGATGGCTCGAAGAGGTGATCCGCACTACTGCCGGGAATGGCGCCGTCGTCGTCGGATGCCGCAGGAGGCTGTACCGGGAGCAAAGTGACCATTTCCGGGATCTGCGTCAGCGTATTGATAAAACGCATGTGTATGATGGAGACCTTGTCGTATTTTCCTTCGGTGAACTGTTTGGTTAGGAAAGAGGCAATGGCACGCGCCTCGGCAAAAGGCACGGGGTCTTTCACAGAGAAATCCGCGAGGATGTTCTTCTGTAGTTTTTCCAGCATGATGCGGAGCTTGCGACCTACGGTGACATAGTCGGCGGTGTCCGAGGTGGTGGCACGAAGCTTTTTCGCAAGGTTCGTATTAAGCGGACCGCAAAGACCTTTGTCGGTGGAGATGACAAGGACAAGCTCGCGGTTGCCCTCGCGGACTTCGAGCAGAGGATGGGAGGCATCATCCGATTCGCCCGCGCTGATGTCGCTGAGGACGGCATTGAGCTGAGAGGAATAATCGCGCCCGGCCATCGCCTGATCCTGCGCCTTCTTCATCTTCGCGGCCGCGACAAGCTGCATCGCCCGGGTGATCTGGGCGGTGTTCTTGACCGACTTAATGCGGCGGCGAATGTCTCGGAGGTTGGCCATATTTTACTTTGTAAAAAGGAGATGGGATATTTGAAATTAGATATTGGGTATTACTTAATATCGAATTTCTAATATCGAATTTCTATTTAAATGACTTCTTAAAGTCGTCGATGGATTGCTTGACGGCATCGACCATTGCCGCGTCCTTCTTGAGGTCGGGCTTTTCGTTGCGGATCTTGTCGAGCAGCTCGCCTTTGCGGGTGTTGAAGAACTCGCCCATTGCTTCTTGGCAACGACGTATGTCTTTCACGGCGACGTCGTCGAAGTAGCCGTTCTGCATGGCGAAGAGGTAGATCGACTCCATCTCCATTGCGAGCGGGGAGTATTGGTTCTGCTTGAAGAGCTCCACGATGCGGGCGCCGCGCTCGAGTTTCCGTTTTGTCTGGGCGTCGAGGTCGGAGCCGAACTGGGCGAAGGCTTGAAGCTCGCGGTATTGGGCGAGGTCGAGCTTGGTCGTTCCGGCGACGGATTTGATCGTCTTAGTTTGGGCGGCGGAACCAACGCGGGACACGGAGAGACCCACCGAAATCGCGGGGCGGATGCCTTGGTAGAAAAGGTCGGTTTCCAGGTAGATCTGGCCGTCGGTGATGGAGATCACGTTGGTCGGGATGTAAGCGGAAACGTCGCCGGCTTGCGTTTCGATGATCGGAAGCGCAGTGAGGGAGCCGCCGCCTGCACTTTCGGAAAGGCGAGCAGAGCGCTCAAGAAGGCGGGAGTGGAGGTAGAACACATCGCCGGGGTAAGCTTCGCGGCCGGAGGGGCGGCGAAGGATCAGGGAGACCTGACGATAGGCGACGGCGTGCTTGGAAAGGTCGTCGAACACGATGAGGCAGTCTTGGCCTTTATCCATGAGGTATTCGGCGATTGAGCAACCGGCATAAGGGGCGAGGTATTGCATCGCGGCGGCGTCCGAGGCGGAGGCGGAAACGATGGTGGTGTATTCCATCGCGCCGGCATCTTCCAGGGTCTTCTGGATCCGGGCGACGTTGGAGAGCTTCTGGCCGATAGCGACGTAGATACAATACATCGGCTTGTAGTTCTGGAGCAAACCTTGCTCCGCAGCCTTATTCTGCTTCGCTTGGGATATGATGGTGTCCACGGCGATGGTGGATTTGCCAGTGGCGCGGTCGCCGATGATCAGTTCGCGCTGGCCGCGGCCGATCGGCACCATCGCATCGATGGCCATGATCCCAGTCTGGACGGGGACGGAAACGGATTTCCGCTTGATAATACCCGGAGCAATTTTCTCCATCGGATAGTAAGCGGAGGCGGCGATCTCGCCCTTGCCGTCTAGCGGAGCGCCGAGAGCATTGACCACGCGACCAAGAAGTGCCTCACCGACGGGGACGGAAAGGAGTTTTCCTGTCGTGCGGCAGCTTGCGCCTTGGGTCACGGCGGCGTAGTCGCCGAGGAGGACGACGCCGACTTCGCTTTCTTCAAGGTTGAGTGCCATGCCGGTCACACCGCCGTCGAACTCAATCATTTCATTGAGCATGACGTCGGAAAGGCCTTCGACGATGGCGACACCGTCACCGACCTTGCGGACCGTGCCGGTATTTGTTTTCTCAATGCTCGAGCTGATGCCGGCGATTTGTGCTTCGATGTCCTGGAGGATGCTGCTCATTTTTGGAAGGTTGCTAGTGTGAAGTGTTCAGGAAAAAATTATCAGAAAGTTATTAGAATGCTTTGGAAAGTCGGTCGAGGCGGCCTTTGACGGTGCCGTCGAAGACGTCGTCGCCGACTTTGATGCTAAGACCGCCGAGGAGTTCTGGGTTGGTTTTGAATTGGATGGTGAGTTTGTCGCCGTAATCCTTGGCGAGCCCTGCCGAGATTCTCTGACCCTCTGAGGCAGAGAGCGCGGTGGCGCTTTCGACAAGCACCTCGCGGCGTGCCATTTCAAGGCGGGCGAGGCGCTGGATCGCGGCGAGGATGGCGCGGTAGTCGCGCGGTTGGGCGGCGATGAGTTTCGATACGAGGTCGCGCAGCTTGTTATCATCAAGCTGTCCGTTCACCTGGCACAGGCCGTAGAGACGGCGGGCGGTGGCGGCGGCGACTTTGGAGATTTTCATCGTGGTGAGTTGGAGAAAAAGGTGAAATCAGACATTCAGTTGCCGACTTTCGAGAGCGCTTCTTCGTTGATGCGCTGTTGGTCTTCAAGAGTAAGCACCTTGCCAGTGACTTGGGAGGTGGTGGCGGCAATGAGGCGGCCGAACTCGCGCTTGAGCTCGGTGGAGATGCGTTCGCGGTCGGCATTGCCGGCGGCCTCTGCCTTGGCGAGAATCTGTTGTGCTTGGGCGATCGCCTCCTGCGATTTCTGCTCGGAAAACGCGGCTGCTCCCTCTCTGGCCTCGGCGACTAGGCGGAGCGCGTCTTCATTCGCCTTGGCGATGGCGGCGGCGGTTGTTGCCTCCGAATCAGCGAGCTGTTTCTCGATACGCTTCAGTTTTTCCTCACCCTCTACAATGCGAGTGCGGCGCTGCTCAAGGATCGCTTGGATCGGGCCGAAGGCGAATTTTTTGAGGACGAAAATCACCAGGAAAAAGTTGATTGCCTGCGCCGCGAAGAAAGCGCCATGAAGACCGAAGGTGTCTTTGATCGTTTCTAATGCGTTCGGTTGGGTGGCTGCTGCGAGGAAGGAGAACATGGCTGGAGACTTGGTGTTAGAACGGAAAAGGGGTTACCGCGCGCCCCTTGCGGAGCGCACGGCGTGATGCTTAGAACGGCACCGCGAACGCCGAGAGGATGAAGATACCCTCGATGAGCGCCGCAAAGATGATGGAGACCACCAGGATCGGGGTAGCTGCACCGGGATTGCGACCGGTGGCTTCTGCTGCCTTCGAACCAAGGATACCGATACCGATGCCGCCGCCGAGGGCGGCGAGGGCTACTGCAAATGCTTTGGTGAACATGATGTTGTGTTGTTTGTTTGTTGTTGTGGTTTTCTGCAACCCCCACGGTCTGGCCATGGTCAGGTTGCGGAAATATTTCAGTGGTGCTCGTCTCCGTGATCGCAGATGAGCTTTAGGAAAATCGCGCAGAGCAAGGTAAATACGAGCGCCTGAACGAAGCCGACAAGCAGCTCCATGAAGTAGAAAGGAAGCGCAGGCAGGAAGGCGAGCCACTCGGGAACAAGCGCCATTAGTTTCTCAAGAGTCTGCTCGCCGCCGTAGATATTGCCGAAAAGGCGGAAGGAAAGAGCGACCGGACGGATCGCAATAGAGATAATTTCCAGCACGCCGACAAAAAGGAAGATCGGAACCATCATCGCCAGCATGATGCCGTTGAAACTCCCTTTCGGGGCGAAGATGTGTTTCGCCAAACCACCGAAACCGATTTCCGTCACCGCCCAGTAGATCCAGAGGAGCGCGAAGGTGAATGCCATCGCGGCGGTCATGTTGATGTCGGCGTTGCCACCGCGCAGGATGGGGAGGAATCCAGCGGCTTGACCCGCACTGTCTTTCAAATTCCAACCAACTGTGCCGACACCGGGGATCAAGCCGAGGTAGTTGGAGGTCAGGATGAAGAAGAAGATCGTCCCGAAAAACCAGAAGGTGCGCTTGGTGAGGTGGGGTCCCATCAAATTTTCTAGGAAACTATATAGCGACTCCACGGCCCATTCGGCAAAATTCTGAAGGCCGACCGGAACAAGGCTCATCTTTCCGGTCGCGGCGCGGCAGAAGAGGACGATCAGCCCGACCGCGATCCAGACCATGACGATGGAATTAGTGATCGGCAGAAAATCGTGCAAAGGCTGCGCATTCAGAGGCAGGGCATGATCGCCGCCCGCCGCGCCATGCGCGGACGCCAGACAAAGGAACCAAACGGGAAGAATGATGGCGAGAAATCGCATGGTAGAATAGCCTATGTGAATCCCTAATATGTAGGGCGCAGCGTCTTAGCGATTCATCAGAGTAGCCGCAAGAGATATTTGTGAAAAAATTCACAAGCTAATCGCAGGCGACTTTGCCGTACACAATTCTACCATTAAATACCAGATTGAAAGTTTGCTTGCAAGCGGAAAACCCCGCCTGAGTCAAGCCGTCTCTTCAAAAAAGCATTGGAGGGATAAACCTTTTTTATCTTGCAAAGTATAGCGGTGCTTATAACAAAGCTTTCGCCATGAATAAAGCAGAACTCATTGAATCCATCCAGAAAGCCTTGGGAGCAGACGCAACAAAGCGTAGTTCCGAAGAAGCTCTCGACGCCGTCCTCTCCTCCATTGCCAAAGGCGTGAAGAAAGACAAGAAAGTACAAATCATTGGGTTTGGAACCTTCGAAGTTAAGAACCGCGCCGCACGTCTCGGACGTAATCCGAAGACAGGTGCAGCGCTCAAAATCGCCGCATCGAAATCGGTCGGCTTCAAAGCCTCCGCCGCACTCAAAGGAAGCCTCTGATCCCACGGCGGGTAACCGCCTGGTAAAGAGTCTTCAAAAACCATAAGAAAACCCCGACCGTCAACCGGCTGGGGTTTTCCATTTTTTGAACTTACATCAGAATCTATCAGAACCAGCCCTCACGGCCGACGATGTAGGTGCAGACGAACTCGTTGTCGGATTTAGTGAGATAAAGGATGCCCTCGATCAGGCCGATGACGCTGACAGCCATAGTTGGGAATCCGCAAAGGAGGAAGCCACCGAGTCCACAGGCCAACATGATGACACCCTCCACTGTGTAGCCCAGATAGAATTTATGGATACCCAGCCAGCCGAGGAGAATGGCGAGGATTCCGGAGATGAGTTTTTTATCGGTCTGCTCCTTCGGAAAGGAGGATGCGGCTGGTGGAGCCGGTGTTGGCGGGGGGGGTAGATTCTTCTGACATGGTGGTTGTGGGGTAACCGGTTTACCGATAACTAGCAAGCTTCAAGCAAACATGAAACCACGTATCATACTCGCCGCAGCCGAAGTAAGCGACGGCACGCCCCTCGAACTCCAGGAACATGACGGGCGGCGATACCTACTTGTCCAAGGCCAGCAGATCTGCGGACCCGCCACACGCGCCACCGAGGAGGAGCTTGCGAAGCTCGCCAGCGCGCCCTTCCGCCCCGCGCGCCAGCCGAACATCTGGATGGTCGGCCTAGGACTCGGCCACATGGTTTCCTCCATCATCCGCGAGCTACCGCAAAAACGCGCGACCTATCATATTGCGGAAAGTCGCTCCGAACTTGTCGACTGGAATCGCGAATTTTTTCTGGAAACTCCCCTTACTGATCCTCGCGTGGTTATCGAGAAAGACGCCGGACCCGACGCGCTCAACAAGCAATCCGGCTGCTTACACGCAATCATAATCCACCTTGACTCCGCGCCGCTCGGCCCCAAGCAGCGGCTTTGGGTGAACGACAAGCGCTGGCTTTCCGCCACCTACGAGGCACTCCAGCCCGGCGGATTGCTCGCTATCGCTTCCACACGAAACATTCCCAACCTCACTCGCAACCTCGAGCGCGAGGGCTACGAAGTGGTCGAACACCAGGTGCCAGCTGTGCCGATGGCGAGAAAAACACGCCTTGTGCCGATCTGGCTCGCGCGTAAATCTCGGGGCGCTGCTTGAACCGGCTTTCCTCCTGTGTTTTCCTACCAAATCTATTATGCCCCATATCCACCAACTCCTCCCTGTACTCCTCGCCGCCACCGCTCACTCTGGCGAACTCACCCTTGAAATGAAACCATTTTTTATCACCCACAGCCTCGACGCTACGGTATTGCCCGACACAACAACTCCGATCCGCCTCGACGCGGAGGCTTGGAACGCATTTGAGATCGTCTCCATCGCCGCTCATGGCAGTGTAGTGAAAAAGGGTGACACGCTGATCGTTTTCGAAACGGAACAGATCGACAAAAATCTCGCCGACGCTCAACAGGCCATCGCCACCGCAACCCTAGAACTCGCGCAGGCGGAGTTCGATCTAGCGACCCTCGAGAAAACCGTCCCGGAAAAACTTGCACGTCTCGAACGCGCCGCAGCCGACGCCGCTGAGGAGCTGGAACATTTTAACAAGACCTCCCGCAAGAGCGCCGAGGAAACCGCCGCTTTCGAACTGAAGCGCCGCGAACAAATGCTAGCCTCTTACAAGGAAGAGCTCAAGCAGCTCGTAAAGATGTATGAGGCAGATGACATTACCGAAGAGACTGAGGAAATCATACTCCAGAATCAGCGCGATACGGTGAAGGCGGGAGAGTTCGCCCTGCGCATGGAGATTCTCAACCACAAGCGTACCCTCGGGGTCAGCCTGCCCCGGCAACTTACCACGCTCACGCAGACACGCGACGACACTGCGCTTTCCTTCGACAAGGGAAAAAAGAATCTGCCCCGCTCACTAGAGCTTGCAAAACTCGAGGTTGCCGTTCTGAAAAATAGCCTAGAAAGGAGCGGTAAAAACATCGCCGAGCTAGAGAAAGACCGCTCCCTTTTTGAGATCAAGGCACCCGCCGAAGGTATTTTTTACCATGGAGCTATCCAGGAAGGAAAATGGATAACCGGAGAACTCGTCAAGACACTAGAACCCGGGGGAGCCGCCCCAGTCGAAAAAACCTTCGCCACCTTCATCCCTGTCACCGCTAAGCCGCTGCTCCACGCGTTTCCCGACCAAGCCACCGCGCGAGTTCTCGAAGTTGGTGCGGAGGGCAGCGCCGTCCTTCCCGGCCGTGAGGATATCGCAATCCCAGTTTCCCTGAAATCTATCGCCGCCACGCCGGCTCCCGATCTCACAATCCCAGCTACCTTCAGCGCTACCTGGCCGGAAAAACTCAGCCCCACGGCCGGCCAATCGCTCCAGATCCGCGTCGTTTCCCACCACAATGAAAAGGTAATCACCGTCCCCATCAAAGCCCTCGCCTTTGGGCCGAAAGGCTGGATGGTGGAAGTGAAGCTCGCCGACGGGAAAACCAAAAAATACCCCGTTACCCGCGGCCGCAGCGATGCGGAAAACACCGAAATCACAGCCGGCCTCGAAGCTGGCCAGGTCGTCATTGTACCGTAAGAAAAAGAAGAGTAGGATAAATCCTACTCTCCCCTCAACAAATTCCATCCTGTCACCAGCGCCTTGAGTCCTGCCATCTCGATGGACGGATCGACCCCAGTGCCCCAGAGCAGGCGTCCGTCGTCATGCTGGAGCTGAACGTAGGCCGCCGCGCTGGCATCCGATCCGCCGCGCACGGCGTGGGAGCGGTAGTCGGTGACCTTGAAATCCTTGAAGCCCGCCTTCTCCAGCGCGTGGACGAAAGAGTTAATCGGGCCGTTGCCATCACCTTCGATTTCGAGTGGTTTGACGTCTACTGAGACCGTGGCCATGCAACGCACCTGCCCGCCACCGGGTTGGTGCATGAGCTTGTAATCAGTGAGGTGCAGCGGCGATTCCACGTTTACAAAATGCCCGAAGAACGCCTCGCGTATCTCATCCGTCGTCAGTTCACGACCAAGGCTGTCGGCGAGGTCATACACGAATTTCCCGACGATCGGATGCATCGACTTCGGTAGGTCGAAGCCGTGCTCGCGATCCAGCACGTAGGCAACGCCGCCCTTTCCTGACTGTGAGTTAATACGGATGATTGCCTCGTAGGAGCGGCCAATATCCTGCGGATCGATGGTTAAGTAAGGCACGCCCCACATCGTTGCAGGATCTTCCTTGGTTTCCTTTTCACGGCGGTCGAGGCCTTTCTTGATCGCGTCTTGGTGGCTTCCGGAAAAGGCCGTGAAGACCAGCTCACCGGCATAGGGCTGGCGCTCCGGCACGATCAAGCGCGTGAATTTCTCATACTTCAGCCGGATGTCGGTGAGTCCGGAGAAATCCAATCCCGTCTCGATGCCGTGGCTGTTCATGTTCAGCGCGAGCGTGACGATGTCGAGGTTCCCGGTGCGCTCGCCGTTTCCGAAAAGGGTACCCTCCACGCGATCCGCGCCCGCCATAAGGCCCAGCTCAGTCGCCGCAACGCCGGTGCCGCGGTCGTTATGAGTGTGCAGGGAAACAAAAACGGAATCGCGCCGGTCAAGATAGCGGCACATCCATTCGATCATGTCCGCGTGGACGTTCGGTGAAGCCCACTGGACAGTGTCCGGTAGATTGATGATCATCTTCTTTCCCGGCGTTGGCTGCCAGACTCCGATCACCGCATTGCAAACCTCCAGAGCGTAATCCAGTTCTGTATCTGAAAAAGACTCCGGCGAATATTGCAACACCACATCCGTCTCTGAGATGGTCGAGGCGAGTTCCTTCACCAGCTTCGCACCATCGATGGCTATTTGCTTAATCGACTCCCTTGAGGCATCGGAGAAAGTGATGCGCCTTTGTAGCGGCGAGGTGGAGTTATAGATGTGGACGATGACACGCCGCGCCCCGGCGATGGCCTCGAAGCTGCGGCGGATCAGTTGCTCGCGCGTCTGCACCAAGATCTGTATCGTCACATCCTCCGGAATGCGGTTTTCCTCGATCAGCCTGCGGCAGAAATGAAATTCTGTATCGGCGGCGGAGGGAAAACCAATCTCGATCTCCTTGAAGCCAATCGCCACCAGGAGGTCGAAAAACTCAAGCTTCTCCTCCACCGACATTGGCTGTGGCAGCGCTTGGTTGCCATCGCGGAGATCCACTGAGCACCAGATCGGCGCACGGGTGATCGTCTGGTCCGGCCAGATACGGTCGGGCAGGGCGACGGCCGGGAAAGGCCGATATTTCGTGAGGGACTTCGGATTCATTTCGGAGGCGCTGAGTAAGCCGCGGGGCGACAGGCTACCCCAACCCCGGGCATACACGCAAGAGCCGACCTCCATGTGCGAAAAAGGATACCTAACTAAAAACTCTTGGGAGATAAATCTTGTCACGGAGAAGATGGGAAATGCAAAAGCTACCAATCATTGGCTTGCCATAGTCCTCGGCGTGTTCCGATCCGCCAATCCATAATAGGCGCGCAAGCTGGATGAGAAAATCAACAATGATTTCCCGTCCCTCCCACCGCTTAGTCAGCCCCGGGAAACGCGACAGAAGTAAGGCCTGAGGAAGAGAATGCGCGGCGCCCACGCTTTACTCCGAACCATTCACTGACCATCAGTTGGGGTGCCGGGGTGGCAGGGTTTTTCGGGGGGACTAGGTGTGATGCCTGTTGAAAAGGGCGGCTGTGTCCCTAATCTGGCGGTGGATGATTACACAGGCTTTCATACTCGGGGCGGGACTGGGGACGCGGTTGCGTCCGTTGACGGATGCTTTCCCAAAGCCACTTGTACCGCTTTTTCACAAACCGCTGGCGATGTGGGCGGTGGAGAACTGCGAGGCGGCGGGGTGCCAGAGGTTCGCTGTAAACACGCACCACCTGCCGGAAAAGTGGCAAGGCTTCGACGCAGGGCGCGATATAACTTTTTTCCACGAGCCTATTCTGTTAGAAACGGGCGGTGGGCTCAAGAACATCGAAGGCTGGTTGGAAGAGGGAAGTTTACTAATCCATAATGGCGACATTTTTTCATCGATCGATCTGCGGAAGCTCGTAAACAAGCATGAAACGTCGGGCGACGAGGTCACGCTGGCGGTGCGATCCACAGGTGGCGAAAAACGGATCTCGCTCGATGAAAACGGGCGCGTGGCTGATGTGCGCAGCGAGGTGTGCGGACTACCGGGGACGCACATTTTCACCGGTATCTACTGCGTGAACCGTAGTTTCCTGAGACGAATACCAGCAGGCAAGGTGATCGCCGTAATCCCTGCATTCCAGGACCTCGTCCGCGAAGACGGGATCGGTGCGATCGTTCTCGATGAGGGCGATTGGATGGATCTCGGCGATGTAGAGAGTTACCTCGCCGCGCACCGCACGCTGGCGCTAGAGCAACCAATGCATCCGGAGGCAATTATCGGCGAGGGGGCGGTGATCGAGCGCAGCGTGATCGGAAAAGGGGCGATGATCGCACCAGGCGCGCGTGTCACCGACAGCGTGGTGTGGCCGAGGGCTTGTGTTTCCGGGGAGGTACGCGGAATGGTCATTACCCCAGATCCCTAGTTTTTTATAACGTTAAAGGGAGCAGAATTCAAATCGAGGTTGTCCTCACCCGGATGCACATTTGACCGATATCATATTGTGTTTGCACTTTTTGTGTACTCTTCAACTTCATTCACTGCTCGTCAGCAGTCGAATTTCTTCTTAGCCGATTTTCAACGCAGTCATTTAGGAATTGTAAGGCGGCGACCGTAGTTCGCTGCTACAGCGTCGCGATCAACCTGACGAACTGGCGGCCGTATTCGACGTAGGAATTGTAGCATTGCTGCCAATCGACGGCGGAGGAATCGGGTGCGTGAAAGACAGTAGCCACGTGCGGCTCGATGGCGATCCAGCCCTTGTAGTCGGACTGATGGGCGTCTGTCATGATTTCACGCAGCTTGGCCTGGCCTAGGCCGGGCATGGTGTATTCCGGCTCCACGTCGTCGGACACGGGATTGATGCAGTCCTTGATGTGGATGTGGGCGACGTGCTCTTTTACCTTGAGCCAGAACTCCATCGGATCCTGCCAGGGGAACGGTTCGGGCTTTGAGCGGTCGAGCTGAAAAACGGGATTACCGGTGTCGAACACAAGCTTCAGGCCAGGAACCTCTTCAACGAGGCGGAGGGAGTGCTCGGCAGAAAAGCCGCCCCAGTTCATGCAGTTCTCGTGAACCGCAGTGATACCTTCATCGGCGAAGCGTTTTACGATCTCGCGCAGGCGACGGAATCGCTCATGCTCATCCTGATCCGCGCCCCATAGTTCCTGCGCGTAGGACATGATGCGTATCATCGGGGTGCGGAGGCGCTTCATGCGCGGGATAGCACGGTCGATCTCTGCGAGGGTGATGGCGAAATCCGAGGAAATCTTTTTCCCCCAGTTGCCGATCGCGGAGCCGAATTCCGGGACGGTGATGCCCGCCGCATCCAGCTTGTCGGCGGTATGGAGGAAATCATCCTCCGGCATGTCGTGGATGTTTGCGGAGCCGACCATGCGGGTCGAGATGGCGGACCAGCCAAGGGCTTGGGTAGCGGCAATCTGCTTATCAATGTCACGGGAGGCTTCATCGGCGAAGCCAGTGAGTTTTTCGGTGGACAGCATATATAAAGCTAAGGGCTAAAGCTCAAACTTTAAACTTTAAACTTCAAGCAAGAGGGAAATCCGCTTCATCATCGCCGGATGAAGCGTAGGGAATGGATGGGTCTATGCGGATTGGCAGCGGTGGGTTGCCGGAAAGTGGAAACGCCTTTGAAGGCGCAGTCGTGGATCGAGATGCGCGGCGAGTGGATAGCCATGAGCGGCGGGGAGATCGATACCGGGGAGCCGTTACGCATCGGTTGGGGCGAAACGATGACGGCAGTGCGCTGGAAGGGCGAACCGCCCGCACCACCCTTCGAGCTGGAGTTGATGGCAAAACGCATCGACGGCACGGATTTCTTCTGCGCAGTCACCTTTCCAGTACGTAGTCTAGACGAGTGCGTCACCTTCGTGGTCGGCGGCTGGGGTGGCGGTACGGTTGGGATTTCCTCCATCGATGGCAAGGACGCCTCGGAAAATGAGACGACAACCTACGGGAGGTTTGAGACGGATGTTTGGTATGCGATCCGGTTGGTTAGGAAAGGCGAACGAATCCAAGCATGGATCGACGATAAGATCGTGGTGGATCTGGACATCACGGGAAAAGCGCTCGCGCTCAGGCCGGGACCGATCGAAGATTGCGCGCCCTTCGGTTTGGCGACATGGCAGACAACGGGGCTAATCCGCAATTTGCGGTGGCGAAGGATAGACTGATTTATACGCTCTGAGAGGAAACAAATTGATGACCGGTGACAGAACGGATCGCCATGACCAAGAGAATTGAGATGAACATAGATGAAGAATTTTATCAGCCGTGTTACCGGCGGCGAGATATTCCAGCAAGGACTCGACCGGATGCCTAAGCCTACCGACTGTCCCTGTTGCTGTGGCAGATTTAATTATCAATTATGACGCTGAATAGTAGGATGAAATAATTTAGCGTAGAATCCATGCCTCATGGTAAATTCCGCATAGGAATGATAAACCCGCTTCACATCACCGATTCGCACCAAGCCAGCGCCATGAGGCAGTAGCCGGTGCCGTAGGGCTGGTGATAATCGTAAAGAGGATAGTCCCACCATGAACCGTCTTTTTCTTGGCGGGAAATAATCAATGCGGCGAGCCGCTCGGCATAGGGCTTTTGTTTTTCCGGTGGCAGTAGACGCACGGACTCGGTAAAATAATAGACCCCATAGTAGTAGAAATAGCCGGAGATGCGGAAATGTATATCGTGCGGGCGCGGGCGCTTGCGGGCGATGGACAGAAAGCCTTCGCGGGCGAGGAAACGGTCAGCCCATTCGGTGATGACTTCGTCAGTGATGCCATCGCGTCCGAGGACGCGAAGGGCGGCGTTGCAGGCCTGCGAGCGGGCTAGGGAGCCAGCCGGGCGGTTGATATCGGCGCGCGGACGCATGATGTGGGAATGCGAATAAGCATAGGCCTTGTCTGGCGTCTGCTGGCGCTTGATCGAATCCAGAGCGGCGGTCGCAACCTTCTCATTGAGCGCAAGGCCGAGCTTTTCACGACCTTCCTGCATGGCGAGAAGAACAGTTGCGGAACTGAATGCGGTAGTGATACCGCTGGGTTTTTGTGTGGTGATGTTGTCGAAGACATCAAGGTACCCCCAGCCGCCGTTGACATCTGTGTAGCGGCTCACCATGTCGACCTGCAGTTGCGCGAGTTCCTTCAAACGACTTTTTGCCGCGGGGTCAGCTTCCCGTTCATGGAGACGTATGAGGGCGCGCAAACCGTATGCATGCCCCCATATATTGTAGGTGGTTGTCTGGTCGGCGCGGCGAAGTAACGGCAAATCTTTCTCCGCCCACTTCGCGCCTTTTTCAATGGCGGCGGAGGTCTCGGGGCGGACATCGCCGGAATCGATCAGGCCGGAAAGAGCGAGGCCGGAAGCGCCAGCGCGAAAGGCATGGTGGGCGCCAGGTATGGGCGCGTAAATGTTGAGCCCTTTGGTGCGCGTAGGACCGCCCCACGAGCCGTTCTTGTTCTGATATCCAACAAGAAAATCCACCCCCCGCATGATCGCTGCCTTGATATTTTCTGTAGTGGCGGGTGGGAGATCTTTTATGGACTCTTGGGCACCGGCTGCAGTGACAAGGAAAATGAAGCCAACGCAACGGTACAGGGAGCTGTAAAGGACAGGAAGGGCTGGATACATGATAATTTTTTGAATTGGCAACCGAAGATACCGCTACAAGGCGTGGATGGAAATTTTGTGCCGAGCGCAGAGTTTCAAGACCTTGTCTTTTTCAAGGAGGAGGGTTTTTCCAGCCTCGATTCCGATGGCAAGGATGCCGGCTTCGGCGCAGCTCTCAACGGTCTGCGGACCGATTACCGGGACATCGAAACGGAAATCCTGATTGGGTTTGGAAACCTTCACGAGGACTGCTTCCTTATTACGTCCTAGCTCGCCGCCCCGGCGTATGCAGGCGTTGGTGCCCTCGAAGGCCTCGACGGCGAGGACGGTGCCGTGGCGCACCACGACGGCCTGGCCGATGTCGAGAGCGGAAGTCTGCTTGGCGATACCAAAGCCGTATTCCAAGTCTTCCAAAGTCCGCTGCTTTGCGGGTGGCCCGGCAACATGCCCTTCCGGAGACAGATAGTCTTCGAGAAAGGTGGTGGCGGGAAGCAAGGTGATGCCGTCTATCGCCATCTCGTCGGCGATGGCTCCGAAGAGTGTCTCGGCATTGCGCTTTTTCACCCTAGCTAGCATCATCAGAATACGAAGGTCAGGGCGTAATTCAAAAAGATTTCCAGGCGATATCTGACCTATCATCACAGCTTCCTTCACGCCCTCTTTCAGGAAAAATTTAATCAGCTTGGAAAGCTGGCCGACGCGGAACCACTGAAAGGAATCGACCTGCGGTTCGAGGTCGTGGCGCGTTTCGTTTTCAAAGGCAACAACGACCAGCCGTGAATATGGTTCTGCTTTGCGGGCGGCACGGACGAAAGTCTCCGGGTAAAAGCCGTTGCCTGCGATGATACCGATGCTTCGAGCCTGTTCCATACCGGTTAAAAAGGTGCAAGTAGCGGCTGTGGGACTCGAACCCACACTCTTTTGGAACTCGATTTTGAGTCGAGCGCGTCTACCATTCCGCCAAGCCGCCGCTATGCGACTGATATGGGCAGGCGGAACCAGGAAATCAAGCGCTATTCGCGCCGCCGCCTCTAGCCGCTTCCACGCCGTAATGTCCGTGAAATTTCCTATCCGACATCACTTCCAGTATAGCAGAATCTCCGGAAAGTAAAACCACTTCCTCCATAACTAAAAACACCACCGCCATCATCATGACAAAAAAAACAACCATCGCAGCCATCGTCGTTCTGCTCCTTGCGGGAGCCGGAGCTGTTGTGTTAATGAATAAGAAGGATCCTTCCCAAGATATGATCTCGGGAGCAGACGCCCAGGGTAAATCCGCGCCAGCTCAAGAATCCGGAGCATC
>CAMAXN010000013.1 GCA_945862245.1 Prosthecobacter debontii
TGCAGCCGCCAGACAAATTTAGAACCCGTACGCGACATTGTGAGCGCGATGCCAATGCGGCGGAGAACTTCCACTTCCTTAGCGCTGCCCTTTTCCACGGTGCGGTGGGCTTGCAAGAAACATTGCAGCGCACGGAGCCGATCCTGCTCTTGCACCTGGATGTAATCGCCGCGTCCATTCATGCCTCGCTGGAACCCGCCGTCGAGGATCTGCCCGTAGCTGCCGTGGGTGCCAAGAAACGCGTCGCCAGCCGCCTGCATTAAAGCCGAGTTGTCTTTTTTACTAGTAGTTAATTCAGTGAGTAAAGGATCGAAATTCTGTGGTTCGCCGAGTAGTCGCTGCGACTGTAAGGCTTGTTGCAGATCGACCGCCGACTCCGCGTCATCTACTTCACGCAGTATCTTGACTCGCAGGTCGTAGGCCTCGCGCCAGTTACCCTTCTTCTCGAGTTCTGCGGCTTGCTTTCTTAGCTCAGGCGCGTCGGCAGCCATTGCCAAGCTACAACTAAGCATCAGTAATATTGCGGCTTTCATATCCATATCTATAAATACGTAAACTCGTAATTTTTTAGTGAAATAATTTATGTTCGCCCTTCAAGAAAAGGCACCAGCTCATCGACGCCGAAATCCGCCAGCACCTCGCCTTCCCAATCCAAGGTCGGAGCCTTGCTCTGGCCAGAGAGCGCGACCATCTCCTCCATGGCTGCACGGTCACCGCTCACGATCACCGTACGGACGGCGATATCATGATCGCGCAAATAACCTTGAACCTCGACACACCACGGGCAACCCGTCTTCACATATAGAACTCTTTCGTTTTGCATACCCGCGATATTCGCCCGATCCACTCGGAGCGCAAGGAGCTATCCTATTGGCTGGCAAAGCACGAACGGCGAAACCACAAGAGTCTCGAACTCTACCCCGCCCTTCTCCCACTGCGCTGCATGGAGATCGCCGATCTTCAATAAATCGCCACACTTCAGTAAGGCCTTTACCCTGCCCTCCTCGTTGTTAGAAAATGCCCGACCGACTTCTGCCAGCGTCAGCGACGGATCGACGAAAAACAGCACACCGTTAATAAAATGCGGCTTGAGGTAACTCCACGGCACTACGCCCGTAAACTTCTCAAGTTTCTCATCTGTGGTCATATTATCTACGCCGAGTATTTTATATTTCATAGGCTTGAGCGTGTGCGGGTTGGGTACAACCATGGACACGAAGTATCGTAATAGCGTCACTATTTCAAGTCCCATACATAAGGCCTAGAGTCTAATTAACGCCAGTTCGCTCTCATCATAAACTCGTTGCCCTTTCCCAAAATCCCGCTCCATGGCGATGTGCTAAGTAGCAGAAAAAAACCGAGGCAAAGTATATACAAAAACTGTTTAGAAATTTGCGTTTGTATCTAAAATTCGCCTCAACGGGATCTAATCCACGCAACGATTTTTGAGTCATTGCCATCCGATGCCCAAACATGACGGAGGAAATCGGCGGGGTGTAAGTTGCCGTTTTTTAACAGAAAATTGCGGTCGCCACCGCAACCATACATAAGATCAGGATCAAGCTCGCCGCGGAGTTTGGCACGAGCTTTCACGAGTATACGCGGCAGATAAGGAATGCCATCAAGATCCTCACCGAAACTTGGGAGTTCATCCCGGGTGATCGAGATATCACTAACTTTACCTTTCTGATCGACGAGAAAATGATCCCTGCGCGCTGCGGCGATAAGTAACGCAGTGCCCAGCGAAGGCTCGCCCTCGCCGATAAAATCCTCCACGAAATCGAAAAACTCCCTCTTTTTGTATCCAATGCTTTCGAGAAAGGCGATTTCTTCAGTCGAGTATCCCGTTTCGTAGTCAAAACTGCTTTTTCGGTAGGCGTCTGCCACACGTTCAAAGAGGGCGGTGAATTTGTCATTCCAAGTCATGCTTGGGGAGATTGGAACCCTGCTCGCGGTGAAAGCCAGCGTTTTTTTCCACTTACGTATCATGATTGCCGCGCTAAGATCCTCTCAGTAATGATCTGGAGCATCCAAGGCCGCAACCTAGACCTGTCCCACCAAGCGCAAATTATGGGCATCCTCAACGTCACTCCCGATTCGTTTTCGGACGGCGGGCATTTCGCCGCTCACGACGCCGCCCTCGTTCATGCGCGCAAAATGATCACAGAAGGAGCTGCGATCATCGACATCGGCGGTGAGTCCACCCGGCCCGGCGCGCGGCCCGTGGATGCTGATGAGGAAATCCGCCGCACCATCCCGGTCATCCGCTCTCTCCGCAGCGAGTGGGACGGCCTAATCTCGATCGACACCACGAAAGCTGCTGTCGCCCGTGCTGCGCTCGAAGCAGGTGCGAATATTATCAACGACATCTCCGGCCTCACCGCCGATCCGAAAATGTCCGCTGTTTGCCCAGAATCAGATTGTGGTATCGTCATCATGCACATGCGAGGCACGCCTGCTGACATGCAGGAAAATCCCTCCTACACGGATGTCATTTCCGAGGTTAAAAAGTTTTTCCAAGATCGCCTTGAAAACTTGAAATCGCTGGGCATCTCCCCTGCCCGGCTTTGTTTCGATCCTGGCATCGGCTTCGGGAAATCCCTCGATCACAACCTCGCCCTCCTTCGCCATCTCAACGAACTCGCGCCACCGGAATTTCCCCTGTTGCTCGGCGTTTCCCGCAAATCCGTCATCGCCAAGCTCACCGGTGCGGAACTCCCGTCTGACCGCGACGCCGCCACCTTCGCCCTCACCGCCATGGCTCGCATGAAAGGTATCATGCTCCATCGCGTCCACGAGGTGAAAGGCAACCTCGCAGCCCTGCGCGTGACCGAAGGCCTACTGGGTAGATGACACTTTCCATCTTTGACTTCAACATACATCACGCTACACAAGTGGTATGGAAGACCCGCGTGAATACGGTAAACAGCCACTAGATGAACTCATGGATAAATGGAAGCTGACAAACCACCAACTTGTTGAGACATCCACCGAACAGCTTAACCATAAACAAGTTCAAAAAGCCCGCAAAGGCCGCCAACTTACCCTGACCATGATGCAGAAGGTCTGCCGCGCGTTCAACATCGCCATATGGCAGCGCCTCGACAAGGCGCAGAAGGAAATCTACTATGAATACATGCACCGTCACCTATTCAACTATGCGAAGGGCCACGAACAAAACTGGGCAGATCCCAATACTGGGATCTATCCGCACGGATAATTTCTATAAATATGAAAAAACTTCTCGCAGTACTTTTGCTTTCATTGAACCTTTTTACCAACGCAGCAGAGCCACTGACGCACCTTGAGAAATGCACACTGGTCAAGGCCGATTGGTCGGACGGCGACAGCTTCCCGATCCGCACCGCCGATGGAAAGGAAATCAGCATCCGTCTCTATGGCGCGGACTGCATCGAGTGGCATGTGACCGATGAGACCGACGCCCGACGCCTCCGTGCACAGCGCCGCTACTTCGGCATCTCTAATTTCGGCAGTTCGCCGCAGTCATCCATAGAAGCAGCCAAGGGCTTCGGCGGTAAAGCGGCGGAGGAAGTAGCCCGTGCCCTGGCGGCACCTTTTTCTGTTCACACTGCCTACTCTGACGCTCGTGGCGATAGCAGATACAAGCGTTTCTATGGTTTTGTCACAACCGCAAAAGGCGAGGATCTCGCCACACGACTAGTGAGCCTCGGTCTCGCCCGCGCCTTCGGAGTCTATCGCGAAATGCCCGACGGAACTACTTCCCAAGAGTACCGCGCTTCATTTCAGGATATTCAACTCATGGCCGCTAAAAAAGGTCTCGGCGCGTGGAGTGCCACGGATTGGGAAAGTCTCCCCAAGGAGCGCAAAGAAGAGCGTGCGGAAAACGCCGAGATCGAACTCTCCACCGGAGCTATCGCTCTTTCCGAAGGCGAAAAGATTAACCCCAACACCGCCACCCACGACGAACTCATGAAACTCCCCGGCGTCGGCGAAGTCACCGCGAACCGCATCATCGAAGCCCGCCCATTTTCCAAGCTTGAAGATCTCGACGCAGTGGACGGCATAGGAAAACAAACCCTTCTCCGATTGGCACCATTCCTCGTGTTCGAGTGAGACCGCACCCATAAACATCGGATACATCGCCGACAAGCGCCAAACCCGCACGAATCTCCGACGAATCACGCTGGCTCTCGCAGTTCGAGGATTTCGGTTCTCCTCCCTACCTAGATTGAGCGGGCGGCGACCGAAGATCACCGCCACGTAAAACAAACGCCTTGCCACCTGAATCCCGTGTAATTGCTGTGCTCCCATGAATCAGGTTCAGAAACCGATCCGTATCGGTAATTCCAAGGGTGCACGGATTCCCGCACATCTCATCCGCTCCTACCATCTAGAGCGCGGATTTGTCATGAAACCTTTCCAGGACGGCATACTGATCGCTCCGGCGGATAGCTCGAAACTCACCCTTGAGGAATCCTTCGCCGCGATGGCCTTGGATCTCTCCGAGTTGTTATGAGTTTGTGTTCAATGCTCGTGGATTCTTTGCAGCAGCTTGTTCATCCCGAACTCCGAAGTGGAAAATTGGTTCCAAGTAATTTGACCACAGAGACACAGAGAACACGGAGCTCTTGAAGCAACATCATAAAGTGTTTCGCATCATTTCCCCAAACCTCTGTGTTCTCTGTGTCTCTGTGGTAAAGACCGCTGATTTTGTAATTGAATATCGGTTTTCGTGTTAAATGCTCATTCCTGCCTTCTTATCCGTGTTTATCCGCGTTCATTTGCCGGAAAAATGGGAAGTTTCCAGTCCGGCTATCTCCGCTTCGCTCCGGTTGTGGTTCGAATTCTTCTCGTCCCTACTGTAAGAAACCTGCCTTGAAGTTGAATTTTGAGGGTTGCAGTTTCCGGGAGCAGCCCCTTGAATCCCCTCCTCCCAATCCATGGCTCTGATTGTTCAGAAATACGGCGGAACCTCCGTCGGCTCCATCGACCGCATGCGCAGCGTCGCCGCGCGGATGAAACGCACCCGCGACGAAGGCAACCAGGTCATTGCGGTGGTATCCGCGATGTCGGGTGTCACCGACAAGCTCATAGGCATGGCGAAGGAATTGCGCGAGAACCCATCCGAACGCGAGCTCGATGTCCTTCTCGCCACCGGCGAGCAGCAATCCATCGCGCTGGTGACCATGGCTCTCCACGAGATCGGCGTCGAAGCGGCATCGATCACTGGACGGCAGGCAGGCATTTTCACCACTGGCAGCCACACGCGCGGGCGTATCGCGAAGATGGATCCTTCATTGATGAGGAAATATCTGGATGAGGGGAAAACCTTAGTGGTCGCTGGCTTCCAAGGCATCACCTCGGCGGGAATGATTCACACCCTCGGTCGGGGTGGCTCCGATCTCACCGCCATCGCCGTCGCCGCTGCGCTGAAGGCGGATGTTTGCCAGATTCTCACCGATGTGGATGGCGTCTATACCTGCGATCCCCGCGTGGTGAAAAACGCCCGCAAACTACCGGAAATTTCCTACGATGAAATGTTGGAAATGGCCTCTTCCGGCTCCAAAGTCATGCAGTCACGCTCCGTCGAGTTCGCGAAGAAATTCGGCGTGGTATTTGAAGTCCGCTCCTCCCTCAACGACAACCCAGGAACCCTCGTGCTAGAAGAACATCCCAATATGGAAAACGTCGTCATCCGTGGCATCTCGATCGAGCGCTCGCAGGCGCGGGTCACCATCTCCGGCATCCCGGACGAACCCGGCATGTCCGGAAAAATCCTTGGCGCGCTCGCCGAGGCGGAGATCAACCTAGACATGATCGTCTCGAACATCTCCAGCGACGGCCGCTCAAGGCACTCCTTCACGATGCACTCCTCCGATCTCGGCAAGGCCCAAGCCGCGCTCAAGCCCGTGCTCGCGGAGCTTTCCTCGGACGCCCAGATCCAGACCGAGGCCGGCATCGCTAAACTTTCTGCCGTCGGCATCGGCATGAGATCCCACTCCGGCGTCGCCGCTACCATGTTCAAGGCGCTTGGTGCGAAAGGCATCAACATCGGCATGATCTCCACTTCCGAGATCAAGATCGCAGTCACCGTCGATGAGATCCACATCGAGGACGCCGCGCGCGCCGTGCATGACGCGTTCCAGCTGGATAAGGAGCCGGGGACGTAGGTTTCAGCCGACCACAATATCCTTATTAGAATTCGGACACGTCACCGTCGGCTCATCCACTCTAGCGTTTGGGCGAGAAAAACACTCTTGAATGCGTATAGCCATGGGATATACTATCACGCATTAGAACCACTTTGCAGCGTTGGGGCAAGAGCCAAGGGGTGAGACTCCCCAAGTCGATCGTTGAATCGATGGGAAGGAAGTTTGGTGATGCTAAGATATTATATATGGCGAATTACACAGCCAGAGTCTGCTTCCTGTCCGGGCCGACTCCGATGAAAGCGATGGGGGCATCGCAGAGCTCGGAGAGGCGGGTGAGGTAGGCTTTCGCGTTTTGCGGGAGATCAGAATACGCGGTGCAGGCGGTGGTGTCTTGTTTCCAACCGGGGAGGGTTTCGTAAATCGGTTTGGCGCGATCCCAGAAGGAGCGGTCGGCGGGCGGGAGTTCGTGGCGGGTGCCATCGATGTCGTAGGCGACGCAGATTTTCAGTTCCTCGTATTCGTCGAGGCCATCGACGTTGGTGACAGCGAGTCCAGTGACCCCGTTGACCATGCAGGCGAAGCGGAGCAGGACGGTATCGAGCCAACCGCAGCCGCGCGGGCGACCGGTAGTGGCGCCGAACTCGCGGCCGAGATTGTGGAGGTATTCGGAAAGTCCTTCGTCGCAGGTGGGGAACGGGCCGGAGCCGACGCGAGTGGTGTAGGCCTTGCAGACGCCGATCACAGCCTCGATGGCGGTCGGCGGCAGGCCGGTGCCGGTAGTGGAGCCGCCGGCGGTGGTGTTCGAGGATGTGACGAAGGGGTAGGTGCCGAAGTCGATATCGAGCAAGGTGCCCTGCGCGCCTTCGAAGAGGAGGGTTTTCTTCGTTTTCCACGCCTTGTGCAGGATGGGGATCGTGTTCGTTACGTGCGGGCGCAGGCGCTCGAAGGCTGCGTAAATTTCCTCGATGACACCCTCGGCAGTGAAGGTAGGAAGATCGTATTTCACCAGGATCTCGTTCACCTCGGAAACCCGGCGGGTGATTTGGGCTTCAGCAAAAGGCCGGTCTAACAGATCTGCCATTCTTAGGCCGCAGCGGTTCACTTTATCGGCGTAGGCGGGGCCGATGCCGCGCTTTGTGGTGCCGATCTTCTGGTCGCCGAGAGAGATTTCGCGGGCGGCATCGAGTTCTTTATGGAAAGGCAGGACAACGTGGGCGCGATCTGAGATCAGGAGTTTTTCCGCGCCGATGGCGATGCCCTGACCTTCGATGCGCTCGATCTCGATGCAAAGGCCGATGGGATCGACGACGACGCCGTTGCCTATGACATTGACCTTGTCATCCCAGAGTATGCCGGAGGGAAGGAGGTGGAGGACGTATTTAGTGCCTTTGGCGATGACCGTGTGGCCGGCATTGTTTCCGCCTTGGCCGCGTATAACCACATCAGAACTTTCCGTGAGGTAATCAACGATCTTGCCTTTGCCTTCGTCGCCCCATTGGAGGCCGGTGATAACTGTGTTCATAAAATTCAAACTTCAAGATTCAACTCCCAAGGAAGAGGCGGGGAGCGACGCCGTGGGTTGTAAAGTCGTCATTTCTAATAACTTCTAACCAATAACTACTAACGTTTCCCAGCCTCAATCAGGGCGGCGAATTCCTTGAAAAAGTAGCATGCGTCGTTGGGACCGGGGGCGGCTTCGGGGTGGTATTGAACGGAAAAGACCGGAAGATTTTTGTGGCGCATACCTTCCACGGTGTTGTCATTGAGGTTGATATGGGTGACCTCGACGTCGTCGGGCAATGAGGCGGGATCGACCGCGAAGCCGTGGTTCTGGGAGGTGATCGTGATTTTGCCTGTGCGAAGATCTTTTACTGGCTGGTTGCCGCCGCGGTGACCGAACTTGAGCTTAAAAGTCTTTCCTCCGAAGGCGTGGGCGAGGAGCTGGTTGCCAAGGCAGATGCCGAAGGTGGGGAGCTTGGTGATGAGCTCGCGGATCTCCGCATGGATGTAGCCGAGCGCGGCGGGATCGCCGGGGCCGTTGGTTAGGAACAGGCCGTCGGGTTTCATCGCGAGGATCTCGGCGGCGGTGGTGGTGGCAGGGACGACCTCGACCTCAAAGCCCGCCTGGCGGAGCATGCGGAGCTGGTTGTATTTCAGGCCGAGATCGATGGCGACGACCTTGTATTTCGCGGGCGGGAGTTCCTGGTAGGTCTCGGTTTCGCCGATGGAGGCGTTGGGCAAAGTCCAGAGCCGGGATTCCTCCGTCCAGGTGTAGGTCTCCTTGGTGGTGACCTCCTTGACGAAATCGGAACCTTCCATCGGAGCGGAGTTTTTCGCGGCGGCGATGGCCTCCGCTTCGGAAAGCTCGGTGGTGACGCAGGCGCGCATGGCTCCGAGCGAGCGGAGGTGTTTGGTGAGCGCGCGGGTGTCGATATCCTCGATGCCGAGGATGTTGTGGCGTTCCAAATAGGAAGATAGGCTTTCTGTGGATCGGTAGTTCGAGGGTATCTCGCAGAGTTCGCCGATCACGAAGGCGCGGATATGTGGGCCGGCGGATTCGTTGTCCTCGGGGTTGACCCCGTAATTTCCGATCATCGGATAGGTCATCGCAACGATCTGGCCGCGATAGGACGGATCGGTAATGACCTCCTGGTAACCGGTCATCGAGGTATTGAAACAGATTTCCCCGGTGGTAGTTCCGGTGGCTCCATAGGAAACGCCGATAAAGCAGCGTCCGTCTTCGAGGGCAAGGATGGCGGTGGTGGGCACGGGGCGGGAGGGTATGTACCGTCCGCCGGAGAGGGAACACTAAATTTTACGGGATCACTCAAATAGTCCAATCCTGGCATTCTAGGCCGGGGATTTGGGAAAATTCGCGGTAGTTGGCGGTGACGAGAACGGCGTTAGCCGCGCGGTCAGTTGCAGCGATGATGAGGTCGTTTGGGCTGATGGGCGTGCCCTTTTTTTCGAGCATTGTCCGTATTTCCGAATAATGAACGGCAGCTTCCGCTCCGAAAGGCAGACGCGGATAGGGGGAAAGGAGTTGCTCGATCCGTTGGGTGAGTGCCTTGGATTTGGAACTCCTCCGCGCCCCGAAGAGCAACTCCGCACGGATCAATTCCGTGAGGCAAAGCTCTGCTGTCGTGTGCTTTTTAAGGTTGCGGACGAGGGCTTCGTTCGGAATCCGGAGCAGATAAGACCAGATGTTGGTATCGAGACAGAACATGCAAATTAAGCTTACAGATCCGGAACGGCACGGTGGGATGGTTTGCGTTCGGGCACTTCAAATGTCTCGCAAGCGATACCGGCAAAGGCAGAAAGATGATCCCACGCCGAAGCTTCAGCGATCTCTGCTGCTTTAGCCAAATGGATACGCGCCCAGCGAGAAACGGAAACAGATTCCCTGCGTGCGGCAAGTTCCACCTTTCGTTGGGTTTCCTGATCCAAATAGATGCTCAGTTGGGACATGCAGGAAGAATAGTCAGGTGTTAGATAAAAGCAAATATGTTTGTCGGATATAATTGGCATACGATACGCCATGACTCTCACCGCGTCGCAATCACCTGGCAGGTAAATCCTTTCAAATAGGATGTTTCGGGAAGAGTGATGAGGACGGGATGGTCGGGGCGCTGGGCGTGCTCGGCGACGAGGCGGAGGGCTTGCTTGGCATCCACGGAGGCGTCGGCGAGGTTTTCGAGGAAAAGCTCGCGGGATGCGTGGTAAGAGCAGCAAAAGGTGGAGAGCAGGCCGCCCTTTTCAAGGAGCTTGAGCGAGCGGAGGTGGATCTCCTTGTAGCCACGCATGGCGTCCATGAGAGTCTTTTTGTTTTTTGTGAAACTCGGTGGATCGAGGATGATGAGATCGTATTCCGGCTGGGCGGATTTCAGGAAATCGAAGACGTTCGCCTCGATGACTTCGATATCGAGCTGGTTCAGTTCGGCATTTTTCCGTGCCGCAGCGCAGGCGGATGCGGAGATATCCACGGCGGTGACCTTCGCCGCGCCAGCTTTTGCGCAGGCTAGGGCGAAGCCACCTTGGTTCGTAAAGCAATCGAGGACACGGAGACCTTTGCACATTTTTGCGACCTCCATGTGGGCTTGGAGTTGGTCGAGGTAGAGACCGGTTTTTTGTCCGTCGATGAGGTCGATCTCGAAGGTCAGGCCGTTTGCAGTGACAGTGAACGGGCCTGGGTTTTCGCCATAAAGAAGCTCGATACCCGGCTCCATGCCTTCGGCTTTGCGAGATGGCGAGTCGTTGCGCAGAACGATGGATTTTGGGACAAGTAGCTCGATGAGCGCGTCGCGGATCAGATCTTTCCGCATGTCCATGGCGAGCGTGAGGGTCTGGACGGAGAGGTGGTCGCCGTAGCGATCTACGATGAGGCCGGGTATGCCATCGGACTCCGACCAGACAATGCGGCAGAGGGTTTCATCAAGGCCTTCGGTTTCCGTGCGGAGTTTAATTGCCTGACGAATGCGGCGGGTGAAGAAATCGAGGTCGAGATCTTGGCGGCGGCGTGAAAAGCGGCGGGCAACGATCTGCGAGGCGGGATTGTAGATCGCGGAACCGAGTGGGCGGTCGCGGAAATCCTTTAGCGTGATCACATCGCCCGGCTGCGGATTACCGAAGGATTTCTTAATTTCAGTGGCGTAAACCCACTCGTGGCCGTGGAAGATTCTGGCGCGTGGAGCAATAATGAGACCGGGCATCCTTCAACTTTCAACTTTCAAAATTCAAACTTCAAGGAAGATGTCCCGAAACAGGGTGCCGGATGCTGTGTGATAAGGTGGAAGACTTGGGTTTTGGGAAGCTTGAACCGCCAATCAAGATAAGTTCGCCAAGTCTTTCTCTTCATTGTGAGTTGAAATTTGAATTTTGAGATTTCTCGAAAACCAGAAAGTGCTGCCACGGGAGGCCGGGTTTGTTTTTCACGAAGGTGAAGCCGAGTGCTTCGAATTCTTTGCGTGCTTGGGCTTCGGACATCTTATGGAGGGGCTTGATGGGGACGCGGGGGTCTTCGGCGCGGTATTCTAGGAGGTAGATTTTTCCGCCGGGCTTGAGGGCTTTTTGGAGGGAGGTGAGCATTTCGATCGGATGAGAAAATTCGTGATATGAATCGACCATGAGCGCGGCGTCGAGGGTATCGGGTGGAAGCTGGATATCCTCGATCGTTCCGAGGTGGGGCAGCACGTTGGTGACCTCGCGTTTGGCGGATTCGGCTTTCAGGAAATCTAGCATTTCCTGCTGGATATCCACAGCGATGACTTTTCCGCGCGGGACAAGCGGGGCGATACGGAAGGAATAGTAACCGGAACCCGCCCCGATATCAGCGATCACCGCATCGGTCGCGAGATCAAGGAGGGCGATGGCGCGGGAGGGCGCCTCCTCCATTTCGCGTTCGTCGCGCTCCAACCAGTTCAATCCTTGGTGCCCCATCACATAGGAAATCTCGCGTCCCATGAAAATTTTCCCAATGCCGTCCGGGGATGGGGGCGCGGTGGTGTAGGTGGGAACTTCCACGGCCGCCGTTTCAGTGGTTGGCGCAGAAAGAGCGGTCGGCGGGGCTTTCGGAAATTTGTCGGTGTGGTTGCGGACGAAGGCGAGCGGAATGAGCAGCGCTAGTAAGATGATGGGGACGAGGATCAGGTAGCGGGATTTCATAAACATGATTTTGGGCGCGGGAAATACGTAAGGACAGGAGATAATGACGAAGGAGGTTGACCGCAATGCTAGGCGGCGGTAGTTTCTTAATCAGACGTCATTGAACAGCGACGCATTATTCGTGGCTAACGCTTGTCCAATCAAAGTAGGAAAATTTGAAGATTTCAGTTGGATCCGCTGTGAGGGCAAGGGATCTTTCCTAAACAGTCCGGCGGTGAAGGAATTCGGCGAGTCCCGAATCATGCGCGGCGAGTTGTGCCTAGTGGTAGACCTGCAGGTTTGCACGGGAATGGACTCAACCTTTATGGGAACGCTCGCGGGGCTAGCAAGCCGGCTCACGGGAAAAGGCGGTGCCCTGCAGGTGGCGGGGGCGGATGAGAAAAGCCGCAACTCGCTGGAGGATCTGGGATTAGATTTCCTAATGGCGATAAATCCGAAGCACGCTGTATGGATAGGAGTGGAAAACAAGGCACGCGATCTACTCAAACCCAAAGTGGCGGGCATGACTGCAGGCACAGTGCTCCACACTCGGCATATCCTAGAAGCACACGAAATCCTCTCCGATGCGAACGAGGGCAACCGCCTCAAGTTTTCAGGGGTACTTGAACTGCTGGAGGACGAGCTTACGGAAAAGGCGAAGACCTCCGAATGAAGCGGTATGAATGAATTCTTCACCGCTTTGCTGAACAGCCTGCTTTTGGCTTGCGTCCTCGTGCTACTTTTAGTGCTCATAAACCAACGGCGCCAGGCTAAACGGTTGCGCCTTAGCTTCCGCGAGATGGTGCGAGAAGAAGAACGTATGTTCAGTTTCCTGCACGATCTGGGGTTAGTCATTGGCAGAGAACCCAGTGACGCAGCGATCTCCCGAATGATTGTGGAGGGAGTATTGAAAGTAGTCGGCGCGAGCGGCGGGGCGATCTATCAGGAATCGCACGAGCAAGGCTTCCTAAAACCCGCCTACGTTTCGGATGATTGTCCACCTTTAGTGGAGTTACCTCAGGAAGTCCTCGATAAAATGCACATCGATCCTCGGGCATTGGAAAGCCACATGCGCTTGGCACGTGTGGCTGTGGGCGACGGCTTAATCGGGAAAGGCCTTCACATGCCCGAGGCTATCCGGACTCACGAAGCGGATGATGGTTTATCGGTGATGGTCTCGCCTCTGCGTTACGCGGGCAAGGACATCGGGGTATTAGCTGTGGCAAGACTGTCCGGCGTAGATACGTTTTCCGACAATGATTTCGCGGTGTTTCGTTCCGTCGCCGAGCAATCGTCCTTCGCGATTGGTAACGCCCGCGTGCACAGGGAAGCGAACGAAAAAAAGGAAATCGAGGGCGAACTGAAAAACGCCCGCGAGGTGCAGCGAGTACTATTGCCGCAGGAGGATCCCCTGGTAGCAGGATTCCGCGTGAACGGCACCAACCTGCCTGCAAAGATTATTAGCGGAGACTATTATGATTACATCGATCTGCCAGAAGGGAGACTCGGCGTGGTGGTAGCGGACGTTTCCGGAAAAGGAGTTGCCGCTGGGCTGCTGATGGCGATGTGCCGCAGCCTCCTGCGCGCCGTCTCGCTAACCAATACATCTCCCTCCACCGCACTCTCAGCGGTGAACCGCTACCTTTGCCCAGACATCCGCGAGGACATGTTCATCAGCATGATCTACGGCATCCTTGATCCCACCGACGGCTCCCTTACCTTCGCTCGCGCTGGCCACGAACCTGCGATGATTTTCCGTAAGGCGAGCGGCAAGGTGGAGCTTTCAAAGCCCAAGGGACTAGCCCTGGGTATCGATCCGGGAAATGTCTTTGAACGCGTCACTGCCGACGAACGCATCGTCCTCGAATCCGGCGACTGCGTACTACTTTTCACTGACGGCGTGAAGGAAGCCCTCGACGCCAGCGAGGAGGAATTCGGCTTGGAACGCCTCTCCGCCACCTTTTGCGTGGCTGCCGAGCTGGGTGCAGAAGCAGTCGTAAAACAGGTGCAGGATGAGTTAAAATTCTTCACTGGTAAAGGGCTTCAGATGGACGATGTGACAATCGTCGCGATCGAGAAGCGGTAATTTCTCATTCACTCATATGAATACGCAAACCAAGATGGGCGAGCTGATCGCAGCGATGCCGGGTGCGCGGCGGGCGCTGTTCGCGCGGTATCATCTGGGTGGCTGCCAGAGTTGCGCCTTTGATGAGGACGAAACGCTGGCAGCGCTATGCGAGCGGACAGAACTCGATTCCGGAGAAGTGCTGGCGCATTTGCTAGCGAGCCATGAGCACGACCTCACGATGCTGATCGAGGCGACTGATGTTTTTCAACGCATGGATATTGGAGAGGAAATCCGCTGGGTGGATGTTAGGACGCGCGAGGAATACGAGGCGGTGATGATCCCTGGCGCAGAATTTTTCCACCAAGGGCTCCAAGAGAAGATTTTCGCGGAGAAACCCGGCGAGTTGGTGGTGCTTTACGACCACACCGGCAAATACGTACTTGACCAGGTCGCATGGTTTCGGGGTCACGGGATTACCAATGCCTTCGGCCTAACCGGAGGTATCGACGCTTGGAGCCGGGAGGTGGATCCTACCGTGATGAGGTATCGGCTGGAGATCTGAAAAATCTAACTTCCAACCCACGGCTGTGGTTTAGTTCAAGATGACAACCGAAAATCGCCCACCCCCGTTCATCCACCCGCAAGATTTTGGCAGGCCTTGATATCAAGTTTACCGGAGGCGAGTAGGGGAATTTCTTGAACGGGGACGATGACACGAGGACACCAGAGCGAGGTAAGACCGTAGTCGAGGAGCTTATAGCGAAGGTCGATGCATTGCTGCTCCAGCGCGTGATTGGCAATGGTGGATAGCAGGACAATAGCCTCGCCTTTCGCTTCGTCGGGTATGCCGACAATGGCGATCTTGCGCTCGGTTTCGGAATCAAGGCCGAGCACTTGGTTGACGGCAGCTTCGATGGTCTCATGCGGCACCATTTCCCCAGCGATCTTGGAGAAACGAGAAATGCGACCTTGGATGTGTAAAAATCCATCGGCATCGAGGAAACCGACATCGCCAGTTCGGAACCAGCCATCGCCGGTAAGGACTTCCCCAGTGCGTTTCTCATCACGCAGATAACCGGAAAAAACGTTAGGCCCGTTGAGGACGATAATGCCCGGCTGATTAAGGGGGACGGGCGCGTCCGTCACGGCATCGATGAGGCGTATGGCGATGCCGGGTAGGAGTTGGCCAACGGAACCGTCGCGCTGAGCGGCGAGGACGTGGGAGCCGGATGCATCTTGTAAAGAGGGCAGGTTCACGTTGGTGGCGGGGGATGTTTCTGTTAGACCATAACCTTCCATCGGACGGATGCCGAATTTCTCCTCGAAGGCATCGGCCAATCTCTGGGGAAGCTTTTCCGCACCGGTGACAACGAACTTCAGAGACTCGAGCTGCGCGGGGTCGATGCGTTTCATATAGCCGCGCAGAAACGTGGGCGTGGCGAGGAGGATGTCGACCTGATGGAGGGAGATCAATTCGGCGAGGCGTTTCGTTTCAAGCGGCGAAGGGTAGGTGACGAGATTGATGCCCTCGATGACTGGATACCAGAGCGTAACCGTGCAACCGAAGGAGTGAAATAGCGGCAAGCAGCCTAGGATGGAGGTATTGCGCTCCAAGTTTAGGCGGGTGGCGAACTGGGTGACGTTAGCTAGGACGTTACGATGCGTTAAAGGAACACCTTTCGGTTCACCGGAGGAGCCGGAGGTGAAAAGGAGGATCGCCTCATCCGCTCCACAGCGCTTGTTAAGACCGAGCAAGGTCGCGAGAAAGGAAGCTGGAAGAAGTTTAGAAATGACGCCCCATTTCACGATCTGTTTTTTGATTTCAGGTATGACGCGCTCGATGAAAATGAGATCGCGGTTCGGAGGCCATGGGAAGGCGGTGACTTTCCTGATAAATGAATCGGCGGTGATAAAGCGATCCACATCTGCCTGGCGTATCGAGGAACGGATTGCGTTATGGGAGGCAGTGAAATTCAGGTTCACAGGGATTTTCCCAGCAAAGAGAACGGCCAGATTAGCGATCAGGCCGCCCTTCCCGGGAGGCAACACAATGGCGACGCGGGGCTTGTCGGTCTCGGCGCGTATGTGTTTCGAAAGAGCGATGGCAATGGGCAAAATTTTTGAGTAAGGCAGAACGACGTCATCCGAGCCATCGACGATGCATTCGTTGGGGTTATTCTTGAGTCCCTGGAGCAAGGCGGTGGCGAGGGAACCCTTGAGGATTTCACGGGTGGCGTAAGCGTCGGCGAAGGCCTCTAACAGATTCGCTTGCAGCGCGGGGAGACTTGCATCCTTGGCGGAGATTAGCTTTCCGAAGGCAATCACGGCAGCGGGCAGGCTCGAAACGCGCTCAATGCCGAGGCAGGATTCGCGCGGGCAATCGATAGCGATGGGCAGCAGCGGCAAGCCGAAGGCGGTGAGCGTTTTCAGATGGCTGGACGGCACATGAATCGGCGTGGCGAGTCGGGTCGTTGCGCGACCGGGGATGAAGAGAATAACCCCATTATCATCGAGAAATACCGCCAATTCCTTTCCCGCAAGAGCCGGATTGTTATCGGTGCAAGTGAACATGGCTCCGTTGCCGGACTTTTCCATGTGGCCGCGTAGGGCAATATCGTGTTGGTCGTCTTCCTCAATGAGGTAGGTAATCTTGCGCCCGAAAAACTGTTTCTCCAGATGCAGGAGCTGCTGGAAGTCGAGACGGCCAGGCACAGCGAGAAATCCAGTGGCGGGGACACGGCTGGGATTGAGAATTTGGATGGCTGACATTATTAAAAGCTTCTACGCGAATTATGGAGATTTTTTCCTAAAGTGGCACGGATTTTTCGTCAAAACTCCCAAAACCTCCTGAATTCATCATCTCCTCTACCCTATTTTGCGACTTCTACCTTAAGAATTCACGCGTTAGCGTAAAGCCATGAATGACACGGAAGCCACACCGAGAAATATCGTTCTGATCGGCTTCATGGGATGCGGGAAATCCACCGTAGGGCGTGAGCTGCACCAACGGCTCGGCTACCACCTCATGGACATCGACCATATCATTGAGCAAACCATAGGGAAAAAGATCACCGAGATTTTCCGCGAGGAGGGCGAGCAAGCCTTCCGTGATTTCGAGACCATGCAGCTCCAAGAAATTTCCAAGCAAACCGATGCGCGTCACATCATTTCCACCGGCGGGGGGATTGTGATCCGCCCGGAGAACCGCGCTCTACTGCGTAAGCTCGGCTACGTCGTCTGGCTGCGCGCCCCCGAAAACATCATTTACGAGCGCACCTCCCGCAACCGCGACCGCCCTTTGCTCAACGCTCCGGACGCCCGCGAAAAAATCTCCGACCTCCTCGCCGAGCGCGAGCCATGGTATCGCGAGACCGCCCATCTCCGCGTGGACACCGCCGGGCTGGAGTCCCACGAACTCGCCACCGGCATCCTAGAAAGCGCCCGCTATTTTTTCGCTCATTCCGCATGAGCGAACCCGCCGAAACCATCAAGCGCTGGGCCGCCGAGCTCGGATTCGACGATTGCCGCATCGCCACCGCGAAACGCGCCACCCACGCCGACGAGTTCATGGAATGGATCGGCGACGACCGCCACGGCGAGATGGCGTGGATGGAAAAAATGCCCCACCGCCGCTGTGATCCCCGCGAAGTTCTACCCGGCTGCCGCGCCGTCATCTGCCTCGCGCTGAACTACCACACCGGCTCCAACCCTTTCCCCGAAGACCACCCCGCGGACTACCGCATCGCCCGCTATTCGTGGAATGAAGACTACCACGATCTCATCGAAAAACGCCTCGCTCTCCTCGACGCGAAGCTTAGGGGACTCGGCGGCACCCAGCGTTATTACGTCGATACCGGCCCGGTGCTGGAGCGGGATTTTGCTACGGATTCCGGCCTCGGCTGGAGTGGGAAATCCACCGTCCAGATCCACCGCCGGCTTGGCGCTTGGTTCTTTCTCGCCGAGCTACTCACCACCCTCGACCTCCCGCCCGATCCCGCTTTCGGTGACCATTGCGGGAAATGCACGCGCTGCATCACCGCCTGCCCCACCGGTGCGATCACCGCTCCCCACAAGCTCGATGCCCGCCGCTGCATCTCCTATCTCACCATCGAGAACAAAGGCTCGATCCCGATCGAATTCCGCCGCGCCATCGGCGACCGCATCTATGGCTGCGATGATTGCCTCGAAGCCTGCCCTTGGAACCGCTTCGCCCGAACCTCACGCGAAATCACCTTCCAAGCCCGCCCGGAAATCTTCACCCACCGCCTCCGCGACTTTCTCGCTATGGACGACGATGCCTTCCGCCGCACCTTCGCAAAATCTCCCATCAAGCGCATCAAGCGCCCCCGTTTTTTACGCAACGTCTGCGTCGCTCTCGGCAACACCGGAACATCGGATGACATTCCCGCCCTGAGGCAAGCCGCACAAGACCCTGATCCTCTTGTCTCCGAGCATGCGGAGTGGGCTTTGGGGGAAATTGAGGCAAGGAAGTATCACGATATAAAAAAAGAAGAATTCGATCCACAACCGAAGCGAAGCGGAGATAGCCGGACTGGAAACTTCCAATCGTTCCGGCAAATGGACGCAGACCAACACGGATAAGATGTGCGAGAAGACTCGTTTGTACCTTCAAGAGATCATTACTATGCGGCGCTATATTTGAGATCGATATGACGATCGATTGCTCCGTGTTAATCCGCGTTTATACGTGGTTTTCTTACTCATTTTGAGAGTCTTGCTCTTTACCCCGATGTTATAATTAGGATCAACCTTTCCCATATCTGTCAGTTGGAAATAGATCACCTTCATACTGCTCACTTCTTACCCGCCGCCACCCGCCAGATTGCGAACAGGCTGACTAGCGCCCCAGCAAGTTCGTATGCTTGGAAACTCTCACCAAAAAAAACGAACGCACCAAATGCTGTGACGACCGGCAAAGCCATCTGCAGCGAGGAGCCTTGTACGATCGAAAGGTGCTGATAGGCGCTCGTCATGTAGAGCTGACCGAAGGTGACCACAATGGCCGCCGCCCCGAGAAATCCCCAGCTGAAATCGGAAAGTTCCGCCACCTTTACCAACGAGGGCACGCCCATTAGCAGGGAGAAAACGACTAGCGCAGCGTAAATCTGCGCTGGATGCATGTCGTCGCGGAGCCTTCGAACGATAACCACCACCCAGCCCGATGATACGGCTCCGAGCAGCCCGAGTAGATCATACATGGAGGGAGTCAGAGAGGATTTCCCATCGCTCAGGAATACAACCAGCCCCGCCAACGCAACCACCAGCCAGACCCGTTTCACCATGCTCACTTTTTCCTTAAGCCAAAACGCGGCGATTAGCGTTGCGAACATCGGGTAAGTGAGGTTGATCACAGATGCCCGCGCGGCGCCGAGTTCCACGATAGTTATATAGAAACTAATGATCGCCACCCCACCGATCAAGCCGCGCATGAATACAAAGCGGTTCGTAAAAACCCGCTTCCAATCTAAAATTCCGCTCTTCCGGTAAATCGCATGGAGAAGGAAAACCCCCAGCACTCCACGAAATAGCAACGCCATCCAACCGTCCGCCGCCACAGAAAAATCCGAAGCTGCGCGGATCAGCAGCGTATTCGCCGCGAAAAGCACGACCGAAGCGAGCATACACAGCACACCTTTTACGTCTACTTGTTCGTCACAACGCTCCATATTTGCTCAGCTTGTCCGCTGTCGGAACGAGAGGCGCAATCAAAATCTATTTTCTCCCTCCACCCGAGGTAAATATGAAAGATTATGTGATCAGAAGTGTATTATTTTAACAAGATCTATCCAAGCTATAAAATTGCCATAGATTACTAGCAACCCTTCCCCATTTATGTTCCGAAAAGTATTTCCACTGCTGTTGATCTCGTGCTGCGCGGTCGATGCTGCTGAGCCGATTTCCTACAACCGCGACATCCGACCCATCCTTGCGGAGAACTGTTTCGCCTGCCATGGCCCAGACAAGGAATCCCGCGAGGCGAAGTTGCGTTTGGACATCAGGGAAAGCGCTCTCGAAAAGGAGGCATTCGTTGCGGGAAACTCGAAGGAATCCGAGCTTATCTACCGAATCAACAACACGGACGAGGAAGAGGTTATGCCTCCACCGGAATCCCATAGGAGTCTCAACGCGGAGCAAAAGAGTTTACTTGCGGACTGGATCGATCAAGGCGCGAAGTACGAGCCTCACTGGGCATACATCAAGGCGGAGCGGCCGGAAATTCCCAATATGGGAGCCGCCAATCCGATCGACAATTTCATCCTCGCCACGCTGAAAGTGGGTCAGGTCGGACTCTCTCCCCGCGCTGATGACGCAACATTGGCGCGCCGCATTTCCTTCGACCTCACCGGCCTTCCTCCTGCCCAAACCGGCACAAAGGATGCCAAATCGGGCATCGATGTCTTACTGGCATCGCCACACTATGGCGAACGCATGGCGGTCTTCTGGCTGGATCTTGCGAGATACGCGGACACCGTCGGCTACCACGACGATGGCGAACGCGATACCTCACCCTACCGTGACTACGTTATAGATGCCTTCAACAGTAACAAGCCCTACAACGAGTTCATCATCCAGCAACTCGCGGGGGATCTCCTTGAAAAACCGACGACAGAAAACTACGTCGCGAGCTCCTTCAACCGGATCAACCAGATCTCCAAGGAAGGCGGGATCCAGGACGAGGAATACGTTGCGAAATATAGGGCGGAACGTGTACGCACCACATCAGTTGCGTTCCTTGGATCCACGATTGGATGTGCGGAGTGCCATGACCACAAGTTCGATCCCTTCAGCGCACGAGACTTCTATTCCATGGGCGCGTTCTTCGCGGACATATTCGAAAAAGGCGCCTTCAACGGCGACGGAAAATACAACGAAGGTGCTGACATCAATAATTACCCGGGATTCACCATGAGCGAGTGGGGGCCTGTACTTAGCCTGCCCACCGAGGAACAGAAGGTGTGGCTTGAGAAGCTGGCCAAGGAACAACAGGCGGCGGAGGCCGAGCTGATAAAAATAACTCCAGAGCTCGAAAACGCTTTCAATAAATGGATCTCGGAACTGCGGACGGGCATCACGGAGTATGGCGCCGAAAAGGCTTTGGCCGGATTACCCGAACCGACCCGCAAAGCCCTCGTGGAAAACACCGGGAAAGAATTAGCAGATGCGGAGAAAACGGCTCTTCTTGAGCACTACCGGAAAAGTGCCCCTATATTGGAGGTTCAGAGAAAAAACCTTGAGCGCATCACAAATGAAAAAAATATACTCCAGAGAGAAATTCGCAGCACCTTGGTCACACTCAGCGCAACGCCACGCGAAACGCGCCTCCTTCCACGCGGAAATTGGATGGACCGCTCTGGGGTGGTCGTGCAGCCATCCGCCCCCGCTTTCCTAATCTCCACTGGAGATAAAGGAAAACCGGATGCGAAAGAATCACCGCGACAAACCCGGCTCGACCTTGCGAAATGGATTGCCTCACGCGACAACCCCCTAACCGCACGCGCTTTCACCAACCGCGTCTGGGCCATGTTTTTCGGAACCGGCCTCTCCCGCGACCTGCAGGATCTCGGAAACCAAGGGAGCTGGCCGACCCATCATGAATTACTGGATTGGCTGTCAGTGGAATTCATGGAATCAGGATGGGACGTGAAGCACCTAATTAAACTGATCGTCACTTCACAGACCTACCAGCAGTCGTCAAACCCATCACCGGAGATGCAGGAAAACGATCCTTATAATCTGCTCTATGTGCGCCAGAATCCGCAGCGCTTATCCGCCGAGTTTATACGAGACAACGCGCTCGCGGTTTCCGGCCTACTCAATGACGAGATCGGCGGAAAAAGCGCCAAGCCCTATCAGCCTGCAGGTTACTATGCCCAGCTGAATTTCCCGAAACGGGAATACCAAGCCGATACGGATGCAGGGCAATACCGGCGCGGGGTTTATATGCACTGGCAGCGTTCATTCCTGCACCCCATGCTGGTGGCCTTCGACGCCCCGCCACGCGAGGAGTGCACCGCCAGCCGCGCGGCAAGCAACACTCCCCTGCAGGCGCTGAACCTTCTCAACGACCCGACATTCGTCGAAGCCGCCCGCGTTCTTGCGCAGCGCGTTTTGGCGGAGCAGCCGGACACAGAATCGCGCATCCGGGTGGCGTTCCAGCGCATGCTTGGTCGTGCTCCAAGCAGTGATGAATTTACACTCATCAAGGAGCTCCATGACAGTCAAAAGGCGCGCTACATTGCGAAACCGGATGACGCGAAGGCACTCGCCTCGGTAGGAATGAGGACCTTACCCACAGACCTAAACCCTGTCGATTTAGCAGCTCTTACGGCAGTGACGCGCGCCCTTTTCAATCTCCACGAAACCATTACTCGCTACTGAACGAACACGCAACTAACCGGAATTCATACCAATGTCCCCACAGCAAAATTTCGTCGATGCCATCAACCGCCGCGCGTTTCTGCGCAACGCTTCGTATTCCCTCGGAAGTGCGGCCCTTGGCTGTTTCCTCACACGCGACCTTCAGGCAGCCACCGATACCAAGTGGCAGGGCATCCTCGGGGGCAACACCCATTTCCCACCCAAGGCGAAGCGCGTCATCCATCTCTGCATGGCCGGCGGCCCCTCCCATCTGGAGACTCTCGACCACAAGCCCGCACTCGCCAAACTCGGAGGCCAGCCGATGCCGACCTCCTTCACTGAGGGACAACAGCTCGCCCAGTTGCAGGGTCAGCGCAACGGATTGAAATGCCTCGCGCCGCAATACGAGTTCAAGCCCTTCGGCAAGTGCGGCCGGATGATGTCGACTGCATTACCACACATCGCGTCGATCGCCGACGAGATCGCGGTGATCAACTCGATGTACACCGAGCAGATTAACCACGACCCCGCCCACACTTTCATGAACACGGGCTCCATCATTCCCGGACGCCCGTCGATGGGCTCATGGTTGCTTTATGGACTCGGCGCTGAAACGGACGAGCTGCCCGGATTTGTCGTGATGACTTCCTCGGGCGGTGGTCAGGACCAGCCCATCGCTTCGCGGCAGTGGCATAGCGGCTTCCTCTCATCAAAGTTCCAAGGCGTGCAGTTCAACGCAAATGGCGATCCTGTCCACTACGTCAGCAACCCGAAAGGCGTCTCTCGCGAAGACCAAAAGGATCTTCTAGGCACTGTAAACCGTATGAACGGCATCTTGCAAGGGCGCTACAATGATCCCGAGATCGCAACACGCATCGCCCAATATGAGATGGCTTTCAAGATGCAGGCCTCGGTTCCTGGCCTGATGGATGTCACGGCTGAGCCCCAGCACGTTTTCGATGCCTATGGGGCAAAACCCGGCGACGGCTCATTCGCCTCGAACTGCCTGAACGCTCGCCGACTTGCAGAGCGTGGGGTTCGTTTCATCCAGGTCTACCACCGCGGTTGGGACCATCACGGGGGCATCAGGAATGGCATCAATACCGTAGCGGGGCACATCGACAAAGCAACGGCCGCTCTCATCAACGATCTCAAGGCGCGCGGCATGCTTGAGGACACCCTGGTAATCTGGGGCGGGGAATTCGGACGAACGCCGATGGCCCAGGGCGATGGCAGGGATCACCACATCCAGGCATTTTCCCTCTGGATGGCGGGCGCTGGAGTCAAAGGCGGCACCACCTACGGATCGACCGACGAACTCGGCTACAAAGTCGCCACTGATGGTGTTTCCGTACACGACCTCCATGCTACGATGCTTCATCAGCTAGGGATCGACCACGAGCGTCTCACATTCCGCTTCCAAGGTCTCGACTACAAGCTTACCGGAGTGGAAAAGGCGAAAGTCGTGAAGAGCATCCTTGCCTAAGCGGCCATCCACAGAACGGCCCCAACGTAATTCGCTTTAATAAATACATAACCAGACCGCTCTGGAGCACCCCCGCTTCGGTTCAATCAAATCCTTGACCCGGCAGGAAAGCCCGCCTAAACCCGCAGCCTCATGGGATTTGACACACTCGGCCTCAGCGCCCCGATTCTCCAAGCGATCGAAGAAACTGGTTACACGACCCCGACCCCGATCCAGGCGCAGGCGATCCCTGTCATCCTCGAGGGCAAAGATGTGATCGGCGCCTCGCAGACGGGAACCGGCAAGACCGCCGCCTTCGCGCTACCCGCCCTTTCCAAAATCACCAAGATGGGCAAACCCCAGATCCTAGTGCTTGAGCCGACCCGCGAGCTGGCTCACCAGGTGGCCGAGCAGTTTGAGAAATACGGCAAGCACACCGGCATGAAGGTCGCGCTGCTTTATGGCGGCGTCGGCCTCGGCGAGCAGATGAAACAGCTCACCGACGGCGCGGATATCGTCGTTGCGACTCCCGGCCGATTGGTCGATTGCTTCTACCGAGCCGCCATGCGCTTCGGCGAAGTGAAGATCCTCATCCTCGACGAGGTGGACCGCATGCTCGACATGGGTTTCCTCCCGCAGGTCCGGAAAATCGTCAACCTCTGCCCGTGGGAAGGCCGCCAGACCCTGTTTTTCTCCGCCACCATGCCCGCCGCGATCCAGACCTTCGCGCAATGGTGCCTCGTCGATCCGATGAAGATCGAGATCGCCCGCCGCGAGGTCGCCGCGACCGTTTCCCATGCCTTTTACCCTGTCTCCATCGACCAGCGCGACGAGCTACTGTTGGCGCTGCTGGAGGAAACCGACTACCATTCTGTGATGATCTTCACCCGCACCCGCCGCGAGGCTGACGAGGTCACCGGCATGATCAAGTCTACCGGCCAGACCAAGGTCGCAGCCATGCACTCAGATATCAACCAGACCGACCGCATGAAAGCTCTTGCCGGCTTTAAGAGCGGCGAGTTCGAGATCCTAGTCGCCACTGACGTTGCCGCACGCGGCATCGATGTCTCGGGCGTGTCCCACGTAATCAATTACCGCGTCCCAGAAAACGCCGAGGACTACGTGCACCGCATCGGCCGCACCGGCCGCGCCCAGGCCGAGGGCGATGCCTTCACCATCCTCACCGCAGACGAACTCGATTTTGCGAAATCAGTCGAGATCTTCGTCAACCAAACCATCCCCCGCCGCAGGCTAGAGGATTTCCCCTACATCTACTCCGCACTACTCGACGACGAGCCATCGAAATCCATTCGCCGTAAAAAAGTCGGTGGCGGTAAGAAGAAGAGGAGGTAGCGAAATTGCATCGCAAAGCATGCAGAGGGATAGATCAAAATAGTCTCGCCGCCAAATTTCCTTGGCAAGGCGGTTTGGAAAGCTAGACGCACGGCAAATAAAAACTGCGGCCTAATTTATCGAGTCAGCCGTTTACCGTTGCGGACTGGGTATTTTTCTTACCAAAACACCGCCTACTGACAGACCGAAAAATACCTCAAACCCCACCTTTTTTCCCGCAACCCCCTTTTTCCCAGCCCTCCAGTCTTCGCCAAAGGCTACGACCGGCAGTCCGGCCCGACCCAATAGCTCCTTCAGGGGCCTTCCGCAGAAAGCAAAATCCTAGCATATACATACATAAGAAAGCGAACTCCTAGCAGCCAATATATGGAACAACGCTAGATATTTACTATACAAGCTTTGATGCGAGTTCGACTGCCCAGAGCTTGTAAACGATTTCCTCCTGCGCCGACTCCATCGCCTTGCGATCAGTTTCTTCTGAATCCTCATGACCGGCGAGATGGAGCAGGCCATGGACGAAGTAGCGCAGTATCTCTCGCCCTAAAGGCTCGCCATATTCTTCCGCCTGCCGCAACGCAACCTCCACACCAATCACAATCTCACCATGGTGGAACGTAATCACATCCGTTGGTCCGGGAAGATCCATAAAATCCATGTGGACACGCGCACTCGTATCGTCATCTACAAGAGCCACTTCAAGCGTCGCGAGATGAGCTAGGGAATGATCCTCATGCACAGCCAAAGCGGCAACCATCTGCACTGCGGTATCTCCGATATCCTCCAGAGCAATCAGCCAAGATAAAGGGATATCGACCGCTTCCTGATGGTTGCCGATAATGATTTCGAGTTTGTGCATGCGGGTTATTCAAAAGTCACGTTCGGACATACTAGAAAACCGACGGTCTGACTTCGCTTCGCGGCTCATGCTTGATTCGCGTAGCTTCGCATCATTCTTATCCTCGGGCTTGGGGAAGTCGATGCGGCTGTGCATCATGCTGTGCAGCGTCTTTGAAAAACTATCCTTGATCAGCGCCAACTCACCTAGCGTCAGCGGGCATATATCGAGTTGGTCGTCGTTAATTTTTGCGCGGACCAACTCCTCCACCAGCGCCCGGATCTTCGCGGGGGTCGGCTTCCGCAGTGTCCGCGATGCGCTCTCGATCGTGTCCGCAAGGCAAATAATGCCGCTCTCGCGGGTGCTTGGGCGGCTGCCGGGATAGCGGAAATTCTTTTCCTCCACCTTGGGAAGGTCTTCTGCGTTCTCGAGGCGACGCTCCACTTTCTGCATATCCGCTTTTTTCTGTTCCTGCGCCTTGCGATAGAAATAATACACCAACGAATCCCCGTGATGCTCCTGAATCACCTGGATGATACGTGGGTTGAGCTTGTGTTTCACCGCGAAATCAATACCATCCTTTACATGCGCGATAATAACCAACGCGCTCATCGTCGGAGTGAGGGAATTATGCGGATTTTCGCTCTCGTCATGCTGATTCTCGATGAAATAGCCCGGTTTTTTCAGTTTCCCTACATCGTGGAAATAGGCGCAAACCCGGCACATAGGGGCATTTGCGCCGATTGATTCCGCCGCCGCCTCGGACAGTGCGGCCACCACTAGGCTGTGGTGGAAGGTACCCGGTGCCTCCAGTTGCATACGCTTGAGGAGCTTATGGTTGAGGTCGCTCAGTTCCAGCCAGCTGATGTCCGTGGTGAGATCGAACAGCCCCTCAAAGATAGGCAATAGTCCACTGATGATCATCGCGGTTGCCAACGCGGTGGCAAAGGCGATTCCGCTCCCCGTTGCGAGAATCTGGATCCGGCTCATCGAGTCCTCCCCGAAGACCGACATGACATTGAGTTTACCCAGCACCAAAACTAAGGCCACCATAACAAATCCAACGTAAATCCCCGCCCTAAGGAGCTGGACGCGCCGCCTTACACTATCGGTGCAAAGAACCGCCATCATCCCTGCCACCAAGCTGACGATCAGGTAATTCATTACATCCCCCGAGGGAACCAGCAAGGCTCCGATCAAGCTGACGTATATGGAGGAGAAACCACCTACGGTTCTGCCAAGCAAGATGCAGTGGAGCATGGGCGCGAGCGCGCAAGGAATAAAAAGATAGCGGTAAATCTCGGCAATACTGCCGGCGTCGGCGAGTATCATCACCAGCCTAACGATTAGCAGATGGCCCATTAAGCCACCGAGAACAAGAATCAACCGACTGTTTCTCCGGCAGATCCCCTGATGCCCAAAATGGAGCATCGCAAGCGCTGTCAGAGCCAGTGCGAAGCCATACAGCATCCCTTTGAAAGATTCCCCGCCAAAAGTGGTATCCGGAGACGCGTCTAGGCAAAGCAGCGCGGATGTGACCGCGAAGGTGACATAAAGCGAAAGCCTGACAATTTGACTAACCTCCAACGCCTGCAGGCTCGCGTTTCCCTCATGAACCCTACGCTTGCCGCCCAACGAGAAGCCTTTTTGGACCAATCGCCAGCGCTTAATGGTATCAAGAAATCCCAAAATAAATCGCTTGGTTGTTATCCACCCGCCGCCGGAAAACCGCTTGGATGGGGGCAGAATCTATCCTTTGAAACAGCGCTTGGCAATACAGATTAAATCCTGAAAACAGCACGAAAATCACGAATCCCAACGCACAGCTATTCCTTATGCGCGAAGCAGTCTGCCGCGCCCCCACCACAAGAGTCCGAAGACAGATACCGCAAAAAACGGCACCTGCCACATCAGTGCACCACGCAGGGTCTGTCCGGCGGAATCTTGCGGAAGCGAGGCCAACAGCAGGGAGAATCCGAGGCTGAAGCCACCGTATGCAAGATTGAAGGCGAGGCCTTTCACGGAAAGGACCGTGGCGCGGCGACCGGAATCAGCTTCGCGGTTTAAGGCGCGGCTGATCGTGAAACCGAGATAGCCCAAGGTCGTCATAAGCAGCATCGCAGGGATAAGCCCCCACCTTGAATCCAAGACCGCAACTCCGACCAACCCAGTCATGGCAACACAAGCGATGATCCCGAAATTTGCGAGTGTTCCGTAACGCTTGTTCAGCTTGGCTGCAATGGTCGGCACGACGTAACCCAAGAGGCCTAAAGCAGCACCGATAAAACCAAAAATCCACTCCGGCAGCTCGATGAGGCGGTAGTAGCTACTGTTGATCGTCGCGAAATTCCGCACCGCACAATCGATGGCCATACCGATTACCACGATGACCAAGGTGGCGGGGTTCGTGAAAACCCACTTCGCCGTGAAAAGAGTGAGTTTCACCGCACTGCCGCAAGCCTCTCGCATTGATCCATGGTACACACTTTTCGGCTCAACCATCCGTAGGCTGATCACCAAGCAAGCCAAGGCCTGCATCAGCACCAGCGCGATTGGCAGGCGATGCGCGAGGTCTACTGAAATCGACCAACTAGACGGAAGCACGCGGTTCACCATCGTGGGATCGTAAAGCAAACCGCCGAGAATTACTGCGATAACGTATCCCACAGAACGCACACGCATCGCTTTTGTAAGCACTGCATCCCACGCCGACTCCCGGTCGTTTTCCGGCAGGGAATCATAGGCCAATGCTTCATCTGCGCCGCTCGCTGCCGCTTCGGAAAGACCGGAGAGGATGCGGTTGACCACACAAAACGAAAACAACAGCCAGCCGCCGTCTTTTGGTGCGAAAAGCAGACAACACATCTCCACTACCATCAGCAGCGAGGCAGTGATCAGAAGTTTCTTGCGCCCGAATGTGTCGGCTAGCGCGCCGGAGGGCACCTCAAAGAGAAAAATCGTCCCAGCCCAAATCAGATTTAGCATGACGTATTGGTCAAGCGTTAGTCCGAGATCGAGAAACAGGACTGCCAGCACCGGATAGTAGGCGCGGGCGTTGTAAAGCGCCGTGAACCAAACGTATCTGCCAAGATTTCCCGATCTATCCATCAGCGGATATTACTGGTTCGGCCCACGGTCGTGATCCATGCGAAAGGTCTTGCCGCGCAGTTTCGCGTTACGCGTTTTCTGTATCGCTTGGTCGGCCAAGCCCTCCGGTACATCAACAAGGCAATGCTTCGGAAACAGGGTGATGCGGCCAAGTGAGCCATCCGGCAACCCCGCCTCGCGATACATCATGCCGACGATATCTTTTGGCATGATCCCCGCACCTTTTCCAAGTGAAATAAACAACCGAGTCATACCGCCTTCGATGGCTCCCGCATCGCGAATACCTCCGCGCTCGTAGGTTTTCTCGCGTGGCGCATAATCACGGCCTTCTGAACGCGGTCGTGTCTCCGGGCGAGCGCTTTTGCCTTTTTTTGCATCATCGCGCGATGCGCGCTCCGGTTCGCGGTCTTCTTGGATCGGTTCCCCCTCCCTGCCACTTGTTTCGCGCAACATAGTGATTAGCGCACCGGCGATGTCGGTCGGCGTATGACCCTGCTCCAACAGGCGATCGATGTTTTCCTGATAGGTGTCAAACCCTCCCGTCTCGAGGCGCTCCTTGAGCGATTCGAAAATGATATCCGCGCGGCGTCCCTCAACCTGCTCCACAGAAGGGATTTTCTCACGCTTGATAACCTGACGCGTGTACCGCTCGATGGCTTGGAGGCGATAGATTTCCTTGCCGAAAACAAAACTCACCGCCCGCCCGAAGCGTCCCGCCCGCCCCGTGCGCCCGATGCGGTGCACGTAGTCCTCCGGGTCAGTAGGAAGATCGTAGTTAAAGACGATGTCGATCTCGTCGATGTCAAGACCGCGCGCGGCCACATCGGTGGCGACAAGGAGTTCTACTGCCCCTTCGCGAAAGCGTTTCAGCACCCGCTCGCGCATCTGCTGGGTGATATCGCCGTGCAAACGGTCAGCGGCATAACCGCGATTCACGAGATCCTCAGTGCACTCATCGACGCTGCGCTTGGTGTTGCAGAAAATGATGCCGAGGCGCGGCGGGTTCATGTCGAGGATACGGGAAAGAACCTCTACCTTCGAACGCTGGCGCACCTCATAGTAGGCCTGCTCCACGGTGGCCACCGTCATCGCCTTCTGCTCGATCTCGATGATCTCCGGGTTGTTTCCGAACTTCTTGATAAAGGTGGAAACGCCACGGTTCATCGTCGCGGAGAAGAACAGGATCTGCCGTTCCTTCGGCAGCGCGGCAAGAATCTCGTCCATCTCCTCCTTGAATCCCATGTCGAGCATGCGGTCGGCCTCATCGAGGATTGCCATACGAATGCGGCTCGCATCGAAGGAGCCACGTTTCAAGTGATCGAGTAGACGCCCGGGCGTGCCAACGACAAGCTGCGCCCCATCCCGCAAAGCACGGAGCTGGCGATCCATTGGTGCGCCACCGTAGACAGGTGTCGCCTGGAGCCCCTTTTTCTTCACCCCGAGGCGATGGACTTCCTCACAAACCTGCACCGCAAGCTCACGGGTCGGGCACAGGATAAGCACCTGCGGGAAACGCTGAGTCACATCAATTTGCGCCAAAGCGGGCAGTGCGAAAGCCGCCGTTTTCCCGGAACCGGTTGCGGAAAGACCGAGGATATCCTTGCCGGCGAGGGCGGGCGGTATGCTGAGTGCCTGAATGGGAGAAGGGCGCTCATAGCCGAGAATTTCGATGGCTGCGAGTAAGTCATCGGGAAGTCCGAGCTCGGAAAAAGGAGGTGTATCCATAAACAAAAAACCGCGTCTCATACGCGGGGACACGCACCTTTGCACAACCCAGAAGGGAATGACAAGCTCCGATTCGAATTAGAAAAACACCGCGCTCAAGCTAAGGAGATCTGACCAAACGCGCTCCACATCTCGAAGAGATTTCAATCACAACTCAGCGCAGAGACATAAAAGACACGACTATTCAAAATACCGAGTTAATCGATCAGCATAAACGCAGATGAAGACGTAACGCCTGATATACCGGTCCAATTTTCCGATAAGTACCTGACTTACAATCTAAATCTTGTTCTTATCTGCCTATACCCTGCATATCTGTGCTTGGTTATACCTAGTTTAAATCACCTTGTAAAAACCGTAGATCGCTAGAGGCCTCCCATTCCTTCTTTCTCGGTTCCGCCATTGACCTGTCGCGGAAGCTATGCAACCTCCCCGCGTCCATGATTTCCGTACAAACACTTCGCGTCCAGTATGGCGCGCGCATTCTTTTCAACAACCTCTCCTTCTCCGTCCAGCCGCGCGAGCGCATCGCCTTCGCGGGCCACAACGGAGCCGGGAAATCCACGCTGATGAAATGCATCGCAGGAATCATCCCTGCCAGCGGCGGCCAGATCTCCGCTCCGAAAGGAACCAAGATCGGTTACCTCCCGCAGGAAGGCATCCACGTAAAAGGCCGCACGCTCTGGAACGAGACCCAATCCGCTTTCGGCGAAATCATGGCTCTCAGGGAAAAGGTAGATCGCCTTTCCGATGAACTCGTAAAAATGGATCCCCGCTCCTCTCCTTATGGCGATCTGTTAGAAGAAATCGGCGAGCTCGAACTGAAACTTTATGCGAACGATCCCGATCTCATGAAGCCGAAGATCGAATCCGTCCTCAAAGGCCTCGGATTCCAGGAAAAGGATTTCAAGCGCGATTGCTCGGAGTTTTCCGGCGGCTGGCAGATGCGTATCGCGATGGCCAAGCTTTTCCTACAGCAACCCGAAGTCCTGCTCCTCGATGAGCCGACCAACCACCTCGACATCGAAACCCAGCTCTGGGTCGAACAATACCTCGTCAACTACCCCGGCGCGATCCTTCTCATCTCCCACGACCGGGCACTTTTGGATACCCTCTGCACCCGCACCATCGCCTTCGCCCACGGCCGTGCCGAGGAATACGCGGGGAACTTCTCCTACTTCGAGCGCGAGTCTGTCCTGCGAAAGGAAATCCAGCTCAAGCAATTCACATCCCAACAACGCGAGATCGCCGAGACCCAGCGTTTCATCGACCGCTTCCGCGCCTCGGCGAACAAAGCGACGCTCGTCCAATCCCGCATCAAACTACTCGCAAAAGTCGTCCGCATCCCGGAGCCAGAACGCGCCGATGCGGTGATGAATTTCAAGTTCCCGCCACCACCTAATTCCGGACATACGGTCGCAAAAATCGAGAATGTCTCGAAAGCATACGGCCCGCTGCAAATTTTCAACGGCTTCGATTTCGAAATCAACAAAGGCGAGAAATTCGCCATCGTGGGTCCCAACGGTGCAGGTAAATCCACCTTCTGCCGTCTCGTCACCTGCCAGGAGGAAGCCGATGCGGGCGAGGTCACGCTCGGCCATAAGGTCGCGCCTTCGTTCTTCTCCCAGAACCACGCCGACGAGCTCGATCCAGATCTCACGATCTTGGAAACGGTTCAGGCGGTCGCTTCTCGCGATGCCATGCCGCAGGTAAGGAACATCCTCGGCTGCTTCCTTTTCACGGGCGACGACGTCTTCAAAAAAGTCGGCGTGCTCTCCGGCGGCGAGCGCTCCCGCGTGGCACTGACCTGCATGCTGCTCAAACCCGCGAATTTCCTCATCCTCGACGAGCCTACCAACCACCTCGACATGCAATCGCAGGGCGTCCTGCAACGCGCTCTGTTAGATTACCCCGGCAGCGTGATGATAGTCTCACACAACCGCGATTTCCTCGACTCGCTCGTCACGAAAACCCTCGAATTCCGCCCCGGTGAACAGCCGCGGCTTTTCCACGGAAACATCGCCTACTACTTAGACAAGAAAGCCGAGGAAAAATCAGGTAGGGACGTTTCGCCGAAACGTCCGTCGAATGCGCCCCCAGCCACCACCGCAGACGCCGAGGTGAGTAGGGTCGTTTCGCCGAAACGACCTGACGAATCTGTCCCCGGCGTGAACCGCAAGGAACAGCGCAAGCTCGAAGCTCAGGCCCGCGAAGCGAAAACAAAGATCCTCGCCCCGCTCGAAAAGGAATTGGAAACGCTGGAAGCAAAGATCGCCGAACACGAAGCCGCCCAAGCAACCCTAAGCTCGGCTCTCTCTAACCAAGAAATTTCCAGCGATCCCGAGAAACTCCGCCAGACCACAAACGCCGTCGAAAAGGTCACCAAGACGCTCGACCTCGCCTACACCCGCTGGTCCGCCCTCACCGAGGAAATCGAGCAGGTGAAGGCGAAGCACGGGCTGTAACGTGGCGGCGATCTTCGGTCGCCACTACCTACATTTTAAACAGACTCCGCGTGGGTCAACTGTGGTTATAAACTTCGTACCATACTTCCGATTCATCCTCGGCTATGGGTGAAAATATCTCGTTTTTTCAAGATGTCGAAATAGTCACACAATAATGGGAGCATCTTATTGTGCGGGCACAAGTATGCGCATCTGAGATACATCCTATGAAAAGAAACTTAGCTTTAATACTACTTACCGGTTCGCTACTACAGTCTGCCCACGCCCTCAATCCGGGCGATATCGCCTTCACCGGCTTCAATGCCGATGGAAATGACAACCTCGCCTTTGTTGCGCTCGCACCAATCCCAAGTGGGACCGTCATTTATTTCACCGATGAAGAGTGGAATGGGACTGCTTGGGCAACCAATACGGAAGCAGCTTGGACTTGGACCGCGACCGAAAATATCGCCGCCGGTGTCGTTGTCACAATAGACAACGTGAACGGGCTTTTTACGCCTCTCACTCCTACCACATCCAACTTGGGAACAATCACTGCGATTGTAGATGTTGCCAATACAAACAACGCAGGTTTTGGTGCCACCGACGAAGCGGTGTTTGCCTATGAAAGCGATGGTACCCTTAACGCAAATGGTGTGCCCAATGCCACTGGCAACTTTCTCGCGGTCATCGCCAATGAAGATGCCACAGGCTCAGGCATCAGCCTCACCGGTACTGGTCTTTCCGAAGCGGCTGGCACTGCAATCCTGTTCACCTTGGATGAGGACGGCATGGCATACACCGGCTCCCGCGCGGGGCAGACAGCCATCGCGGATTATCTCTTGCTGCTCGCGGATAAGACCACCAATTGGACGACCCAAGCTAGCGATGGTACTCTCCTGCTTCCCTTCAGTCTCACTCCCTTCTCGGAAGGCGCTTTATCAAACACTCTCACCCTTTCGGCATCTCCGGCGACCTTCTCCGAAAGCGCCACCAATCCAGCCTCCACTGGCACAATCACCCGCTCGGATGTGACTGCAAGCGATCTCGTGGTCACGCTTACTTCGCCCGATACCACCGAAGTCACGGTGCCAGCCACTGTGACCATCCTCGCCAACCAAGCATCGGCGACATTTGATGTCACGGCGGTGAATGACACTCTCCCTGACGGCAACAAAGTAGTCACACTTAACGCAACTGCCCCCTCCTCCACTGCCGGCACTTTCGACGTGACCGTGCAAGATGATGGCGACACCTTGCCGACCACAACACTACAGGTTGGTGATATCGCTTTCACTACCTTCAATGGCGACCGCGATGCGATTGCTTTCGTAGCGCTTGACACGATCCCCGCAGGAGAAGTCATTCACTTCACCGACAGCGCTTGGGACGGAAGCGCCGTTGATGGTGCCGATCACTTTGCCTCTGGTGAAGCGAACGTGAGCTGGACGGCTCCAGTGGGCGGTATCGCGCCAGGCACGGTCGTCGTGATCGACTCCTATGAGACCGCTCCTGCCGCGTCGGTAGGCAGCGCCACGGGCGGCTCCGGTATCAGCAGTTCCAGTGAAACGATCTATGCCTATCAGGGTTTCGCCGTTCGCCAACCGATCACCTTCCTCGCCGCGATCTCCAACGCCACTCTCGAAAGCATTGTGAACACGGGACTGACCTCAGGCACCACCGCCCTACAAGTTCTTCCGACCGGAACCGACCAAGCCGAATATACTGGGTCACGCGCGAACCAAACAGCCATTGTCGATTACATTCCATTGATTGGAAATGTTGCCACCAACTGGACCGGCGGCGGCGAAGGCGATTTTGCCGGCACTTCTCCTAACGCCACCGCTTTCACCCTCTTCACCCCGGGAAGCGCTATCGTCGATATCGTCGCCACCGCTTCCACAGCTGAGGGGAACTCAGGAAATACTCCGCTCACCCTCGCGGTTAGTCGCACGGCAGCCACCACCGCGTTTACCGTGGACTACGCGGTGACCGGCGGAACGGCCACTTCTGGCACCGACTTCACCGCACTTGCTAGTGGCACGCTTACCTTCGCAGTTGGCGGCGCGCTTTCTCAGAACATCACCCTCGATATCCTGGGTGATACTGTGATCGAGTCGAATGAAACGGTGATCATCACCCTCTCGAATCTCGTGCAGGGCACGGGCACAGCCGCTCTCGGCAATGTGACCGGCACCGGCACCATCACCAACGATGACAACGTTCCCGTTTACTTCCCCGCCAGTGGAACAATCACATCGACTCTCAAGAGCAGCATCTTACTTGGTGGCTCTGAAATTCCCGCCTTCGATCCTGCATCCAAGCGTGCATTCGCTTCGTCTGCTGTCGGCATCCAAGTCGTGAATCTCACCGACGCGGCTGCGCCAGTGCAGCTCACTACGATTGCGCCATCCGCATTGGGTGTCGCCGAACTCACCAGCAACGATGTCTCCTCCATCGCTATCCGCAAAGGCACCGGTGGAAATCCAAGCATCCTTGCCGCAGCGATCATCAACTCGCCGACGACTTCTAACGGCCATGTCGTTTTTCTCAATGCCGCCACTGGCGCGCTGATCGGCTCCGCGGTTGTTGGAGCGGTTCCTGACCACATCGCTTTCACTCCAGACGGCACCAAATTGTTGGTCTGTAACGAAGGCGAGCTTGCCGGAAGCAGCGCGACCATTCCAGACGCTGCCATGGGCACTGTCAGCATCATCGCCGTCGATTCTGCGGGCCTTCCAGGAGTTGTGCAAACCGCAGACTTCAGCGCCTTTGATGCAACGGCTACCATCACTTCGCTGAAAGCCGCCGGTGTCCGCTTCTTCGGGGCTGGAGTTCCCTCGACCGACTTCGAGCCAGAATACCTTGCCATTTCTCCCGACGGCACCAAGGCCATGGTCACGCTCCAAGAAGCGAACGCCGTTGCGATCCTTGACATCGCCACCGCCACCTTCACTTCCGTGGCTGCTCTCGGTGAAAAGGACTTTTCCACTGGTAGGCATGATTTCAGTGACCGTGACGGAGCGGGTGGTGCCTCTGGCATCGCGAATCCCACCACCGGCAATCCAGTCTTCGGTCTCTACATGCCGGATGCCGTCGCTTCTTATCAGGTGGGCGGACAAACGTATTATGTCACCGCCAACGAAGGCGACGACCGCAACGATTTCATCGATCCAAATGAAACCACCACGGTGAGCGATGCGAGCTACGATCTCGATAATGCGACCTTCTCAACGGAAAGCACACTCAAAACCAATCCAAGCCTTGGACGCCTCACGGTTTCCAACGCCCCCGGCCTGCGCGGTGATACCGACGGCGATGGCGACATCGATAAAATCCTCAGCTACGGCGGTCGCTCGTTCTCGATCCTCGACTCAACTGGCGCACGCATCTTCGACAGCGGCGACATGCTTGAAATGATCGTGGCTTCACAATTCTCTGCCCAATTTGACGATGGCCGCAGTGACAACAAGGGTCCAGAGCCCGAAGGCGTGATTGTTGCTAAGATCGGTGCCCGCACCTTCGCTTTCGTGGGTCTCGAGCGCTCACACACGGTGCTCGCTTTCGATGTCACCAACCCGCTTGCCCCGACCTTCGCTACCGGCTTCCAACGCACCGGCGATCTCAACCCTGAGGGAATGGTCTTCGTCGAAGCCGCAGACAGCCCTTCCGGCAAGCCATTGCTCATTGTTTCCAGCGAGGTCTCGAACACGCTGACAGTGTTCGAAATCGGCCAGCCAACGGACTTCAAACTCCAACTCCTCCACCTCGCAGATGCGGAGGCTGGCCTGCTCGCTTCGAGCACCGCTCCGAACCTCGCGGCTCTCGTGGATGCCTTCGACGACACCTACCCGAACACGCTCATCCTCGCGGGTGGTGACAACTACATCCCGGGTCCCTTCGCCGCCGCCGGCACCGATGCACTCGTGGTCGCCACTCACTCCAAAGGAAACAACCCATTTGCTGCTGACATTGAGATTCACAACCGCATCGGCGTGGAAGCCTCAACCGTTGGCAACCATGAGTTCGACTTCGGCACCAATGCGTTCTCAGACGCCATCAACGATACGAACTTCCCCTACCTCAGCAGCAACCTCGACTTCTCTGGTGATTCCGGGATTTCCGCTCGCTATCAGGAAACCGTCGGCACCGGTGGTTTGGAAGAAGCGACCAATGTGAAGAACAAGATCGTCCCAAGCTGCGTTGTCACTAAGGGCACCGAGAAAATCGGCCTCGTGGGTGTCACCACCCAAATCGTCGAAGGAATCTCGTCCACCGGCAGTGTCGAAGTCAAAGGCTTCGTGGGAGATGGGCTTGAGACCAACGACATGGTCTTGTTAGCCAGCCAGGTGCAGCAAGTCATCGATGACCTCCAGAACCAAGGTGTGGACAAGATCGTGCTGATGGCTCACCTCCAGCAAATCACCTTTGAGCAACAGCTCGCTCCGCTGCTCACTGGCGTGGACATCATACTTGCCGCCGGATCTAATACCCGCCTTGGCGATTCCAATGATGTCGCTAGCGCCTTCACCGGTCACGCTGCTGACTTTGCTGGGAACTACCCGATCTACACCACAGGTGCCGACGGACTACCAACAGTTATCGTCAACACGGACAACGAGTTCACCTACCTTGGCCGTCTCGTTGCTGACTTCGATTCTGATGGTGTTCTGATTATTCCAAACCTCACCGCCAACATCATCGAAAACGGTGCTTATGCCGCCACGGATGCCAATGTCGCCGCTGCATGGAACACCACCGTTGGGAACCTACCTACCACCGCATTCGCCGCTGGAAGTAAGGGCACACTCGTGAAACAGATCACCGATGCCGTCCAAGGCGTGATCAGCGTCAAAGACGGAGCCGTGCGCGGCTACACGAATGTTTACCTCGAAGGCGAGCGCAACTTCGTCCGTAATCAGGAAACCAACTTGGGTGACATCAGCGCAGACTCGATGATCTCCGTAGGCCATACAGCGCTTCCTAATGCCACTCACGTGGTGGCGATGAAAAACGCTGGAGGCATCCGCGCGGCCATCGGTGCGGTGGATGTCGTGAGCGGTGACAAGCTGCCCCCGATCGCCAATTCAGGAGCCAGTAAGCCTGCCGGAGCCATCTCGCTGCTCGATATCGAGAACTCGATGCGTTTCAACAACGGCCTAATGCTCTGCGACACCACTCCCGCTGGCCTCAAGGCGATCTTGGAGCACGGCGTTGCCTCGCTTGGAAACCAGGGACGCTTCCCGCAGATTGGCGGCATCCGGTTCTCGTATAACCCAACTGGAACCCCTGGTTCACGTATCCAGAGCATCGTGCTGGTTGACGAGGATAACAACATCACCGGTCGTGTGGTTTCCGCAGGTGCCGTCCGCTTGGACGCACCCGCCACCATCACAATGGTGACGCTGAACTTCCTCGCCAACGGTGGCGACAGTTATCCGTTCAAAGCAAATGCGGATAACTTCCGCTTCTTACTCAACGACGGCACGCTGTCAGGTAGTATTGATGAGTCATTGAACTTCACCTCAAGTCCAGCGGTAGTGCCCACCAACATCCTCGGTGAGCAGGTCGCTCTCTCAAGCTACCTGCAAAGCCGCTACGCCACCCCGACCACGGCTTACGATATTGCTGAGACAGTGCCAGCACTCGATACCCGCATCCAAAGCATCGCAGTTCGCACAGACAACGTGCTCGCTGGCCCAGCTACCTTCCCAGCATGGCTCGCTGCCAACGGATTCACTTCCACCGGCATCAATACCGACAGTGACGGCGACGGCCTAACCGATCGGGTTGAATTCTTCTTCAACCTCAATCCGAATGCCGGAGGCGACTTCGCTAACCTGCCGCAAATGGTGCCGAATGGCGGCGCGCAGGAACTGGACTTCACCCTCTTAAATAACGCCGCGAACATTGAAGGTGACCTCCAGGTGTCTGGAGATCTCGTCACTTGGTCCCCGGCTCTATCAGGTGTGGACTTCACCCTCGCCAGTTCTGTCGTGAACGGGGATGAAACCTCCACCACCTACGCCCTGCCTGGCAGTGGTCCATCGGTTGCTGGAGTTTCTGCGACCTATCCCACGCCCAACACTTCCGATCCAGTCGGTGCCACCCTTGGCGGCGTCCGGGTCGTGAATGAAGGCTTGGTTGGTGTCGGCCGTATCAGTGGTAACAGCCTCGACCAATTCAATGAAACGCAGGGAGCCGCGTCCGGCCTCTTCATCACCGATTGGGTATGGAACGGCAGCCAGTTTACCGGAACCTTCCAGGTTTTACCAGACCGCGGATTCAATTCTGGCGCTATCTTCTCCAACTATGCGGCCCGCCTACATGAACTGGATTTCACCTTCTCACCCTACTATGGCGCGGGTCCGGTGGAGCAAGGCCAGATCAACCCAACTTATGTGAGCTCCACCAAGTTCACCTACGAGGATGAAGGGAAAATCAAGTTCACTTCCGGCCTCAATGTCACCGGCCTCGGAACACTCTTCGGAGAGGCTGTCGGCACCGTGCAAGCGGCCAATGGTCCTGGCGGCGCGCAGGAAAGACTGCTTAGCTTCGATGCCGAGGCCGTTCACCTGTTTGAGGACGGTTCCGGCTTCGTCTCGGATGAATACGGCACTTACATCGCTCGCTTCAATCCGGCCAAGCGGATCACCAACATCACCCAGCTCCCCGAGTCGGCGCGCCCCCACAAGCCATTCGGCACGGCAAACTTCGACTCCGCAACTACTCCGACCAACGGTCGTCGCCAGAACCAAGGTCTTGAAGGCATGTCCGTCACTCCGGACGGTACTCGCCTCTTCGCTGTGATGCAAAGCGCGCTCGTTCAAGACACCAACGGTAGTAACCAGCAGACCCGTAACAACACCCGTATGTATGTTTACGATGTAGCTGGTGCCAAACGCGAGAATCCGGAGCTCATCGGCCAGTATGTCGTTATGCTGCCGCAACTCAACTCCTCCGGCAACGGTAGCGCCAACAACCGCGCTGCAGCCCAGTCAGAAATCGTCGCCCTCAACGGCACCTCCTTCCTGATGCTGCCGCGCGATGGAAATGGTCTTGGCACTGGATCGACCGCACCGATTGTGTTCAAGTCTGTCCAGCTCGTCGATTTTGCCTCAGCGACCAATATCCTCGGCACTTACGATGCTGAGGGTGCTGCTGTCAGCCCAGCAGGTGTCCTTGCACCTGGCGTGAATGCTGCAGCCGCTGCGGAAATCATTAACATGCTCGAACCAACCGACCTTGCGAAGTTCGGCCTGAACAAGAACACCGTCGCACCGGACGCCAATACCCTTAACGAGAAAATGGAAGGCATGGCCCTCGTGCCGGACCTCTCCACTCCACAGGCGAATGACTTCTTCCTATTCCTCGCTAACGACAACGACTTCCAGTCGTCGAATGTGAAGATGATCGATGCTACGGGCAACCTCGTCAGCTACGGAGATGGCCGTCTGAACGCCGGGATTACCAACGACGCCATGTTCTACGCCTACCGCGTGACCATCGACGCCAATGGTAAGAAATTCTTCCGCTTCGGAATCGAATAAGCGGAACGATCTCCGCCCCCATCAACGGTCTTCCTGTGCACCAGGGAGGCCGTTTTTGTTTAACGGGTATCTTTCCTAAAAAATAAGTATTCGGTAAAGACCGAGAAAAATCCTTACATCCCCTCTTCGAATCGCGTTAAAAAGCGAGGGTAACCGAATCCGATCATGATCCAAAAAGGCATACTCAATCCCGACATCCTCCATCTCCTCGCCCGTATCCGGCATACCAACACCCTCGTCATCGCCGACTGGGCCTTTCCTTATTGGGACGAAATCGAAACCGTGGACATCGCCCTCTGCCGCGGCATCCCCACGATCACCGACCTCCTTGATCTTCTCCACGACAACTTCAAGGTCGGCCGCATCTGGCAGGCCGAGGAATTTCTCACCACCAATCCGACGGATGTCGTCGGGAAATACGAAGCCTCCTTCAACGGCTTCAAAGGCCTCCAACCTTCCGTAGAAGTCACCCGCCTGCCCCACAACGATTTTAAAAAACTCGTCCCCAACGCCATCGGCCTCATCCGCACCGGCGACACTACCGCCTACGGCAACATCATTCTGGAGTCAGTATAGGAGAGCCGTGCTTCCAGCCGGCTTCACAACCCCAGTCTTCTTCAGGATTTCGAGTTTAAAATTTAAAGTTTCATGCGCACTGCCGTCACCCTATGCCAAGTCCCCGAGGCCGCCGCTGGCCCCTTCGTTTTCCACCAACCCCTCGAGGAAGCCTTCGCCCTCGCCAGAGATGCCGATTTCGATGATGTCGAACTCTTTCTCCCCGGCCCCGACTTTGTCTCCGTTCGCACAATTAAGATTTTATCCGATGCACACGACCTCGGCATCGCTGCCGTTGGCACTGGTGCTGGAATGGTGAAACACGGACTTTCACTAACCGATCCATCACTCGAAAAGCGCATCGCCGCTCTCGACTTCCTCGAACAAATGATCGCCTTCGGCGGCCAACTCGGAGCCCCCGCCATCCTCGGTTCTATGCAAGGAAAGCACGGCGGTGAGGTCTCCAAGGAACAAGCCCTAGAATGGCTCGCCGACGCCCTCCGCATCGCCGGAAATACTGCCGCGAAATACAACGTCCCTTTCATCTACGAGCCGCTGAACCGCTACGAAACAAACCTCATCAATTGCCTCACCGACGGAGCCGATTTCATCAAAGCCAACGCACTAGAAAACATTGTCCTCCTAGCCGACCTGTTCCACATGAATATTGAGGAAACCGATCTCGCCGCCTCCATCCGCGCCGCCGGAAAACACGTCGGCCACGTCCACTACGCTGATTCCAACCGCCGCGCCATGGGCCTCGGTCACACTGATCCCGCGCCCATCATCACGGCCCTCAAGGACATCAACTACACCGGCCACCTCTCAGCCGAAATCCTCCCCCTCCCCGATCCCCTCACCGCCGCCAAGCAAACCATCCAATCCATCCGCAGCCTATTTGAATAGTTGAACCGCCAAGTCCGAAAAGATCGCCAAGTTTTTTGAGATGAAAATACTCTATTTCTTGCTTGGCGAACTTGGCGAACTTGGCGGTTCAATCACCCTCAACCCAAGTCTTCCTTGAGATTTAAAGTTTAATATTTGAAGTTTATGATACCCACCCGTCCACTCGGCCAAACCGGCATCGACCTCCCCATCCTCTCCTTCGGCGCATCCTCGCTCGGCGCGGAGTTCCGCTCCATCTCCCTCGATGAGGCGATGCTCTCCACCAAGACTGCCCTCGATCTCGGCATGAACTTCATCGACACCTCGCCGTTTTACGGCCGCGGCATGTCGGAAATCATGCTCGGGCTCGGCCTTAAGGGAGTCCCCCGCGATTCCTATCTGCTCGGCTCGAAGCTCGGCCGCTACTCCGATATCCATTTCGATTTCTCCGCGAAACGCGTTGAGGAATCGACCCACATTTCCCTCCAGCGCCTCAAGACCGATTACCTCGACATCATGCTCCTACACGATGTCGAGTTCGTCCCGCTCGAACAAATCTGGACGGAAACCCTGCCCGCTCTCATCAAACTCAAGGAGCAAGGCAAAGTCCGCGCGATCGGTTTTTCCTGCTACCCGATGAAAACCTTCAACACCGTCCTCGACCAAATCGAGGATGAGATCGACTGCGTGCTCAGCTACAATCGCTACACCCTCCAGAACACCTCCTTCGCCACCGAACTCCTCCCCCGCCTCGAAGCGAAAGGTATCGGAGCAATGAACGCCGGCCCCTTCTCCGCCCGCCTCCTCACCAACGCGGAACTCCCCGAGTGGCTCAAGGAACCCGAGAACGTCAAACAAGCCGCCCGCGAGGCCGCGAAACTCTGCGCAGAAAACGGCGTCGATATCGCACAACTCGCCATCCAGTTTTCCTGTGAGCACCCCGGCATCGCCACCACCATCGCCGGCTCCGCCAACCCCAAAAACATCGCCAAATGGGCCGAGTGGCTCGCCGTCCCGATCGACCGCGACCTCCTCAACCAAGTCATCTCCATCTTCGAACCGGTGAAAGACATCGGCCACAAGGAAGGCCTCGCGGAGAATAATTAAACTCTAAATTTTAAACCATAAACCTCAAAAAGGCTCTCCACGCCCCTCTGCGACCTCTGCGCGTCCTCGGTAAAAAAGCCGATGTCCTCAAAAAAGCACACCGCCAAAAAGACACCCGCCAATAAAGCGGCCTCGAAACCCGTGTCGCTGTCCCTCATCCCCGAGCAACTCGCCCCCCTCGTCATCCGCCTCCGCCGCGAAAACGTCATCCTCGACTCCGACATCGCCGAACTTTATGGGGTTCCTGTGGGTAGGCTAAATGAAGCTGTAAAAAGAAACATCGAGCGCTTTCCCGCAGATTTTATGTTCCAGCTTACTCAGGAGGAGATGGAGAACTTGAGATCACAATATGTGACCTCAAGTTCCGACTTGAAATCGCAAATTGCGATTTCAAGTTCCCACGGTGGTCGCCGCACCCTCCCCTACGCCTTCACCGAACAGGGTGTCGCTATGCTCTCTTCCGTCCTCCGTTCCCAGCGCGCCGTCGAGGTCAACATCGCCATCATACGCACCTTCGTCCAGCTCCGCTCCCTGATGCAGTCGAACAAGCTCCTCGCCGAGAAAATCGAAAAGCTCGAAGAGAAATACGACCAAAACTTCCAGATCATCTTCAACGCTATCAAACAACTCATCACCGCCGATTCCATCCCCACCAAAGAACTCGGCTTCCACACCATTAAATCTAAAAGGACATTGGGAATTTGAAATTAGGATATTAAGTCATCATTTCTTGGATTTCACCTCCTCCTCCGCGCCCCTCTTTAACTTCTCCGTTTTTGCAGTGAAAAATCCCCAAACCCAAGTCTTCCCCCAATTTCAAATATCCAATATCCAATCCCTCTTCCCTATGCACGCCATCGAATTCACCGAACCGCAGAAAATCACCGTCATCGACCGCCCCGACGAGTCGAATCCCGCGCCCGGCGAGGCCGTCGTCCGCACCCACCGCATGGGCATCTGCGGCACCGACCTTTCCTGCTACCTCGGGAAATTTCCCTTCTTCGCCTACCCCCGAACCCCCGGCCATGAGCTCGGCCTCGAGGTCGTCGCGGTCGGCGAAGGCGTCACCAACGTCAAGCCCGGCGACAAATGCTCGCTCGAACCCTACGTCAACGACCCCGAATCTCCGACCTCGAAAAAAGGTGCGCTCAATTGCTGCCCCGGCGTCCAGGTCATCGGCGTCCACAACAACGGCGGCCTCCGCAAAGGCACCTTCATCGTCCCCGCCCGCAAGCTGCATACCGGCAACGACCTCTCCTACGATCAACTCGCCCTCGTCGAGACCCTCGCCATCGGCTACCACGCCGTCCAGCGCGGCAACCCGAAATCCGGCGAAACCGTCCTCGTCATCGGCGCGGGCCCCATCGGCCTCGCCTGCCTGGAATTCCTGAAACTCATGGAAGGCGTGAACGTGATCGTCATGGATATGGTGCAGGGTCGTTTGGATTTCTGTGCGAAACACCTCGGTATCAAAAACGGCGTTCTCGCCAAAGCCGACGACTCCCACCTCGCCGATCTGGAGAAACTCACCCACGGAAATCTCTGCGATGTGATCATCGATGCCACCGGCTCCCCCCGCTCCATGTCCACCTGTTTTGAGTTCGCCGCCTTTACCGGTCGCGTCGTTTACGTCGGCATCACCACCGCCGATCTCCAGTTCCCGCACGCCCCCGTCTTCCACCGCCGCGAACTCACCCTGCTCGCCTCGCGCAACGCCCTCCCCTCCGATTTCCCCGAAATCATCAACCTCATCCGCCAAGGCAAAATCTGCACCGATATCTGGATCACCCACCGCATCACCTTCGACGAAGTCCCCGAAAAATTCGCCCAGTTCACCGACCCCAACCTCGGAGCCATCAAAGCGATCATCGAAGTCCGGTAACGGCGATCTTCGGTCGCCGTTTCAAATGCCCAAATGAATGAAATGCTAGGAATTTGCTTTGGGGGTGAAGGCCGTTGAAAGAGCCGGTGGCCAGACCGGAGGGCGGGGAAAAGGGGGTTGCCGAATACATCAAAGGACGCTACGGCTGAATCCGGCAAAAATAGTCACTTGAGCAGGTCCAGCTCATGATGCCCGGCACGAACCGCAGCGCATCCGGGTCCGCTATTCCTTAGCCTCTTTGATTGCCAGAGCGACCCTGATGTTTTCGTTGACCTCGTTGAGGAGCGGCTTCATAGCCTCATCACGCTGCAGCAACTTCTTGTACTCACCGTCGAAATCGAAATCCAGTTTGGTCTCGGCCTTGTCGGCGGGTATGGCCTTGGTGAGGACGAGCATTCTCTCCCACACGGCGCAGCGGGCCGGTGAAAGCTCTCTAAGCTTGGCAAGCGGTTCCGTCCCAGCGTCCAGGCAGAGGGCGTACAACTTGGCGAACTCGCCGTGGTCTTCGTGGATCGGCCCGTCGCCATAGGCCGAGGTGTGCACATTATCCCGCATCTTGGCCAAACCGTACTTACCCATGATGTCCTTGTCCGATTTGCGGGCCTCCTGATCCAGTACGTGACCGACCTCGTGGGCAAGCACGGCCGGGCTGACGCCCGCGCCCGCGCCGATCATCTCCGGTATGCCGTAGGCCGAGCCTCCATCGAAGAGCGAAAGGCCAGTCTCCCCCTTGTCGGACACGACCTCGAGACCGCGGCGATACAAGGGGGGCAGCTTTTCGACTAGGGCCATGGCGTCTTCTATCTTCCATTTTTTCACTGCGGCATCCATGGTGATTTTGAATTTGGACTGGCCTAGGCCGATCATCCACTGCTTGCCGGGAACCGGTGTCTTCTTCCAGCCGTCGACATACTTGACGACCTCGACGTCCTGCGGACCGGACAGGATCGTGGCCTTTTCCTTGTTGCCCTTGCCCAGATCCTTCGCAAGGTGGCCGAATACCTTGTCAAGATACAGCGGGGGCAGCGCCCCGCTCGTTTGTAGAATGTGCTCCCAGAGTCTGAAGCGGTTGGCAGACAGCTTCTGGAGTTGTCCCTTCATTCCCTTGCCGGCTGCATGGTCGATGCAATGCGCATAAAGCTGGGCAAACTCGGCCAAATCCTCCCAGTGATTCTGGTTGCCGTAGCCCGAGACGTCGATCTTGTCCTGCTTGATGGCTTCCTGCCACTGCACGAGAATGTTGGTCACGGTATTCCGTGCCCGCTGCTCGAGACAGTGGCCGGCCTCGTGGACCATGCAGAGTGCCCTGGCACCGGGCTCGACATTGATATAGTCTTGCCCACCGTGCGCTCCGCCGAGTCCCTTGTAAAATGTGAGACCGGTCTTGCCTTCTTCCGAGATCACCTCCAGGCAGCGGCGATAGACAGCGGGGATCTGTTCGACTCTGGAGAGCGAGTCGGCGATCGTCCAGTTCTCCGCTTCGTCGTCGATCGTGATCTTGAACTTGGACTGGCCCAATCGGACGTTCCACTGCCGGGCGGTGGCCGGCGTCATTCCCTTTCCATAGACGAACTTATTGGTCTTGATCGGGATCGGCCCGGACAGTATTTCGGCTCTCTGCGTGTTGAATGACCCGATGTCCCGCATGATGGGGGAGAAGATATCGAAAAGCATCTTTTGTTTCGGAGGCTTCGCGTCCTCTGCCACGGCGGACGCAGTCACTGCGGTGATGGCCAGAACGATTGCAAAGCGCGGCCGGTTTCCTGTGGGTCTTGCGGGCATTGAGAGTTCCTTTCGAGTTGTGAGTCGTTACGTCTTGGGTCGCCCCACCACGGAGCGTCCCTTGACCATAGAGTAGATTTTCATTCCATGAGCACAATCAAACAATAAAATCCCATATCATATTATTCTCAACTATTATCGGCCTGCGGCCGTTGGATGTTGGTTTTTTTTGCCTCCATGCCGCCATAACCGGCCGTGGAAATATTCACCGACGCGGCATGTACCCAACCCGGACTCACGGGCAGCTATGTCGATTCTTGCCTGAGTGCGCTTAAAGCCGATGAATGGCGCAGTGCTACCGGCATCACTATCTGCGGCACGCGGGTTGATAGCAGCTTGGCCTTCGGCACCGGCGACTGGGGCGAGCGCGCAGAAGTGGGTGTGACCGGCGGCTCCGATGAAGACTGGGAACAGTTCTCCGTACAGTGGGACGGCCATTTGCGCGTAACGGCGGGCGGCCAACGCTACGCGACCGCCTGCGATGACGGCAGCCGGATGTGGATCGATGCCAACCGCAACGGCCAGTTCGAAGAGACCTAACTTCTCGTCAACGGCTGGGGGCGGGGCCAAAGCATCACGATCGGCGAGCGCTCCACCGCGCTGGCAGCCGGTGTCTATCCAATCCGGATTCAGTACTATGAATGAATGCTAGGAATTTACTTTTGGGGTTGAGGCCGTTGAAGGAGCCGGGAGCCGGACCGTAGGCAGGGAAAAGGTGGTTGTCGGCGGGTGTGCAACGAGCGAGGTTTTGCTCTCGGTGTCGGACGGGAATCTTGGGTCACTCGCCGATGATCGCGCGATGGTTCAGTGGCTGCATTGGAAGGGCTAGAAAATCCTTTTCACTGGAGACGCGGTCAGGCTGGGCTAAGAAAAGCTGCTCGAATCCGGCACCAACCTTGCCTCGGACGTGATCGTTGCCGGAGATAAAATGCCGCCGCACCCGGCAAGCATGAAAAGGAAGCAGGAAGCAGTCTTTATCTTTTTTCGCGGCGGCGCACTCAGGAGCCTGGGTTGCTGCCGAAGATCCTCATCGCAGTGTCATCATCCGAGGTTCGGATGAATTGATCGAACCGTTTGTAGAACTCGGCGAGTGAGACCCCCATGTGTTTCTCAAATGCGGCGGATTTTCCCATGCGAGGAATGTCATGATACCACTCCTTCAAAACGGTCTTTTCATCAACTCCCACGACATGAATGAGATAGGCCGTCGCCCACGCTCCAATCATGTAATAGACCTGTTGCGAGGGGCCATTGTGATCCCAGTAGCTCTCCTCGTCCAATCGCCATTCTTTAGTCCTCGCAAGAAACTCGTTGATGCCTGTTCGCCCACTATTGCCGCCTGATTTTCTCAGTTGCCGCATGTAGTCCTTGAAATCGACCAGTCCAAGGTTATCCATGAATTTCGCGGAGCTGTAGGTCGCCATCCCCTCGACCATCCACGAGTTGATGTTTTTGTCCGAGCTTCGTTTCTGTTTGGTATTGCAATGGGCGATTTGAAAAACGTGGTGGTACTCGTGCAGTGCTCCCCAGGTGTTTTCGATCGGATTTCGTTCACGTTCGGTGGCGTTTGTCGTGACGTCCTCAAAGAGAAGCGGCGGATCTTGCGTCCAGGTCAGCCCACCCTCCGCCTTGCCGGAAAGGACCGCCTTGATTTCCGCGGTGACGTTCGGGCGATTGAGGAACTCTTCCATTTGTTCTTTGGGAGTCGCCGACACCCGCGGATTGACTCGGATTTCCGCTCTCTTGCGAAAGATTTCCCGGACGTTCTGTTCGCTGCTCGGACCCAACAAATAGATGTAGTACGGCCCGTAGTTGCCAAAGTAGTCGATGGCATAGCGAAGTCCGCGCTTGTAGTTCCCGATCAGCGAGCCATCCACATTAAGCCCTTCCGCCACATGGAAGACGGGCGCGACATCTGATTTCGATTTGGTCGGAATATCCCGGTCAGGCTTCGCCTTGGAACCAAGCTGATCTGGGAGGGATTCGACCTTGCTCCTGGGCGATTGCGCGGTCGAAAGCGAAGATGCAAAAGCCAGCATCAACAGTGAGTGCCAAAGAATCTTTGAAATAATGCTAGGAATTTGCTTTTTCACCTAGGCGGAGAATACACTGGGGAGCCAGTCTGGGAAGGGAAAGAAGTAGGTTCGAGGATCGGTGTTCGAAACTCGAACTTCGAACTTAAAGCCTACCCCTATTTCCCCTTCTTGAACTGCCCATCGAAGAACTCCGCAACCTTTTCCACAACCTGCTCCTGGGTTGTTACGACTTTCGAAAAGCCGTGGTCGCCGCCTGGGACAATGTGCAGAGCCGAGGGCACGCCGGCCTGCTGGAGCGCGGCGTGGAGCAGTTCGCTTTGGTTGAGGGGCACAGTGAAATCCCGGTCGCCGTGTACGATGAAAAATGGCGGGTCGCTCTTGCTGATATAGTTGATGGGATTGGCCTCCCGGCATTTGTCGGGGACTTCCTTGATCGGCGCGCCCAGCAGGCGGGACGGGGCTGAAGTTTTCTTGGAATAATCCTGGGCGCACTTGACGTCGTTGAGTTTCAAAAAGTCCGTCGGACCGCACCAGGGGCTGACGGCTTGCAGGGCGGACGAAGCTTTTTTCGTGATCGGGTGGTTGGTGAACTCCTCGGTGTCGCCCACCGTCCCCAGCAGGGCCGTCAGATGTCCGCCGGATGATTCGCCCGCCGCGCCAAAGCGGTTGGGATCGAGATTGTAGCGCGCGGCGTTGAACCGCAGAAAACTCACCGCTGCGCGGCAGTCGTTGATCACGGCGGGAAAGATTTCCTCCCGGCTCTTGGTGTAGCTGATCGCGGAAACGGCATAGCCGCGCGCGACGAGACCGATGATCGGATTCGCGCGATCCTTTGAGCCCCAGTCCCAGGCCCCGCCATAAATCCAGATGACCAGCGGCAGCGGCTTGTCCGACGGGAGACGATAGACGTCGAGCAGCATCTGGCGGTCGCCATTGGTGGCATAGACGATGTCGCGCTCGATGATCGCCCCTTGCGGCAGTCGGTCGAGGATGGGTTGTGGATCGTCTTTTTTCGGCTCCGCGCCGCCCAGCGCGGCTAGCAGGATGGGAATGAGGGTGAGTTTCATGGTGAGTTTCCTGATGAGGTTTGAATCCAGAACCTCGAATCCCAAATTTTCCTACGGCTCCACGACCCTCGCTCCCGTAAAGATCGCCGCGTCGAGTCGGTTGAGCGGGCGTTTGGCCGTCCAGCAGAGGCCGCGGTAGGCGAGGACACGGAAGAGCGGGTCGTCGTGGGTCCAGGTGAAGTGGCAGGGAAGATAGACGAAGATGCGCCCGCCGCCGCGCTCGGCGCTCCAGGCTTGCGGCTGCGCGGCGCCGTCGGCGTCCATGGCGGCGATGGTGGTGGTGCCTGCGCCGTCACCGAGAAGGTTCCAGTATGGCTCCTCGGGGCGGATGTCGGATTCGGGAAGCCCCTTGGTGATATCGTGCGCGCTGAATCTCAGGTTCATGTCGCCGCGCAGCCATTTATTGCCCGTCCACACGCGTCCGATGCGCTCGGCGAGCGGCTGGGGTGCTCCGTTTCCGTTGATGGAAAAATGCAGGAATACCAGGCCGCGGCCGCGCGCGAGGAAGGCATCCAGCTCCGGTGCCTTGGCCGCGGTCCATTCGGGGTTGTGATGGAAAAACGCGATGACATCCGCCTTCTTGAACTGCTCTTCGGTCGGCCATTTGTTGGCGGGCTCGGTGGTGACGCCGGGCACCCCAGCAAGGATTTTCGTCCAGCGCTCGCGCCAGATGGGATAGTCGTGAAAGCCCGGTCCATTGTGCCCCGGATCCTTATCGGCAGCGCACAGGACGATGTGGAACGGGCGCTGCTTTTCCACGTCGGTCATCGGCGGCACGGCGGCGAGCACCGGCTCGACTTCCTTCTTCGAGCGTGGCGCGGGCATCTTGATGCCCTGCACCACGTCCGGACTGGGCCACGGCTTGGTGATGCCCACCGGCGCGACAGGCGGCGGCGGTGGTATTACGGGCGGCTCTTCTGCCAGCGCGCTGAAGAGGGCGGCGACGAAGGCGATAGCGAGGGGGATGCCGAGGGCGAATTCTTTCATAATTTTGAACGAGGCTGCAGTGGTCACGGTACAACAGGGTCAGCCATTTTGCTTTTTCCGAAGTGAACCCAGTTCAGGTCGAGCACGCCGCCTTTTTGCGCGGGCTCGGTGCGGGCGATGAAGACGAGATCGTTCACGCCGCCGGGGTCGCTCATGGGGATGGTGATTTCGCGGAATCCGCCCGCCGCATCGAGCGGGCCGGTTTGCGCCATGAGCGGGCCTTTTGGAGAACCGGCGCGCACTTCGATCGCGACCGCAGCAAACGGATGGAGACTGAGCGTGAGGCTTTCGATGCCGACTAGATTGACCCTGGAAAATTTCAGCCAGCCGCCGTGCGTAAGCCTCGCCACGAGGCCGTGGCCGCCTTCCATGAAATCCACGACTTCGACTCCCTTGGCCGCATCGTGCAGGGCGGCTTTGCGTTTGCGGGCGTGCAGGATGTGCTCGGCACTGCCGCGCAGGGGCGGCAATCCGGCGGCACCGTTGTCCTGACACGCGGCGGTGATGACGAATACTCCACCGTCCTGCCGTTCGCCGCCCGCGGTGGTCTTGAGCGTGCCGGTCAGGCCAGTCACCGCCGCCGCTTCGGGGGAACGCGCAAGGCCGAGGATCCAGTCCGCCATGAGCTGCGTCTCGCCGAGCGTGTGCTGCGGATGCGGCGGCATGGGGATTTGCGGACCCCACACGCCGCCGCCTCCGGAGATGATTTTCGCCGCCAGCTTTTCGCGGGCAGGCGCGTCGTTTTGATACTTGCGGGCGATCTCCAAATACGCCGGCCCCGCCGATTTCTCCCGCACGGTGTGGCAGGCGAAACACGTCGTGCGCTGCATCATGGCGAGGCCGGGATGGACGGCATCGCCACTGCGCGCCGCGCGATACGCGCCCTGCACGGTGACGCGTTCCGGGGCGAGGTTGCCGTCCTCGGCATCGGTGACGCGCACTTGGAAACTCACCGTCTGGCCGGCGTCGAAAAAGCCACCGTTCGGCGGGTCGAGAATTTCCACTAGCGGCGCGGCGTTGCCCACGGTGATGACGTTGCGCGTTTCACTCACCGCGCCCGCAGCATCCGTGACCTTCAACGCGACGGTGTGCTGACCGGGTTCGGTGAAAGTGAAGCGCGGCGCGCTTTCGGACGAGGTTTTGCCGCCGCCGAAATCCCACGCGAACTTGAGCGCATCGCCATCGGCGTCGCGCGAGGCACCGGCATCGAAGCGCACCTCCAGTGGCTGTTTCCCCGCGAGCGGCGACGCGGCGAGCGCGGCCACGGGCGGACGATTTCCGCGCCGGTAGCTCAAGCGCAGCAACTGCCCGTCGGTGTTGCCGTGCCATTTGTCGCCATACTCGAGGACGAACATCGTGTGGTCCGGCGCGAACTTGATGTCCATCGGCTTGCGGAAGACAAACGGCGACGCGAACGGCTCGATGCCAGCGAGTTTTCCCTCCGCTGTGAGCCGCACGACTTTGATCCAGTTGCGCGTCCATTCGTAAATGAACAGCGCGCCGTCGAAATGCTGCGGGAGCTTGAGGTCGGACTTCACCGCCGCGTCGAAATGATGGAACGGCCCGGCCATCGCGGAACGCGCGCCGCTGCCGAGTTCGGGAAATTCCTTCGAGGCGGTCGTCGGATACCACAGCAGCGCCGGCAGCGCGGGCGGCAATTCTTTCACGCCGGTGTTGCGCGGCGAGTGGTTGAGCGGACGCGCGGCGTCGAAGAGTTCGCCGGGCTTTCCGTCCGCTCCGAGCGACCGATACGCCTCGTTCGGCCCGGTGAACATCGGGTGGCCGAAATTTCCCGCCTGCGTCGCGAGGTTGAATTCATCGTAGCCAACCGAGCCAGTCGCGGGCTGAGTGTTCGGCCCCACGTCGCCCCACGCGATCCACCCTGTCTTTGGATCGACCGATGCGTGAAATCCATTGCGCACACCCATCGCGAAAATCTCCAGCCGACCCTGCGCGGGATCGCTGAAAAGATTTCCAGGCGGGATGTCGTAGCCGCCATCGGCGCGCGGACGAATGCGCAGGATTTTTCCCCGCAAGTCCTGCGAGTTGCCGCTCGACCGCAACGCATCGCGCATCAAGCCGCCCGGAGAAATATCTACCGCAGGGCCGTGGAACGGCGGCGCATTGTCGCCCGTGCCGAGGATCAGATGCCCCTTCGCCTTGTCATAGAACAGCCCGCCGCCCATGTGGATCGCGCCGTTGAATTCGATCGGGTATTCGAGCAGCACCTTTTCCGATCCGAGATCGAGGCGTCCATCCGCGCCGATGGTGAACCTCGCCAGCCGCAGCGAGTCGCGCTTCGCCGCCGGGCAGAAAAACAGAAACACATTTCCGCTCTGCGCAAAGTCGCCAGCCGCAGCCACGCCGATGAGCCCCAACTCCACGGACACCGTCACCGGCACACGACCCACCTCGATCACATCCAGCGTCGCCGCGCGCCACCGCTTGAGCGTGCCGTGCATCTCGGCGATGAGCACATCGCCGTTCGGCAGTGCATCCATTTGCAACGGATCATGCAAGCCAGCCGCCAGCACCTCGCGCTCCAGCCGCGCCGGGTCAAAGCCCTCCGCTGCGCGGGCTGTGAGCGCGGCCAAGAGCGCCAGCGCTCCGGTCAGGAGGAGTCGAAGAATGGGAGATCGGTGCACGAGCAGAAGTGTAAAGCGGAATGCTAGGAAATTGCTTTAATGAATGAAATGATTATTGCTAGGAATTTGCTTTTTCACCTAGGGCGGAGAATACACTGGATAGCCGGTCTGGGATGGGAAAAGGGGGTTACTGGGAGTATCGAGGCGGGGGTGGCAGCTACCGTCAATATAAAGACCCAAGTCAGTGGTATAGCTCATCGGTTTTCCTGCAAAATTCATATTCGCAGCATGTAGGCGTCACGTCGTGGGTTTGGAACCCCTTGCAAGGCGCAAAAGCCAGAAAACCGGAAGGCCCAAGAACAATAATGCTACGCCCCAGATCAGCGCCTCCGCGCCCGCGCCATATATGGTCCAGCATGAATATATAGCGGCAAGCAGCAGAATAATCTTAAATCCTGCGCCGACTTTCAATGCCCCCGTCTGGATAAGCCGGAATGCCGCCGCCGCGCAGCCGAAATACATGACGAGCACGATTGCGGTGGTGAGCACTATCAGGAATTCGAACATCGATGCCATGGAACGGCTGCTATTCATCAGGATGACAAGCGTCAATAGACTGGTGGTGAACACATGGGCATTGCGCGGCGTACCATTTGCTGCGGCTTTGCCCATGAATACGGGGAACAGACCATCGCGTGCCAAGGCGACGGGTAGTTCGGCTTGGCACATGATCCAGCCGTTTAATGCGCCAAGCGCACTGATTGCGCCAATCGCGGCGATCGCCGTGCCGGCATTGGTGCCGGCATAGATATTCACGAAATCGGCAAATGGCGCGGCTGATGCGTTGGTATTTGCAACCGGCAGCATAAGTACAACTGCCGAGCAGACCAAGATATATATGCCGCCAGCACCGGCCGTTCCAAACAAGGTGGCCCGGTTGATGGTGCGTTCGGGGTCTTGCACTTTGTCAGCTGGCACGGTCGCGAGTTCAAGGCCGAGCATCGCCCATAAGGTCAATATGGTGGCCTTTGAAATGCTTGCTATTGAGATATCCGCCGGATCAAAAGTGCGAACAGGCCCAGTGCCTTGCGTTGCCAGCACATAAGCTGCAAGACCAATGACCGCGACGAGCGGGAGCAACTTTGCAATGGTCCAAATGACCTGAACCTGCCCTGCCAATTTGGTTCCGCGGATGTTGATTAGCGTGAATGCCCAGACGATGGCTATGGTGATGGCCGCCGACACGCCGTGCGTGCCGACAATCGGAAACAGCTGGCTAAGATAGCTTACGGCCGCCGTCGCGATCGCCGCGTTGCCGACCCACATTGAAATCCAATAGGCCCAGGCAATCGCAAAGCCTGCGCCATCGCCAAAAGCGGCGCGGGTATAGGCGTAAGGTCCGCCTGCCTTTGGCAAAGCCTTGCTAAGTGCACCAAAGACCGAGGCAACGCACAAAGCGCCGGACACAGTGATGATCCATCCAATGACCGAATTCCATCCCAAAGGCGCAAGGCTTGCGGGCAGCAGGAATACGCCCGAACCGATCATGCTGCCCATGACCAATGCGAGCGCCATCCAGAATCCCATCGGACGCCCTGTTACGGCTGTATCTTCCTGCACTTTAAATCCCCGTACCTCATAAGCTTGCATGGAACAGGGGCAAAAGCCAATCTTTGTTTCACGTCCCAACAGCGCTGGCATGTGCAGTTCGCCCAGTAGCTGCCGAGTTACACCCCCAAACAGGCCAAGGGCGATCGATAGTCTTGCGACGATCGAGCCACGACAAGGGTCATATGTCCCCTGAACGCCGTGCTGCCCTGTAGGCGATTGCGCAGCAAAATGCTTTCAAAGTGGGACATATTATGTCAGCGCCGTCCAATTGATAATGGGGGGCAGACAGGTGACATCATAATACGGATCGCGCAGGGCAAGGATGCCGATGCGGTTACGCAGATCTATGCGTATCATGTACTTAACGGCACGGCCGGTTAATTGATTGCGTGGACTTTCGCTTTCTGCCGGGCCCGACCCAGTTGGCCGCCTTGTGCATGGGCATCACATATCTGCTCGCCGGTCACACGGCAGGAAATGGGGTAGCTGTTGTGTGCGCACGCCAGGCGCACGCTGATGGTAAACGCGTTCGACGAGCCGCAGCTCGTGAAGCATGCCTGGGTATCGTGGAACGGCGGCTCGAGGGCAAGAACTCCAAGGGTATCGCCAAGGAACTCGACCTGACGGAATACAACATGGGGAACTGCTCCGATATCACGCGGCGGATGGAAGCCGCAGGGCTTCCCGAGCCATTCCGCCGACTGACGGAATGGCCCAACCATGTGATGGTGAGCAGCCATCGCGACATGAAGGGCGTCGACGCTCGCCGATCGCTGCAGAATCACTTTCCGCAGTATTTCTTCGGCGATTTCAATGATTCGACTTCCAGGATTTCCTCCTCGACAGGAAGGATAGGGATGCCCTTCAGCGCCTTGAGGCGGACGTGAGCAAGGCCGAAATCACCATCAGCCGTTTATCAAGGAACCAAAGGGCCAAAGGCCACGGGGCGGAGATTACCGTGCCCGCCGACGCCGCCCCGCACCCCAGCCCGCAAAGGCAAGCCCCGCGACCGCCAGGGCAACCGTCGATGGCTCGGGCACGGCAACCACACTTGCGAGACGAAAACCGAAGCTGTCGCTCTCGAACGATGGGTCGAACGAGATGCTGCTGGAGGACGACAAGCTGAACGGAAGGCCACTGTCCCAATTGCCGCCCCGCAGCCCGCGAGACGAGCCGGCAGCACCCGTGAGGTCGTTCCACTCCCAGATGTTCCCGCTCATATCAAACGTGTCGTAAGCACTCGCCCCACCATTGGTGCCCACCGTCGTCACGTTGCCATTTTGGCTATTCCAATCGGCCGCGCTCGTGAAATTTGCAAAATTGCCCGTGTTGCCAGCAGAGCCAATTCCAGCAGTACCCGCCGTCACCGCCGTCGGACCCGTGTCGCTCTGCGTGGCGTAGTCCCAGTAGCCTGCGTTCGTGTTTCCGCCTTTGTAGTACGCCGCCTTAAACCACTGGTCTTCCGTCGGGACGTAGAACGTCGCAACGGAGTTAACCGCGGGGGCATCACCGGTGGTCGCATTATTGAGCGTGTAGGCACCCGTCTCAGTGCTCGATGTGCCCGTCGCACCGTTCATCAGCCAGTTCGACACCCGTGCCGCGGCAAACCAATCAACGTAGTTCACCGGTTTGTCGCCCATGTTGGTCTTCGCGGCGTATTTGCTGCCGGAGGCCGCACCAGATGTGAAACTGATCCCGCCACGGGCGTCGCTACCCATGTTCGTGTTGTAGACGGAGTTCGGATTGGTGCCGCCCGCATCCACGGAGTTCAGGAAGTCCGCGTACTGCGAGTTGGTCCACTCGTACTTCATGATCTGGAATGAGTCTGCCACGGCGCCGGCGGGATTTGGCTCCCCAGTGGTGTCCGCCGTGTTCCCCGGATCGCCCACCGTCACCCAGTCGATCGTGACGGTGGCCGCGGCGGAGGTGATGAGGGCGGCAGAGGCCGCGAGAGTGAGGAGGCTTTTGATTTTCATGATGGCTTCAAATTTCCGTAACTCGTGCAGTTGAAAGCTATCTTACGCGAAAGCCATGCTTAAATCCTAATTCTGAGCGATTTATTTGTCACGAAGGCTTCCAGAGCATCTCAACTGGTATGAATGAATGAATGCTAGGAATTTGCTTTTTCACCTAGGGCGGAGAATACACTGGATAGCCGGTCTGGGATGGGAAAAGGGGGTTGACGGCTTCGTGGTCGTCCGGCTTGGATCGCTCCCCGTAGGTGCAGGTTTTTTACCTGCATCACCGTCGAGCGTGCTGCGCAGGTAGGAAACCTGCGGCTACGGTGTGGGCTTGAGAGGAAGATGTCGCGCTGACCTCACCTACGGCGGCGGCAGGCGGCCGCCGCCGTGAGGCCCGCGATCGTGAGGGCCAGCGTCGTCGGCTCCGGGACAACGTTCACGCTCTGCACGAGCACCACGTTGCTCGGATCGAGCGCCGGGTTCAGCAGCGGCAGTTCGGTGAACGCGGCGCCGAGCTGGACGCTGACGTCGTACACCGGCACGGCTCCGATGGCGTCGATGGCCGCGAGGCCCGCAGCCCCGACCACGTTGCCAAACACCGCGTAATTGCCGTCGAGGGCCGGGTTGCTTTGGACGTTGAAGAAAAACTGGCTGGTCGCGCTATTGGGAGCGCTG
>CAMAXN010000014.1 GCA_945862245.1 Prosthecobacter debontii
GGAAGGATTTTGTCGAGTACAGCTTCGGGGGTAATACCGTGGAGTTTTTGGAGGATTTCCGGTTTGCCGTGCTCAATGAATTTGTCAGGCCAACCGATACGCTCTACACGCGTTGAGATGCCAGCGATGTGAAGGTGCTCGATGCAGGAAGCGCCGAAGCCATTGGCGAGGACGTGATCCTCGAAGGTGCAGACCACCTTGCAGCTCCGCGCGACCTTTTCCAGAAGGGCGGTGTCGAGGGGTTTGATGAAACGTGGATTCACGAGGGAAACGGAAAATCCTTTTTCCTCAAGCAGCTCCTTGGTGCGAACGGCCATGCTGAAAAAGGTGCCGAGGCCGATGAGTGCGACATCGGTTCCCTCCTGGATCAGCTCGCCCTTGCCGAGGTGGATGGGAGCGCATTTCGCATCGGCAGGCGTGCCGGCGATGACGCCGCGCGGGTAGCGGATCGCGGTGGGGCCGGTGTCGTAGGCGGCCATCCATTTCAGCATCGTGGTCAACTCCGCCTCATCCTTGGGCTGCATGTGGATGATGTTCGGGATGTGGCGCAGGTATCCGATATCGAAAAGTCCGTGGTGGGTGGGGCCGTCGTCGCCGGAGAGTCCGCCGCGATCCATGCAGAGGCGGACGGGGAGGTTCTGCAGGGCGATGTCATGGATGATCATGTCATAAGCCCGCTGCATGAAGGTGGAGTAGATGGCTAGGAAAGGGCGGCAGCCCTCGGTGGCTAGGCCGGCGGCGAACAGTGCGGCGTGTTCCTCGGCGATGCCTACGTCGAAGTAGCGGTCCGGGAGTTCCTTTTTGAAAATCTCCAGCTTCGTGCCGCCCGGCATGGCGGCGGTGATGGCGACGATCTTAGGGTCGTCGATGGCGAGATCGGTGACCGTGCGCCCGAAGATGTCGGAGCAGGTGGGTGTAGCAACCGTGTCGGTGGAGCCGTCTTCGATCTTGTAAGCGCCGAGGCCGTGGAATTTGCCGGGGTTATCGAGGGCGGGTTGGTAGCCGCGGCCTTTTTCCGTGATAATGTGGAGGACGGCAGGTTCGTTGAGTGTTTTGAGGTGCTCGAAGGTGCGGATCAGCAGCGGGATGTCGTGGCCGTCGATGGGGCCGAAGTAGCGGAGTCCGAATTTCTCGAAGAGGACATTGGGGAAAAGGAGGTTCTTCGCGCTTTCCTTAACGCGGTGGGCGATCTTGCGGGCTGCCTTGCCGAGCACTTTCTCAACGAACTCCGCTGCGGTGGCGCGCACGGTGGCGTAGGTGGCGTGGGTTTGGAGAGCGTTGAAATATCTAGCGATAGCACCGACATTCTTGTCGATTGACCATTCGTTGTCGTTGAGCACGACGATAAATTTTCGGGTGGTATCGGCAATATTGTTGAGCGCCTCTAGGGTGGGGCCGCATGTGAAGGCAGCGTCGCCCGCCACGGCGACAACGTGGTTCTGACCTCCAGCGAGATCGCGGGCGGCGGCCATTCCTAGCGCGGCGGAGAGAGCTGTGCCGGCGTGACCTGCTCCATAGGAGTCGTGCTCGGATTCAGTACGGAGGAGGTAACCGTTCAGTCCTTTGTAAGTGCGGATCGAATCAATAGAGGAGGCGCGCCCGGTCAGTATTTTATGGACGTATCCCTGGTGGGAAACATCGAAGACGAACTTATCGGCGGGTGTGGAGAAAACTCGGTGCATGGCGATGCATAGTTCCACGACACCGAGGTTTGGGCCGAGGTGACCGCCGGTGACAGAGAGGCAGCTAATCAGGGTTTGGCGAATCTCTGCGGCGAGGTCGGTGAGTTGGGTTTCGGAAAAGCCGCGTATATATTCCGGGGCACGGATTATTCCTAGGAGTGGACCGATCTTGTTCGTTGGGATGCCGCTACCGGCGTTCTCAGAAGAGGGTGATGTCATTATCGTCGTTGGGATCTTCGGTCTCAGGTTCTTGAGGTTTTCCCGCCTCCCGGTTGGATAGCGTGATCAATCCAATACGTTTTCTGGCACCGGTGAGGACGGAATCGCAGTGTTTCAGAAGATACGCCCCGGCTTCGTAGCGGGCGATCAGTTCCTCAAGAGGTAGCTGTTCGCCCTCCATTGCCTCGACGATCTTATCCAATTCAGCAATCGATTCCTCGAAGGAGAGGTCGGTTATGGGATCGGCTGAAACTGCTTTGCGGCGGGAAGGCATGGTGTTTCGATGTAATCCGGATTAGGTGGCGGCAACAGACTTATTCACCTTTGTTATTATCATCGATGCGCGGAGGGCTATTCGAGTAATAGACCATATTACCGCCGATCATGTATTGAGGGAACGCGTAGCGTTGGTAGATTTCCGCCATATTCGAGTCATTTTCGTAGATTGAAAGGCCGGGCGGGTAGGTTGCTTGGAAAATGGGGCCATGCATGACGAGTGAGGTGAAATCTTGGTACTTTTGGGCCACTTCCATTGCGTTTCCAGAACCGTGGGAGGATGGCGATATGTGGATGCCACAGACGGGAGTATTCACGTCAGCGGCTTGGTTTTCAAGTTCTGTAAAGTCAAGACGGCTAGAGGGTAGCCAGATAGAGATACGATCGGCATACCATGCCACAGCCCATGGCTGATCCGAGAAGCAGATTTGCTTTTCGCCGAGCGTATTGGCGAGATCGATGTTCAGTTTTGGTGCAAAGTAGGGAGGCCATTGAGGCATACCCTCACTGCGAGCAATAAATATCCGAATTTTCAGCGGCAAGGACAGGACAAGTGGCAGTGATAAGATGGCAACGATCACGATGAGATGCACATTTTGCATTATTGGAAGAGTATTTACGAAGGGTAGCTTACTCCACAGGATAGATATGAATGCTAGACCGTAGGCTGTCATCAAGGGGGCGAATAAAAGGTGGGTTTGGTTCGGATCGAGCGGATCTGTGGAAACCCCGTAGATGGAAAGCCCGAAGGCCGAGGTGACGAACATCAGCAGGATGGCCCAGCGAAACTGTGCGACAGATGGACTCCGAAAAGGATGCAGCAGTGTGATGAGAAAAAGTGGAGCAACGATGATTCCAGCTAGTAAGGGAATCAAGCTGGATGCTTGCAGCAGGGTGCTTTTGAGGACTATCGAGATTATGCCCCTGTTGATCAGAGGGAAGGATTCGATGTCTCTATGGCGCATCACGAATTCCTCGGTGCCCCCGCCGATGCCATTATAGAGATTTAGGTATGCAATGCCAAACGGGTTGCCGGAAATTTCCAAATTGCGCCATACGATCAATGACATCGGGATAAGCAGGATAAAGAGGATGATGATACCCACTAACCCACGAGGCCGAAATACAATAGTTGCAAAAATGATATAACCTATGGAAATCCAGATCGTTAGGTAATGTGTTAGGGCAAGCAGGGTAAAAAATATACCAGCTATGATAGCTGGTACATAGGGCATGCGCCCCGCATTTAAATCTTCGATGGTACTGTAGATGAAATAGAGTGCGCAGCTGAAAAGCAGCAACATTAACATCTGTGGCAAGCCTGATAGCGAATACTCCCAGAAGGTTTCACAGAACAGCATAAGGATAGCGGTGACTCCCGCAATTTTTTGGTCGAAAACACGTGAAATCAACAGATAGGTGACCCCAATTGACAGCAGGAAGCAGAGGGTAGAGACCGTCGCTATGACGCGATCCAACGGGAACACCATTTCATTTTTACCCATCTGCCAGCGGGCGGCGTCATCTGCACCGAACAATTTCAGCACGGCTGCGTTAAGGAGAGGGTTTAGGGGGGAGTGGTAGGTGTCCTTGAATCCGGTGAAATCGACAGCAGTACCTCCTCCTTTTTCCACCGCCTGTTCATAGGCGATGGGGCGGATGACCTTGGTAGCTAAGCCGTTGCCGCGTGCTATTTCGCGGGCGATAGCCGCTTGTTCCATTGCGTGAGGTGCGTTGAGACCCCGGAAAAATGGGACGAGATTAGCCACGCTCAAAATGATAAGCGCTAGAAAGAAAAGGATTCGACGGATAACTGTTCCAGCATCGAATGGGTTTTTGATATGAATCATGTCAGGTAGTATTTACGTATAAATTGAAGAATTTAAAGCCCTAGTTCCTTGATTTTTCGCTGTAGAGTACGGCGGCTTATTCCGAGCAAATCTGCGGCAAGGGTGCGGCTCTCAGCGGTTTCTGCCAATGCACGCCGAATCGCGACCTTCTCCAGTTCGTTGAGGTTGAAGACTTCAGGGGACTTAACAAAGGCTTTTTCATAATGACCGAGAGGTCCTTGTGATATAGGGTTACCATCGAGGAATGCCGGCAGGTGACTGATGCCAATGGCAGTGTCATTGGACATAACTACACCGTGCTCGATGGCGGTTCGGAGCTCGCGGACGTTGCCCGGCCACGGGTAGGTCACGAGGCGATGCATCGCCTCATCGGTAAGTGGTTTAACCGGCCGTCCGTTTTCCTCGGCGAACTCATGGAGAAAGTAGTTAGCCATTAGGATGATGTCCTCCGGCCTTTCACGCAGTGTGGGCATAATGACGGAGACAACATTGAGGCGAAAATAGAGATCTTCGCGGAATTTACCATCATCGACCTGCTGGCGAAGGTTCTTGTTTGTTGCGGCAACGAGGCGAACATCGACCTTGATCGGCGAGTTTGAACCGACGCGCTCAATGGATCGCTCGGAAAGGGCGCGGAGGAGTTTCACCTGGGTGGCGGCGTCAATCTCGCCGATTTCATCGAGAAAAAGAGTGCCGCCATCTGCCTGCTCGAAGCGCCCGATGCGTTTCTGTGCCGCTCCGGTGAACGAGCCTTTCTCGTGACCGAAGAGCTCGGACTCCAAAAGTTGCGGAGAAAGGGCGGCGCAGTTAACGATGACCAGTTTTGCGGCGGGGCGGCCGGAAAGATGGTGGATCGCGTGAGCGACGACTTCCTTACCAGTGCCCGACTCCCCCTCAATGAGGATCGTAGCGCGGGTCGGGGCGACCTGCTCGATGAGTTCTGTAACGCGCTTAATTTCAGGGGATTTTCCGATCAAGCGGGAAAGGATAGCCCCCTTTTTCACCTGCTTGGTTAGGTTGACGTTTTCCGTTTCCAAGGTCCGTGAGCGAAGGGCACGCTTTAGAAGCATTTCTACCTCGTCGAGGTTCAATGGTTTGGTGACGAAGTGGAAAGCACCACGCCGCATAGCCTCTACGGCGGTATCGACCGAGCCGTAGGCGGTCATCATCAGAATCACGGGAGGGGTGGGAAGTTTCGCAGCGGTGTCGATGAGATCCATACCGGAATCGCCACCGAGTCGAAGATCTGTGAGTATCAGCTGGATTTCCTCACTTTTAAGGATCGCGAGTGCTTCGGAATTATTTGAGGCGAGATAGACATCGAAATCCACCTCTAGAGCACTACGTAGCCCTTCGCGAGTGGCGCGTTCGTCGTCAACTATGAGGAGTGTGGGGAGCATTTTTGGAAAACTTAGGCTGACCTCATAATGCGGTCACAGATGGGCTAAATTGAGTTATCTCTAGAGGATGCCAGAGATTATTAGGAGATCAGAGATCGCGAGTCAACGCTGCTACTCTATAAAGCTTAGATTCGATTAGGAAACACGGCGGTTCGTATTAGAATTGATCAAGGCTAACCTAACGGCTTAGATTGCCTCCTTCAAATCGATCCTAAGCTTGAATATTTAACAGATCTGACTTAAGAAAATTGTTTGTCCATCGCCACCCTGAAGCGCAAGACCTCTCATCGTAGACAACACAAAACCCTAGAATCGGCACTATTGATTATTGCGTGCGTGTGAGGCGGGTGCATCCCCAATCAGCGGATTATAGCGGACAGACAGGGGTCGTTGCAGAACGCACCCCCTTTGGGGTCTACGAAACGAAGCTAGGTGGAGGTGGACAGGGGCGAACGCCACGAGCCCCGCAAGGGTGACCATAGAGCAGGTCCATGAAGTCTAGGATAAGCACAACAGTAGGAGAAAATGCCTTTGCTGATGTGTCTCCAATCACATACAATCAAATTTAGCTGTTATCGTGGCGCTTGAAGAATTGCTCGATGCCAACACTAATTTCTCCCATACCCTTGGTTTGAGCTAGTTCATGAGTGAGCACCGAAGCCTGTAAATCAAACATTTCCCCATGCGTTTTTGCTTATTACCCATCCTCATTCTTGTCGCCGACTTAATATTCCGCGCGCGTGTTATTTACACATTTTCCCTCTTTGATTGGACATGCTACCTCGCCTCCTTCGTGCTTATGGTAAGTCTTTGGTGGCTAATTTTTCATTGGATTAAAAGACTTTCAAAAAAAGAGCAAAAAACTTCTTACTCCATTTGTCTAATCACTATCAGTGCCCTGCATATCGTCACTCTTAGCTTCGGTTACTCCATCTACTTCGCCAATGGTGATCTCCCCGATTTATTTCTCCTCTCATTCATTGTCTCTGAAACAGAAAACGCTGCCATCATCTTCCAAGATTCTATCACATGGATACACTACTTCGTAGCCATAACAGGTACCGTACTATTCGCTTTGTGTGTTCATTTCCTAGCAAAGAAGTCTAGTTCTTCCACTCATATTACCCGCCGCACACTCTGGTGCGCTTCTCTTACAACATGCGTGACCCTTTGGTTTTCTTGGATACACACCTGCACGCAAGGTCAAACTTTTGTCCCGCTTGTTCGCATCCCTCTAGTCATAGGCATGTATCTCCAAAACGAAATTAAAGGAATTAATCCCAAGCCCATCTATCTACCAGAGCGCCAACCTCTCCAGATCACCACCAAACTCCCACAGGCTCCTGTCAGCGTCATCTTAATCCTTAATGAGAGTCTGCGCCGCGATCGATTATCACTATACGGCTATAGTAGAAAAACCACCACATTTATCGATGAATTGGCCAGAAATTACCAACATCGCTTCTTCCGCTTTGATCGTACTTACACGAATTCTACTACCACCCTGCTCTCCGTCCCCAGCATACTAAACGGCATCGCCCCCTACCAGCCATTGTCCCAGAGAGTCATTGCACCTAACATTTGGCAATGGGCCAAGGCCGCTCAGATGACCACATTTTACCACACCTCGCATAATTGTGATTGGCTCGGTCTTGGTGCATTCATCACCGACCCGCCGCCAGATCATTCATGGGACATGCGCAGCGAAAATCTGCCTCAATACCGCGACATGGGCTGTGATGACCACATCACTGTTGATCGCGCCGTTGCCCATCTTCATACACTCGCTAAGTCCCCGCAGCCGTTCCTTGGGGTCATTCATCTCAATACTAACCACTACCCCTACAACACCGCCGCCCCCTACCAAAAATGGAACGTAACTGCTAGCGATCGCTATGATAACACCATTCTTGAAGTTGATACACACACAAAACGCATCGTCGATGCCTTAAAAAGCAACGGCCAATTAGAGAATACGGTCATCCTTTTTGCTTCCGATCACGGCGAAGGCTTCAACGAGCATGGCTACACCGCACACTTCTACTGCCACTTTGCCGAAACCGTTATCGTCCCTCTCTTCATTCTCCTGCCCGATCAAACAATCAAGAAATTTGACATCGAAATCTTGCGTAAAAACGCTACTGTCAATACACAAAACCTCGATATTATTCCGACAATCCTCGATGCTATAGGCGCATGGGAACATCCTGATGTTGCATCTTATTGCGCGTCCATGAAGGGTAGCAGTCTGTTTCGCCCCATCGATCCACAACGATCGATCCTCATAACCAACACCGATGAAGTCATGCCTAGCACTATCGGTTTGAGCTCAGTGAAAGGGGAAATGCACTACATGCTGCGCACCAGCAGTAAAACACCCATCGAAGACCTATACAACATTGCCAAGGATCCCCTAGAGCTAAATAACCTCTGGCCAAGCATTACCGATACACAGCGGCAGTCCTACCGAAACCAGTTCCGCGATTATCCCGTCTCCGCCGCTATGCTTGATAAAGCCTTTCCGGCCAAAAAATTGCTCCGCCAACGTTAATTGATGCATTGAAAAAACTGAGATGGGAAGAAGGCGGGTTAACCAGGAAATACAAAGTTGATTGAGTGATTGGCAAAAAAACGATTTTAAGTTGAATCCTAAATTCATTTTGGCGGCGGCTTAGGGTCGTTCTTAAAAAACGGACTGTGGTTTTTTTTTGAAATCACACGGGATAAATGATTCAGTAACGTCAATACGACCACGGCTGGCAAATCCGCTTTTACTGCTACGTAGTATTCAGATCTCTGGAGCCCTACGGAGCGATTTTTTATCGGATAGTTTTCGCTTGTCGGCGAGGGAGCGCAGCTTGGAGCGTCTTGATCGCTGCCTTTTTTGGCGGCGGAGTTTTTCGATTGCTTGGGTCTTAGCCGCGAGCTTGCCGTTAATGATTCCGTCCATTTGGTCGCAGAGCTCCCGGCGCGCGAGAAAGCGATTCATTTCGCGCGAGCGTTCAAGCTGGCATTTGATCGCAATACCGCTGGGTAGATGCTTCAGGAAAACGCAGTTCGAGGTCTTATTGATTTTCTGACCGCCGGCTCCCGAGCCGCGCACGAATTTCTCCAGCAGATCTGCCGAATCGATCCCAAGCGCAGCCATGCGTTGCCCAAGCGTTGCGATTTTTTCCGGGGAGGGCAGGTTCATGGACATCTATTCTTTTTCGAAAATATTTGAGAGATTCTTCTTTTCCGTGTGTAAATTAAAACTGTGATTTATGAACTAATTAAAGGTCTATTGCTGTGTTTCCTTTTGGGACAGTTATGTGTCGCTGAGGTTACTGATCAAACTGCGAGATACAAAGTCTCCGCGGGATTTAAACTTGAGAAAATTTATGATGTTAAAAAAGAGGAGGGCTCTTGGGTCGCTCTGACGGAAGACGGTAGGGGTAGGCTGATCGCTGCAGACCAATATGGAAAGCTATACCGCGTAACTTCTGCCCCATTATTTGGAGGAGAAACTAAAGTGGAACCTCTTTCAATCGCATTGGGGGGTGCTCACGGGCTACTATGGCACCAAGGAATCTTGTACGTTTCCGTGAACGAGAACAGCCAAGTGTATCCTGTTAAGGTGGGGGTCTGGATGGTAAAGGAAACAGCGGATGGCTGGGAGACTCCGGTCCTTATCAAACCGGTAGATGCGGGCGGTGAGCACGGTATTCATTCCCTAGTTCTTTCACCAGATCAGCAGTGGGTTTATTTGGTGGCCGGCAACCATTCACGAACGCCGGAAGTCGAGGATTCATTTCCCGCCAAAGTCTGGGATGAGGATCAACTGCTAATTCGCAATCCCGATGGCAATGGCCATGCCGCCAATATCATGGCGCCCGGCGGTTGGATCGCACGGTTCAAATTGGATGGCTCCCATTGGCAGCTTGTAACCGTAGGCAACCGCAATACCTTCGATATTGCGTTTCATGACAGTGGCGAACTCATTTCCTATGATGCGGACATGGAATGGGATTTCGGGATGCCATGGTACCGCCCGACCCGCCTCAATCATGCCGTCCCGGGAGCGGAAATGGGCTGGCGCAACGGTTCTGGAAAATGGCCGGAGTATTATGAAGACAGCGTGGGATCTATGCTTAATATCGGCCCAGGATCTCCCACCGGTCTACTTGCAGGGAGGGGTTTTAGAGCCCCTGCAAAATATCAGCAGGCGATTTATGTCTTCGACTGGACTTTTGCTACGATCTACGCGGTGACGCTCAAGCCGAACGGTGCGTCGTTCGACGCCAATAAGGAGGAGTTTGTAGCTGGAGCGGGTTTGCCTCTCACGGACGGAATTATCGCTAAGGACGGCGCCATGTATTTCACCACCGGCGGTCGTAGGACCGCCTCCGCGCTGTGGCGCGTCAGTTACGTAGGTTCTGAGTCGACAACCCCTGCCTCTGGTAATTTTCCCAATGTAGCAAGTCGCGACATGCTTGCTAAATACACGACGAGTCCTAAGACTGCGAATATCGAGGATGTTTGGAATTTTCTAGGCTCAGAAGATCGCAAGCTGCGATTCATGGCGAGGGCTGCGTTGGAACGTTTTCCAGACACCTCATGGGGCACTAGGCTCGCGGGAGAAAAAAATCCATGGCGAATCATCATCGGTGGCATGGCTCTCGCCCGCCTCGACGCGAAGGCGCACCGGAGCCTTGTCCTTGGATCGCTCGACCGCATTGAATGGTCAAAGTTGAGCACTCACCAGAAGCTAAATTGGCTTCGTACGGTAGGGCTGTTGTTCATTCGCGGCGGCGAACCGACGGATGTCGAGAAAAGCAAGGTGCTTGCGAAAATCGATGCAGATTATCCTTCAGATCAGCGTTTTTTGAATTATGAATTGGCCCGTCTGCTTTGTTATCTACAGGCGCCGGGAGTGGTCGCAAGAACCTTGGATATTATGGACAAGGAGCCGGCACCCGAGCTAGAGCCTTGGGCGGAGTTGATTTCCCGTAATGCCCAATATGGAGGTGATGTTAGGAAAGTGATGGAGGATCACCCGCCCACAGCACAAATCCACTACCTGTACTGTCTTCGTGCCGTGAAAGGACCGTGGCAAGCCGGTGATCGCGAGCGCGCGTTCGAGTGGTTTCGGGGGGTAGAAGGTAGCAAGGGTGGCAACAGTTTTGCCAACTTCATTAAGAAGATTCGCGAGCAGGTTTATGAGAACTGCACGGATGAGGAAAAGCGGATATTCGCGTCTGAGGCAAAGGCTCCCACCCAGCACCTTATGGCTGATCTTCCGAAAATTACCGGCCCCGGCCGGGCATGGACGGTGGATGAGGTGGTGAAGCTTGCGGAATCTGGATTGGAGGGGCGTGACAAGAATAAGGGCGAGGATATGTATCGCGCCTCGCTTTGTGCAGCGTGTCACCGTTTTGGGCCGCTGGGTGGTGCACAAGGACCGGATCTGAGTAACCTCGCCGGTCGCTTTACCGTTCGCGATCTGGCAGAGTCGATCATCGAACCGAGCAAAGCTATCTCCGATCAATACGGCTTCCACGAATTCACCACAAACGACGGCAAGATCGTAGTTGGCAAGAGGCTAGAGGAGATGGATGAGATACTAATCCTTTCCAGCAACCCGTTCGATTATTCACAGAAGATCGAGTTGAAGCGTGCCGATATCAAATCAACCAAGCTTTCAGAAGTCTCTCCCATGCCCGCGGCGATGATCAACCGTCTCAACTCGGACGAACTCAAGGATCTGCTTGCCTACATGCTTGGTAAATAAGGTCAATTACTCCGTAGCAGGTAGCGGGAGGACCAAACGTAATTCCATCCTGATATGACGGTCAGCCCGGCTGCAAGGACGAGGCTGGATGGTAACAGCCATGTGCTGTAGGTCAGCGTGTGGATATAGGAGAGCGGCGACTCAATCGATTCCATTTTGTCGAGCGTCAATCTGATCATGCCGGAGATCAGGTAGGTGAGTTGGGAAACCGTCTTCCATTTTCCCAGCTTGTCAGCAGCGAGCGCTTGACCCGCTTCGATCGCAATCTGGCGTAGTCCGGTTACAAGAAATTCCCGACTGATGATCAAGACCGTAACCCATAACGGGCAGAGACCTTCTACCGACAGGAAAACAAAGGCGGAACATACAAGGATCTTGTCGGCGAGAGGATCGAGTAGCTTACCGAGTGGCGTTACTAGGTTCATTTTTCGCGCCAGCCAACCATCCACGAAATCGCTAATTGCGGCGATGATGAAGAGGAACAGCGCGATGAAATGCCCCACTGTGGTCTCTATCATTACGAAGAGGATAAAACCGGCTGTCAGAAAAAGCCGGGAGATCGTGATGGAATTGGGCAGGTTCACTTCGTGACTCTGGGAAATTCATCACGAAATGGCAACAATGGGTTGCATGGATACGTCATACTCACTACTTCCATCGCAGGGGAATAATCCTCATCCATTATCATGAGCAATAGTGACTTCGGGTTAATCGGTCTGGCCGTAATGGGTCAGAATCTTGTTTTGAATGTCGAATCCCGGGGCTTCCAGGTCTCGGTTTACAACCGTACGACCAGCGCCATGGAGGAATTCGTTGCGCAGCACCCGGATAAAAAGATTGTCGGTAAAGATACGCTGGAGGGCTTCGTTAGGTCTTTAGCATCCCCTCGGAAAATTATGATCATGGTCAAAGCCGGCGGCCCTGTGGATGGTGTTATTGAGTCCCTGATCCCGCTTCTTGAAAAGGGCGACATCATAATCGATGGCGGTAACTCTCTCTACACCGACACCGAGCGCCGCGACAAATGGCTAGGTGATCTTGGTTTTCGCTTCATCGGCGCGGGAGTCTCAGGCGGTGAAGAAGGCGCACGTAAGGGTCCTTCCATCATGCCCGGCGGCCCCACCTCCACTTGGGATGTGATGAAACCGATTTTTGAAAGTATTTCCGCCGAAGTGGAAGGCGAACCCTGCGTAACACACATAGGCACCGGCGGTGCAGGCCATTATGTAAAGATGATCCACAACGGCATCGAATACGGTGACATGCAGCTCATCTGTGAGGCTTACAATATTTTCAAGGCGGCGGGCTTTACCCCTGCTGAACTAGCCACCGTTTTCACTGAGTGGAATAATGGCGACCTCGAGAGCTACCTGATCCAAATCACCGCGAAAATTTTTGAGCAGAACGACCCAGAAACTGGCAACGCACTAGTGGATATGATTCTCGATACGGCGGGACAGAAGGGCACTGGCAAATGGACGATCATCAATGCAGTGGAAAACGCGGTTGTCATTTCCACGATCAACGCAGCCGTTGAGGCACGCATCCTGTCTTCCATGAAGGAAAAGCGACTTCTCGCAAGTGGTATCCTGAAGGGACCTAGGACGGAGATCAAAGTCGACAAGGCCGAGCTTGTGAAGAAGGTTCACGATGCGCTCTTTGCCTCCAAAATCATCTCCTACGCACAAGGCCTTGATCTCATCACTGCGATGGGTGAGGAAAAAAGTTGGGGTCTTGATCTTGCGAAAATTGCCGCCATCTGGCGCGGCGGTTGTATTATTCGCGCCCGCTTCCTCAACGATATCACAGATGCCTACCGCAAGGATCCGAAGCTCAGCAATCTTATGCTAGCTCCATTCTTCACGGATCTCCTGAACGGTTTCCAGCAGAACTGGCGTGAGGTGATCGCTATCGCAACACTGGCTGGTATTCCCGTTCCATCCTTCAGCGCCTCATTAGGTTACTACGACAGCTACCGCAGTGCCGTTCTCCCAGCTAACCTTCTTCAGGCACAGCGTGACTTCTTTGGCGCCCACACCTACGAGCGCACCGACAAGCCCCGCGGCCAGTTTTTTCATACCAACTGGCCCGACGTGATCGGTTGAGTGGATTTGACGGAGCTAGTACTAAGGTCGATTTAGAGATATCCCATTCGCGCTTTTCGTAAAGGTGCGTGATTCGGCCAAGGCTAACGAAACCGACTCGTTTACCCGACAGCTTCGCTGAGATCATCTTTCAAGACCCCGTGCTCGACGAGAAACCGATCGGCAGCTGCTATGGTCATCTCGAAATTTGCGTGGCTGACGTTGAAGTTGAAAAAACTGTGCTCTGCAACGTTGAAGTCGAGGAGCTGGCAACGGTTTCCGCGCCATTTCATTCGGCGGCAGAAGGAGGAGGCCTCTTCAAAAGGGGTGACGCGATCCGCCTTACCATGCATGAACAGCATCGGCGGCAGCTTGCGGCGGACGAGTCCGTTCGGGCTAAGTGCTTTAGCCTCCTTTGTGTTAGGAAAGCGGTCAGAGAGCTGGCCTTTTGGGGTGGTGTTAAGGAGGGCACTGAACAGCACAAGAGCCTTCGGCCTAATAGCTGTTGTGAATTGCTTGTCTTTTAGCATTGCTAGAAGCAGGCATAGAAACGCACCACCCGCCGCACCCGATACTGTAATATTTTCTGGATCGATCCCGAGCAACTCCGCGTTTTCGTAAAGCCAAAGTAGCGCGGTTTGAGAGTCATCTATCGCCTCAATCGGCCCGGTCTGGTGTCTCGAAGCGACGCGGTATTCGAAAGCAATGCTGACTGCGCCGCGGCTGGCGAAATGGTGGCAGTGTGGGACGAACTGGGTGACCATCGGCGAGTCCCAGAATCCTCCGTGGAAAAATGCGATCGCTGGGCGGTTGGGGACTAAAGGACCGACGGGCGCGAATATGTGCGCCAACAGTTCAATCCCATTCTTCTCCGAAAAAACATAGGTGGATGCTGTCTTCAGGATTTCTTTGTCACGTGATTCACCGATCGGTGAGACTTTCAGCAAATTTTGGCTCATAACAGGGAATGCGGGGCAGATCGTAAAACAACTGCACTCACATAGATTTGTTTGTTGTGATTTCGGACTGCTTGTCCAATCGTTTCGTCCATGACCCGCTACATTTTGGCGATATTTTTCACTTTAGTCACAGCTGGCCACGCACAGGACAACCTCAAGGCAAATTTGGAAAAAACCTACGGCACCTGGCGCAGTGCGCTTATCAGCAAGGATGCAGCGACCTGGCAACGCATCACAGCGGAGCACCGCCGAGTGGCAGTCCGGAATCGGATCGTTTCCGAAAAACGACCATTTCCCGCAGCGCTTTTTGATCTGCCTGCACTGCCACCCCTTCTAGGTAGCCTCAAATTCCTTGAAGCGAAGCAGAACGGATCAACCGCGAAATCAGCCTACTTCGGCAAAGTGGATTTCGGCGTCGGTGGTGAACCCACCGATAATCTGCTAGTCCTTTCATTCATCAGGGGAGCTGGCGAATGGCTCTATGACAAGGCGGATTTTGTGAATCTCACTGCATTGCCCGAAGTCCGCACCGAATTGGCGGCGGGTGATCTTTCCTACCTGCGCGGAGTGACGGAGGCTCAGCCTTCTGGTGTGGTGCCACTGACGCCCATCACGACGAATCCGGCTACCACGATCGCCAAGGTCTATGTGTTCAGTCCCGGCCGTGAGGTGAAGGTGCAGGTGAACAAAATCAGCCGTCACCGCTTCGCCAACGCCAAGGAGGCAGAGATTGTAATTGGCGGCGCACTCGCGGGTGTCAACGAAGTCCAATACTCGATCCAGAAGCTGGAAGAAGGGACGGGTGAGGAGGCGCTTACTATTCGCGTTTATCTAATGTCGGAAGTGGATGGTATAAAGCCCATTAAGGCGTTCGAGTATCAGGTTCCTGAGAAGGGAACGTTCGCACCGTCCGGAACCGGTCATTTCAATCTAGATGCCGCCACAGTCAGTAAACTTAGTGGTAAATGAGCATTGAGCGGAAAACATATCTAGAAGTTTGGCTTCGGCGTATTGGCCTCGAGCTTTCGGCGAGCGGCCGGCTTTCAGAGGTGGCGCTAATCCTATCTAGGAAAAAAAGTGGCGGTCCGGTGGATTGGGCGGATAGATTAAAGCGCATTCTCGGGCGTGAGGATAATCCAGGTTTCGAGCTCCTCACCGATATCGATTAGATACTGACGCGCGCGGCCAAGCGATAAACGCTTTAGGCTCCTGTTGATTGTCTGTTCGCTAAATCATTTCGATTATTTCGGGTAACATGACTATTATGGTTGTCTGCACCTGCGCAACTTCACAAGGTTGTCGTACGTCTTCGAATGTCTCCGCCTGTTCATTTTTCTGGCAGATTATATCATGCATCGTTTGTCATCCCATAAGATAGTTAGACGATTTAAAATTGTCTCTTTTTTATTGCTGCTGATGTATCCGTTACTGCCGGTCTCTATCATTATTCTTTTCTATGGAGTAATTTCGAGAGGTTTCGATTTATTGTACTTAGTAGCTATATTTTTTGCCTTTTGGATTTTTCTTAAGATATTAATCTATATTAAAAGTAAGCGCCTGATATGTCCGCTATGTCTTGGCAATCAGTATCGAGAATTTGGCTGCATAAAACACAAGAAAGCGGAAAAGCTACTTGGCAGCTACCGGGCTAAAGTTGCCGTTTCTATCCTATCTAAGAACATGTTCCGCTGCTCATATTGTGGTGAAAATACTGTGATGCAGGTGCGAATGCGCTGCTCTCGCTCAATCGGGGTAAAATCACCGTAGCGGGTATTGTCGGTTGCACATACTGTCCAGAGTAGCTAACTATGCGTTGGAAAAAATGACAACCGAAGAATTACAGGAAAAAATTGCCGATAGCAGCTCATGGATCGGAGATGTGAAGGACGAGATGGCGCAAGTCCTCGTCGGGCAGGAAGATCTGGTGGACAGGCTACTGGTGGGCTTGCTTTGCAATGGGCATATCCTTCTGGAAGGAGTTCCTGGACTTGCCAAGACGCTCGCAGTGAAGGCGCTTTCCGGTTCGCTTTCCACTAGCTTTGCGCGGTTCCAATTCACGCCAGATCTCTTACCGGCGGATCTTGTGGGCACTATGATATACCACCCTCACGATGCCAAGTTCGAGCCGAAGCTTGGTCCGATTTTCAATAACCTGATCCTTGCGGACGAAATCAACCGCGCCCCTGCAAAGGTGCAGTCTGCGCTTTTGGAGGCGATGCAGGAAAGGCAGGTCACTCTGGGTGATCGCTCATATCCGCTGCCAAAGCCATTCCTCGTTCTCGCCACGCAGAACCCCATCGACCAGGAAGGTACTTACCAGCTGCCCGAGGCGCAATTAGACCGTTTTCTTTTAAAAGTGAACGTCGACTACCCTACAAAATCGGAGGAATTAGAAATCCTCAACCGTATGGCTACATCCGCACCTGTTTATGAAACCCGCAGCAGGGCTACGCCTGAGCAGGTCGGCGTGTCCCGCGATCTGGTGAACTCCGTTTACATCGACGAGGCGATTCGCAAATATATCGTGGAACTTATCTACTGTACCCGCTTTCCGGTGAAGGTGGACGCCCCGCTGAAAAACTGGGTGCGGGCAGGAGCTTCGCCGCGTGGAACCATCAACTTAGCACTGGTCGCTCGTGCTCGTGCTTTTATGCAGGGACGTGCATTTGTGACTCCGCAGGATGTAAAGGATATGGCTCTGGACGTCCTGCGCCACCGCATCCTCCTCACCTACGAGGCGGAGGCCGAGGGTATCACCACCGATACGATTATCGAGCGCATATTGGCGAAAGTCGTAGTGCCCTAAATTCAAATTTTAATTTTCAAGGAAATGAAAACTTTGGAGTCAGGATTTTTCCAAGCATGACCGAGGAGGCACAGATCGAGGAAATGATGACTCGTGTTCGAAAGCTTGAGCTTAAGGCTCGGCGTCTTGTGCGAGAGTCGTTTTCCGGTGAATATCTCTCTTCATTCCGAGGGCAGGGGCTCGATTTTGATGACTTCCGTGAATACCAGCACGGCGATGAGGTGCGTTTTATCGACTGGAACGTGACCGCCCGAATGAACGAGCCATTCGTGAGAAAATTCCGTGAGGAGAGGGAGCTTTCCGTGATCATGGCTGTGGACGTTTCCGGCTCAGCGGATTTCGGCAGCCAGCATCTAAGCAAGCGTGAACTATCAGCGGAAATCGCGGCAGTTCTCGGATTCAGTGCACTACAGAACGGCGATAAGATTGGTATGCTCATTTTCGCCGAAGAACCGGTAATCTTCATTCCTCCCGCGAAAGGGAGTCGCCATCTGTTGCGCATGATACGCGAGATCCTGATGGCTAAGCCATCTAAACAGGGCACATCCATCGAGGAAGCCTGCAATTTTCTTGTGAAATCGCTCAAGCGAAAGGCGCTTGTATTCATGGTCTCTGATTTTCATGCGGACGTTCTAGACAAGCCGCTCGGTAAGCTTGCGCGGAAGCACGAACTCGTCGCACTACGGGTCAACGATCCCCTGGAATCGGAGCTCCCTAAAGCCGGACGTGTAGTGATGGTTGATCCAGAAACGGGCTTCGAAACGCTTGTAAATACCAGTAACCCGATCCTCAGAATGGACTACAGAAAACTGACTACCCAACAGTCGGAGGGCGTGGCGGCTGTTTTCAAGAAACATGGAATCGACGCTGCGACGCTAACCACTGACAAGGACACCCTGCCGGCGCTGCATGAACTGCTCAAACGCCGTTGCAGACGCAGGAAGTAAGGCACCATGGAAGAGAAAAGCAAAAGCTTCGAACTCGCGGAATCGCGTGAAGCCATTGATTTGGTGCCGACTTGGGATCCGCAGCTTTGGTGGATTTTTGCCGCTTTTATAGTCATCGTAATCATCGTCTTTTTGGTGGCGCTGCTCTTGAGAAAAAAAACCGTGTTCGATGCGTCCAAGGAAAAAAGCGAGGCGTATCTTGAGGCTAAGGTGGCTTTATCTGAATGCGACGAGCTCGATCCGCGCGAATCCGCGATACGCGTCTCAATGATCCTGCGCCGTTACCTCGCTAGGAGTATGAATGAACCGGCGCTCTTCGAGACGCATGATGAATTCATTGCACGCCATGACGGATTAAAAGATCTGCCAGACGATCTAAAGTGCGGCGTTGCGGCATTGTTCTCAAAACTCGCGGCGGTCAAATACGCACCAGATGATATTGTGAGCATTCAAGCGCACCCAACCTTTGCTGAGGCAGGCTCCTTATTGGAAAGGATTCACAAGGTATGATCGAATCGTTTCTAACCCATTTTCGCTTCGCCCAACCGGCATGGCTCCTACTATTCGTTCCAAGTCTGCTGCTGCTTCTGCTTAGGCGGGGCAGGGGGGCGGTCGCTGCTGTGGTGTTTCCCAACCTTGACGTGCTGGTGAGTCTTGGGAAACGGGTCAATCGTCTCGCATGGAATGTAGGCGTGCCACTTGTCTTTACCTCGCTGGTTTTCGCGATCCTCGGGATGGCCCGACCGGTTTGGCGCAACGAATACCAGAGCCGCTCAGCGAGCGGTATCGACATTGTTCTGGCCTTCGATGTATCCCTTTCCATGGACATCGATGATTTCCGCATAGACGGAAGGCCGATGAAACGCATCGATGCTGCCAAGCGTGTGGTTGACGCGTTCGTTTCCCGCAGGCCGGAAGATCGGATCGGTCTGGTGGCGTTTGCGGGCAGGCCCGTTTCCGTGAGTCCGATTACTTTGGATCATGATTGGCTGCGCCTCGGACTGGATGGTTTACGACTCAACCGGCAAGGCGAAGGGACTGTAGAAGAGCAGGGGACAGCGATCGGATCAGCCCTCTCGGCGGCAGCCACACGGCTCGATAACCGAGATGCCAAGAGCAAGATCATAGTGCTCATCACAGATGGTGCGAGCAACTCCGGCAAGATCTCGCCGCTTGAGGCCGCGAAGGAGATCAAGATTCTTGGCATCAAGACCTATACGGTAGCGATCGGTACGAAGGAAGGTCGCGTTTCCCAAGGCATCCAATCCTTTCCGAGGCAGGAATTTGATCTTCCTACGCTGCGCATAATCGCCAGCGAAACACGCGGTGAACATTTTTGGGCGCAGAGTCTTGAGGATCTTGAGAAAAATTTTCAGACTATCGACATGCTTGAAAAAACAGAATCTCGCAACCTAACAGTGATCGATGATCGTGAGTTGTATGCATGGTTTGTCGGAGTTTCCCTGCTGGCGGGATTGGGATTCGCGGTGTATATTTCATTGAACAGGACTAGTGGCTGACATGAATTTCGAAAATCCGTTATGGCTTTTAGTATGGATCGCGGTGCCGATCCTCGTTGTGTGCGCCTTCATGGCAGGGCGTTTTGGGAAAATTCCATGGGAGGTTTTTGCAGCGGAAAGACTGCGTGGTAAACTCATAAGAAAAGACCATCCTCTGCCCCGTTGGATGGCGCTGGGCATGATCCTCGCAGCTATCTCGGCGTTAGTTTTCGCGATGGCGCGGCCGCAGGGTGATGCAGGAATAAAAACGGAAATGACAAGTGGGCGCAACATTATGATCGCTCTAGATCTTTCCCGCAGTATGCGTGTGCAAGATGTGAAACCGGATCGCCTAACGCAGGCGAAAATCGTGATCTACGAACTTCTTGAAGCGATGAAGAGTGACCGGGTCGGTTTGATCGGCTTCGCCGGCACGCCTTTTCTCAATGCGCCGCTCACCATCGACCACGCGGCGGTGCGTGAAACGGTGGAGCAAATCGATGAGGAGTGGCTGCCGACCGGTGGTTCTGACATCGCTGCCGCGGTAAGGCTCGCTACTCAGGAACTCAAAGAGACCGGACAGAAAAATAACGCGCTCATACTCATCAGCGATGGGGAGGAAAACCAGGGGGACCTCGACGTCATTATCGCGGAAGCGGAGAGCTCTGGTGTTTCGATCATCTCCATCGGTGTCGGCACGGAGGATGGCGGTTTTGTTCCGCATCCGGATTTCATCGGCGGTTTGATCGATTCGGGTGGCAACCGCATCCTCTCCCGCCTGAAGCCGGATGTGCTGCGTAAACTCGCGAATGAAACCGGCGGGTGCTATGTTATTGCGGGTCGCGGTGCGGATATTCCGGGCATGGTTCGCGCAGCCACCCAAGGACTTGATGCCTTCGAGATGGAAGGAGGAAAGAGGCGGATCGTGATCGAGTTTTTCCAGTGGGCGCTGCTACCCGCGATCTTTTTCATCGTCGCAGCGATAGTAGCAGGTACGCGCTGGCGCGGGTTGGCCGGCACAGTTGCGGCGCTTATGGTTTTCTCCACATACGCCGAGGCAGATCTTGCCAAGGACGCCCGCCGCGCGTTCACCGAGGAACGCTTTGATGAAGCCCGTGACGCCTACCGTGCCTTAGCGGATGAGAAAGCGGATGGTGATGCCACTGCGCGCTTTCGTCTTGGGCAGGGACTTGCCGCCTACGAGGTGCAGGATTACCGAGGTGCGCGCTCCGCCTACAGTGCGGTGCTGCTCGCGGAGGATGCCAAGGTCGCTGGCAAAGGCCATGAGGGCATGGGTAACACGCTTTTTCAGCTTGGCTGGATGGGGCTTTCCGGTAGTCGATATCCTGTCGAAGAGGAGGTGCCTGATATGGCGAGGTTCGAAGAGCTCGTCCGCGATCAACTAAAGCGTATGGAGGAATCTGAATTGCCCGAATCAGGTGAAACCAATGAATTTATTCGTATCGATTCTATCATTCTCAATTGGGCTGATGCCATCCGTCATTACCGCTCGGCGCTGATGAAAAATCCTACCAATCACATCGCCAGCCGTAATCAGGTACTCACGATGGCATACCTTGTCCGGCTGAAGGAGTTGCTCGAGCAGGAAAAGGATCAGACCGAGCAGGAGATTGCAATTATGGAGCAGGCACAGCCTGGCGAGGGTCAGTCACCTGAAGGGGATAACGGCGAGGGCGCTGGCGAGTCTCAAGAGAATGGCGAAGGTAGTGAGGGCGAGGAGCCTGATGACAAAGGTGAGGGAGGCGATGAGGAATCGGAGAAAGGTGATGAAGGCAAGAAACCTGATGAAAGCGATCCCAAGGGTGCGGCCGATCCAAACGAAACTCCAGAGGAACGTGCACGCCGCATCCTTTCGGAAAACTCAGATCTTCAGAAAGGCTCGCTGACACCCGGTAGGCGTGAATTTAGGAGTCCGGACAAAGATTGGTAACATATGAACGCATTTATGATCAGAATTCTATTCATGTGCCTCCTTGCCACTTCCATCGGGCATGGCAAGGTGCGCAGCCTTGTATCCTCAGGTTTTCTCACCCGCGGTGAGCAGGCTGTTTTTGAAATCCGTGTGGAGGGGCAGGAACCCGATGAAATGCCGCGTATTCCTGGGGTGGAGGGCGTGGTGATTGAATCCATCGGATTTGGTAGGCCGCAAATGTATCCCGGCCGCCGCATCGAATCGAGCCTCCGTTACATTATTTCCAGCTACGTGACGGGCGTTCATGTGATTCCAGCCGTCGAGGTGTTGGTCGATGGCGCCAGTATGAAGACCGAACCGCTGACTATCGAAGTGTTCGATCCCAGTGATCTTGAGTGGAGTGAGTCCAAATCAGAGCCCGCCGATTCTGGGGATAGCGTGAAATACGCTAGCATCATCCGTATTCCACAGAGGAAATTTTTCGTTAACCAGACATTTGCGAGCGAGATCAAGATTTATATTCCGCGCGACCTTGCCCGCAGCATCGTTGACTGGGGAGTGCCGGAGTTCGAACGCAAGGGACTGGCCACTTGGCGATACGAACCCTCAAATTTGCCCGTCGAGGTGAATCTCCTCGGGCAACCCTACGTTTGCCTTGCTTACATGACCACGATGACGGCGCTTGACAAAGGTGAGGTGGAAATCGGCCCGGCGACGGTGAGATTAACTTACGTGAAAACGGTGCTCGACCGCTTCACACAGCGCATTCAGTTGCAGACGACCCTCGATATCCCAAAACTCGGATTCACGGTCGTGCAGCTGCCAGAGGGTGCGCCGGAAGGTTTCGATAATGCGGTGGGACAATTTTCTCTTAGCACGGCGGTCAAGGACACCAAGGTCACCGAGGGCGAGCCGCTTGGGCTGGATGTGGTAGTCAGCGGTAATGGCAATCTTGATATTCTGCGCTCGCCGAAGATGATCGATTCGACAGGTTGGAAAATTTATGATGCCACGCCGAACCAGCGCGGAGAGGAGCGCCGGGAGCTGCAGGGCACGGTGGTGTTCAGTCAATTTATTCGTCCGCTTGAAATCAAGACTGCCGTACCGCCTTTCCGGCTGGTTTTTTTCGATCCCGACACAGAAGAATACGAAACGCTTACGACCGAGATCATTCCGTTGACAATGATCCCGGCCATGAGCCGAATTATCGAGGCCTCCGGGCCGCCCCAATCGCTGGCAGTTCCGGTCGAGCGTATGTCCGATATCCTCGGAATGATCGATACGGGCCAGCTTCTCACCCAACCCGGCAGGATCTTTCCTCCTTGGGTTTTGCACGCTATCGCCGCCGCGCTTTCGCTGGCCCTTATCTGTCGCGCGCTTTGGATACGCTACGGCCATTTCTTTGAAAGGGACGAAACAAAGCGCATGTTGCGTCAGGATTTACAAACTTTAGCCTGTGCTGCCTCTGGGGATGGGCTCACGTTCCTGCGTGCCGCAGGAGGCTTTGCGGAGCGCTGGCAGCTCGTCGATAAAAACGATGACATTCGCGTTATCCTCGATGAGCGTGACCAACTCTGTTACCGGCAGGGCAACGCCGACGTACCAGTACCGAAAGGGCGGAGGGAAAAAATTCTCAATAGCCTCCGCAAGGCGGCTCTTGGAATCTTCATTTTTGCATTCACGGGGTCGCTAGATGCCGGGGAAGTTTCTGCGAAAGCGAAAGAAGCTTACGATGCAGCCCGTTACGAGGAGGCAGTAAAACTCTGGCTTGAAGCCGGACCCTACGAGGATCTCAGCGCGAATACGCTCTACAACATCGGCAACTCCGCCTACCGAATAGGCGCACCGGGGCAAGCGGCGCTTTACTACCGCCGTGCGCTCGCTCGCGACACCGCCCATGGCGAGGCCCGCCAGAACCTGCGTTTCCTAGAGCGAAAATACGGCTCCATTTCAATCGAGAGGCCGACTTACCAGTATACCATCGCACGCGTCCCTCTATCGGCTTGGAAAGGTACGCTCTGGATGGGCGCTTGGACGCTGGTGATAGGCTTACTGGTTTTCCCTGCGACACACTTAGGCTCGCGGTGGCGCATGGTAGGTGTACTCAGTTTTATTATCGGCCCCCTTACTATGTCGCTCGGGGCTCTCGGCTGGAGGTATTTCCCTGATGATGCGGAATTCGCTCCCATCGCGAGGCAAGCGGTGGTGGTGGGCGAAAAAGTCGTGCTCCACACCGATGCGGCGAGGACTTCACCGGAAGTCATTGATGCTCCACCTGGTTCCGTGGCTGAGGTGATACGCCGCTCTGGGGATTGGGCTTATCTAGCCTTTGCTTCGAAAACGCGCGGCTGGGCACTCATCAGCTCCATCGAAATGGTGATTCCTTCCGGAAAACCTGAAGCGCTCAAGCTGAAAAAGACCAATGCTGACGGTAGTAGTGCATGACAGCGGATCGCAAGTCATGGCTAGCGAGGTCCGACGGAACAGTGGTCATCGGACACGGCCCGTTCATACCTAAACCAAAGCCTCCCAGCGAGGGCGTGGCCTTCTATAAGCGCGACTTTTTTTCCCGTGAGGAACTGCCATGGCATGTCCCTGCAAGATATGAGGTGATGTCCGCCGCAAAATTCCGCGAAACGCTCGGCGGTGACCTGCAGCTGGATGTTGTTTGGGAGGTACCGGATGCGATGCCTTTCTCCTGCGTGTTTCAGGAAGTTATGATACGCATACGCCAAGGTATGATCGAGAAAACCGTGCCGGTCGTTACCGAGAGAGGCAATGTTTCTCATTCGCCCGCCGCCGCGATCATAGCAGCGATGGCTCGTCAGAAAGCCCCGCTACATTCATATGGCTGGGTCTCGGATGCGGATGGCTTTGCGGGAGCTACACCCGAGCTTTTGTTTTCCCTTGATGGTCATAGGCTGGAAACCATGGCTCTCGCAGGTACTGCCCGGTTGGAAGATGAGGATGTCTTTGCGGTGGATGAAAAGGAGATACGAGAACACGAATATGTCGCCCAGACATTGGTTTCCAAGGTTCTTGATCTCGGTACCCTTCATCGCCGTGAGCGGGAGGTTCTGCGGCTCGGTTCCATCGTGCATTTCCATACTGGGTTCACCGTCGATCTGGTAGATCCGCAGGACACGGATAGCCTTCTTCGCCGCCTTCATCCTACGCCTGCTCTAGGACCGTTGCCGCGCACCGACCAGACCATGGCGGCACTTGCCGACTGGCGCTCACAACTAGATTGCCCAGCGGAATTTGGTGCGCCCTTCGGCGTTTGTGAAAATGGCCGTTTCGAGGCCGTCGTCGCTATCCGTGGCTTGTGGTGGCAGGGAAATAAAATAGCACTTCCTGCGGGATGTGGCATCATTGAGGCCAGCCGCCTTGTCAACGAATGGCGAGAAATCCGGCTCAAGTGCGATGCAGTAAAACGTTTCTTGATCTAAAATGGTTTACGCCCGCCAGACTGGTTTGAACCATTTTTTGAAAACAGGACCTCTCAAGTGCAGTTCTTTGAATTGTGCGGTATGAATGTGTACGGCTTTGACGAACCTAGCTTCGTGGTAAATAATTGCTAGATGACGAAAACTACTCACATTTGCTACGATGTCATCGTGATAGGTGGCGGGCATAATGGTCTTGTAGCGGCGAGCTACCTCGCTAAAGCTGGAAAGCGGGTTATCCTGCTCGAAGCGGAGGACACTCTCGGCGGTGCTACCACCAGCGTGAAACCTTTTCCAGACTTCGAGGCGAACCTATCGCGTTATTCATATCTGGTCTCGCTGCTGCCCGATCAGATTATTGCTGAACTGGGTATAAACTTCAAAACGCTCTGCCGGACTGTGTCTTCTTATACGCCTTATCGGCGTGATGGCATCGATAACGGTCTATTGGTTTCCACGGATTGGGATGAAGCGACTGCTGACAGTTTCGAACGGTTAACCGGATCGGATCGAGAAGGGAAGGTATGGCGCAAATTCTACGGTGACATCGCTGAACTCGCCCAGCGTTTGGCTCCTTCTATGCTGCAGCCACTCAAGGGCGCGGCGGATCTCAAGTCCGAGATCGGGTTGCCAGAAACGTGGCGGAACCTAATTGAGGTTCCGATTGGGCAAGTCATCCGCGACCGGTTTAGCGATGATATTGTTAGGGGCGTGGTTTTGACTGACGCGTTGATTGGTACATTTGTTTCCGCCGATGATATGCAGGCCAACCGATGTTTCTTATATCATCTGATTGGAAACGGCGACGGGCAGTGGCGGGTGCCGGAGGGCGGCATGGGCGCTTTGGTCAAGGAGTTGTACCGAGTTGCCACGGCCGAGGGAGTGGAGATAAAAATACAGTCCAAGGTCGTCGCGCTAGAGAGTGGTCCGATGGGCGTACGGGTGGAAACAGAATCCGGTGAGACCTACACGGCTAAGGATCTATTCTTTGCGGCAGCGCCGCAGCATCTTGCCCGTTTGTGCGGCAGTGCGGTGCCGGATTCGTTGGAGGGTTCTCAAATCAAAATCAATATGCTGCTCACGCGCCTACCGCGGCTGAAGTCGGGCATCGATCCAAAAATTGCTTTTGCAGGGACGTTCCATATCAATGAAAGTTACTCCCAACTCGAAGCCGCCTATGCCGATGCCTGCTCCGGCAAGATACCGCGGCCGCTGCCATTGGAGTTGTATTGCCACACACTGACCGACCCGACGATCCTGTCCTCAGAGTTGGTCGAGAAAGGATTCCAGACTCTGACGCTATTCGGCCTACATACCCCGGCAAAGCTTTTCGACGGCGATCCCGATGGTGCCAAGGCACTCGTCAAACAATCTGCCATCGCTAGCCTCAATGAGTATTTGCTCGATCCCATCGAATCGGTTCTCGCTCCTTGCCGCGATGGTACGTTGGCGATTGAGGTGAAATCGCCTCTCGATTTGGAAAATGATATTTCCCTGCCGCGCGGCAATATCTTCCACCGTGACCTTGATTTTCCCTTCTATGATGATGAGAACCTAGCTGGGGATAAGCAGTTGTGGGGTGCGGAAACCAATGATCCACATATCTATCTCGCCGGTGCGGGTGCTTTGCGTGGCGGAGGGGTCAGCGGCATAGCGGGGCATAACGCAGCCATGGCGTTGCTGGCGAAAGGATAGCTGGAAAAAACCCAGAAACTCCCTGCTTTACAAGATGGCGGAGGATCTCCATATACTCAGCCCATGGTTCTCGCTGCAATTAATTGGCTCTCAATCAGTATCAACCTTCTGTTGGTTGTCTTCGTTATCGTCTGTCTGCTGATGTCCCTTCTTATACTGATGCAGCGCCCCAAACAGGAGGGGCTCGGCGCGGCTTTCGGCGGTGGAGTGACCGATCAGGTCTTCGGCGCACGTACCACAAACGTGCTCCAGCGAGGCACGGTTTATCTAGGTTCGTTATTTTTTATCATCTCCATGACTCTGGCGATCCTGATAGGGAAGCAGACAAAGATAAAATCCCTATTGGAGTCGGAAAAAGTCGTTGCTGAGAAATCTGCTGACAAGCAGGAGACGCCCGCCGCAGGGGAAATTCCGAAATCATTGGTCGATGAGCTATCCTCTGCGAAACCACCTGCTACACTGCCTGTGGAAGACCCTGCACTAGTTCAGGAAACACCCGCACCGCCAACGGAAGAAGCTGCACCGCCAACGGAAGAAGCTGCACCGGTTACTCCTTCTGAAAATGCCGCGGACAAACCTGAGTAAGCTCGCCGCTTGCAAGGTGTGAATGAAATTAATGCAGAGCTAGATGATAGGCATCTTGCGGTATGGGCGCGACAAGGGGCATTTCCCATAGCGCCAGAAGGCTATGGCTGGTTGGACAGGAAAGGTAACCGTCATTACTGCACCTCGTTAGATCAGCTTTCGAAGACGATTCGCGAGGACAATGCAAGTGTGGTGAACTTAGTTTGGACACCCGATTTCGCATACTGCCGCATCCCTGAGGAGGTTGAGGCTTTAGCCCAGCCGATTCAGGGAATTCGGAAACGCTGGGCTACCGACGACCTAGCAGATGCTCAGTATCGCTTGAGATATTTCGGGATCGGGCTGGCGGTGATTATCGGCTACATGGCCTACCAAGCTTTGAGGGTATTCGGCGAGCGTGAGAGGGAGGACGGGCTGGAACGTGTGGAATTCGTTATGAAAGTGCTCCGTGACTCCACCGCGGTCGGCGTCGCCATGCTTGCTTTTCTGATTTTCGCATTCATTCCATGGTATCAGGCACGAAAAAAAATACGCAAGACCGTTCACCGCGGCGGTAATCTTGCTATGAATGTCCCATTAATCCGTTTTGAGACCTGGCTGGATTTACAGAAAGCAATCGTAACATGGGCTTTGCTCGGGATTATTTCATTGGTGTTTCTTGCGCAGGTAATCCATGACGGATCCATCCTCGGCTTTTATCAGTCAGTCAAGGATGCGGGGCTGCAGAAAGATTCATACAGGGGAGGGGAATACTGGCGGCTTTTCACCGCCCCACTGCTGCACGGCGGGCTGATTCATTTCGTGATGAACGCCCTTGGGTTGCTCTATCTAGGAAAGCGGCTGGAGGTATTTGCGAGCTGGCCTCACGTGCCGATGGTTTTCCTTTTCTCCGCAATGGTTGGTGGTGACGCCTCGGCGCGTATATACAATACCACATCGGTTGGTGCTTCTGGTGGTCTTATGGGTTGGTTAGGTTTCCTGCTTGTTTTCGAAGTACTCCATTCGGCACTTGTTCCGAAAAGCGCGAAGCGCCGCCTGCTAGGCGGTCTGCTAATGACGGCGTTGATCGGGTTGGTAGGATATCAGTTCATCGACAACGCGGCGCACTTTGGCGGATTAGTCGCAGGAATGGCTTACGCGATGATTGTTTTTCCCAAATCTGGCTCGGTGATGAGACCGAAAATGAACTTGTCCGACCGTATCGTCGGGTTGGGTTCATTGCTCGTGATCGCCGTTTCCGCTTTTTTTGCAGTAACCCGTATGTTGCAATAAATGCTCATTTCTATTGCTTGCGCGTACGTCGGTTGCCCGTCTAGGCTAACTCCACAATATGAGCGAGCGTCGGGTAGTAATTACAGGAATCGGGTGCATTTCGCCTTTGGGAAATGACCTCAAGACGACATGGGATGGTCTAAAAAACGGCCGCAGCGGGATCCGCAGGATCGAAGGCATTGATGTTACACCCTTTGACTGCAAAATCGCGGGCGAGATTCGTAACTTCGACGCGGACTGCCATTTTAGTGTGCCGAAGGATGCCCGCCGCTCAGACCGCTATGTCCAGTATGCTGTGGCTGCCTCGAAGATGGCTGTGGAGGACTCTGGTCTTGATACAACGAAAATCGACGCCCGTCGGTATGGCGTGATGGTCGGCAGCGGGATCGGCGGACTTTCCACGATCGAGCGCGAGCATTCTGTTTTCATCGAGAAGGGGCCGCGCCGAGTCTCGCCTTTCACGATTCCGATGATGATCTCGAACATCGCCTCCGGGATTATTTCCATGGAACACGGATTGCTCGGTCCGAACATGGTGATCGTCACCGCCTGCGCGACTTCGAACCACAATATCGGCGAGGCATGGCGCATCATCAAATTCGGTGATGCCGACGGTTTTCTCTGCGGCGGTGCGGAAGCAGCGGTGCTGCCGATGGGTCTCTGCGGTTTCGCGAACATGAAGGCGCTGAGCACCCGCAACGACGAGCCGGAAAAGGCCTCGCGTCCCTTTGACAAGCACCGCGATGGATTCGTGATGGGTGAGGGCGCCGGTGTGGTAATGATCGAGGAACTCGAAACCGCCAAGGCGCGCGGCGCGAAAATTTATGCAGAGCTCATCGGTTACGGTGTCAGCGCGGATGCCTATCACTTGAGCGCCCCTTCGCCGGATGGCAGCGGCCCGGCTTACGCGATCGGCATGGCTCTGAAGCACGGGAAAAAGAATCCGAATGAGGTTCAATATCTCAACGCCCACGCCACCTCCACCGGCCTCGGCGATGTGGCGGAAACGAAAGCCATCAAAGTCGCCTTCGGAGATTACGCTAAGAACGGCTTGATGGTCAGTTCTACGAAATCCATGACCGGCCACATGCTCGGTGCAGCGGGTGGCATCGAACTGATCGCAAGTGTGATGGCCATTGTCGATGGCGTGATCCCTCCGACGATCAACATCGAGGAGCAGGATCCAGAGTGCGATCTCGACGTCGTGCCGAACGTAGCTCGCGAGCTTCCCGTCAAGGTGGCGCTCAGCAACAGCTTTGGTTTCGGCGGGCACAACGCCTCCGTCCTTGTCAGCAAATTCGAGGGCTAAGAAAATTTTTCACACCGAGAAAAACCTGTTGAAGGCAATTTCATGAATCAGGAACGGGAGGATGGAGGGAAAATCATCCTCGTGCCGACTCCAATTGGGAACCTCGGCGATATCACATTGCGGGCTCTCGAAGTCTTGAAAAATGCGGATCGGATCGCCTGCGAGGATACCCGTCACTCCGGGATACTTCTCGCACACCACGGTATTTCCGGGAAGCCGCTGGTCTCGCTCCATGAGCACAATGAGAGTCGGAAGGCACCCGAACTCGTCGCCGCCGCGAAGGCCGGCGAGCGCATCGCTTTCATCAGCGACGCAGGCATGCCGGGCGTTTCCGATCCCGGGTATCGTCTAGTGCAGGCGTGCCTTGAAGCGGATGTGCCGTTCGAAGTTTTACCCGGCCCTTCGGCGGTGCTGATGGCGCTGATCGGCTCCGGCTTGCCCTGCCACGCGTTCCGCTTCGGCGGTTTCCTCTCCGTGAAATCCGGCAAGCGCCGCAGCGCCATGTCAGATGCCCTCGAAAGCGGTGAGACCGGCATTTTTTTTGAAAGCCCGCACCGCATCGTTTCCACTTTGGAAATCCTCACGGAGATCGCTCCGGAGGCACAAGTCTGCGTGGCACGGGAACTCACGAAAAAATTCGAGACGTATCACCGGGGGAAACCAGGCGAACTACTCGATTGGTTCAAATCTCACGGCACAAAAGGCGAAATGGTCATTCTGATGAATGCTTCGCGCTGACCCGCCATCGACAAAGCCACTTCCATCTCCCACAAACCTCTGCATGAAAAAAACTTTCCCGCTCGAAATGCCGAATCACAAGCCGCCGCGCGTCATCGAGGGCATCAAGGCGGAGATCCGCAAATACCTGAAACGTGAGCGCCGCAAGCCCTTGCCCGAGGGCGTCGATTTCTGGGATTTTGACTGCCGCACCGGTAAGGAAACGGAATCCGCAGAACCCGTCCATGTTTCCGAAATTACGAAAAGCATTGATACCGCTTCGCAGGAAAACTGGCCAGCCATCCACATCGAGATCCTCGCAAAGCAAGGTCATCGGACGAAGGTTGCGGTGCCGGAAGAAAGCTGATTTTCTCTGAGGGTAATCCTTTCCCTTGCGTCTCATGAAGTTGCGCGGCATGGAGGGGCGGACAGGAACGATGACCGGAAGAATAATCACGATTGGCACGCGCGGCAGCGAACTCGCCTTGGTGCAGGCAACTGCTACCGAGGGCTTGCTTGGCGCGAAATTTCCGGAAGCGGAAATCCGGCGAAATGTAATCACCACCACGGGCGACCGCCGCACGGATGTCTCTCTGGCAGATGTCGCGAAGTCCGAGGGCACTTTCGATAAGGGCGTTTTTATCAAGGAACTAGAGGAGGCGCTGGACGATGGATCGGTCGATATCGCGGTGCACAGCCTCAAGGATATGCCGACGGTGCTCGATCCGCGCTTCCGGCTCGCCGCGACTTTGGAAAGAGCTCCTGTCTGTGATGTCCTGCTTACGAAACAATCCGGTGGCCTCGACGCTTTGGAAAAGGGCGCACGGGTCGGCACGAGCAGCGTGCGACGCGCGAAGCAAATTTCCTTTCTCCGCCCCGATCTCACTGTCCTCGATTTGCGCGGCAATGTGCCGACACGCATCCGTAAACTCGCAGAAGGGGATCAATACGACGCGATCTTGCTCGCCGAGGCTGGCTTATTGAGGCTCGGTTTCCTTTCGGGAAATGATGCTGTTAGCGGCTTTCCCGGCGTGTTCGCCCATAGGCTTCCCGAAAATGAATTTTTTCCGGCGGCAGGGCAGGGGGCCATCGGGCTGGAGGTTCGCGCGGATGATGCCGAATCACAGGCATTTGCCGAATCAATCTGTCATGCTGATACCTGGACCAAGGTGACGGCCGAGCGCGAGTTCCTGCGCCTGCTAGACGGCGGTTGCCATACTCCCGTTGGCGTTTATTCTTTTCTCGAAGAGGGCGTGATCAGCCTCTTCGCCCGCGTTTTCCCAGAAGAAGGCGGCACGCCTAAAACCGGCGAGGCCAAGGGCACGGATCCTATCGCAGTCGCACACGAACTTTTTAAATCGCTCAAATGACATCTACAGGAATCTGCTATCTCGTCGGCGCCGGCCCCGGCGATCTCGGTCTCGTCACCCTCCGCGCGAAGGAGTGCATCGAAACCTGCGACGTGCTCGTTTACGATGCGCTGAGCAGCCCCGAGTTGCTGCACTGGACGAAGCCTGGCTGCGAGAAAATTTACGTCGGAAAGCGCGCTCGGGATCACTCGGTTCCGCAGGATCAGATCAACCAGATCATCGTGGATCATGCGAAGAACGGTAAGATCGTGACCCGACTCAAGGGCGGCGATCCAATGATTTTCGCCCGCGGCGGCGAGGAGGCGGCGGAACTCGCAGAGGCGGGTGTCGCGTTTGAAATCGTGCCCGGCATCAGTTCCGCCATCGGCGGGCCGGCCTACGCGGGCATCCCTGTGACTCACCGCGACCACAACACCCAGCTCACCATTTTCACTGGCCACGAGGATCCCACGAAAGGCTTCTCCTCCATCGATTACGCCCAGCTCGCGAAGGCTCCGGGCACCAAGGTTTTTCTGATGGGTGTCGCCCGTCTTCGTGAAATTACCTCCTCTTTCATCGAGCACGGCGCGGCAGCAGATACTCCCATCGCCCTCGTCCGCTGGGCGACGACTGGCTCGCAGTGGACGATTGTGGGGACTCTGGAAACCATTGCCGACATCGCGGAAAAGGAAGGCTTTTCCTCTCCCGCTGTCGCCGTCATCGGAAACGTGGTGAACGAGCGTGCGAAGATCAATTGGTTTGAGAAGCGCCCGCTGTTTGGAAAGAAAATCGTCGTCACCCGCACCCGCGAGCAGGCGGGCGATCTCAGTAAGCGCCTCCAGAATCTCGGCGCGGATGTAATCGAACTTCCCACCATCCGTATCGAGCTGCCGGAGGATCGCGAGGGCTTCGCAGAGGGCGTCATCAACGCCCACGAATACGACTGGCTCGTCTTCACCAGCCCGAATGGGGTCGAGAAATTCTTCGATGCGTTTTTCGCCACCTACGAGGATGCTCGTAGTTTGGGAAACCCCAAGATCGCCGCCATCGGCCCCGGCACTGCCGCGAAGATCCGCGAATACCGCATCGGCGTGGATCTGCTGCCGAAGCAGTTTGTTGCCGAAGGGTTGATCGATGCTTTTAAGGAACTCAATGTCGAGAATCAGACGATGCTCTGGATCAAAGCCGCTGAGTCGCGAGACGTGATTTACGATGGATTGATGAAACTTGGCGCCATCGTCGATGAATGCATCGCCTACCGCACCGTGCCGGAAACGGACGACTACACCGGCGCGCAAGCAAAGTTTATCGAAGACGGCGCGGACATGGTCACTTTCACCTCCAGCTCCACCGCCGAGCATTTCTTCGCCCTCGGACTGCCTTGGCCGGAGCGCTGCGTCGCCGCTAGCATCGGCCCGGTCACTTCAGCGACGCTCAAAGTGCTCGACCACAAGCCTGCCGTCGAAGCCGCCCAGCACGATATCCCTGGTTTGGTGAAGTCAATTACCGATTACTTCCGCAAGTAATCCGCGATGAAACCAATCTTGCTTTTACTATTCTCTGGTCTCACACTCGTTGGCGGTAAGACACAAGACTCTGGTCTGAAGATTGGTTCTTTTAAGGGTCTGCCCGCAAAAAGTAAATTTTTAGCAGGCAGCAAAATCGCTACAAAATAAATTTTGCCGAAGCGGTCTTGGGAGCTACAATGTAAGTGTTATATATCAAATTATTGCATAGCCACTCCCTAGAATACTAGAAAAAAAGCCCATCATGAAGGCGGCTACTGGACGATGGTAAAGCTAGAGTGGAGCCGGTCACGGCGGATACGAATGTCTTTCCTTCCTGGGTAGATTTGCCGGGTCGGTGAGTTCCGGTAGCCACTTCTGCAATGCGTGATAGCTTGGTTGCCAGCGTGTCATGCGCCAGACCATTTCCACCCCCGCCAGACAACCCCATGTCATCTAGCAGTTGAACCCCATCCGCCGAAAAATCGCCATCGATAGACATCTTGGCAAAGCAGTTAGTAATGCTACGTTTGTGCTGAATGATAGTTGCTGTGAATCTCCAGTGTCAGAGGGTAACCGGTGGGGACTAGGGATTTTTTGCTATGAAATATCTCCCACCGAATCACCGTAACGCTTTTTCACTCCTTTCCCCCGCAAGCCCCAATTTGCTTTTTTACGATCCTAACACTAGTTGTCTTAACGTACTTCACCACAAAAGCAAATTCCCTGAAAAAATGAAAATAATGAATCGCATGACTGTCGCACTCGCAGCACCCCTTATGATCAGTCTCCTCGTGATAGCGGCCACGCCAGGAAGCGACGGCTATTATGGCAAGAACAAGGTCGCGGACAAGGCACAGGTTGTTGCCCATCCCTTCGACCTCGGCCAGGTGAAGCTGCTCCCGAGCCAGTTCCAGAACGCCATGGAGATCAACCGGAAATACCTACTGGATCTCAACGCCGACCGGATGCTCTGGCCGTATTACGAACGAGCTGGTCTGCCGATCAAAGGCGAGCGCTATGGTGGATGGGAACTCAAGGACATCGTCGGACAGACCACCGGCCACTATTTAAGCGCCCTGTCCCTCATGTATGCCAGTTCGGGTGATCAGCGGTGCAAGGAACGGGTCGATTATGTTGTAAGCGAGATTGCCAGGGCCCAGAAGAAGCATGGCAATGGCTACACTGGACCCGTCCGCACCGAGGTCTGGACGAATATCTTCAGTGGCGATTTGAAGGCCCATAAATGGGGGGTTGGGGGTGGCTACGTCCCATGGTACGTCATTCACAAAACCTTTGCCGGCCTCATCGACGCCTATATTCAGGCCGACAACAAGCAGGCTCTGGAGGTGGTGATTAAACTCGCCGACTGGGCCAAGAAGGGGACCGATAATCTCGATGAAGCGCAGTTCCAGAACATGCTTCAGTCCGAGTACGGCGGGATGTCGGAGTCCCTCGCGCACCTTTACGCCATCACCGGCAATAAGGATTATCTGACTTTCGCCCAACGCTTCGACCACAAGGAAATTCTTGATCCTCTGGAAAAGAAGGAGGACAAGCTAGACGGGTATCACGTCAACACGCAACTCCCTAAGGTTCTCAGCGCTGCCCGCCTCTACGAACTCACCGGTGAAGAGCGTTATGGAACCGCCGTCAAATTTCTTTGGGACCGGGTTGTCAACACCCGCTCTATGGCTCCTGGCGGCGTCGATGATCGCGAGCACTTTTATAAAGCTGGCGAAGAATCGGCTCACCTCGCCTGGAACAGCAGCGAAACTTGCTCGGTCTACAACATGTTGAAGTTGACCCGCTCGGTGTTCGCTTGGAACCCTACAGCCGCCACCATGGACTATTATGAGCGGGCGCTTTACAACCAGATTCTCGGTTCACAAGACCCCGCGAGCGGCGGCATGACTTACTACTACAACCTCAAACCGGGTCATTTCAAAATCTACAGCACCCCATTTGACTCCATGTGGTGCTGTGTTGGTTCAGGAATCGAGAACCACTCGAAGTATGCCGACACCATCTACTCTCACAATGACAACACCCTCTGGGTCAACCTTTTCATTCCCTCGTTGCTCGATTGGCAGGAAAAGGATGTGCGCGTTCGCATGGAAACGAAGTTTCCCGCAGACGAGACTATCAATCTAACACTCAGTACCAAAAAATCCCAGAAACTCGCCCTGAAGATTCGCGTTCCTTATTGGGCTACCAAAGGGGCCGAGGTCACCATTAATGGTGTGAAACAGAATGTCAAATCGACCCCCGCAAGTTACCTAACCTTGTCGCGTCAGTGGATAGATGGCGACAAAATTTCCGTTCGCCTGCCGATGGACCTCCATCTCCGCCCAGCGAGGGACAATGAGAATTCGATTACCATCATGTATGGTCCGGTGGTGCTCGCGGGTGAACTTGGCACCAAAGGAATGCCGAATGTTTTTTGCCCCGATCAAACCGCACACAGTGGTGCGCTTGATCCTCCAGTCCCGGTGCTTGCTGTTGGCGCGGACATGGATCCCTCCTCATGGGTGAAACGGGTACCCGGCGAGACGCTGCGGTTCAAAACGGTCGGTGTCGGCAAGCCGGACGATGTCAGCCTGATCCCCATTGCCGATTTGCACCGCCAGCGCTACACGGCCTACTGGCAGACGATGGCGCCCGAGGACTGGCAGCCCGCCCAAGCCCTCGAGCCGGAGAAGGTCTCTGCGAGCGATCTCAGCCCCGGACTTGACTTCAAATACTTCGAGGGTGCCTGGACAGAACTTCCAGAGTTTAGCAAACTTCAAGAAAAGAAGGTCGGCACAGTCGAGAATCTCGACCTCTCGATCCGGGGTCAAAATGACAACTTCGGGATCGTCTTCTCCGGCTATCTAAAAATCGCGGAGAAGGGTGAGTATATCTTCGCCATCCGAAGTGACGACGGCTCCCGTATCACACTCGCCGGCAGGGAACTCATACACAATGACGGGATTCACGATATGACCGCCGCCCTGTCGAAACCCGTCCTGTTGTCTCCCGGCTTCTACCCCTTGGAGGTGGAGTATTTCGAGGCGGGTGGTGGCGAGGGACTCGAAATTCACACCTATTCCCCTGTTGATGGAAGCTGGGACCAACTCTCAAAGTCGATGCTATTCCGGCGAAAGTAAGACATGTATTTTGCGAAGCATATTGATGATTTAGTGAATGGATGGGCGGATTCAATCCAGAAATGCAACAAGGTATTTTATTCATCCTCAACGATTTATGCTCAAGAGGACATTTTCTTTCACGCAACCCACTTAAAGGCATTATTTTGTGGGTAGCGGTAGAGAAAAATGCCCTGAAACTCTGTCAGCACGGACGTTGAATTTCCGGGTTGAATCCGCCAGGTCTTTTTCTTTCCCTACTGTTTTAAACTACCCCCAAAGTAGATTGACCATTTGTTTATTGGAGTTATAAGAAACGTTCTATGAATCGATCATCAATCCGTCTTGCGACTATGATCCTCGCTCTAGCTAGCTTAGCCTTAAGTAGCTGCATGTCGATCGGTCCACGTGGTCTCAAGTTATCACGCAACGAGTTCAATGATGCGATCCAAAGCACTGATGCTGAGGAGTTACTGCTGAATATCGTTCGTCAACGCTATAACGACCCGGTCATGTTCTTAGAGGTTGCTTCGGTTTCTAGTTCGATATCGCGATCTGCCAATGTGAGCATCTCGGGATTATTTTTAGGTGGCGATGGGAAAACTAAAAGCACCGGTGTCGGAGGTAGTTACAGTGACTCCCCACTGATCATTTACTCACCGAATACCGGTGAGCGTTTTGTACGGCAAATATTGACGCCTATGGATTTACGTACGATTTCTCTGTTGCTGCAATCTGGATGGAGTATAGAGCGTGTTTTGCTGTTGGCGGGAGACTCATTCGCAGGCCTGAAGAATTCCACCACCGGATCTGATAGCTACCGAGCTCTATTGAATCACCTCCGCTCTTTGCAACGTGCCGATCAGCTCTCGTTCGCACTCGATACCTCCGATAACATCGATATACTCTCGATTATTCCGACTTCATCCGCGCTATCGAGCGAGGCATACAAGGAGGCCTGTCGTTTAATGAACTTCCCCGCAGATGGCCGCCCTATTACTATCCAGCGGGGCATTGGTGATCGTAGAGATACTAAGTCCAATATCTTCCTCTCAACGCGTTCTTTGTATTCATCGTTCTATTTCTTATCGAACGGTGTTGAATCACCCTCCAGAGATTTGAATGGGGGAATCTTGCAAACACGCAGACTCGATGGAGGTATCTTCGATAAGGGTGGCAATCTTTTTCGCGTGCAAACCTCGAGCGTAAAGCCACAAGAAGCCGCAGTCAAAATCCTCTATCGTGATCAATGGTTTTACATTCCCTCCAAAGATCCTAACTCACGGACCACCTTTTCCTTGCTGAGCATGATGCTTACTCTTCAGAGCGGAGATATGACAAAAATGTCACCTCTTATCTCGATATCTCCAGCTAGTTGATCTCGCATGCCCAGACCCTTATATATACACCGTTAACCTGTGGAATCCAAGGTATATATGACGCGACTCAAGAGCCCAGGGATGGCGATCTATTCGAGATAGAGATAGAAGAAGGCCAACCTCGAACTACACCAAACTACTTATGAGATTGATCTCTTTAATACTGTTACCTCTCACCGCCTGCGCCAGCTTTGCTTCAACCCTTTTCCCGTTGGACCCTCCCAAGACAGGGAGTGTTGCAGAAACTTATGTTAGTTTTATCCAGCATAGTGGGCTTGCGTATACACTCAATAAAAGTGGTAAGCCTCAAGAAGCGGAGGAGCACATTGATCGCGCTGCTGCTTGCCTAGATCTCACCCTTGTGCCGAAGCAGCACCACTTGGATTTGGGTACGGAAGCAGCCATCATGCTAAGGGAAATCCTTGATCGAACAGAGGTGCTTGATGTGACTAGCATTCCTGCCGACGTGCAAAAATGGAGAGTGGCTCAAACCCAATTTTATATCGCTAAAATAACGAGTGGCCCTCGTTCAGGCGAGTTTCTATTTACGTCAGAATCGGTGGACCGCATTCCGCAGGATTTCGCAAAAGTGGCGGACTGGCCCTACATTCGCCCCGATTCGACCAAGGAATTCTACAATTGGTATGTACGCACGCCTGGGCGGTTTATGACACCAAGTTGGTTGACTTGGACGAATCAATTACCAGATTGGACATTTGTGATGTTTTGGGAACAAACCTTATGGCAGTGGGCGGCTATATTTATTGGGGCTATTGTCACGATAATTTTTTGGTTTTTAGGATTTAAACTCTACTCGGCAAATCTCAAGAGCACTAGCCTCTGGAGGCATCCGTTCGCCGTCACAACTCCGCTGCTACTAGCTTTCTGGTCCGCAATTGTGAACGATATCTTAGTCTCTGACGTCAATGTGACGGGGGTGCCGCTGCAGATATTGCAGTCGGTGCTCAAAGCTTCGGAGTATGCCTGCCTAGCTTGGGCGGCATGGGTGTTCATTATCCGTTTGGTAGAAATTACTTTACAATTTGCTAGCCGTGGCCGCGAGTCCTCGAGTTCCAGTATGGTTTTGGGCATGCTCCTTGCGAAAATCGCCGCAAGTATCGTGGCCTTTATAATCCTCGGTTTTGGATTTAATCGAATCGGTATTCCTATCACAGGAATTGTGGCAGGTTTTGGAGTCGGTGGTTTAGCGTTTGGTCTGGCTGCGCAACCCACCCTCCAAAACCTTTTTGGAAGCATCATGCTGCTTTGGGACAAACCTGTTAAAGTTGGAGATTTCTGCGACTTCGGCGGGGTGAGAGGTGTTGTTGAGAAGATCGGCCTACGTTCTACCCGCATCCGCACAAATAATCGCCAAGTCACGACGATCCCCAACCAGGAATTTTCCAGAGCGCAAGTCACAAAAATAGAGACGCTTAGTATCATCGAAAAGACGATCGGTCTGAATTCTGAAACAAGCCATGAAGATGTTCAGCGCTTTTTGGCGGGGGTGCACCAAGTCTTCAAAGGTCATCCTGAGATCAGGCCGGATCCCACGGTTCATTTTGTGGACTTCGGGACATCTTCGTTAAATATCTATATTCGGGCAGAAGTCGGGACGAGAGAGATGGCATTTTTTTTGGCGGCTCAAGAGGCGGTGCTCCTAGAAATCATGGTGATGGCTAAGTCCTTGAACATCGGTTTTGTCGGGCGCCATTGAGAATCAGGTTGAATTTTCACTTCTTCCGACTGAACCTCTACTTTAGCAGCAGCGGTTGCTGGGAGAAAGCACGGCATTGACCATCTGATTTGATTTATTAATTTTCTTGTAAAAAATCTAAAATTTGTATTGGTACAATCTTTTCAACAGGATCTTCCCAAGAACGATAAAAACACGGATTCTGCTGAATCCAATGCACATCCTACCCCCCAGACTTATGCGTCATTGTACAGTGAAATCATGGATCCGTTCTCTGGGATTATACCCTTCAGATTTCAAGGCTTGTGTCCCGATCGTGCTCGGCATGGCTGGGGTCCAGATGCTCGCTGCCGAAGAACCTGACGACAGCTTGATGTCTGCGCCGCCATCACTCAGTGCGGTTGCGCTTAAGGAACCTCTGACCATGAGAGCGGTGGTGGCCATGGCCTTACAGAACAACGGCGAGATCAAAAGCACGGATCTTGAGAAGTTGATCCAGCAAGAGCTAATCAAATCGGCGATGCTGGATTTTGACCTGCGTTTCGATACTAGTTACCTGTATCAATACATCGATTCCCCGCAGAATGCCCAGGACTACGTCTCGACCGGTGGTGGCACGGCATCACCGTTCAGCCCGGCACAGCCGATCCTGACCAGCCCCACCATTTTCGAGCAGCGCAACCACATCGGCAAGTTTGGTCTTACCCAGAAGCTTCAAACCGGAACCGTTGTCGAGTTCGGCACCACGCTCAGGGCCTTGGACAACTCACTGAACCGTCGCCGCCCACCTGCGGTTTATCACGAAGAGTGGGAAACATTCACTGGGGTAACTGTGACGCATCCGCTGCTGCGCGATTCGGGTAGGGCAGTGAACACTGCGAAAATCACCCTCGCGAATGCGAATGCGAAAAGCGCCGATCTCGAATGGCAACTTCGCACCAACCAGGTAGTTGCGGAAGTGATGAAGTGTTATTACGATGTGGTGTTCACTTTGGAGAACCTCAAGGTGCAGCATGAGTCCATCGAGCTGGGGCAGAAACTTCTAACCGATACCCGTGCGCGCAGCGAGGAAGGGCAGGTTTCGGTCAATGATGTGGCGATTGCCGAGGCCGGTGTCTATCGTCGCATGGAGGATTCCCTAGCTGCGGAAATGCAATACATCGAGCGTCAGAATGCGTTGCAAATTTTGTATCGGACTCCTGAACAGGTGATCGCCAGCAGCAGGCGAGTGATTCCTTTGGATCGTCTTTCCGTTTCGTCTCCATCGATTCACCGTCCCACACTGATCCAAACTGCTCTGGCCAAGCGTCAGGAGATCAAGCAGATGGACGAATTACTCGTTGCCAAGAATGCGGAGGTCGATTACGCGACGAGCCAATCGCGTCCACGATTAGATTTGGTGGGCAGTGCGGGTTTGCACGGCCTCGAAGGGGATGCGGGTTCGAGTTACAGCAGGGCGAGTTCGCCGCAGGGACCCGAGTTTTCCGCTGGAATTCAATTTTCGATGCCATGGAAACGCGATAACCTCGAAGCTCAGCAGCGTGCGGCCAAACTCGAATACGATCAAGCTCTGATCAAGCGCGGAGAAGTCCGGTTGCGCGTCTCCCTAGAGGTGGATACTGTCATCAGCCGCCTACATGCTGACCAACAGCGGCTCACAGCAACGCGCAAGAGCAGCGAGGCGGCAGCGCAGTCCGCCGAAGCCGGCCTCAAACGGCTCAATGAAGGTGTGGCCACCAGTTTTGAAGTCTTGCAGCTGCAGCGCGAATTCGCTCAAGCGAGAAGTCGAGAGATTGCGGCCATCACTGATCTCAATAAGGACATCGTTGATCTTCAGATGGCGACCGGAACGTTGCTGAATGCGCAGGGGATCAATCTGGTGCCAGACTCATCAAGTGTTCCCGCGATCGTTGAGCCCGTGCCAGTTGTTAAGCTTTCGGCCAGCGGTAAGTCTGCGTCAGGTGCTGCACGTTCGCATAAACGCGGTGCGCGCAAGCTGCCATGAAAAAATCCTTCGACGCCAGCCTTGCCTGTAATCTAACAGTTCCCTCTTTTATGATTTGCGTTCGCCACCTGATGCCGATTTTGGCCATAGTGGTCTCTTTTTCTGAATCATTGCATGTGGGTGCCGCAGAAGCTCTGGTTTGCGAAGGGGTTGCGAAGCCTATGCGGTCGGTGGTGATGAGTGCCTCGCTGAGTGAGTCCATCATCAGCATCACCGTCGAAGAGGGTGAGCGCATCACCAAAGGCCAGGTCCTGGTAAACCTCGAATCCGAGAAGGAAGTTCTTTCCGTCGAGCGGCTAGAGCAGATGGTGACTAAAGCGAATTTCGATTTTAATGCGGCCATGCGTTTATTCGAGCAGAAGGTTTCAAGCCGCGATGAAATGCTTTCCAAGGAGATTGAGCTCAAGCGACTGCAAACCGAGTTGAAGATGGCCAAGGCAGTTGTGGCTGAAAGACAGATGCTGGCGCCATTCGACGGAGTGGTTGTGAATCGATTTCGTGAACCGGGTGAGGCTGTCAATGAGGCGGAACCAATTCTCAAGGTAATGAATACGGACAAATTGCTGCTGCTCTTTTATATGGATGTGCGGATGCTTTCTATTCTTAAGGTGGGGGATCCACTTGACGTCACGTTTCCCGAGGTTTTGCCTCCCTTGGCGCGCAAGGCGGTGATTACGTTCATCGATCCTGAAGTGGATGCTCGCAGCGGAATGTTTCGTATACGCCTGTTGATGAATAATGCTGATCATTCGGTGCGTCCCGGAATGAAGGTTCTCACTGAGTTGCCATCAATCCCATAAACGTCTCGAAGGATGGTTATTGATAGTGATTCTGATTTCGACTTCCTCGCAGGTTTTGCCGGTGATCCGGGCCAATTCTGGCCTCGTTTCCGCGCCCATGCCCAGCGTGTGATGACCGCCGAGGGTGCATGCATTCTGATCCAGCTTCCAGGCCAGTCCGTGCGCGTCTTGTCGCAGGATTCGGCAAAAAGCGCGCGTGCCATCGCCGACAGCGGCTTGGTGACCCAACTCGACGGTATGACCGACGGGGCGGTGCATGAATGGATCGATGGAGTGGCGGTGGCGAGTTTGCTAGTCGGTGCAGGGCCCATGTTGTGGTTGGTTCTGTTTGGAGCTGCAAGTGCATCGCCTGCAGAAGCGGTGCGCGAGCTCAGGTTGTTAGCTGAGTCTTACCAGTCACGTCGTCGCGAGCAGCGGACAGGCGCGCAGGTGGAAGAGCTCAGTGAGGTGCTTGACCTAGGCTTGAATCTTGGTGCTAGTGGTAATTTTCTTAATGCTGCCTTGCGCCTTTGCCACCGGCTTTCATCCCAGCTGAAGGCGACCCGGGTGTCGTTGGCATGGTTGGAGAGCAGCGGGCTGAAGGTCATTGCCACCAGTCACGGTGGGCGGGTCAATTCCGACAGTCATGAAGCGGAATGCATGGTGCGTGCCATGGAGGAGGCCTTGGATCAGGACAACGAGGTGGCCTATCCGGCGATTCCCGGCAGTCAGGCGATCACTCGCGAGCACAAGATGTTCAGTGAGCAGCACAAAGGTGGCGCAGTTTTGTCTATTCCGCTGCGCGACGCAGTCCGGCTTGAGGTGGTTGGAGTGCTGATGATTGAGAGGGAGGTTGGGGATGTGATTTGGAGTGAGTTAGAAATTGAGCACCTGCGTCTGGCAGCAGACCTGATTAGCCCGCGGTTGGTATCGCTTCATGAATCATCTGGCTGGTTTGGCCGGCGCATCTGGCGGTCGTTGCGGCACAAAGTCGGGGGGGTGCTTGGGGTTGAACACACCGGCTGGAAGTTTACCTCACTATTGATTTTTTTAGCATTGCTACTGCTGGTCTTGATTCGAACGGAGCACAAAGTCAGGTCGCCCTTCCTGCTGAAGACAGATGCGGCGGCGATTGCCACGGCGCCCTTTGCGGGTTTCATCGACGAGGTGCGTTATCATCTGGGTGATGTGGTGAAGGAGGGACAGGTACTCGTCACACTGGACCGCCGTGAGTTGCTTTTGGAAGAGGCCAACGTGACGGCCGCCCGCGACAAGAGTGATCGTGAGGCGAGGGCCTATGAGGCCGAGGGCAAGTTGGCGGAAGCATTGATGGCCAAGGCCATTCAGAAACAGGAAGAGTCGAAGCTTGGAATTTTGAGCCATCGTCTGGCGATGACCGAGGTTAAGGCACCATTCGATGGGATCGTGGTCGAGGGGGACCTGCGTGAGCGGCTGGCCTCGCCGGTGCAGGTTGGTGAGCAGTTGTTCAAAGTTGTTCAAATCCGTGATCTGGTCGGTGAGTTGCAAGTGGACGAGCGCGACATTGGTTTTCTTTCCCAGGGTCTGCAGGGTGAGTTGGCCTTCGCGAGTCGTCCTAGTGATCGATTTGGTGTGGAGATCATGCATTACGAGCCGGTTGCTGAGGTGCGTGAGCAGGGAAATATCTTCAGGTTGCGGGTGCAAGTGCAGGGCGATCCGCAGGATTGGTGGCGCCCGGGCATGAGTGGCGTCTGCAAGGTGAATGCCGGCGAGGCGAGCCTATTATGGATATTTACCCATCGAACCATCGAGACCATCCGGATGTGGCTATGGCTTTAGTCCGCTGGCCGCCCGCATTTTTAACCCGTCGGCGATGGCGGGTTTCCATTGAATGAGAACCATTCCTCCAACCTATGACGAGCATTGGCACCGTGTGGCTCCACGTCGTGTACGGATGCGGCCTTGTGTCGATCTATTCGCGCAGACTTTCCGTGGTCGTCGCTGGTATGTGGTTAGAGATTCGCTGAGTGGCAAGTTTTTCCGAATCCGACCGGTTGCGTATGAGTTTATCTGCGAACTCGAGCGCTGTGCGACGGTGGGTGATGCGTGGCAACGGAGGATGGAGATTGATCCGGAGAATTTCCCTGGCCAAGGAGAGGTTGTGCGGTTGCTCAGCTCGCTTTACCGTGCTGGCTTACTCAGCAGTGATGAGGAAGGGGATGTCGAACCGTTGGCCGAGGCCTTTGCCGAAGAGAAGCGGGTGGAGGCTAGGCAGCGGTGGTCGAGTATTTTGTTCTTCAAGTTGCCTTTGTGGAATCCCGACCCGTTCCTACGCCGAACGCTGCCATGGGTACGGGGGATTTTCAGCCGTTGGGGCTTGCTGGTGTGGTTGCTACTTCTGATCTGGGGTGCTACGGAGGTGGCCAACCATTGGAAGGCATTCACTGCGGAAACATCTGGGATCCTAGGGTTCGGCAACTTGCCATGGATGCTCATCACGCTTGCGCTGATTAAGGTGCTGCACGAAGCGGGTCATGGTTATCTCTGTCGGAAGTATGGCGGTGAGGTGCCGGAGACCGGCATCATGCTGTTGCTGTTTAATCCCTTGCCATACGTCGATGCTTCCTCGAGCAGTGCCTTGCGCAGCAAATGGAAGCGCATGGCAGTCGGTGGTGCGGGCATGTATTTCGAGTTGGCGGTCGCGGCAGTCGCGGCGATCGTTTGGGCGAACAGCGGCGAGGGTGCGGTGCATCGCGTGGCGCACAATGCGGTGGTGGCGGCCTCGGTGGTCACGGTTCTGTTTAATGCGAATCCTTTGTTGCGTTTCGACGGCTACCACATCCTGTCGGACTGGTTGGAGCTGCCGAACCTACAGCGAAACTCCAGCAAGATGGCTCTTTATTTGTTAGAGTGTCACGGCTTCGGTCTGCGCAACGCGGTGAATCCTGCGGAAGGCCGCAGGGAGGCGACTTGGTTCACCACCTTCTTCTTCGCATCGGTCATCTACCGCACGTTAATCTTGCTCGGTATCCTGCTGGTGATTTCCGTTCATTATCTTGTTTTCGGGGTGCTGCTGGCGTTGGTTTTTGGTTTCATCTGGTTGGTGATGCCGGTGGTCAAAGCGGTGACCTACCTTTGGAGTAACCCACGGCTCGATTCTTGCCGTCGGCGTGCGGTGGGGGTATCGGTGGCGGTGCTTGCCGTATTGCTCGGATTTTTTGCTTTGGTGCCAATGCCAAACCATTTCCGCTCGGATGCGGTAGTGAAGGCTGAAAATTTTTCCCGTGTCTATGCTGGGACCAATGGTCACTTGGTGAAGATTCTAGCGCCGTCCGGACAGATGGTCACAAAGGGGACTCCGCTTTTGCAGTTGGCCAATCGGGAATTGGACTACGGACTCGTGGCGGTGCAAGCTGAGCAGATGCGTGCCGATGCCCAACTCCGGAGGGCGCTTGAGGAGGATCCGGTGGCCTATCAGAGTTTGCAACCCTACATTCGCGCGCTTGAAGGGCGACGCGCCCGCTTGCTGGAAGATAAGGAGGCGCTCGTGCTCAGGTCGCCAACCGACGGCCGCTGGCTCGCCCCCGAGGCAGGGCTTTATCTGGGAGGCATGTTGTCGCGTGGTCTTGAGGTCGGTGTCGTCCAAGGGGAGGGGAATTTCTATGTGTCTGCGGTTATCAAGCAGGATGATGTCTCGCGGATTTTTACTAAAGATCAGGTGCATCATGCTGAGGTCAGGGTACGGGGTCAGGAAGGAACAGTGCTCGGGTTGACCGATTTGCAGGCCTTGCCCACGGAGCGCGAATCCTTGCCATCGGCAGCGTTGGGGTTGCTGGGTGGTGGCGCAACCGCGGTTGATACCCGGAGCCCAAGTCAGTCGTCCGGTGGTGCGCGTCGTGGTTTCGGCAATGCCGGACAGGCGACGCGTGCAGCACAGCCGGTGTTTGAAATCAGGGCGGTACTTGACCGCAAGGACACCGATGGACTGCAGTTGGTTCACGGACAACGGGCGATTGCGCGCATGAAGCTGCCCGCAGAGCCATTGCTATGGCAATGGGTGCGTTCGATCAGGCAGTTGTTCCAACGGACTTACCAGATCTAGCCGTGCCATGACGCCAAGCGAACACCAACGCCTTTTGGGCGAATCCAAGGCCCCCAAGCCGAGAACCGGGTTGGACCGCATCGCGGACGGGTTGCTCGGTCGCTGGAGACGCGCGCCCTGGGTTGCGCGTCGTCTGCAGGCAGTGGCAGTTGAAATCAACCGCTTGCGTGAGGAGATCGAGAAATCATCCGACAGTAGCTTGAATGGAATGCTTGATGAATTACGGCTTCAACGCAGACGCAAGCCCTTCGATCATGCCGAATTCACCAAGGGGATCGCCGTACTGGCAGTCGCTGCGCATCGCGAGATTGGCTTGCGTGCGTATGAAGTGCAGCTGATGGCATCGGCGGCCTTGGTTCAGGGTTATTTCACGGAGGTGGATACCGGCGAGGGTAAGACGCTTGCGATCGGCATTGCGGCGGCATTCAAGGCGCTCAACGGACTGCCGTGTCACGTCATTACCGCGAACGATTACCTGGCGGGTCGGGACGCCGAAAACCTCAAGATATTTTACAAGCGGGTGGGGCTCACGGTTGGTGCTGTTCTGGGTGAGGATGACGATCCCAAACGCCGCGAGGCTTACGGTTGTGATGTTACCTACAGCACCGCCAAGGAAGTGGCTGCGGACTATTTGCGTGACCGGCTTCGCGGTGTGGATGCCGAGGCCCGGGGCAAGCGATTGATCGGTTTGGTCAGCGGTCGTGAGTCATCCGGCAGGGCGGTCCAACGTGGATTGCATGCGGCCGTGATCGACGAAGCCGACCATGCGCTCATCGACGAAGCGGTGACGCCACTGATAATCAGTCGTCCTCTAGAAGCGGGGGAGATGGAGCCGGTGGCGAGGGCCGCTTGGGCATTGGTGAAGACCTTCGAACCTGGGCTTCACTATCAAGTCGATCGCACGGCACGGGTTGTCGAACTTTTCGAACCCGGAATGGAATTGGCGTGTCACGAACTCGACTTGCCACGGACCGGATTGTGGGCAAGTGATCGTCGCCGTGTGCAGGTCATCCGCCAAGCGGTCGAGGCGCGTGAACTGTTGATTCGAGACGAACATTACGTCGTCGATGACGGCAAGGTGGTGATTGTTGATTCATCCACCGGCAGGCCGATGCCTATGCGCTCGTGGCAACAGGGGCTGCATCAGATCATCGAAGCCAAGGAAGGTTTGGACGTCAGCGGCGGCAGTGAAACGATGGCCCGGATTAGCTTCCAGACCTACTTTCGGAAATATCATTTTCTCGCCGGCGCGAGCGGCACATTGAAGGAGGTTGCGGGTGAGATTTGGCATACGTATCACGCCCCCTTTGTGAAGGTTCCACGCAACCAACTATGCCAGCGTCAGTATGCCGGCATCCGCTTTTGCGCGACGCGCGAGGAACAACAACAACGTGTCCTGCACGAGATTAAATCGCGACACGGTCGTGGTCAGCCGTTGCTGATCGGATCACGAAGTGTGGAGCGAAGCGAGCAGGTCGCATCCCTTCTTCGCGCGGAAAAAATTCCGGTTACGGATCGGGTTCTGAATGCCGTTCATCACCGCCGTGAGGCAACGCTGGTTGCACTGGCGGGAAGGAAGCATGCGATCACCATCGCCACCAGCATGGCGGGTCGCGGAACGGACATTCGTCTTGAGAAAGGGGTCGAGATTCTCGGTGGACTTCATGTCGTGTCCGTCGATGCGAATCAAAGTGCGCGAGTTGATCGACAGTTGTTCGGACGTGCGGCGCGTCAGGCTGATCCAGGATCGGTGATGTCGATCTTCAGTGCCGATGATGAGCTGCTGGTGCGTTTCATTCCGCAGCCTTTGATGCGTATCTGGACACGTGCGTTGGGCATGAAGTTGATGGGAGAATCACCGCAGTGGATGGGACGATTGTTGCTGTTCTGGTCGCAATACCGGACACAGCAATTGGCCGCACGAAGCCGCCGAAATGTTATGCTATCCGAGACCGAAATTCGCCGCTCGCTCGGCTTCGCGGTTGGCCGTTGAGAATCTTTTTTCACCTTTTTCGGCGTTCCCTTTTACGTTTGCCCTAGATTTATAGCGGGAAACGCAGCCAGGAAAATCTGCACTGCTCAAGATGCTTGACGCGCATTGAGAATGTAGATCAAGTATATGCTTTCTTATCAGCTTCCTCTGAACTCCCTCCATGTTTTCCCGATTCTTCAATGCCAAGACCTCTGCTTCCCGGTCGGGAAGAGTGGTCGCATTGGGAGCAATCTCGCAAGTGGATCAGTTCGAGGTTGAGGCCATGGAGCCACGGATCCTTCTGTCGGCGGCACCGATTGATGCGCCACTCGGTGGTGTCGATTTCAGTGCCATTCCTGACATCCAGACAAGCTTCGATCAATCGGTTCAGCAGTCGTTTGTCACGACCAGCGAGGATATCTCTTCGCTGCATGAGAATGAGAGTGATCTCTTTGGTGAGACGACCGAGTTGCCCGGCAACGAGCAAGAGACCAGCGCTGATTCCGACACCGAGAATGACTCGCTGATGAATGTCGATCCACTCGTTCAACAGGATACTTTTTCAAACGAAGAGTCGGCCTTGATTCAGATCAATCAGGTAACGACCTTTCCAAACTTCAATCATTTCGTCACCCACACAGAGGAGGTGACATTGATCCCCGAGGAGCCAGTGATCGATTCCATGGCTACAGTGTTGGTGACTACCTTGCATGCGGCGAATGGTCCGCCGATGGTGGTCCATACAACGAATTCCAACGATTCTCTAACCTCATCCACATCAATCGTAACCCCGGGTCTTCAGAACGAAGTCACCGGAACCAGTAATTTTGGAAACCATTGCTTAGAAGATTTATCTTCCGATGAGTCTGAGCATTTTCTGAACATACATCCAGATGTCTTTGCCGGCGACCATGTCATCGGCAGTGGCGACTATCTCCTGTTTGATGGTGACAGCTCTCTGGGCTCGCTCGAGTCGGCTGAACTTACACAGGAACAAATCGACGAGCTTCTTCAGGTAGCGATCAGCCTTTGGGCCAACGCACTGCCTAACGCCAACATCGGCAATCTCACCCAAGGCATTACCGCCCGAGCCGCCGACCTAGACGGTGCCATCCTTGGCGAGGCGATCGGTCAGACCATCTCCCTCGACACGAATGCAGCCGGTCGCGGATGGTTCGTCGATACCACCCCGTACGACCACAGCGAATTCGAATCGGTCGATGGCCAGCTCACCGCGATCGCCGGCAGCGACGCCTCCGGACGGATCGATCTACTCACCGTTCTGACCCACGAAGTCGGACACGTGCTCGGCTACGGTCACGACTCCGGACTCGCCGTCATGGAGGCCTCCCTCGGTACAGGGGAGAGGACCTTGCTCGGTGCCGCCGTTCCTGCCGGGAACACCACCCCTGTCGTCGGTGCCTACACTTTCGCCGGTGGCACCATCACCGGTGAGGCCGGTGACCCGAATCTGATCTTCCGGATCTTTGACAACCAGGCGGGTGCCAACTCCATCCTGGACGTCCAAGTCATCAATGCCACCACGAGTGCCGTCCTCGCGACTTACAACGATGTCTCGAACATCAATGCCTTGTTGCCCGGTCTGAATGACACGATCCGTGTGGATCTCGATCTGGATACGACCTGGACGCTCAGCGGTCTTGGGTCCGGCAGTGTCTTCGTTGAAGGTTGGAGTTCGATGGCCTTCAGCGGCATTGAGCACTTGATAGGCACGGAGCGAGTCAAGGATACCTTCATTTTCAACAATGGTGGTATCGTGGCAGGCAGCATCGACGGTCGTGGCGGGGTCGAGGAGATCTCGCTGGGCGGCTTCCTGAATCTGGGCGGCGACAATCTCAACTTCTCGATTACCAGCCAGAGACTCACGCTTACCGGCCGGGCGACCATTGACCTTGGCGGACTATTGACGATCACCGGTAACTTCCTGCTCGAGCAGTTTGCGGTGACGCTTGGTGGAAATTCCAACTACGCATTGTTGGGTGCGGGTGCAACTGGTCTGGCTCTCCAGGTGCAGGTGGCCGCAGGAACTCCATCGGGAACCCTCAGTGGTGCCGGCACTTTGCAGATGCTGCGCCTGACCAACAGCGCCGGCACTCAATCCTGGCTGGGCATAGAAGCAACCGGCATGGCATTCGCCCTTGACTACAATCCACTGCTGCTAAGCGTGACCAACGGTGCCGTGGCGATCAATCAGGCCCCGACCGGCATGAACAAGCTGGACTGGACCTTGGCGGTGGCGCAATCAGCGGCACCATTCAACCTGACGGTGAATGGGACCACCAGCTTCAGCGCAAGCGGCAGCGCGACTGTCAGCCTTGATGGTTTTCTTACGGTGACCGGTAATTTCTCGGTGACGGAATTTGATGTGACCTTGCTCGCCTCCGGCGGCGATGCGGCCTATGCACAATTGGGATCCGATGCCACGGGGCTTGCCGTTCAAGTGCAGATTGCCGTAGGAACTCCATCGGGAACCTTGAGTGGTGCCGGCACTTTGCAGATGCTGCGCCTGACCAACAGCGCCGGCACTCAATCCTGGCTGGGCATAGAAGCAACCGGCATGGAGTTCGCTCTCGACTACGATCCACTGCTGTTAAGCGTGACTAACGGCACTGTGTCCCTCAACCAAGCTCCCACCGGCAAAAACAAGCTCGACTGGACCTTGGCAGTGGCACAATCCGCCGCACCATTCAACCTGACGATCAACGGGACCACCAGTTTCAGTGCGAGCGGCAGCGCGACAGTCAGTTTGGATGGTTTCCTTACAGTGACCGGAAATTTCTCGGTGACGGAATTTGATGTGACCTTGCTCGCTTCCGGCGGCGATGCGGCCTACGCGCAGTTGGGAGCGGATGCCACGGGGCTTGCCGTTCAAGTGCAGTTGGCCGCAGGAACTCCATCGGGAACCTTGAGTGGTGCCGGCACTTTGCAGATGCTGCGCCTGACCAATAATACCACTGGCGAAACTTGGGTTGGTTTGGAAGGAACTCAACTGGCATTCACCCTCGATTACAATCCACTGCTGCTAAGCGTGACCAAGGGCACTGTGTCCCTCAACCAAGCTCCCACCGGCAAAAACAAGCTGGACTGGACCTTGGCGGTGGCTCAATCAGTTGCGCCATTCAACCTGACGGTGAATGGAACCACCAGTTTCAGTGCGAGCGGCAGCGCGACAGTCAGTTTGGATAGTTTCCTTACAGTGACCGGAAATTTCTCGGTGACGGAATTTGATGTGACCTTGCTCGCTTCCGGCGGCGATGCGGCCTACGCGCAGTTGGGAGCGGATGCCACGGGGTTGGCTCTTCAAGTGCAGGTGGCCACAGGAACTCCATTTGGCAGCCTTTCGGGTGCCGGCACCCTGCAGATGCTGCGCCTGACCAATAATACCACTGGCGAAACTTGGGTTGGTCTGGAAGGAACTCAACTGGCATTCACCCTCGATTATGATCCACTGCTGCTAAGCGTGACCAATGGTTCTGTGGCGCTCAACCAAGCCCCGACCGGCAAAAACAAGCTGGACTGGACCTTGGCGGTGGCACAATCCGCCGCACCATTCAACCTGACGGTGAATGGAACCACCAGTTTCAGTGCGAGCGGCAACGCGACCGTGTCCATCGACAGTTATCTTTCGGTGAATGCATTTTTCTCGGTGACGAAATTTGATGTGACCTTGGGTGGTAATGCGGCCTATGCGCAGTTGGGTGCGGATGCGACCGGCCTGGCTTTGCAGTTGGACTTTGATGCTGCAGTCAGCGGCGTGGTCAGCGGCGCCGGCACGCTCAAGATGCTGCGCCTGACCAACAACACCACGGGTGAGACCTGGGTCGGCATCGAGGCCACCGACCTGACATTCAATCTAGATTTCGGACCGCTTGATTTCGCCGTCACCAACGGTACGGTTGCAATCAACCAGGCACCCGATGGCAAGAGCAAGCTGGATTGGAACCTTGCCGCTGCCCAGGCAGCTGCTCCTTTCTCCCTCGCGGTGGCCAATACGATCAGCTACTCAATTGGTGGCACGGTGACCTTTGAGATCAGCAACGTCGTGAGTGCGATGGGAACCATTGCGATCACCTCGCAGACCGTGAGCATCACGGATCCTGACAAGACATCTTCCACGATGAGCGGGGATCTGCTCACCGTGGACCTGACCAACGCCTATCTTTTCGTTGGCTACGGTGCCACCCTGAGTGCTGGCAGTATGACGGTTGCTGCTGATGCAATTGGATTTGAAGTGGGCGATGCGACCGGAACCTCCGGCGTCTCTGCAACGCTCGCGGTTTTCAAGTCCACTGACGGCCGCACTTACACCGGGTTGGAGTCTAGCTTCCCGACCGTCGCGGTCCGCGGCCTGGCCGATATTGGTTTTACCGCGACCGTTACCAATCTATCAATCGACTACAATGATACCAGCGTTGTAGATGGCGAGCGGCTTGACTGGAGTGCGGTGACCGAAGTTTCGCTCAGTCTCAAATCCCACGACAACATCAGCATTACTGGAACGGTGCTGATTTCCTTCTTTGACTTTGTGGAGGTGAGGGGTAATTTTGCTTACACCTACACGACGAATGTCGAGATGTATGTCGCTGGTGCCAGCAATTCGAGCACCTTCAATGCAACCACCATCGGATTTGAGGATGTTGACGTATTCGTAGGTGACGGCCCCTACTTCAACGGCGCGTCAGGCACCAACGCGAGTGCCGTCGGCCTGCTGCTCAAAGACCTGGATATCGCTATTGCCTTGTTTGATCCTACCAACGCAAGTGACAGCAGCAAGTATTATGCGATCAGCGCACGGGCCGAGTCCATCCAGATTCTGGGTCTTGATTTTAGTGCCGGCACATCTTCATTCAGCGCCAGCGGTTATCGGGTTGAGGTCAACGGCGGCAAAAATAGCTCCGGAAATCCCTCGGCACTGGACTTCACCCGACTGGAAGGAGGCAAGTTCTCCGTGCCCACCGGCATCGGTGCCAAAGACTTTGATTACTCCACCAAATTGGAGCGGATCGCTATTGAGCATGCCGTGTTGATGATTGAAGACTTTGTCTACATCTCCGGCGGCTTCTCGATAACCCGGCAGAGCAGCTACACTCTGACGCTGAGCGACAACTCGAAAACAACCGTTGATGTGCTGGCCTTTGGCGGTAGTAATGTGGACATCTTCATCGGTGACGGTCCCTACTTCGAGGACACCAACGGCGACGGGATCATCGACTACACCGATGACCGCAATGCGGACGCCGTCGGTCTGGTGGTCGAGAGCGCGACC
>CAMAXN010000015.1 GCA_945862245.1 Prosthecobacter debontii
CCCCTGCCTGTCCATTCCTAAGCGGGTGGTTTTGGCCACCGCCACGCTTTTTTGTTTAAACGGTTTTGCCGAGGGGCAAGAACCGGCTCCTTCGGGGGAGAGTTCTTCCGCCCTGACTATGCAGGCGTGGTCCGCCTTGGAGCGGAAAGATTATCCCGCGGCGCGGGTGGCCATTGAGCGCTGCCAATCCCTTTACGGTGCGCAAGCCATGGAGATGCAAGGCAAGTTGACCGCGCTTCCGGACACCGAAAACGGTCATCAGGCCTGGGCCCTTAATGACGTGGGCACCTACACCTTTGTCCTGGGCAAGGTTGCCGAGGCGGAGGGGAAAAAGGACGAAGCCATGACGTCTTACCAAAAGGTGGTGGAAGCCTATCCTTACGCCCAGTGCTGGGACAAATCCGGTTGGTTTTGGCAGCCTGCGGTGGCCTCTCGGGAGCGCCTCGCTTTTCTCAGCCTCGAAACAGAATAATTTTTCCTCGAATTCCCCCCCCTCTTTCACCATGCTTAACTCCCCCACTCGTCCCCAGATCAAAATGAATAAGCTCGAAAACTCGCGGAGCGCATGGATTTCTTTCCTGGCCGCAGGCCTTGCCTGCGTTTTCCTCGTTCACCCCGGATTGGTAATAGGAGGTAATGGGGGCGACGGCGGTCAGGTCAGCATCACGCCGGAGACCGAGATTTCTTGGACTTCGGTGGTTGGAAATACCTACCAAGCCCAGTGGTCACCGGCTTCGGGAGATGCGGTTTGGAGCAACCTGGGTTCCTCGGTGCCCGGCAGCAGCGGGTCGGTCCAAACGGCGCATGATGGCAACAAGGAAAGGATTTATCGCGTGATGGAAACCGTCCCTGCTTCGGGCGAGGTTCTGGTCCCCGCGAATGCCCTAGCCGATGCCAACCCCGGCTTTGAATCCGGTTCTACTAGCTGGACCACGGCTCCGATCCACACCATTTCGACGTCGAACCCGCGCAGCGGCACTTCCTCCCTGCGCAGCAACATCCCTGGGGGTGCGGTCGGAGGTCAGTTAGTCAAAGTTGTCCCTTCGGTCGTGGTCGGTAAGTCCTACACCTTTTCCTTTTATGCCCGGCAGGTCAGTGCCGGTGTGTCCTACGTGCAGCAATACCGGGTCGGCTGGGTTGCCTCCGGCGGCTCGGTCACCTGGGGCGGTTGGAACAACTTCACCGGCGGCAATGGTGTTTGGTCGAAAGTGACCGGCTCCCCGGCCACCGCTCCCGGCACCGCGGTCGGCGCGAAGATCGAATGGTATTTTGCTACCGGGGCCGTGGCTGGCGCCATCGGTGAAGTGTTTATCGACGACGTGGAATTCGCCTACCAGGCCCCAGTGCCGGCCATCCCGGAGAAAACCCAAATGATCGCCTCCACGACCAGTCCGGTCATGCGCCTCGCCTGGCCTTCGATCCAAGGCGTGGCTTATCGTGTCGAGGAGTCCGCTTCGCTCGCTTCGCCCAGTTGGTCGCTGGTGGCCACGGTCACGGCCGACGGGGCGGAAGCCTCCCACGATGTGCCGGTCGCAGGGACGCAAAAATTTTTCCGGATCAGCCATCCCGTGATTAATCCGGAGGCGCCGGCCAATATCCGTATCGTGCCAGCCGGCATCGCCGATTCGATCAGCGTGGCCTGGGATGCGGTCACCACGCCGGGAGTCACTGGTTACCGGGTGCTCTACGGCACTTCGTCCACGGATTTAAACCAAGTCATGGAGCTGGGCCTGGTCACGTCGGTCACCCTCGCGGACGTCGTCGCGGTTCAGACCTATTATGTCACCGTGATCACCTTGGCCGGTAACGTCACCGGTTCGGTCGGTTCGACTTTGCTTTCCGCCGCGCCGGAGAGTGAGCCCGTCTTCCTCCCGCTCTTCACTGCGGCAACCGCGCTAGAGCCTGATCCGGTCAACGAGACCTCCACGGCCAAGATCACCTACCTCGGCGACCGGGTGCGCGACCGCCATGCCCGGGAAAGTACTTTCCAGAAATACGACCATTACCTGTCTTGGTATTGGGAGCAGCGGGTGGGCAACATCCAGATCATCGATCGGGTGGCCAAGGGTGGTTCGACCATCACTTTTAATTACACCACGCAGGGCCTTTTGAATCCCGCGGAGTTCCGGACCTTCTTCGGCGGCGTCTCGGCCGTGGCCCAGTACAACAACAATCAGATTGCCACCCTCGTTTCAACCACTCCCTCGACCATCTCGGGCGAGACGGATTACAACTACAGCGCGACGATTAATCAGAACGCCAATGCGGGCAATCGCGCCCTGCAGATTGGTGACCGGGTCGAAATCGAGATCAGCTACTTTCTCGCCGCGCCGCGCAACGGACGAAAAAATTATTATGGCACGACGTTTCTTTACGTCGTGGGTCAAGGCATTGTGCCTTGGGCCCAGGGGAATGACCTAGGCTTGTCTGGCGGCATCGTGGGAGGAGTCAACCAGACCCTCGACTCCCACCCTCTGCCTACTGAGGCTTTGCTCGGGGGACTGGTCACGCTGCCCTATCAATACTCCAACGAACCGCAACACCGGTTCAAGCAGATGGCGGGAAACATGACTGCGCAAAGTGCTCAGGCCTTCATGCTCGGCCGCCGGTTACATCACACCGATTTCCAAACCGGGGTCCATTCCGAGCCCGACAATCCGGTCTTTGCCCAGCAAATGAACAAGCTCGGTCCCAAATTTGCCGCCCAGAGTTGCGTAGAGTGCCACATGGGCAACGGGCGGTCTCTCCTCCCCGCGGTGGGAACCACGGTCGAATATGGCGGGGTCAAGGTTAGTGAGTCGGCCGACGGTGCACCGCATCCCATCCTTGGTGAGCAGTTGCAGCCTCACGCGATTAGTGGAAATCCGGAAGCAGGTGTCCTCTTGGCCGGGTTCACCACGGTGAACGGGGCTTATGGCGACGGAACCTCCTACACCCTGCGCAAGCCGGAGCTGCAATTCTCGGGGGTCATTCCCGCCTACCACTCACTTCGCATGGCCCAGCCATTAGTCGGGCTCGGTTTGCTTGAAGCCATCCCGGAGAGTGCCATCCTTGCTCTGGCTGATCCGGATGATGCCAATCGTGACGGTATTTCCGGGCGGGCGCGTTTCGTGCCAGACCCATCCAATTCCCTCATCCTCCGTTTGGGCCGGTTCGCCCACAAGGCCGCCCAGCCCAAGGTGATCCACCAGATCGCCCATGCCCTGAACCGCGACATGGGAGTGGTCAGCGAGTTGTTTCCCGTGCTCGACGGTGAGAAATCACCCCGACCGGCCGAAGTGAGCAACACGGAACTGGATCAGCTGAACCGATACGCGGTCCTGCTTGGGGTGGCAGCCCAGCGCTACCTCCAAGATCCGCAAGTGGTGCGGGGCCGGACACTTTTCTCCACCGCATCCTGCGTGGCTTGCCACACCCCAAGCTTCACGACCAGCGCCTACCATCCGAAAGGCGAACTGCGCAACCAGACGATCCGTCCTTTCACCGACCTTCTCCTCCATGACATGGGTCCGGGATTGGCCGACAGCATGGCTGAAGGTGACGTGACTGGGGCGGAGTGGCGTACTGCTCCCCTTTGGAACATCGGTTTGACCGCTGGGGTGGCCGGTGGCGAAGGTTACTTGCACGACGGCCGCGCCCGCACGATCGAAGAGGCCATCCTCTGGCACGGCGGCGAAGCCGAACAGGCCAAGGAAAACTTCCGCAAAATGTCCGCAACCGATCGCGAGGCTGTCGTGAAGTTCATCCGGTCGCTGTGAGCTGCCGACTTCGCCACCCATTCCACCCCGCCGGATCATGGTCCGGCGCCGTGGACAAGGCGTCACCTTGCCCGTAAGCTGAATTATTCGGGGTCTATTCGGGGTCAGGTGTCGCATCTTAACATTACCGGTAGAGTCATACTAAAATGTTGAAATGCGACACCTGACCCCATTTATACATTTATACGGGTTTTGTGTTGGTAGCGCGGCCTCGCCGTAGGCCGCATGCCAAAGGAGGGAGAAAGCTGGATGCCAAGGATCGACTGACGGACTGGGCTTGGGCTGGCCTTTCGCATTCCTTTGGCATGCGCTCCCGGCGGTAGCGCGCCACCTTTGATGACGGTCTGGGTGCTGGCGTTCCACGTGATTTTCTGGAGGGAAAAGGGATGGCGGAGGAGATACTCGGCGAGGCGTTTGCGCCCGGCGCTATCGTGGGCGGCGACGGGTTTCTCGCCGCCGTCGTGGATGTGGAAGCCGGAGAATTAAACTGCCAGGCATACAATCAGTTTTGAGCTGAGATTTTTGGTATTCATGTCTTGAGGGCGATCACTCCGAATCGAGATAAATAAAGGGATTTTTAGTGGTGAAAAGAGATATCTCCTCTGGAATTGGCAGGGATGAAAACGGGGAAAAGTTGGGGCAGGTTTTGCGGGTCAGAGGGTTGCTCCCGGCGTAAGTGTTACCCAATCGGCGATCATCACATGGTGTCAAAGAAAATGCAGCTGATCAGCAAATCAACCCCCACTTCCCCGCCCTCCGGTCTGACATAATGGCTCTTTCAGGGGCCTCCCGCAGAAAGCAAACTCCTTGCAGTAAACCCGCGACAGAAATCGGTCTAAATTCCAACGCGAATCTAACAATGAAACCGTCAACGGTGCGCATCCATGCGAGACGCCCCCGAAGCCAGAGACGCACAGAGTCCCATGAACACGAATCAAAGCGAACAATCGGTCACGAAAGAAGAATGGCGGAGAGGGTGGGATTTGAACCCACGGTAGCTGTTACACTACGTCTGATTTCGAATCAGGTGCCATAGACCACTCGACCACCTCTCCTAAGTGCGGGGGGCAAAAATTGGGCGCGGCGGGCGGATTTGTAAAGCGAACAATCGCCCAACCAGGCCGCCCGAATTCTGAAAGAGCTAACCGCGAATGAACGCGAATGGCCGCGAATGAAGAAAGTAATCAAAAATACGAACTTGCTGCATTTCATTCGCGATAATTCGCGTCCATTCGCGGTTGAATCTTAAAAACGAGGCACCCTGCCTAAAGTTCAGCCAAAAGTTGCTGGTGGATTCCGCCGAAGCCGCCATTCGAGAGGACTGCGACGACATCGCCGGGCTGTGCCTCGGCTTTGACGGCGGCGATGATGGCTGCGTTGTCGGCGAGGTAGTATCCCTTTCCGCCCATCGCGGCGATGTCGGCGGAAAGGCGGAGGGGATCGAGCCGATCGTTTTCCGGGATCTTGTGGAGATCGGGGATCGCGGCGACGACGGCGAAGTCCGCCAGCGCCAGCGACTCGGCGAGTTCCTTCTGGAATACGGCGCGGCGGGTGGTGTTTGAGCGGGGTTCGAAAAGTATCCACAACCGTGAGTCCGGATATTTCTGGCGGATACTCTGCACGGCGAGGCGGATCGCGGTCGGGTGGTGGGCGAAGTCGTCGATGACTTTGATGCCGTTTTTCTCACCCTTAAGTTCCTGTCTGCGGGCGACGCCGCCGAAGGCCAGCAAGCCAGCGCGGATCTCATCCGGAGTGAGGCCGCCGAAGCTTGCTGCCGCCGTCGCCATCGCGGCGTTGCGGACATTGAACTCGCCCGTCATCGGCACGGTGTAGTGCTCTCCGCCGAGGGAAAACGAACTACTATCTTCATCGTATTTCACATCCGTGATCCGCAGAGTATTCCCTTCGCCTAGGCCGACGCTTGTCACCGGGCAAGGTGCTTTCTCCGTCACATCGAGGCAGTTTTTCTCATCGCCGTTGACGAAGGCCATGCCGTTGCGTGGGACAATGTTTAGGAGGCGCTTGAAGCTCAGCTTGATCTCCTCGACGTTGTTGTAGATGTCGGCGTGGTCGAACTCGATATTGTTCACCACCACGCATTCCGGCAGGTAGTGGAGGAATTTGGAGCGCTTGTCGAAGAAGGCCGTGTCGTATTCGTCACCCTCGAGGACATTGATTTCGCTGTCGGGAAAATGCGCGCCGCAGCCGAGGTTTTTCGGAAGTCCACCGATCATGAAACCGGGATCGCGCCCGGCGTTGCGGAAGAGCCACGCGAGCATGGAGGATGTCGTTGTTTTTCCGTGAGTGCCGCTGACCACGAAGTTTCGTTTGCCGCGCAGGAAATGCTCTTTCATCACCTCGGGGAGGGAGTGGTAGAGGAGTTTGCGATCGAGAGCGGCCTCCGCTTCCGGGTTGCCGCGTGAGATCGCGTTGCCGATTACGACCACATCCGCCCCGGCGGGGATATTTTCCTCACGGTAACCCTCGGCGATCGTGATGCCCTCGCCGCGCAGGAAATCCGACATCGGCGGATAGACGTTCGTGTCGGAACCCGTCACCGTGAAACCGCGCCGCCTCATCGCGGCCGCCACTGCGCCCATCGCCGTCCCGCAAACGCCCGTAAAGTGGAAATGAGTTTTCTCTAACATGCAAAGGCCGGAGGCTAGGGAAGCCGCACCCGCTTGCCAACTAGGAATGCGTCGTCGGTCCAGCGTGACCTCATTTTGTATATAGGCGGCGCAAATCCTCACCGCTTTAGTTTTTCACTCGGTCGGTGTTATCTAGCCATGCCATTAAAGTGTCTGCCGCCGCCATCGAGCTCATCACGGGCACGCCACCTGCAAGACGGATTTTTTCTGCGTCTGCCACTTCAAAGACGCGAGCGACGACCGGCACGTTTTTCACGTATGTTAGCACTGTGAGTGCATCGCCTACTCTCCGCATTGAGGCGATCACTAGTTTCGCTTCGCGAGCGCCAGCCTTGGCAAGCACCTCCACCTCCGCGCCGTCGCCATGCAGGAAAGGGATGTTCTTTTTCGCAAGCGATCCGCAGACCACGGCGTCGTCATCCACCACCAGCACTTTTTCGCCTTGAGCGAGAAGGGGTTTGAGAATCCACATTCCCGCCGCACCGAAGCCGAGGATCAGCACATGACCCGACGGGGTCTCGCCCAAGTCTTTTCTTTTTCGCAGTGGATGGAAGCGCAGGAGGAAATTCGTCACTTCCTCGCGCCCGAGGAAAGGGGTTGCGGCCATGGTGATCACCGTGGTGAGGGCGAGGACTGAAAAGGTTTCCTGGCGCACATGACCGAGAGTGATGCCGCTCAGGCCGAGGAGTAGCGAATACTCGCTTGTCTGCGCGAGTAGCAGACCCGACTCGATGCCCGCGCGTGCGTTCAGCCCGCGCCACTCTGCGACGAGTGCCACCAGCGGCGGCGTCACTACGATGATCAGTAGGGAATAGATCGCCGCCTGCAGCCACAGCCCCGGTTCCGGCACGCCGAGCAAGGCACCGAGCGCGACGAAGAACATGGCTTGGAAAAAATCCACGAGAGAGGAGAGCTGTCCGCGCACCAGGCCGTTGATAGGAAACGCCGAGAAAACAAAACCGCCTGCGAAAGCCCCGGCGATCAGCGGCAGTCCGAGCCACGACGCGACACCCACGAACCCGAGTAACACCGCCACTAGCCACAACAGCAAATTTTCCTCATCTGGCTTGAAGAGGAGCACCAGCTTCGGGATTACGAAACGCTGCGCGACCCATGCGATGCCACCGATCACGCCCGCTTCCCACAAGCCATTCGCCACATCCCATCCGCCGCCGTTCACCCGCGATAACACCACGATCAAAAGCACCAGCGCGACATCTTGTAGCAGCAACACCCCCGTCACCACACGGGCATATGGCTCGAACATGGCTCTCCGTGACTGAAGGTGACGTAGCACGACTAGGGTCGAGCTGGCGGCCAGCCCGCCGCCCATGTAAACGGCTTCCAGTTTTCCCATTCCCATGATCACGGCACATAGGTAGCCGACACCCATCGCCAGCGAAAACTGGACCGCCGCCACCCACACCACCGCTTTCCCGAACCTCTTGAAACGCTGTGGATTGAGCTCCACGCCCGAGGCGAAAACGAGGAATACGAGTCCTAGTTCCAGCACATTTGTAGCGCCCTCGCCCACGGCATTTCCAAGCCCGAATTCTTTCGGCACTAGTCCCGTCAACCCAAGGCTCATCCCCGCGCCGATCAGCACGGGAATCGCAGGCAACCGCAATAACCTGGCAAGCCCATAAGCGGCAGCAGCTACAGCCAGCAACAATGCAAACGCCGTCATTTCGGTGACCCCGTTTCCATAAATAAAGGAAGCTGGTAGGTCACCTCATTCATCGCGTAAAGTAACCAGAAAAACACATCTAACATATGGGTGTATTAGACGGATACCCGCGATGAAGAAACCCCAAACTTCTAGCGGAACTGGTTCGCAGTTAGTGTTCTTGTCTGGGTTTCTTCGGCTTCTTCTTGTCACGCGGCTTGCCTACTTTGATCGGCGTGAGACCATCCTCGGGTCGGTCGGAAAACCGCCACGGGTCGTTGAGGCGGCGCATTTCCGCTAGAAGTAGGGCGCGCATTTCCTTGAGCTTGTCGGCGTGTTGTGTATTTTTTTCGAGGTTGGTGGCCTTCGGATCCTTGTGCTCGGCGAGAAGTTCGTGGGGATTTTCCCTGAGGTTGAAGAGCTGGGTTTCACGGACGCCGCTGTTCGCGGATTCGTATTCGATGAGCTTCCAATCGCCTTGTTTCACACTGCGCATGCCAGGCTTTTCGCCGCCGTTATAGACCCCGTATAGCGTATTGCGGATGGTATGTTTTTCGCCGAGGAGTACGGGCTTGAAGCTGGTGCCCTCGTTTGTTTCTGGCGGTGTGACTCCGGTGAGGTCGCAGAAGGTTGCGAGCAGGTCTCCGAGATAGACGTTGCCGGGAGCACGGCTACCAGGCTTGATGTTAGGACCTTTGACGATCATTGGGACACGCCAAGTGTGCTCGTAGAGGTTTTGCTTTCCCTGCAGGCCGTGGCGCCCGATGGCGATGCCGTGGTCGGCCGTGTAGAAAATATAGGTGTTATCAAGTTCGCCCATTTTCTTGAGTTGGGAAAGGACGCGGTTGATCTGGAAGTCGATGTTCTCCGAGCAGGCGTATTCGCGGCCGATCTCGTTGCGGATCGTCGCTTTGTCGCGGCGATTTCACACGCCAGAGACGGATATCTCATCGCGGACATCCATGTGGGTGTTATCAAAGGGATGGGCTGGCAGCCAGTTCGGAGGCAGTGCGGGCAGCTTGAGGTTCAGGGCAGGCGGATCGAAGTGGGCTTATCATGGAGGTGATAATCTACAAACGACTCAGTGAAACGTGAGCTCTAAATTTTTACCTACAGCAAGCAACGGCTCAATTTTGGTTGCGACGTTACGCAGCGCGTTGATTTTTTTAGATCAGCACGCTAAAAGTCACATCGAGAAGGATTCTACTAGCGCGCAGCGGGCTTTCGAATTCGATGCCCTAGCGGTATGCAAAATCCCCCCACAAGGTGATGGTATAGAATTTCCCTCTTGCCGGGAGGCACGCGCTTTGGTTGCTTGTTCCCCGGCAAATGCCGCTGTAGCTCAGGGGTAGAGCAATTCATTCGTAATGAATAGGTCGTCGGTTCGAATCCGACCAGCGGCTCTCCCCTGTTCTATAAGGGGATAGAAAAAAAGCATAATAGCTGCGCCTAAAGTGTGCGCTACTCAATTTCCCTTCACCAAAAAAAGAGTAAAAATCATGACACTTTCTTCCCCGTCACGCAGACGCCCATTGGGTAAGAGTGGCATAGAAATTTCCTCCCTCGCATGGGGTATCGCGCACAGCGGCGGCGTATAGCTGGATCATGGCGCACCCCGCCCGGCCCATCCCGATTGTTGGTTGCAAAACCCGGTGCACATCATTGAAGCGGCTGATGCATTCAAAGTTCAATGGACCCGCAACGATTAGTATAGCGTATTGGTCGCCGCAAGAGTAGTGCCGCTGCCAAAAACAAGCTTGTCGAAGTGAGTTGGTTTTCCGCGCTTTGCGATGACGACTATCAATTCCTGGGCGTCCCCGACCCGATGCTTACCTCCAGCTGGGAAGATTGCCGCAATATCGTTTTTGCCGCTGAAAAAGGTGGATTTGACAATATCTGCTGCCATCGAGCAATACCCTTGGCCTTGATACCACAGCGGTGCTAATCACGCGGTTCGAATCCGAACAGAAGATCCATTTTGTGTGATCGATCGCGTGTTGCAGTGAACCTCCAAGTTTGAGGTTTTAAATTAAAATATTCATGCAAGCTGCGTCTCCGCAAGGAAACGGTAGGTGCCATTCGCGGCGAGGAGTTCTTCGTGCGTTCCCTGCTCGACGATTTTGCCTTTGGACAGGACGAGAATGCGGTCGGCGTGGCGAACAGTGGACAGGCGGTGGGCGATGACTAGGGAGGTGCGGTTTGTCATCAGGCGCTCGAGGGCTTCGTTGACGAGACGCTCGGATTCGCTATCGAGAGCGGAGGTGGCTTCGTCAAGGAGGAGGATCTTGGGATCGGCGAGGACCGCGCGGGCAATGGCGATGCGTTGGCGCTGGCCGCCGGAGAGCTTCGTGCCGCGGGGACCGACGAGGGTGGCGTAGCCTTCGGGGAGATCGGCGATGAAGGAGTGGGCGTTGGCCATGGCGGCGGCGGCCTCGATCTCGGCCTGTGTGGCTCCCTCTTTGCCGTAGGCGATGTTTTCCGTAATGGTGCCGCCGAAAAGCATGACCTCCTGCGGAACGATGGCGATCTGCGAGCGCAGGCAGGCGAGAGAGATTGCGGCGGCGTCGGTGCCGTCGAAGAGGAGCGTGCCACTGCTGGGATCATTGAAGCCGAGGATGAGAGAGAAGAGGGTGGATTTACCCGCGCCGGAGGGGCCGACGATGGCGGTGCGCTGGCCAGAAGGGAGAGAGACGCTTACGTCTTCCAATACATCGATCTCCGGGCGGGAGGCGTAGCGGAAACCGAGATCTTCGAAAGTGATCGCGCCGGTGAGGGTGAGATCGGAGCGGCCTGTTATGCGCTCGGCGGGCATGTCGAGTATTTCGCGCAGGCGCTCGGTGGCACCGGCGGTTTGCTGGAACTGGGAGATGATTTCCGGAAATGATCCGAGCGATGCGCCGACGAAGATCGAGAAGATGATGAAGGCGAAGAAATTTTCCCATGAGATTTCGCTCTTGGAATACATCTGCGCGCCGTACCAGACAACAAAGGCGATGGTGCCGAAGAGCACAAAGATGATGAAGGACAGGAACGCTCCACGGGCTTTCGCGCCGCGCAGGGCTACAGCTAGGAAGGAAGCGAGCGAGGATTCGTAGCGCCTATGCTCGAATCCCTCGTTGGTGAACGCTTTTACATCTGCGATATTCTGGACAGATTCCTCGATGACCGTAGAGGCCTCGGCGAGGGATTCTTGCGCGGCCTTCGAGTGATTGCGGACTTTGCGTCCGAAAAACGCGACGAGGAGAATGACGACCGGGATACAGCAAAGCATGACCAGCGAGAGTTTCCAAGAGGAGATGAAGATGAACATCAGCCCGCCGATGAGGATAACCGTCTGCCGCACGGCCTGGGGCACGGTGGAAAGGAGGGTATCGCGGACGATTGCGAGATCGGCGGAGACTCGGTTGCTGAGGGAGCCGGCGCGCTGATCCTGGAAGTAGGGGACTGGTAGTCCGAGAAGGTGATTGAAGAGGTCTTTACGGAGACGGTTCAGCGCGGATTCGCCAGAGCGGATGAAGCCCTGCACACGGAAAAATCCAATGGTGGCTTGTAGAAATAGGACGACGATAAGTTTGAGGATGATCTCATTCGTCCGGGCGAGAATCTCGGCGGGCGGGACGGCGGCCCGGAGGGAATCAACCGGATTGCCAACCAGTTCCTTGAGGAAATAGGGAAACGCGAGTGCGAGGACTGCCGTCACGAACAGCGCGACGAGGGAGGGAATAAAGATTTTTTTCTCCCGCAGTAGGTAGGAAAGAATCCAACGGTGTGAGGAGATGGGAGATTGTTTGGTTTCCGCCACGGACATGCTGGATGGGAAACGATGAAGGGGTGCGAGTCAATGGCGGGTCTCACATCTCCTACGACGAAGCAGCAGCAGCAGGGCGGGGGAGCTGAGCAGGAGTGAAGAAGGCTCTGGGATGTTACCTTGGGTAAGGATGATGTTGTTAATTTCAGCTGAGTATGTCGATATGTTGGCGAAATAAGTGAGATCAGGATTACTATCGGTATCGACCGCATTCATAATGCCAACAAGTTTCCATGCACCCGACTGGGAGGCAAAAGCTCCTCCTCCGGAATCCCCTACAATACCTTGTCCTTCAGATTGGGTAGCCGTGTCATAGTCAGTAGAGAAAGCTAGGAAATCATTTTCTGACCAATCGAGATTGGTCAAACCGCTTTGCACATTGTTTGTTCCCCATGATTTTCCACCGCCGAATCCAATCATCGTAATGTTCAGGTTAGACGACGCACTACCCAGTGAAATGGTTGGAAGCCCAAGTATTGCGCTTTGGAGACGGAAAAGAACCACGTCCGATGCTGCAGTTAATCCCAAGCCGGGAAAATTCGCTGGATTTTCCAATACGTAAGTTTTGGTTAGATCTGCCAAGTAGGTGGTGGAATTGTGGACTACGAAGGGATTGGGGTTGTCGTCAAACACATGTTCGGCGGAGAGCATCCAACCTTCGCCGATATACACGCCCGATGCACCGTTCATATTCAAAACGTTGTCCCAAGGTGCACCATTGGCCGGAGGAGAGCTTGGAAGATTTTCAGAATTAGGAGTGGCCACCGTCACGCCCCAAACGCTATTTCCCAAAAGCGGCAGTAACAGAAGTGCTGATAAAGTCGTCTTTAAAGCTTTCATAGGTAATGAATTAAGATCACTAAAAAATATGAATGTATTGCTTTCATGGTCAAGAGCCAAGATCGCCAGCGTACTAACACTAGGGACTCTGCCAAAATCGCGGACTTTATGTGTTGTGAAAGTGAACCATCCAAGTGTAGTAAACAGATATGTACTATCGTTGGGTTTGCTCGATTTTGGGTTCGATGTTCATCGCCGCCTGTGGCCCGATGGTCAGTAGTCCGATGGGCGATATGAGCAGCGGGGAAGATGGATCGGTGGGCGGCATTTCCGAGGTGCCGAATCCCAGCGCGGCGATGGCGAAGAAGAGTGGTAAAGCGCTGGCTCAACTCGAGCGCGGGCACGAGGTATATATGTTAAAGTGCGGCGAGTGCCACGCCTACCAACTTCCCGAGCGCGTGGACATCATGGACTGGCAAGACGTGATGCCGGAAATGATTGCCCACGCAGGCCTTGCGACATCTGACGAAAAGGCGGTTTTCGATTATGTGATCGCGGTGAAGAAGGAGAAAGGGCAGGAATATTAGGAAGTTGGTTAGGACGGGGCTTGCCAACGAGGCAGTCGCGTCGAAACACTCACCTTTAAGCAAGTGAAGAGTTATTTCCTCAGACGTTTTCTGTTAATTCTCCCCACTTTACTGGGGATCACCTTCCTTGTCTTCGCGATCACGAGGTTCGTCCCCGGTGGACCTATGGATCGGATGCTGCAGCAGGCGGCGGGCACAGCGGAGGGCGGTGGCGCGAAGAAGGCCTCCAGTGATGCGGGTGGCGGCTTGAGCGAGGAGCAAGTAGAGGAGTTGGAAGAGCAGTTCGGTCTCGATAAGGCGATGCCGGTTGCTTACCTTCAATGGCTGGGCTTGCTACCGAAGGAAGTGAGACTTTCCAAGGGTGAATTCGGGGTGATGGGCGACGGCATGATCGGTGGCGGCGGCGAGGATCCCGATAATACCGCTTCCTTGGTTCTGCGCGGTGATGGGCGCTTGTTGGAGGTGAAAAAGAAAGGCGATACCATCGTCTCAGTAAAGTGCCGACAGGATAATGCGGACATCACCGCAGAAGGCTGGAAAGTTCGTTATGAAAGCGTGAAAATGCGCAAGGAAAGGTTCAGCAAGCGGAGCGTGGACGGAGCCCAAGTTCCAACCTACCTGCCTCGCGCTGTGGCTTACCGGACGAATTTCAGCGGCCTGTTGCAGGGTGATCTTGGTCGGTCCACGGTTTACAATGACCCCGTCGGCCAGATGATCTTAGAACGTGTGCCGGTGGCTGCGTATTTCGGCCTGCTCACGGCGATCATCACCTACGCCGTCTGCCTGCCGCTTGGGATACTCAAGGCGCTGAAACACCGGACTTTCATCGATAGCGCCAGTTCGGTGCTCATTTTCATCGGCTACTCGATCCCCGGCTTTGCCCTCGGTGCGATCTTGCTCGTCCACTTCGGCGCGCGGATGAACCTGTTCCCACTGTTCGGTATGACGAGTCCCGGTTTCGCTGAAATGGCTCTGTGGGAACAGGTCAAGGATCTCGCCCACCACACGGTTCTGCCCTTGCTCTGCTATCTCGTTGGCTCGTTTGCAATGCTGACAATGATGACAAAAAACAACCTCATGGATCAGCTTTCCGCTGACTACGTTCGCACCGCCGTTGCGAAAGGCGTGGGGTTTCGCAAGGCGGTGTTCAACCATGCGTTCCGGAACTCGATGATCCCCATCGCGACGAGCCTAGGTGGGCTGGTAGGGATTTTCATCGGCGGCTCTCTTCTGGTGGAGACGGTGTTCGACATCCAAGGCTTCGGGCTTTTGCAGTATCAGGCGGTGATTGCGCGGGATGTGCCGGTCATCATGGGCACGCTGACCATCGCGGCGTTCCTGATGTTGTTGGGAAATGTAATCTCCGACATGATTGTCGCGATGGTGGATCCGAGGATCAAATTCAAATGAGTGTCAGGACGATAGGAATTTTCGCGTTAATTCTAGGGCTGCTTGCGGCTTTAGGGGAATGGCGCGGTATCGACTTCCCAACGGCGCGCTGGTTCTTTGATGCTAGCCGCGAGGTGTTCGGGTTGAAATGGAAATACGCTGGAGGTGAGTTCCTGTGGTTCGGATGGCTGAGCTCGTTGCTTCTCATGGCTGGTGGCATCTCGTTCATCGTCGCTTCGTTCACCGCCGGCCCGCCGAACCCGGTGACGCTGCGGAGGATCAGGCGTTTCAAGGAAATAAAGCGCGGCTACTACTCCCTACTTATTCTGCTCGGGTTGATGGCCTTGGCCGCGCTCGATCAGGTGGTGGTTGGTAAAGAGGCGCTTGCCGTCCGTTATAATGGCAAGTGGGTTTACCCCGCTTTCACACCAACCCCGTTCAAGGGCTCCGACTTCGGCATCACCGGAGAGGGAGCCGACGCGCCGGTGAATTACAGGAAGCTCGAGCTGGATTTGCAAAGCGGTAAAACCGAGGCGCGCGGAAAAGTGATCATGCCTTTAGTTCCTTTCGGTGCGACGGATGATACCCTTCAGCCCCGCTCGAAATCCTTGGTCGAGCGGGAGGGTATTTATGCGGAAGCGGGCGCTAGGAAACCTTTCTTCGGACTGGCGGCAAAGTACCACGATATCGAGGAAGGTCGCGTTCATCTCCGCTACACCCTGCGCCGCGGCAAGCTCAACGGGCCGGTGGATGGCTGGGATGCGAGCGGTGAGAGAGTTTATTCCGCCGAATACATGAACGGCAATATCCTCAAGGAAAATTACAACGGAGCCGGAACTCGCGAGGGTTTTCTGGCGATGGATAGCAGCGAGCTCCGCGCGATGAAATACCATCCAGCCCCGCCGCTACCCAAAGAGAAAAACTGGCTGGGAACCACCTCGCAGGGTTATGACGTGCTCGCTTACCTATATGGTGGTCTGCAAGTGAATTTTAAGGCGGCGCTAATTTTCCTGCCCATCGTTTACGTCGTGGGGATCACGTTAGGCATGATGATGGGATATTTTGGAAGTTGGTTTGACCTCGTAATGGATCGTCTCATTGAGGTATTCTCAAACATCCCTTTTTTGTTCGTGGTTATCATCTTCGCTAGCATGGTGCCGGAGCAGTTCAAAGGATTGCCGATCATTCTTGCGATACTCATTCTTTTTGGTTGGATGGGCATCTCTGGATTGATGCGAACAGCAGCTTACCGCGACAAGGAACGCGACTACATTGCCGCCGCACGTGTATTGGGAGCGGGCACGCCGCGGATCATTTTCCGCCACCTCTTACCCAATACCTTGGCTATCATCGTTACTCTTATACCCTTCACCGTTTCTTCGTTGATTTCATCTCTCACCGCCCTCGACTACCTTGGCTTTGGCCTTCCGCCAAAATACGCAACATGGGGCCGCCTTCTAAACGATGGCCTCGCAAATCTCTCGGCATCTTGGCTGGTTTCCTCCACGTTCTTCGTGCTCGTCTCCTTGCTGGTGCTCATCACTTTCATCGGCGAGGCCGTGCGCGAGGCCTTCGATCCGAAAAAACATAGCTACTACCATTGATGCGAAACACCCTGCTCACCCTCCTGTTGGCGGCGCTCGCCATCGTACTCTCCGGTTGCGACCGTGAGGAGGTGAAAACTGCCCGCACCTCGGGCTTCGATGATTTTACGGCCCAATACAACCGATTTATCCGCAACTGGCTCGGCGAACAGAAAATCGCCACGGTCAAAGCGCTGCGTGAAACGGAGGAGAAGATACTCGCCTCCGAGGGCGAGGAGCGGGAAACCTTGGAGCGCAACCTAGCAACCCTCAAGCGCGAGCAGGAGAAATGGGAGTTTCGCCTCGGGCTGGGGGATTATTTCCGCTTCAGCAAGCCGGAGAATATCCCAGTCGACTTGCTATGGGAGGACGGCATGGGTCACGAGGAAATCGGCGATCCACGAGCGAAAAAAGGCGGTGCCTTCCGCCAGTTTCTGATGAGTTTCCCGCCTACGATCCGTCCATTCGGCGATAACTCGAATAACGGATTCCGCGGCTACCTTTACGACGAGATCGACGTGCCGCTCGTGGTGCTACACCCGAAAACAACGGCCATGATCCCCGGCTTAGCGAAACGCTGGGCGGTTTCGCCGGACGGGCGCACAGTTTATTTTGAGATCGATGAGACGGCGAGGTACTCTGACGGGGTGCCGGTCAGGGCGGAGGACTTCCTTTTTAATATTTACGTCCGGATCTCAGACGACATCGTGAACCCTTATGCGAAGCAGTTCTTCCGGGAAAACGTGGCGAACATCACGGCCTACGGTGAGCGGTTGCTCTCCATCGCTCTCCCTGTGGCGCAGCTTTACGCCCCCGCGCTGGCCGGCGCACTGACACCCTCGCCGCCCCACTTCTACGATGAATATGGGCCGGACTACACCGAGCGCTACCAGTGGAAGTTCCCGCCGACTACGGGTGCCTACGAAGTATTGCAAGGAGATATTGTTAAAGGCGTCTCAATTACCCAGACCCGCGTAAAAGACTGGTGGGCTAAGGACAGGAAATACTACAAACACCGTTTCAATCCCGACCGTATTGTCTATACCATTGTCCGCGACGAATTTAAGGCCTTCGAGTTGTTCCGGGCCGGAGAGTTGGATTCTTTCTATCTGACCCGTCCTGAGTATTGGTATGAGAAATCCGAGATCGAGCCCGTTTACAAGGGGTATATTGAACGCCATACCTTCTTCAACCAATACCCGGCACTGCCGCGCGGACTTTACCTGAACGTCAGCAAGCCCCTGCTGAATGACAAACGGATCCGAATCGGGATACAGCACGCGATGAATTGGCAGAAGGTCATCGATGTGATCCACCGTGGCGATTACACCCGCCTCGACGCCTACAACCAAGGCTACCTCCTTTACAGTGATCCCTCGATCAAGGCACGTCCCTTCTCCATCTCGAAAGCCCGTGCCGCATTCCGTGAGGCCGGCTTCACCGAGACCGGACGCGACGGTATCCTGCGCCGCCCGGACGGCACCAAGCTTTCCATTTCCGTCTCCTACCGCGCTAGTCCCAGCTTTGACAAAATGATGACTATCCTCCGCGAGGAGGCGAAGGCCTGTGGCTTCGATCTCCGCCTCGATTCGAACGAGGCCACAGTGGATTACAAGAAGGTCATGCTCAAGCAGCACGAGATGAGTTTTACGGCATGGGTAATCACTCCTCCGACTCCAGACTTTCATCAATTCCTGCACTCCTCGAACGCGTACGATGAACGCGGCAACATCAAGCCGCAGACCAACAATCTCTTCTCTTGGGCACGGGCGGATACCGACATGCTTTCCGAAAAAGCACGCTTCGCCCGCACCGAGGAGGAATTGCGCGATACATCGTTCAAACTCCAGCGCATCATGCACGACGAAGCGTTCTTCGTGCCTGGCTATACGGTGGATTTCGTCCGCATGGGTAGTTGGCGCTGGCTGCGCTGGCCGGATTCCAAGCAGACCCGCTTCTGTGCTCCCATCGTTTACGAACCCACGGAAGTCCATGTCCATTGGATCGATGAGGATATGAAAAAAGAGACGCTAGACGCGAAGCGCGCGGGCCGCAGCTACGGCGAGGTAAACCGGATCTTTGATGACTATCGCCTACGGGAGACAAAACCTTCCGAACCGGAAGAACCATTGGATGAGCCGGTGGAGGATGTCACCGCACCTGAGTTGGCACCAACAACTAAGGAAAAGGAGGATGGGTAATGAGCGATGGTAATCTACTCGAAGTGAACAAGCTCATCACCTCTTTCGATACGGAGCGGGGAATACTGCGCGCGGTGGATCAGGTTTCCTTTTCCATTCCGGCTGGTAAAACGGTCGGTATTGTCGGCGAGTCAGGATGCGGGAAAAGCGTCACCGCCATGTCGATTGTGCGGCTGCTGCCGCAGCCTTCAGGAAAAGTACTTGGAGGTGAGATTCGCTTCAAGGGCGAGAACCTCCTCCACGTCTCCCACCAGCGCATGCGTCAGATACGCGGCTGCGAGATTGGCGTGATTTTTCAGGAGCCGATGGCTGCCCTTAACCCTGTACACCGCATTGGTCGCCAAGTTGCCGAGGTGTTCCAGATTCACAAGAAGATGTCAAAAAAGGATGCTTGGGATGCCGCTACCGAGATGCTCACTCTGCTCCGCATCCCTGCCCCGGAGAAGCGGATGATGGATTATCCTCACCATCTCTCCGGCGGCATGAGGCAGCGCGTTGTGATAGCTCTCGCGCTGGCTTGCCGTCCTGCGCTGGTCATCGCCGATGAGCCGACAACCGCCCTCGATGTAACTGTTCAGGCGCAGATCCTCGATCTTTTGAAAAACCTTCAGAGCGAGATAGGCATGTCGGTCATGCTGATCACACATGATCTGGGAGTCATTGCGGAAACTTGCGACGAGGTCGTTGTCATGTATGCAGGGCGGGTGGTGGAAAGTGCGCCGGTGAATGAGCTATTCGAAAACCCGCTCCATGCCTACACGCAGGCGCTACTGCGCTCCATCCCGACGCTCGACACCCCGCCGAAGTCCGTCCTCCACACGATCCCCGGCCTTGTCGCCGGCCTCGGCGAGCACGCGCATGGCTGCCGCTTTTGTCAGCGCATGGGCAGGAAATCGTCGATGACCCGCGAGCGACCCAAATTCAAGGAAGTGCAGCCGGGGCACTGGCTAGAAATCTGCAAGGAATGTTCGAATCTGTGAGTGAATTACCGTTATTGGCCGTCGAAGACCTGCACATGCATTTCGCCGTGCGTACAGGCCTATTTATGAAGCAGACCAGCGCAGTGAAAGCCGTGGATGGCGTTTCCCTCCAACTCGGCGCTGGGGAGACCCTGGGTCTCGTCGGCGAGTCTGGCTGTGGGAAATCCACCCTCGGTAAAGCCCTCGTCCGCTTGCTTAGTCCTACTTCCGGGAAAATTTACTTTGAGGGACGCGACATCACCCATCTCTCGCAGTGGCAGCTACGCCCGTTGCGCCGAGATTTTCAGATGATCTTCCAGGATCCCGCCGAGTCACTCGACGCGCGAATGAGCGTCCGTTCCCTCGTCGAGGAACCCTTCCGTATCCACGGCCTCGGCAACCGAGCCGAGCGTAAAAAGTGGGTGGATGATTTGCTGGAAACAGTCGGACTTTCCTCTTCCTCCGCGGAGAAATATTCCTTCGAGTTCTCTGGTGGCCAGCGCCAGCGCATCGGCATCGCCCGCGCGCTCGCCCTCAAGCCCAAGTGGCTTGTATGCGACGAACCCGTCTCCGCCCTCGATGTCTCGGTCCAGTCCCAGATTCTCAATCTCCTCGTCGATCTCCAACGGGACTTTGGTCTCTCCTACCTTTTCATTGCACACGACCTCTCTGTGGTAAAGCACATCAGCGACCGTGTAGCTGTGATGTATCTCGGAAAAATCGTGGAGCTGGCGGATTCGGAAACGATCTATCGGAATCCAAAACACGCCTACACCAAAGCCCTGCTCTCCGCTGTCCCGAATCCCGATCCTAAGGTGAAACGAAAAAAAATTCTCCTTGAGGGCGATGTTCCGTCCCCCATAGATCCCCCGGCTGGCAGTGCCTTCGGTCATCGCATGGGACATTCCCGCTATGAGGAAACCATCGGCATGGATCTCTCTCTCCGCGAGATATCCCCAGGCCACTGGGTCGCTGCCGATCCCACCTGCCTTGAGCTGGGCGATTGGAAAAAGATTTCCGGTAGGTGAAGCGACGCCTCGTATCCTCTCCTTCGAACCATGATGAAGGTGAAGGAAATTCGTCCTATTCCGTCTTCGGGAGAGTAATACTGGATTTTTTTATTCGCGTATCGAATGGAATTTGTATTTTTCGCTCATCTGTTAGAATCGTATTTTTGTAATAAACGACGACATCCAAGAGAACAGCGACCCCAATTGAAAATTGTCCAAAAAAATAGTGACTCGGCCGATCATCCCAGAAGAAAACCCATTAACTTCTAAGCATTTCGGCCGAGCCACTTGTCTTGCGACACAAACATGTGAGCTCATAGCATGCCGAATTTTATAAAAAGTGATTTTTTTTCAGAATACTACAAACCGAGCGATGCGTAGATCTGGCGGGTAGTGTGGGATTTATTAAGTGTATAGAGATGGATACCTGCGACAGAGGCATCAAGCAGCTCGGCGCATTGTTGTGCAGCATAGTGGATACCAGCTCGCTCTACGGCTTCCGGGTTGGATTTCGCGCGGGCGAGTGCCTTGATAAGCTTGGCCGGGTAGCGGGCGCCGGCGGCGAGTTCGGCCATGCGCTTCATGCTGCCAGTGGATGTAACCGGCATGATTCCCGCGGTGATCGGGATGTGGATTCCGGCCAGCTCGCAGCGTTCGCGGTAGTCGAAGAAATCATGATTATCAAAAAAAAGCTGGGTGCAGATATAGTCCGCTCCGGCATCGACCTTGGCCTTCATGTAGTCGAGTTCTGCGACGCGGTTTGGAGTGGCCGGGTGCCCTTCTGGAAATCCCGCGACACCGATTCCGAAGCCGCGAGGATCGGGGTGCCTTCCGGATTCATTGAATTTACGGATATGCGCCACGAGATCCGCAGCAAAAAGGAAATCGCCCTGCGACCAATCATAATTCGGCTGGTCTTTCGGCGGATCGCCGCGCAGGGCGAGGATGTTCGAAACCCCGGCATCGGCGTAGCGGGTGAGGATCGCGTCGATCTCATCCCTTGTGTGGCCGACGCAAGTTAGATGCGGGACGGGAGGGATATTCGTAGTCTGGCGGATGCGGAGAACGAGATCATGGGTCAGCTCGCGTGTCGAACCACCGGCGCCGTAGGTGACGGAGACAAAAGAGGGCGAGAGGGTCTCCAGGTTGCGGATGGTTTCGTAAAGCTCCTCCCAGGCGGCTTGGGCGCGCGGCGGAAAAAACTCGAAGGAAAGCGAGGGCTTGGGGCTGCTTAGGATATCGAGAATGTGCATGGTAGGGAAAATATTTACGATGAGAGCGAATTTCGTGGAAACTTTTCCTGTTTGCGGGTGTTTGCAAGTGCGCTGACGTATGTTTGCTCCGATCCCGTAAACTTCAAACGCTAAACTTCTATGAAAACGATACTTGCAGGCGGCATTCTAGCATCAGTTCTGGTATCCGCAGCGATGGCGGAAGGCGATCGGCATCCCGAAGCGGGACGGCCACCTGAAGGAGGAAGACCTCCAAATCATGGTGAAAAGCGGCCGTTACTTGGTGGCCCGGATGAGATGTTCAAGCACATGGATAGGGACGGCGACGGCAATATCTCGAAGCGTGAGTTTTTCGCTTCTCCACGCATGGAGAGGTTACCTGAGAACAAACGCGAGGAATTTTTCGAGCGGCTTGATCGAGATGGAGATGGCCTGATCAAACGCGAGGAGATCGTCGCGATGAGGCGCGACAACGAGCGCCGCGCTATGGGTCGGTTCCGGAAGCTGGATACCGATAAAAGCGGCGGACTCGATTTCGAGGAGTTCAGCAAAGGCGAGTTATTCGGAAAGCTGCCAGAGGAGAAGCAGCGTCAGATTTTTACGAGAATGGACACCGATGGAAATGGCGAGATCAACGGAGCAGATAAACCCAAAGGGCCGCCCGTAAAACCGGAAAGACCTGAGAAACGTCTGCATAAAGGAAATTAGTAGTTGGTAAAATCGCTCTTAAGGATTGAACCTAACTAGCTTGGCTTCACCCACTGAAGTAAAAGACCAAGTTTTGCCAAGTGATTGAGATTAAGAACCTAATATCCTAGTTTCAAATTCCCAATGTCCCTTTGAGCTTTATGCCTCTGCCGCATCAACCTTCGCCGATTCGGCGGCGAGGGTTGTGGCCAGAACGTCCTTGCGGATGTCGCCGCCCTTGCGTTGCGACCACCAAAGAACGATGGGGGAGGCGACGAACACCGATGAGTAGGTTCCGATCACGAGACCGATGAGGATCATGATGGAGAAATCCCTGAGTGCTGAACCACCGTAGAGCGAGAGAATCGCGACGGTCACAATGGTTGTCGCAGAGGTGAGGATCGTGCGGGAGAGGGTGGCGTTGATCGCCTCGTTCATGACGTCCTTGATGGCCCCCGTGCGGATAAGAACTGTTTCACGAATACGGTCAAAAATAACAATGGTGTCATTGATCGAGTAACCCGCGATCGTGAGGATCGCGCCGACATGGATCAGGGAAAGCTCGCGACCAAGAAGCACGACCACGCCGACAGAGATGATCACATCATGAAGCAGTGCGATAAAGGCACCGAGCGCGAACGAGAACTCGAAGCGAATCGTGATGTAGATGGCAATGCCAATGAGGCCCAAGCCAAGTGCAATGATAGACTCCCGCATGAAAGAGCCGCCGATAAGTGCGGATACCTCTTCCTTGGATTCGTCGATCAGATATTCGTCGGAGCCGTCCGGTTTCTTTTCAGAGAAAACGGGAATTTCCGAGCGCAGGGCGCTTACGATCTTCCCGGTGTCCGCCTTGTCAGTGCGAATACTGAGCAGGGCACCCGTGGCCGGATTACTCTCGATCTGCGGGAATGCTGCGCGAGTAAGCGTTAGGGTGGAGAGGACTTTGTCCACGTCCTCAAGTTTAACCTCTTTCTCGCCGAGCTGGAACTGGATGCGTGTGCCACCGGTAAAATCGATTCCCAAGGAACTTTCGCGTTTCAGAGCAAACGCGGCCAGTGAAATCACAATGAAAATACTGGAGACGATCGCGGTCTTTTTCGCAGCGGCGAGGAAGTCGATTTTGGTCGCCTTGATCAGGTTGAGAAAAGTCATTTTCCTCAGAAGATTCGTATCGGTGCCCCAGCGGAACAGGACGCGGGTGACGAGGATCGCGGAAAACATGGAGGCGATGATGCCGATGCTCAGGGTCACCGCGAAACCCTTGATACTGCCGCTAGCCATCGAGAAGAGGATGACTGCCGAGATCAGCGAGGTGATATTCGCATCGAAAATGGCGGAGAAAGCCTTGTCGTAGGAAGCGGCGATGGCGCTCTTCAGGGATTTGCCGTTCTCTAGTTCTTCACGGAGACGCTCGTAGATCAGGACGTTCGCATCGACCGCGAGACCGATGGTTAGGATGATACCGGCGATGCCGGGAAGCGAGAAGGTGAAGCCAAACATCGCCATGGCTCCAAAGAGCATAAGGCCGTTCACAATCAGCCCTAGGAGGGCGACGATGCCGCCCGTGCGGTAATAGATGAGGACGAAAATGGCGGTAATTGCGAGGCCGATGAGGCCGGACCAGATACCCTGTTTCACGATGGCGGCGCCGAGAGTAGGTGAAACACTGCGCTCCTCCTCCACTTCGAGCGGATTTTCCAGAGGGTTCATCAGCGCGTTTGCGAGCTGTCGGGTTTCGCCGGCTTCGTCTAGGCCATTGATTACGAAATTCTTGCCCAGCGGGACACTCTGAACGACCGGGGCGCTTTTAACAATGCCGTCGAGGACGATCGCGATCCTGTCTATATTCGGACGCATGTTCTGCGTGAGCGCGATCATCTTGTCGGTACCCAGATTATTCAGCGTAATGTCCACTGAGTCCATGCTACTAGGGGAGGGGTATGCGTTGACGATATCGGAACCGCCGAGTGCCGCCCTGCGGTTGAGGAGAATCGGAGTTGTGGTCTCGTTGCCATTCTCGTCCTTTTGGGTGAGTTCGTAGGCACGGTATCCTGGTACGATCTCATCGTCGTCGAGCACACGCTGGGCGAGGGATTTACCGTTCTCACCAATTTCGTTGTTGCGTGGGGAAACCTCGCGCAATTCAAGCTTTGCCACAGTCTCGAGAGTCTTGCGGATTTCTGCCGATTCCTCCGGCTTCACGCCCGGCATTTGAACTAGAATACCGTCATCACCCTGAGCAACGATAAGTGGCTCTGCTGTTCCCATGGAGTCGAGGCGTCCTTGTATTACACGAATCGCCTCCTGGACTTGATCCGGAGTTACCGGCATTTCCTCACCATTTGCATTTTCCTTCGGCTGGATGCGCAGGAAAAATGCCGAGCCACCGGCGATGTCTATGCCTGCCTTAAGGCGCTCTTTCGGAGGAAATATGGCGAGGGCGCAGAGTCCGCAAATTCCGACGAGGAGCACGGTTCCGACATTGCGTTTCCTGGTCTCGATCTCGGTGGCGAAATACCAGAAGAAGAGGATCAGCAGCGTGAGACCGATGGTGAACAGAGTGAGCGGATCCTTGAAAAATAAGACGGCGAGCATGGTAGAGAGGGTTGTAAACGGGTATCAGCGCGGGCGAAAACGGGGAAGCATTAGGCTTCCTTGGTCTCTTTCTTGGTGACGGAAGCGATGGCGGGTTTGTCGAATTCGAGGATCGTGCCCTCGGCTACTTTCACCATGATGGTGGTGTCCTTGACGTTGTGGACGATGCCGTGGAGGCCGGCTGTGGTGATTACCTTGTCGCCGCTCTTGAGGGCGGCGATGCGTGTGGCCTGCTCCTTGCGTTGGCGCTGCTGCGGGCGGATGAGAAGAAAATAGAACATCACGATCATGATCACGATCATGAAGGCGGGGCTGGCGAGAAGTGCAGCGAAGCCCTCAGGCTTTGCGGGAGGGGCTTGGGCGAGGGTATGTAAGAATGTAGTCATGATCGGTTGTTCTTGGAGTTGTAGCGTTGGATGAAGGTTTTTTTGAAATTTTCGAATTCGCCCGCGACGATCGCTAGGCGCGCGCGGCGAGTTAGGGACAGGTAGAAATGCAGATTGTGGAAGGAAAGCAACCGTAAAGCGAGGATTTCGCCTGCCCGAAAAAGGTGGCGAAGGTAGGCCCGGGAGAAGTCCGCTACGTGTGGATGGCAGGATTCGCAGAGTGGCGAAGGATCTTTGGCGTAGATGAGGTTTTTGATGTGGATCGGGCCGTCCAACGTAAAGGCGACGCCGTGGCGGGCGATGCGGGTGGGCATCACGCAATCGAACATGTCCACGCCGCGGCCTATCATTTCCAGAATCTGCGGCGGGGTGCCGAGTCCCATGGCGTAGCGCGGCTTGTCAGCGGGGAGGAAAGGCACGGAACTCTCGATGGCTCGAAACATCTCGTGCTCTGGCTCGCCGACCGAGACTCCGCCGATCGCATAGCCGTCGAAGTCCAGCTCCACCAGTTCCTTGGCGGATCGCTCGCGCAAATGTGCGTAGATGGAACCCTGCACGATGCCGAAGTGGTGCTGCGGCTTACCGGCGGTGAGCGGCCGGTTTTCCGAAACCCAATCCTTGCAGCGTTTCGCCCAGCGGGTGGTCAGGGCGAGGGAGGTTTCTGCGTATTTTTCATCGCACGGATAGGGTGGGCACTCGTCGAAGAGCATCGCGATGTCGGAGCCGAGTGCAGCCTGGATCTCCATGGAAAGCTCCGGAGTGAGCATCATCTTTGTCCCATCGAGGTGGGATTGGAAACGCACGCCCTCTTCGGTAATTTTTCGCATTTTTGCCAGCGACCATACTTGGAATCCACCGGAATCGGTGAGCATGGGTTTGCGCCAGGTCGTAAATTCATGGATCCCGCCAAAATCACGGATTAGCTCGTGGCCGGGGCGGAGCCAGAGGTGGTAGGTGTTACCGAGGATAATCTGCGCGCCCAGTTCCTCCAGCTCACCGGGATGGAGGGTTTTTACCGATCCTTGGGTGCCCACGGGCATGAAAATCGGCGTCTCGACCTCGCCGTGCGGCAGGGAAAGCGTTCCGGTGCGGGCAGTGCCATCGGTGGCTTGAAGGGTGAAAGGCATGTTAGGTGGTGACCTTCTTCACTTGGCAGGTCTTACGGGAAAGCTCAGGATATCGTCGATCGTGCAAAGCGGGCAGGTGAGGGCGGGCATTGATTGTGGGGAGGCGAAAATGAACCTCCAAACCTTGTGATTTCAGCCGTGCCGTAAACATGGCTGGAGTTCCCAAATGGCTCCGGCGGTAGGGATCGAACCTACGACCTAGTGGTTAACAGCCACCCGCTCTGCCGCTGAGCTACACCGGATTTGGAATATTGCCGCAACAAGCGGCGCGGGCGGAAGATGGGATTACCCTGCACCGGCTTGCAAGGGGAAAATACTAATTGGCAGGAATTTCCCCGCTGTGGGTCAACCTCCCGCGGCTAGAGTGATAATCTCTAGCCGGTCTCCCGCATTGATCGGGGTTTCTGGGAAAAGGCGCGGCAGTACGGCTTCGCGGTTGAGTTCGGCAACCACGGGTTTGCCGTCGAGGCTGAGGGAAACGAGCAACTCGGTGAGAGTTGTTGGTGCGGTGAGTTGGTGTGCTTGTCCGTTAAGGATGATATCCATGGTCGTATGTGATTATTTCCACTGGGCGAGTTGCTCGGGGAATGGGCAGGCGTCGCAGCCGGAGAAATCCTCGAGGCAGAAGTCGTGGTAGAGCTGAAGCATCGCCTGCTGGTGGGAGAGGCGGCGGAGAAATGGTTGTGCATCTTTCTCGGAACCGAAGAGGCGGATGCTGCAGCGCTTGAGCTTTTGGTTGGTGGAGGAATGGCGGAGTTTGTGGTATTCTCGGAAGGTAAAGCGTCCTTCATGAATCGCAAACGGTATGAGGTGGTTAGCCGAGAGTTCTAGGGCGAGGCTTTTCCCAAACACCGAGATTCCTTGTCCACTGCGCTCCGATGTGAGGGTGTGGTGGTGCGACCAGAAATCGTGGCGCAGGGTGTGGAGGAAATCGGTGAGCGGTTTCACGGAAAATGGAGCGGCCATGACGAGGCGGCGGTATTCCGGCCAGCGCGCAATGAGTGCAGAAAGCCCGCCGACGCGTCGGTGTGGATGGTTCACGGGGCGCTGGCCATACGTTTTCCAAGTAGGTAGGCGGCTGTCGGGCGGCTCGTGGTTTGGGCGAATTTTCCACCACGTTTCCCATAGACTAGAGAGGTATTCGCGTGTGTCTTCGGGAGCGAGGCGGTGTATGTCGGCGACGAGAAAACCCGCAGTGCCGAGCAGGATCGCCTCGGCTTCCGCGACGTTAGAGCGGAGAGAAGCGATCGGGGCGCGTTGGGCGAGGAGTTTCATCGGCAGCGAGTTTCCGCCATATCCGAGGGTTTCGGCGGTGGCTTGAAAAAGGGCGGTGTCGAAATCGTGAGCCTCCACGGTGCGCAGGAGACGCGCAGCTTTTTGGGAGGCACGGCGGATCGCGGCCTCGTGCAGCAGGCGCTCGACGGAGAGTTTAGGCATTCGCTTGAGAGGCTCTTGGCAGCGGCCGGGGATGGCGATGGCGGTTTCGCGCGAGGGCAGGTTCAGAGCGTCAGAAAGCTGCGCGGGGCTGATCACAAGCTCGGGCACTTGACGGTGGTTGTAGGTGCGTATGAAAGTTTCGCGGGCCGTTGAGCGGAAGGCGACGTGTAGGATAGTGTTGGAAAAGGCGGGGTTGGTGGAGTGGCCGTGCGCTTCCCAATCAGAGGGGCAGGTATCGATCTCGAGATCGCCGGCGAGAGGGTAGCCGTCGATCTCGATGGCAGCGTGGGCGAAGTCCGGCCCTGCGCCGTGGTTCCACTCACCGAACTGAGTGATGCGTAGTGCGCGTCCGTCTTTGAGCCGGAAATCACGTCCGAACGCGCCTGAAAACCACAGCGCCTGCAGCTCTAGTTCGGGCGGTAGTTTTGGCGCAGCGACTTCCTCGAATGCCAGCGGCGGATGCCAAACGCTTTCTAGGAGAAATCCGTAGTTCATTTAAAATTCAAAATTCAACTCTCAACCAAGAAGGTGCTATGGCTTCGGGATTTTGGTGGGATCGGCGACGGGTGGGGGAGGAGGATCAAGGATATCGAGCCAACCGGAAAGGGCTTCGGCGCCGGCGATGTTGTCGTATTCTTCCTTGGCTTCGCGCAATGCGGCGATGGCGGCGGGATTGTTTGGCGCGGCGCGCTCGATGGCGATGATCTGCATAACTTGACGCAGCTTGTCTTTCTTGTCGGTGTGGAATTCCTTTGCCTTGCCAAACCAAATGCGGGCGTTGGGCATGTCACCCTGCTCCTTGTATTCCAGTGCGAGGCTTTCGGCGAAATCGCCGGACTTCAGCTTCTCCGCCGCGTTGGCGATTTTTTTCCTGCGCTCTTCCGTTTCGTCCGGCCATTGTCTCATGGCGGTACGGAGGGCGCGGAAATCCCTGTCTTCAGCGCGTTTGTCCCCGGTGCCTTGGATGTGCAGGAAAGGGCGGTAAAGCGGATCGCCCAGCACTACGCCCTGCCAGGAAGTGACGGGCATGGAAGCCCAGGCAGCCTCCGCCAAGCTCCAGCCTTTCAGCAGGCGGTCATGCATGATGTTGAAGTGGTGGGTGAGATGCAGGTAGGGTTCGTAAACATTTCCGACAGTGGCCGCTGCGCCCCGCACGAGCAGTGGGGCGCACCAGTTTTTGTGCGGATCTGAAAGCTGATCTGCGCTGAAGGAATGCAGGTGTACGGCCACCGCGCCGGGGCGGAACATGAAGGTCGGGTTTAGAAATGGACCGCTGACGTTTGCATCATACCAACCGTAGTAGATCGACGCTTCCGTCATGGGGTAGTTTTTTGGCAGGGTGTCGTTGAAGCGGTCGGTCACCGTTGGGATGCCCATGCTCATGTTTTGCGAGATCACCTCGTTCAGCCACATGTCGCCTTCAGGGAACTTGTTCGCGATGTCCACGTAAGCCCTTCCCCACAAGCCGTGATTTTCGGTTTCCACCGCGTCCTTGATCATTTGCTTGCAGGTCGCGTAGGATGGGGCGTCGATCCGAGCGGTGAGGACAAAAAAGGGGAGATTGGCTTCCGCAAGAAGCTTCTCACTTTCATAAAATGAGTTTTTCAGAACGCCCTTTGTAGGTAATGACTCGATCCCGAATATAGCGAGTTCCGAATCCACACATGCTTCATCACGAGGCGAAATGGGATCGTTGAGAGGAGCTTCGATTTTCTCCGGTTTCGTCGGAACAGGCTGGATGCGCAGAGGCACCCCGCGCATCAAGACGATGGCGCGGATCTTGTTTTCGGTAGGCAGTAGCACACCCTGAGAATCGCGCTGCCGGTTCCACCAGCCGTTTTCATCGAATGCTTTCCGCAAGGGGTTTGCGATGGAATCATCGTATTCCGCGCGGGTAATATCTGCCTTAAGGGGCATGGTCAGGCCGAGGACTTGGCCAGCGGGGATAGCGCGTGCATCCTGATACGCTTCTGCAAGGCTTGCGGAATCCGGGTCTGCCTTATTAAAGAGGACAAGGACTTCGCGGTTTGAAAGCGTCTGCGCGCCAGCCATAAAGGTGGCGGTGAGCAAAACGGCCATCATACTGGTGAGGGATTGGGTGCTGCGCATGGCTCGAAGCATGATTGAGAGAACCAATCTTGCAACCCAAAGGAGAATACGCTGATTTCCCAAGCTGTGAAGGAGGCTCAATCTCGGGAGTTAGGTTCTTGTATTCCGGATAAATCACGCTCATTTTCAGTGTAGTGAAAGTAGGAATTTTACTCAACCCGCAGAAGGTAGGGGGATTGAAAATAATGTTGGCCTTGCGGGCGGCATTGGAAGCGCGAGGCTGCGAGTGCATACTGGAGCAAGAAACGGCGACAATTTCCGGTGAGCAGGGTGGAATTATGGCCAGTGATTTCACCGGACAGGTGGACATCGCGGCGGTGCTCGGCGGCGATGGCACAATGTTGCACGCGGTCTCCCGTTTCGGAAAATTCGACAAGCCCGTGGCCGGAATCAATATTGGCACGTTAGGTTTTCTGACCACTTGCAAGGAAACGGAGATTGACCAATTTGCCGAAGCGCTGGCGGACGGACGTTACACGACGTGTCCTCGGATGCTGCTTGAAGCCACCGTGATATGTACTGATGGATCTACCGTCATTTACCACGCGCTCAACGAGGTCACCTTGGCTCGTGGCGAAACTGGGCGCCTAGTAGCGCTCAAGGCCATGGTCAACGGCGAGTGGCTGAACCGATACCGCGCCGACGGCCTGATCGTTGCCACACCGACCGGCTCGACCGCTTATTCACTCTCCGCCGGTGGCCCGCTCATCGCTCCCCAGGCCTCCGTGATGGTGATCACGCCGATCTGCCCGCACAGTCTCAGCCAGCGCTCGCTGGTATTATCTGATGATGTGGAGATCGAAATTTCCCCGGAATGCAGCGATGACGGCCCGATGCTGTTTACTGTCGACGGCCGCGACACTACCCGCATCGATCCCAGCGACCGTGTGATTGTGAAAAAGTCCGACCGATCCTTCCATCTGCTGCGGCTCGAAGGGACGACGTTTTATGAGGCTTTACGGCAGAAGCTCGGCTGGCAGGGCGTGTGATTGAAGCGTGGCTGTGACTAGGCAAGGTAAAGAACGCCACCTAGCGAATCGATAAGCTTTCCACGAAGCACCCGCGCTTCCTCCGCCAGCTTTCGCTGCTCAGTTTCGTATTCTCGGCGGCCTTCGAGTGTTTCTATTTTTAGCGGCACCACGCCCCAAATGGAGAGGTCGTAAGGGCTGGCACGCATATCGAGATCGCGCAATCGCACGGCAAGGCGGAAGATTTCTAGCAGTAGATATGATCCGATCCACGGCATGGATTTCGCGGCCCATTTATAGAGATCCATGTTCGCATGAATGCAGCCGGGTTGTTCGTTTTCGTGGCGGGTATCTAGGGTAGGCTGGATGCGGTTCAGGGGGAGCGCCTGCTTTGAGAAAAACCGGAACGCATCGTGATGAGTGCAGGTGATGGGACGTGACTCAACCAGAGAGTCGATTTCTCTCTGCGCCAAACGTAGCGGGGCGAGCGATGAGTGGCGGATCTCCTCGGCGCGATACACCATCGCCCACTCGTGAAGGCCATGGCAGGCGAAATTCGGGGCATGGCCTTGGGTGGCCTCCAATAAGCTGTGTATCCAGGAGAGTCGCCCCCGTTCCTTTTCGGAAATCGTTCCCGTATCTAGTTCGCATAGTCCGCGATCGATGTGGTATCGTTTATTGAGAAATCGGGCAGGCAGAGCCTCGATGCTTTGGAAGCGAAGCGAAACACCGACCTCTGGTTGCCAGCGTTCGAGCAACGCGATGGGATAAGGATAGTATGTAAAAATAAAATCCTCGACCGGATGTGCTTCCCCGCGGTCGCGTCGAAACCGAGGTCCCTCGGTGAAGAGACGCGCCTCGGCGAGATGGCATTCGCAGATCTCCTGCCATTTATCCCAATCTAAAATCATCTTCGCTTTATTTTTCGAATCGCTGCCCACGTGCTGGCAGTAAAGCGGGAAAATCACGCGGAAGCAAATTCCGACTTGCTAATCAGTTCCACGCTGAACTAGGTTCTCCTCCCGGTCGCAAGACCCATACAAACGCGGGATGGAGAAGTCAGGTATCTCGTCAGGCTCATAACCTGAAGACCGTAGGTTCAAATCCTACTCCCGCAACCAATGAAAGCCGTTAAGCCGCAGGGTTTAGCGGCTTTCGCCTTTTATAGGAAATGATCTACAGACACAGTCTATAAACAGTTTCCACCGCTAGGATGATTTGAGGGATTAAGTAGGGCGTAGCGGTTTGCAAGATCCATCGCCCCACAGCCCTGACCATCTTTCATATCACCTTAATTGCTGCGCAGGCAGCAACTCGTTGAGAATGGTTTGAATGCCCTTATCAGCTTGCTCTGAGGGAGGGTGGATGGAGCGCGCTTTGAGATACCAAGTGAGTGCGGAGCCAGTTTGTTTCGGGGTGCGGCTCTCGAACTGGCGAGCTTTGTCGAGCGCCAGAGTGAAATCGGCGACTTTCGGTGCGAGCAGCTCGAGTTCGCGGCCGAGTCTCGGATCGTCGGGGAAGCGTTCGCGTATTTCAGCGAGTTGCTCCCATGCGCCGTAGTTCTGCCCCATGCGGGAGAACTCAGACGCCTTGCCGATGGATTCCTCGATCTCCTTAAGGTTTTCCATGATCTGTTTGAAAGCATCCTCACGGGTCGCGTCGCCCTGAATGGCTGGGGCAAATTCGTATTGCCGTTTTGCGATCTCGCGGTAGTTGCCCTCGGAGAGCAAGCGGTCGAAGTCGTTACGGGCGGTGACGATACCGCCAGAGTTGGCTACGAGATCTCGGAATTCTTGGAGCTTCGGATTGGTTGGCCAGATTTCGGTGGAGGCCTTAATTTTTTCTGCCGCTTTGTCGGAATCCCTCGCGAGAAGGTGAGCCTTGGCTTCCTCGATGGCGAGGTCGGATGCGAGGGTGTAGGCGGCAATGGCGGAATCGACTTTCGATGAGGGGAAATCCTTGGCGACGGTCTTCAGACGGCTGGTGATCTCCTTGCCTTTTACGTAATCTCTGGCTTGGAGGGTGCCATAGAGTTCATGGAGATCGCGCACGTATGCGGCGATGCGAAGTTTCTTATCCATCGGGAGTGTCGCGACGGGGGCGAGGTATTCGCCGATCGCGTAAGCCTCCATGAGTCGCTGGGAGGCGGAATGGAGTTCGTCGCGAGAAAGCATAAGATCGAAGGCCTCTATGTATTTGGAAACCTCGCGGATAGCCTCGTTGGAGAGGGAGTCGAGCGAGGCGACGGTAGGGGAAATGCCAAGTGACTCAGAAAAAAGCTTGGAGATATCGGAATTCTTGTCGACTCGGAGGGTGGCGTCGCCATCTTTCCATAACTGGTTGTAAAAACGCGCTGCCATTAGCACGTGCTCGTAGCGGCGCTGGACGAACCATTGAACCATCGTGACTTGGTATTGCGCCTTGGTGCGGATGGTCTGCGCCTCGGTCTGGATGTTGTTAATTTTTTTCAATCCCTCGATCTCGCTGATGCGGCGCAGTGTATCCTGATATTTTAGGGAATTTGTGCCTGCACCGGGGTTAGAGGCGGGAGCGTTTTTTGCGGCCTGTTCGCCGCCAATATTGCCACCTACGATAGGTCTTCCATCGTCAAAAGACTTGTCACGGTCGTTACGTGCGTCCCAATCTGCCTGCGCCATGATCGCCTTTTTTTCGGTGTCCATGGATTTATTGAGTTCAGTGAGATCTGACGAGTTATTCTTGGCGAGCATGGCCATGTAGATGGACTCAGCGAGGGACATGCAGAGGTTCGCGTCGCCGGGATACGAAGAGGCGGCAGGCAGGAGCTTGAAGCCAGTGTAGAGGTTAGGGCCACCGCTGCGAAAAGGGGAGATGGCTGCAAGGATATCCGCCACATTTTTTCGATATTCAGCAGCATCTGCATCGGCTTCCTGTGGTTGGCTTAGGTATTTCTCGAAACGAGCCTTAAGTATCCGGTTGTCACCCAGCGGAATGGCGACGCCTCCGACGGTGATCGTCTCCGCCGAGGGATCGAGCATCGGAATTTCCTGCCCAAGAGGTGAAGCGGCGGCGGGTTTCGCCGGCGGCGGGCTGTTGTCGGTTGGGATGGCAGGGGAGGGCGTACCTCCATTAGCTGGCGGGGTGTAAACCTGAGAGTAGGTCGATGAAGTAAGGCAAAGAATGAGGAATAATATTGGCGCTTTCATCTTCGTATTCTCGGTTGTTTTGGTGGGAGAGTATTTCAGAGGCGGTTGATCTCAGTTGCTACGGGGATACCACCTTGTTCGAATCGGACTATGATGGTGTAACGTTGCTCGCGCTCGATGTTCAGTTTGTTGAATTTGGATGGGATGACTACCGGCACGATTTCCTCACCCGAAACGGCATTAATTCGGACACTTACGACCGACGAGGTATTCCCGTCGCGGAAGAATCGTTCGTCGATCTTCCCTGCGATCAGGTATTCGTTGTTGCGGAGACTATTACCGTTGTCGAGCAGATCCTGTACGACAAGTGGGTTCAAGTTGGTGAAGGATTTCGGTTTCTTAGAGATAAGGAATTTTCCTCCGAAAATCAAGGCAGCTACAGCCACGATGATGCCGGTGATGAGAAAAGGATTGTTGCTGGAGCTAGCGCGACGGGCCATTGTGATAAATTTTAAACTTTAAACTCTAAATTTCAATGAAGATAGGGTTTGTGTGGTTAATGATAAGTTATGAATCTGGAATTGGAAGGTTATTCCCATTGAGGGCGGCGTGTGCCGATCCAAGCGAGGGTGAGGGTGACGGCGATGTGTATTGCAAGGGTCAACATGCAGACCTCTTGGGTGGATAACGTGGTGTCGATGACGGATTTGACCGCACCATGCACTCGGGATTGGAGTGCCTCGACGGAACCGGACCATGCCCAGTAGGCGGATATGAAGGGGCGGGTGAAGGCCTCGATGTGTTCCGGCAGCGCGAGCACGGCGCCTGAAAGGGGAAGCTGGAAGCCGACGAGATAGATGGATAGCAGGGATGCCTGCTCGGCCGTGCGCATGAGTGCGGAGATGGCGAGGCAAACCGAGGTCATGGCCGCATTTATCAGTAGGAGAAAAATGACATGTTGTACGAATTCACCGCGAAAAGCTCCGAACAGATTGACGAAAAAGGCCATCCATAGCGACTGGGCGATTACTAGACAGGAGAGAAATGCGACTTTCGACAACAGGTAGGCGGATGGTCGCAAGCCTCCGAATTTTTCTTTCTCATAGATGGGGCGCTCGCCTGCAATTTCGCGCGCGGAGTTATTGGAACCCATCAGCGCCAGCAGCACGACTTGGAACATGATGATGCCGGAGATCGCAGAACCGACCTTCGCCTGGTCTGCGCGGACGGATTGCTGCTCCTGAATCTCGGCGGCCATATTATCCTGCCGGACATCGGAATAGCTGCGAAGTGTGCCGTCGGCCTTTTCGCTGAAGAGTGTGACGAGGGCTGGGAAGCAGATAAGAATTGCGAGTTGCAGCAAGACTTGGCCGCGGTCGCGAAAAAAGATGCGCCAACGCCGTGAAAGCAGGGTCGAGAACTGGCTAAAAAATCCGGGCAGGCGATTTTCTTGTGTTGCGGGGCTTTCAGCGCCCCCCCCGTCGTCAGGATTCGGTGCCTGAATGGGACGATCAAGCATCAGATCACCGGAAGCGATATGCCGCTCGCGAGTCTTCTCAAGCATTTCGTAGTAGGAGACACTATGCTTCGTCCACGAAGTCTGCCAACGCTCAGAGGGTTGAGCGGTAAGGCGTGGGTAGATTTCCTCAGTGTCCTTTACGGAAAAGTAGTGGTTCAGGCGCTCCGGCGGTCCATGGAAAACCACGCGCCCCTCATGCAGGACGAGGATTGAGTCGTAAAGTTCGAGGTGAGCGAGGGAGTGGGTTACGGAGAGGACGATGCGCCCTTCTTTGCGGGAAATGTCGTGGAGGAGTCGGACGATCTCGCGCTCCGAACGCGGGTCGAGTCCGGAGGTCACCTCGTCGCAAAGCAGGATTTTCGGATCGGAAACGAGTTCCATGGCGAGTCCGAGTCGGCGCTTCTGCCCACCGGAAAGAACCCTTACGGTGCGGTCGCTGATCGCATCAAGGCCGGTTTCCTCCAACACGCGGTCGATGCGGTGGTCGAGCTCGGCGGTATCGCGGGTTTTTACGCGAAGGCGAGTGGCGGCCTCTACGGATTCATCGACAGTGAGCGGGTCATAGGCGATGGAGAATTGGGGCACGTAACCAATTTCTGAAGGGGAGAAATCACCGTCCTCTGAGAGGTTGCGGCCTTCCCAGAAAAGTGCGCCGTCGGATTCGGGGTTCAGCCCAGCAATGGTTTTTAGTAGGGTTGTTTTGCCGCAGCCGGAGGGTCCGACGATGGCCATGAAGTGGCCTTTCGGCACCTGTATGGTGACGCGATCGACGAGGTTCATGTCCTCGCCGTCTTTCTTTATCGTGAAACAAACGTCTTTTAGCTCAAGCACAGGTATAGGAACTGAGTGTTGACTACGCGGGATATCCTGTCGGTTTATCGTTTATTTATCTGACTTTCTGAAAAAAAATCAGGGAGCCCTTCAGTTGCTGAGCGGAACGATACGGATGCCTTGGGGTTTGGCGGATTGAATTTCCCCAATGAGCGAGCTTTGCGGCTTGGTCGCGGGGGGGGCGGAGGGGTCGAGGGCGTTGCGAAGAGCTCCCTCCACAAGCTGTCCACAATGAATTTTCATGGGTGGCAGGGTACCGAGATCTCCGGCCAGATCCTGTGCGCTGAGGTGGCGGGCTTCCTCTGCCGTTTTCCCCTGAAGAAGCTTGGTGGCGACAGAGGCCACCGCGATCGCTGTCTGGCATCCAAAGGCCTGGAAGGAGGCGCGATCGATGACTTTTTTCCCGTCCTTCTCGGTGAACTTCAGCCACATCCGCATCATGTCGCCGCACTCGGGCGAGCCGACCGTGCCAACGGCATCCGCATCCGTCATCTCGCCCTGGTTGTCGGGATTAGCCAGCGCGTCGCCGACCTTGCTTTCGAAATCTTCCATGGAAGTAGCTTGAGCGTGATCGTACGTGGTTTCGAGAGAAAAGATTCGGTCGATCAGTGTCCGAAGGAGTCGCGGGATTCCTTGCCGAATGTATTCTTTGCGGCGTGGTAGACCTGGCGTGGACGTGCCCGAAAAACGCCCTAATTACAGTGAAAACCGAGAAGTATCAGCTATAACGCCTTGCGTATCAGGGCAACCATCACTCCCTGGATGATTAGCTCTTCCACAGGAATTAGGTCGGGGAAGCGTGGGTTTTCGGCCTGGAGGTAGGTTTTGCCTTTTTCCCGAATGTAGCGCTTTAAAGTGGTTTCCCCGTCGATCAGGGCGGCAACGACGTCGTGGTTGCGCGGCTCACGGCGTTCGAGAACCACGGTGTCGCCGTCGCAGATGTGTGCGTCGATCATTGAATCGCCGCGTATTTTGAGGGCAAAAGTGTCGCGCTTGCGGGAGACGCCGAGCGAGGCGACATCGATGGAGAGGCAACCCTCTTGTTCCTGTTCTTGGCCTTCTGCGAAACCGGCGGCGATGTGCCCGTAAATCGGGATGTCACAGATTTCCGCGCGGTCGAGATCCTCAGGAAAAACTACGGCGCGAGCCTTACCCGGCAGACGCTGAATCACACTTTTTTTCTCCAATGCGCGCAGGTGGCTCATCGCCGCCGTTTGGCTAGCGAATCCGAAATAGTGCTGGATCTCGCGTGTGGAGGGCATGATGCCCGTGTCGCGCTGCGACTTGCGGAGGTAATCGAGAATCTCGATCTGACGGGTGGTAAGGTTGTGTGCCATGGTATATTGAACAGTGTTCTTGAGAACAAAATTGCCGATGTCTGCTCAGGAGTAAAGAAACTTTTTCAGCGCGTCACCAGAGCACTATCGAACGGCAAGGCAGAATTTTCATGAAGGCCATGAAATTGCTTGCGCCGCCGCGCGGGCTGCATCAGTTTCCCCGCCCTGTCACGGGACGTAGCTCAGCCTGGTAGAGCGCCTGCTTTGGGAGCAGGATGTCGTCAGTTCGAATCTGGCCGTCCCGACCATTTTCAAAACCTCCCATACGGGAGGTTTTGTGTTTTCCGTCATAACGTTTTCATCCGTCCATTTGGATGGGTATGGCGGACTAGTACACAGGCTTAGCGCAGGTATAAAAAACAAGACCTATTGAACGCAATTTGTAGTAGAACTGTGCCTTGACGGAACTTCGATGATGGTGCTGACCATCACCGTACCATGGCGGCAACTGCCGATCTATCAGCGCGATGAGACGGGGTACGAGGAGCCCTGAGCCCGCCGTCGGGCCGCTTTGCTTTTCCTTTCCAAAAATTGTTGCGCGGGGCGGGGGCTGCGATTAGTATTTTGGTCTACTGCTGTGTTCGACTAGTTTGGTAGCTGGCCCGGACCGATGTGAATATTACGGGGTCACTAACCGCCGGGCGATTGTCATGCCTTCTCAGGAAGACATGCGACCCGAAGGACGACCCCACTTTTTGAGCGACCGGAACGTGGCTCACAGCGCCAAGGACGGCACAGCGGTTTCCTTTTTTTCCGACGGCGAGGTTGAAACCTACGCCGGACGGGTCATATTAATCCTCATATGAAGTTTGCTGCGAAATTGAGTCTTTTGCCTCTAATGGTTTGCGTTTCGTTCGCGGCCGAGGTGGATGATACCAAAGCCGTTGCAGATGAGGTGGAGGATCTCATAGCGCAATTGTCTTCCGATTCGTTCCGTGAACGCGAGGACGCCACGCGTGATCTCTGGGAAAAGGGCGAGGCAGTGCTAGATGCGCTGCGCGAAGCAAGTGTTTCCGATGATCCTGAGAGAGCGAAGCGCGCGGCGGGCGTCCTTGAAAAGGTGGAACTGCGCATCACTCCGGAGACCCCGCCCGAAGTTTTCGAGCAGATCCGGCGCCACCGGACGGCTCCGCAGAATCTTAAGGCGAACCACATCAACGAGCTCCGGCGGCTGAAGGCAAATTTTCAGATCCTGAAGCTTTACTCGATGGAGAAAAGGCCGGAGGTAAAAATGGAGATGGCGGATTCGATACGTGGCATCGCGATGTTTGCCGCGCGGGAGGCGCTCGTGTCGGATGATTTCGAAACTGCGCTAAGCCTGCTGCAAATGTCGGCCAAGGAGCCGAACGATCTGATTGCGCTGGCATGGGTTTATCGTAGCATGGGCAAACTCGGCGAGGGCATGGAGGACCCGCCTGCTCCCGATGATGTGGCGACAGAGGATTGGAAGATTACACTGCTGCGCGTGAAGGGCGATCTGGTCGGGGCGCTGCGCTTGGCGGAAGAGTCCCGGCATACTCGTATGGTTTCCGCGCTGAAGGTGCTCAAGGGTGACCCGACTGAATGGTTGCGCCAGAACGGCAATGGCCAGAGCGGTTCGCAGGCGCTTCAGGATTATGTGGAGATCGCCCTGAAACGCTGGAACGGGGAAAAGATGAACGATACCGATTTTGCCCCGCTGATAAAGTTACTCGAAGCCCGTGATTCTGATAACCAGAATCAGGCGTTCGCGTCGCTTGCCGGGCTGGGCAGGATGGGTGATGTGGAGAAATGGCAGGCGAAAGAGCAGCCGGAGCTAGGCTTTCAGTATTACCTGTCGCAGGAACGGATCGGTGAGGCGCTGGAGATAATGGGCCTTGATCCTCAGAAGCCGGATTACACCGCATGGGCAAGGGAGCGTTTTGAAAAATTGATGGTGGAGGATGAGAACGCTGAGGGAGACGGATCGCCGCTGACGAATCTGCTTATGCTTGCCGGTTTTTTAGAAAGCCGCGGGCTTTCTAAGCATCTTGATAAGGCATTTTCTGCTCCACTTGCGGAATACGCGCAGGAACTCCCAAACAATTTTCAGTCCTTCATATCCTCTCTTTTCGATTCCGAACTAGGTGCCCCGGATTTCGCGGCGAAAGCGGGAGCCGCTTGGGCGGGCGATGATGAGAACCGCTGGAACGAGCTTTTTGTCATGGCTTTCGGCGAAGAACAGCAAGTCTTGGAGTGGCAGGCCTGGATCTCAGAGATTGAGCCAGGCGTTAGCCGTGAGGATCAATTCCAAGCGATAATGGCGCTCTTCGGAGTCGGGGCGGATGCCCAAGTTCGCGGTGCGGAGTGGATCGAAAAAGTTTGGAAAGTCATCGAGCAGAGTGCCGGGGAAGAGAAGCTAAAGCACTTGGAAAAACTACGCATGTTGGCGGTCGCTAAGCAGGATGTGGCCACCGCACTTAAGACGCATGATGCGATGGACGCCGAATCCAGAGCCTCTGCGACGTGGTCTTGCATCGACCAGTATTTCAGTGCCGCTTCAAGATGGGAGGAAGCGGTGGAGATTTTCGATGGAATACGCGCCAGCGTGAACCCTAAGCCCGATTACCACGCATACCTCGCGGTCACCCTGCGGCGAGCGGGCTTTGAGAAGCGCGCGGCGGAACATGACGCCCTCGCGGAAAAACTTTCCCTCGGCTACGCACCGATTTGCAACCGTATCGGAAACCTTTATGTCTATGGCGGCGATCTGGAACGGGCGGCTGTGTGGTTTCGCCGGGCCGCCATGCAAGCGGATGTGACGGAAAACGATTTCATCACTGTGCTCGATACATATGCCCGTTGCATGTTCGAGAAGGGCCATTGGGATGCGGCGGCTTCTTGCTACGAGGCCTTGGTGCAAGCTTACGCGAGCGAGCAGTTTGCCGGTTACTCCCTCTCGCTATATTCAAGAGCGCGCCTGAACGCTGATCTCGCGAAGGCGCTCGCAGTGCTTCCCGAAGATCGCGTGCGGGCCATCGCGCTTCTCGAAGGCATACACCGGAATTTTAAGACCGATGGCGTCCTCGCCGACGATTTTTTTCCATTGATCAGGAAGGTCGGCTTGCAAGAGGAGTTGGAAAAATGGTTCGGCGAATCGTGGGAACGAATCTCGGCTGTGATTGATCGATTCCCCGAATGTGACAACACGCGCAACACGGCTGCGTGGCTGGCCTCACGAGCGCTCATGAAACTTCCCGAAGCCGAGAAACATCTCCAGTTCGCCCTCGCCAAAAAGCCCGATCAGGCCGCATATCTCGATACGATGGCTGAAGTCCGCTTCGCGATGGGTGATCGCAAGGGGGCGTTGAAATGGTCGGGACTTTCGCTGCTGCGCTACCCGCTGATCGATCCTCCCTACGACACGATGATCCGCAAACAGAACCAGCGTTTCGTCAACGGACTGCTAGCGGAATGAGTGATTCTTTTTCTTGATGTTTCTGCAATCATACATGGCGATCGGGACGAGAAAGACATACTAGATAAAAGGAACGACGCAGATCTGGTTATCTCGGTCTGTTTTAAGAGTGAAAATTTCAGATTTAAGAGAGCTTTTTGCCTCATCTACGATTCAATTTTCACTCTAGTTCACGATGAGGTATAGGACTCGCGCTTGGGCATTAGAATATCCTCCACCGGTTTTTTCGGCAGGCATAAGAGCGCTTCGCTGATCAGGAAAAATAGCACGGCAAGGAGGAAGGCGCGCCACATGTCGGTGGAGAGGGAGGGGTCTGCAGTTTGGCCCACTTGGTCGAGCAGGCGGTAGTCAGTTCCTTCGAGTATGGCATCGAGTTTGTCCTTGGTGGCGATCTGGAGGTCGTCCTCTGCGAGGGGTCTGTTCACGGCGACGAGGCGTTCGCCGAGGCGAAATACGCCTGCATCGTGGGGAGAATTTTCCTTCGAAAAATCGTCGATGCGGGCGCGAGTTTCACCAGGGGCAAGGGTTGCGGAGTCGGAGTTGATCTCGGCGAGGAAAGAGGAGTCGAAGCGGTATGCGCCGAGGGCGAGGATGCGCTGGGTGGCGGGCAGGAGCACATCGGCATCGCCGAGGTTTGACCAGGTATAATCGGGGATGGATCCAAAGAACCAGAGGGTGCCACGATCTACTATTTTCCTAGTAATAAACGGTTCGCCGTCCTCCCAGCGGGCAAGAGGGGCGGAGTCGCCGGCGGGGATGGCGCGCTTGATCGCGCGGAGTCGCTCGGCAGGAATCGGCGTGCTGTCGAGGCCGTCACGAAGCGGGCCGTCGGTCTTGTTCCAATCCCGCAGGATGAAAAATTTTCCCCTCTCAGCCACGGCTACGGGTTCCCATTTCATGCCGAGAAAGGTCTCGGTTGATGGTTCGGATGTGGGTACGCAGAGCACATGGCCGCCGGCGGAGATAAAGGATTGGAGTATGCCCGCATTGGCTGGGGAGGGCAGGGGAGCCGCCCAAATGATCATCGAAAAATCATTGGTGGAAGTGGTAGCGAAAGCAGCGGGATCGATGCGCGTGGCAACCTGTTTTTCGAAGCCCGGCGGGGCGGCGGCGAGCGTGAGGTATTCGGCGGCTTGGCCGGCCGGGGCGACGATGAGAGACTGTATGGGACGGGCGGAGCCGTAGGCGAAGAAGACGGTGTTGTCGCGCTCATTGCCATCGGCGGGGATCGAGAGCCAGCCGTGGCCGGACTCTGCCTCGTCCTTGATCATGATGCGTTTTTGGAAGCGCAGCGATTGGCCGGGGAGCGTGACGGACTCGCCGGAGGCCGCACCATTCACGCTGACGGTGAGGGGCAGATTGAGCGTGCCGCGCGCGTCCTCGGAGCGGATCAGCTCGAGATCGAGCAGCAAGCTATCCGTCGAGCGGCGGCTGCCGAGGAGGCGGAGGGAAACGTTCGGAGCGGAGTCGCCGGTGAGGGAAAGCACGCGGAGGGCGGGCTTCTGCGGCAGGGCGGCGAGGTTGGCGCGGGCGGCGGCCCAACGTTCGCTGTCATCGGAACGCCAGTTCGAGCTTTGAAGGTCGGAGGCAAGCCAGATTTCCGAGCGGCCCGAGCCGGTGGAGAGGGTCTCGGCGGCGGCGGAAACAAGTGCCGGGATGTCGGCGGCCGAGTCGGTGGCGGCGGTGGCGGAGATTTCCGCGAGCACATCGGGGGAGGGGACTTCCTGGGCTTTGCCGGTGGCGCTGTCGATCAGGACGAGGCGCGGGTTGCCGATGTCGGCCATGGAGTCGCGGACTTTCTGCAGAACCATCTCGCGCTTCGCGGCCTGGCCGTCGCCGGAGCGGAGTTCCATGGAGGCGCTGCGGTCGAGGACGAGAACTACGGTATCTATCGTACCTGCTCCCCAGCCGAGGAGGCCGGAAACGACAGGCCGGGCGGCCGCGAAGGCGAGCGCGGCGATGCCGAGGGCGCGGCAGGTGAGGATTAGGATGTGGCGGAGCTTCTTTTTCCCCCGGGACTCGCGGGTGGCTTTCAGAAGAAACTGCATGGCAGCCCACTGCACCGTTTTGTGACGGCGCTTGTTCAGAAGATGGATGATGACCGGTATGCTCGCGGCGGCGAGGAACCAGAGGAGGAACGGAGAAAGGAAAGTCATTCGCGGGAAACTTTAAACTTTAAATTTTAAACTCCAAGGGAAGAGATTTTTCAGCCGATGAGAGGTCGGGGTCTCTGCAACAGGGAAAAATTCTAACCACGGATGGACACGGATAAACACGGATTTTTTTTGCGTGACGGCTCCGCCGTAGGCCTTGGACTGCTAAAGCCTGCTGTAGCTTTTCGGCCATGCAGCCCGCTGCGAGCCGGGCGGCATTGGCACGACGCGGCTTACCATATCCCAGCCCTCCGCCGCTCATTCTTGAGACGGCGGCAAAACACGGCGTGCCGGTCGAGATGCTGTGGAAGCCTTCATGACTAAAAAATCACAAAAAAATTTAGCCTTGATTTTACGGGGGGGGAGGTAGCAACCGCTTGTAGGCCAATCAAACACACCATCTGTAAGGCAAATAAATACACCGCAACATGAAAATTCAAAGCCTCCTCACCCTCGCGGCGACTTCCGCGCTGATCACCTCCGCTTCCGCTTCCATCACCATGGACTGGGTCAACGTCGGCAATCCCGGAAATGCAGCAGACACCACCGGCTACGGCGCGGTGGCCTACGCTTACCAGATCGGCAAGCACGAGGTCACCAACGCCCAATACGCCACGTTCCTCAATGCCGCGGACCCGAACGGTGAGAATGCCAACGGCGTCTACAATGCCAGCATGGACAGCAATGCGCGCGGCGGCATCACCTACACCGCAGGCGCGGCCAGCGGCGCGAAATACACGATCCGCACCAGCATGGGCGACAAGCCGGTGAATTACGTGAGCTGGTATGATGCAGCACGCTTCACCAACTGGATGATGAATGGTCAGGGCTCAGGCAGCACGGAAACCGGAGCCTACACGCTCAGCGGCAACACGGGCATCATCACCAAGAACGTGGGTGCCAGCGTCTATCTTCCCAGCGAGGACGAGTGGTATAAGGCCGCGTATTACGACCCGACACCGGGAGCTGGCGGCGGCGACAACTACTGGCTCTATGCGTCCCAGAGCGACACCGTCCCCACCATAGCCAGCGCCAATTCCACGGGCGATATTACAAATCCTGGCGCTAACGTGGCGAACTACGCTTCAGGCGCGGACTGGAACGGTCAGACTGGCAACGTGACCACGGTGGGCAGCGCCGGGGCTTTGGCTGAGAGTTACTTCGGCACGGCCGACCAAGGGGGCAACGTCTTGGAATGGAATGACGCGGTGATATCCGGCTCGTCGCGCGGGCTGCGCGGGGGTTCGTTCAGCCTCGACGGAAACAACCTGCGCGCATCCGACCGCAACGACAACGGCCCCTCAAGCGAGTCCAGCCGCATCGGGTTCCGTGTCGCCAGTGTCCCTGAACCAACGTCGCTCCTCCTGACGATGCTCGCAGGCGGAGTGATGCTGGCCCGCCGTAAGCGTTAGTTCTTCCCTTTGAACCTTTATCCCTTTCACCCTTTTTCTTTGGGGAGCACACGCGCCATCGCGTGTTGTTTCCGGCGCCCTCGCCGGAAACTTGGCCGGAACCTGCTCACGACCGCGTAATTCGAGTTCAGCGCCATCCAGCTCAACGAATGCGGCCGGATGGTCGGCGGCTGGCTCTAAAGACGTGGCGGCGCTTTGCAAGCGCCAAGCGAAGCCTCGACAAAGACGCTTCCTTGATTCAGTTTTCGTCCATGATTTTCAGCGCTATCATTACCGAAGCCGAAGAAGGCGGCTACGTGGCCTTCAATCCTGATACGGGCACCACCACCCAAGGGGAGACTTTCGACGAGGCGGTGGCCAATCTGAGGGAAGCCACGGAGTTGTATTTGGAGGAGTTTCCGATGTCGGGAACGCGTCCGGCGGTATTAACCTGTTTCGAAGTGTCCCATGCCCAAGCTGCCGGTTGTTAGCGGGAAGGAATGCCGCAAGGCGCTGGAGCGGCTGGGCTTCGCGGAAGCCAGGCAGCGCGGCAGTCACTTGGTCATGCGGCGTGGGGAGAGCGGCTGCACAGTGCCCATGCATGCGGAAATCAAAACCGGAACATTGTCCGGTATTCTCAAGCAAGCTGGCGTGAGCGTGGAGGAATTCATCACCGCGCTGGGACGGTAAGCCGTTGGCAAAAACGTAGAAGCATCTCTGGGAAAACGTCAGCATGGTAGGGCTGATCCGGCTCGGTCTGCCCTGATTGAAAACGGAAGAGCTGTTATCACGCAATGGTAGTGAAACCGCTGTGAGGCGGGCTGTTTGCCTCGGGATTTCACTCCCGTCAGAGTGAGTGGTGCGTTAGATTTTTGAAGTGGGCTGACCGAGCCGGATCAGCCCTACCTGGGTGAAACTTTAAACTTTAAAACTCAAAGGAAGAGGCTGGGGATTTTATGGGAAATGGGATTCGGCGATGTGTCGTTCGATATCCATGGATTCGTGAAGGATGCGGGCGATCTCCACGGTCTTGTTGCGGAGGCGGTAAAAATAGATGTGCTTGCAGCATCGGAAACTCCGGCAACCTGCGACGAGATCTTCCCGGGGTTTACTGCCGGGAAGAAATGGATTGGCCACGATGCGTTCGCGAGCAAATGACAAGAGTTTGAGGTAGGTATCCGCTTGGTCGAAATCCCATTTCCGGATCGTGTATCGGAAAATGGACTTGAGATCTTCCTCAGCGTGACTCGATGCTCGGAAATTGCTCATGCCTTTACTGGTCAAACTCCGCTTTCACCTCGGCAAGAATCTCCTCGAATGTCCGCGTGGAAAACTCACCGCGATCCAGGGCGTCGAAACCTAGGGCTACTTCGCGCTTTAAGTTTTCGTATTTCAGCTCCGCCATGGAGTCGTAATCTTCCTTGGAAGTCAGAACGAACTCTGGTCGGCCGTGTTTCGTGATGATGACGGGGCCGGTGCGGGCGGTGTCGAGGACAAGGCCGAGCTTCTGTTTTGCTTCGTTGGCGGTGAACGTTTTCATTTCATCTAAATTGGATGAAACGGATGAAATAGCAAGGCTGGGATTTCAGTGTCCCGCCTTGAGCAGTTCGGAGACCTCCGAGTGCAGCGTCCGGGCGGCAGCTTTGCGGTCAGCGGTGAGGGGAGGTGGCATTCCGATGGTGAGATGGGCGGTGAGGTTCTGTATTTTCGCGAGGCGGAAAAGGTGGGTGGCGAAGGTGTGATCGCCCCAGTAACAGACGTCGTTTTTCAGATCGCCGGAGGTGGCCTTGTAGGAGATGGCGGCGGGGGTGATGGGCTTGCGGGTGTCGAGAGCGGTTTGTAGGAGGGCGGGTTTAAAAGGGAGGACGCTGGAGCCTGCGGAGCTGGTGCCTTCTGGAAAGAAAACGACGGGGAGATCGGATTCCATTGCGTGGAGCATTTGTTGTGAGGTTTCCGCGGCGCTGGTGCGGCGGCTGCGATCGGCGAGAATGCAACCGGCGGATTTTATAATGCGCCCCATGATCGGCCAATTTCTCGTGTCCGATTTAGCAACAAAAACAAGGGGCACCTGTGCGCCAATAATGATCGTATCCAGATAGCCGAGGTGATTGCAAACTAGCAGGCCAGCGGAGGGAAACGTGCCGGTGACGGTTACCCTCGTCTCAAGTGCGCGGAGCATGCGGCTGGCTTGGCGCTTCTGCCACTCGGCTTTCCCGGTGAGGGAGGATGACGGCCGATCCACGATGAGGCCGTAGAGGATGGACCAAGCGAGTTTGGTGAGTCTGCGGAGTGCGGGGAGGGAGGTGATCAATCGGTTTTGAAAAAGTGTCGTTTGCCGGCGCGGGTCATTTTTTCCAGATCGAGGATGGTAAGGAAGTCGATTGTTTTGAAATCCTCGTCGATCGCGGGCGGGCCGGCGATCTTCGCTCCGACAGCGAGGTAAGCGGCGAAGAGTTTTGGGGTTTTGACAATTTCCGCGGGCGCTGGTTGGCGCTGCATAAAGTATGATCCGATGGGGCGAGTCTGCAAGTATGAGGGAGCGAGGAATTTCTCTTCCAACTGTTCGTAGAGACCCCAGCCTTCCTGAGGACATTGAGAAGTGAGCGAGCTACAACCAAGGAGATAGCGCGAGCCGCTGGTCTGCGCGTAGCGGGCGATGCCGGTCCAGAGTAGATCGAGGACGGCGCGGTTGCGGTGATCTGCGCGGATGCAGGCGCGGCCGAGTTCGAGGATTTCATGACCTAGGGATTCGTAGGGGGAGAAATCGAATTCCGTGGCGCTGTAGTAGCCGAGGCCGGCGGCGGCCATCGTACCGGTTTGCAGGCGGTAGGTGCCGATCACTTCGCCGGTTTCCTGTTCCTCAATGATGAGGTGATCGCACTGGGCGTCGAAGGGATCGGCGTCGAGTCCGCTTTTTTCGGAGGAAGCAAGACCTTCGCCAAGCTCGACGTTGAAGACCTCGTAGCGCAGGCGCTGGGCGCAGCGGATGTAGGCGGCGCCACGGGTGGTTCTGATACGGTAGCGCGGCGAGACGGCAGTTGCGGGCATTTGCCGATCATGCTGAAATAAGGCACGCCCCCGTAGACATTATTTATGAACTTTTCGACACACGGAATCAATGCTTCGCCTTCGGGAGCCGCGCTGTGAGGAACTCGCGGAGCAGCGGCTCGAGCGGCGTGTCGGTGGTGACGAGTTGATAGTCGGCGTTGGCGTCGTGGGCTTTGGCGCGGACGTTTTTCAGAAAATCCTTGAGGGCAGCGTGGTATTCCTCCGCGATGAGGTTCGGTTCGGCGACGATGGCGGTGCCGTCCTCGAGATCGACGAAGCGGTGGGGGCGGTCGAAAGTGAAGCCGATTTCCTGCGGATCCATGAGATGGAAGAGCGAGATATCGTGCTTGCGGTAGCGCAGGTGCTGGAGGGCTTCGGAGAGCTGTTCGGTATCGGTGAAAAAATCGGAGAGGATGACGACGAAGGCGCGCTGGCCGATCTTTTCTGCGATGGTGTGGAGGGCGGGTATCAGGCCGGTTTCTCCCGATGGCTCGACTTTCTCGATGGTGGAGAAAAAGCGCTCCAGGTGGGCGGCGCGGCGGGAGGGCGGGACTTCGAGGTGGAGCTTGTCGGTGCAGATCGAGAGGCCGGCGGCATCGCCTTGGTTGACTAACAGATACGCGAGCGATGCGGCGATGCGGCGGGCGTATTCGATCTTCGTTTCCTGCCCGGGGCTGTGGAAATTCATCGAGCCGGAGGCATCGATGACGAAGTAGGCGCGCAGGTTTGTATCGGCCTCGAATTCTTTGATGTAAAATCGGTCGGAGCGGGCGAAAGCCTTCCAGTCGAGGCGCCGGGTGTCATCGCCGGGGACGTATTTCCGATACTCCGCGAACTCGACGGAGGAACCGCGGTGGGGCGAGCGGTGCTTGCCCGCGACGTTGCCCATCATCGGCACGCGCGACTCGATGGGGAGCGAGCCGAGGCGGGAGAGGAGGTCGGAGTCGATGAAGGTGTGGGCGGACATGAAACTTTAAATTTTAAACTCTAAATCTCAAGGGAGAGGAAGTGCTGATGGGCAGTCATTGGTTGAAATCGGGGTCGGCTTCCGGGTGGATTCTGAGAATCTCCTCGATGTCCGCGAGATCCTGCGTTCTGCCAACAGCTCTTTTTGCGGTGATCAAGTCAGAGGGTGCGAGATAGTGAACGCTTCCGGAGTTGGTTTCGAAGGTGCGTTTTGATTTCCATGTTTCCTCGAAGTCCAGTCCTTTGATGGAGGTTAGGAAATCGATGGCGTTCGGGTAGATGCCGATCATAAATTGCAGTCCCCCTTCCGCGAAATCCTCTTCGGTTACCTCGATCAGCGGGACTCCGAACGCTCGCAGAGCTTTTGCCGTTTTTGCGGCGTTCTCCCTGCTGGGCCGTATCCAGATATCGAGGTCTTTGGTGAAGCGCGGTTGGGTGTAGCGGATGACCGCGTATCCGCCGACGACAAGATATTCAACCCCGTGCTCTTCTAACAGAAGTAACATGTCTCTGAAGTCTTGGTTCATAGGGTTGGATGTCTAACATTTGGCGATACTCCACGACCATCTGCCAGGCGTTGTCGTTGATCACGTCGGTGGAAACCTCCTGCCACGTTCGGAGCTGGTGGAGGCGCATTTCCTCGTGGGAGGAGAATTTGCGGATGGTTTTTTCCATGGGAGTGTTTCTCAGCTCTCCTGCATTTCAGAAATCAGTTTCTGGATGATCTTTTTCGAGGTCATGCCTTGCGATTCGGCGGCGAAGTTGGTGATGACGCGGTGGTTGAGGACGGCGGGGGCGACGGCTTCGAGGTCTTCGAGGGAGGCCATGTAATTTCCGCGGAGTGCGGCGCGGGCTTTTGCGCCGAGGATGAGGTATTGGACGGCGCGCGGACCAGCTCCCCAGCCGACGGTGTCCTTGATCCATTGCGGGGATTCGGGTTGGCCAGGGCGGGTCTTGCGGACGATGGCGACGGCGTAGTCGTAAAGGTGGTCGGGGACGGGGACGCGGCGGACGAGTTGTTGAAAGGCGATGATCTTTTCTCCGTCGATCAGTTTCGATAGCGCTTGCTTCGCGGCACCGGTCGTTTCGCGGGCGATGCGTTTTTCCTCCTCGGCGGACGGGTAGTCCACCTCGATGAGGAACATGAAGCGGTCGAGCTGTGCTTCGGGAAGCGGGTAGGTGCCTTCCTGTTCGATGGGGTTTTGCGTGGCGAGCACGAAGAAAGGCGGCTGGAGCGTGTAGGTCTTGCCGAGGACGGTGACCTTGTTTTCCTGCATCGCCTCAAGCATGGCGGATTGGGTTTTCGCGGGGGCGCGGTTGATCTCGTCGGCGAGCAGCAGGTTGGCGAAAACGGGGCCCTGGACAAATTCGAACTCGCGTTTTCCACCGGTCGTTTCCTGAATGATATCGGTGCCAGTGATGTCGGCGGGCATCAGGTCGGGGGTAAACTGGATGCGGTTGAAAGAAAGGTCGAAGGTCTGCGCGACGGAGGAAACGAGGAGAGTCTTAGCAAGGCCTGGAACGCCCATCAGCAAGGCGTGGCCGCGAGCGAAAAGGCAGATCGCGAGTTTCTCGATGACTTCGTCCTGACCGATGATGGTTTTGCCGAGCTCGGCGCGGAGGGCTTGGTAGGTTTTGCCGAGTTCGTCGATGGCGGCGACATCATCAGGCGGGAGCTGGTAGGGGGAGCTTTCCGTGAAATTTTGCTCAAGCAATTCGGCGGGGATGGCGGGGATGAAGGGGATTTCGGCTGCGATCTCCTCGAGGGCTGGTTCGTGTGTGTCCATGTATGCAATGATGTTTCGCAGAAGCTACGGGGAACCGTGGGTTTGTCGAGACGTGATCCGGGGATAATGTGAAAGTAGGGGCGCGATCAGTTTTTTTTAAAAAAAGGCGGGTTGGCGCGTTGTTTTTTCCATTTCCGACTTGCCAGAGTGCGTTCTTCTGGTAAATCACCCGCCCCGCGGGGCTTCCGGTTTGGATCGGTGCCCCGTTTTTTCACGAGAACTTCCGCACACCATGGCACGTATCCTAGGCATCGAAATCCCCAACGAGAAGCGCATCGAAGCTTCACTCACTTATATGTTCGGCATCGGCCGCCCTTTGGCGAGCCGCATTCTGGAACACGCCGGCATTGATCCGGATATCCGCACCGGACAGCTCAGCGAGGATCAGCTCGTGAAAATTGCACAGATTATTCAGGCAGAGCAGATCATGGTTGAGGGCGACCTCCGCCGCGAGCGCCAGGCTCAGCTCAAGCGCCTTACTTCCATCAACTGCTACCGCGGCATCCGCCACAAGCGCGGTCTTCCCGTCCGCGGCCAGCGCACCCGCACCAACGCCCGCACCCGCAAAGGTAAGAAGAAGACCGTGGGTGTTAAGAAGTAACCAACTGGTTACAAAGTAATTTTCCGGCTGCCGTGCGGTAGTCAAACAGTTCCCGACATATGTCCGAAGAAACAAACAACACAGAAGCTGAAGAAGTAGCGGTTCCCGCTGCCGAGGCCAAACCCGTAACCACTGTTGCAAAACAGGAGCAAGAATCCGCAGAAACGGAGCAG